>CAIQOV010000043.1 GCA_903873585.1 uncultured Rhodobacterales bacterium
CAGCTGGACTGCGTGCCGGTTGGTGAGAATGATGTGGTGCCTGTTCCGGTCCCGGCCTTGGGGTAGGTGATCGCGTAGGACGACAAAAGGTTGTAGGTAGCGGTGACAGCTTTGGCGGCTGACAATGTCAACTGGCAAGTGCTAGTTCCGGTACATCCGCCCGACCATCCGGCAAAGGTTGATCCGGTGGCGGGGGTGGCACTTAGCGTCACCACAGTGCCCGACGTGTAGCTGTTAGAGCAACTTGCTGCACAGCTGGACTGCGTGCCGGTTGGCGAGAATGATGTGGTGCCTGTTCCGGTCCCGGCCTTGGTGTAGGTGATCGCGTAAATCGGAATAAGGTTGAACGTCGCCGTGACTGCTTTGGCGGCAGACAAAGTCAACTGGCACGGGGCGGTTCCCGTGCAGCCGCCCGACCATCCGGCAAAGGTCGACCCCGAGGCCGGCGCCGCGCTCAGCGTTACAACACTGCCGGACGCATAGCTATTGGAACAACTCGCACTGCAGCTGGCCTGCGATCCGGTGGGCGCGAAATTTGTTGTGCCCGATCCGGCGCCAGCTTTAGTGTACGTGATCGCATAAGAGGTCGAAAGGGTGAATGTCGCCGTGACTGCCTTAGCGGCGGTCAGTGTCACCAAACATGTACCGGTTCCCGTGCATCCACCCGACCAACCTGCAAACGTCGATCCGAAATTCGGTGCCGCATTTAGCATCACAACGCTGCCTGAGGTGTAACTCTTAGAGCAGCTTGTCGCACAGCTGGACTGCGCGTCAGAGGTTGAGAAAGATATCGTGCCAGATCCCGTACCAGCTTTGGTGTAGGCAATTGCAAAAGTGGGCACTGCTGTGAATGTCGCCGTGACCGATTGGGCGGCAGACAGGGTCACCTGACAATCGCCTGTTCCCGAACATCCACCCGACCAGCCAGCAAACGTCGAACCGGCAGCCGGAGCGGCGCTAAGCGTCGCAATAGTGCCCGGCGGGTAGCTGTTGGTGCAACTTGCGGCACAGCTTGATTGCGTGCCGACAGGCGAAAACAGGGTCGTGCCCGATCCGGTTCCCGCTTTGGTATAGGTGACGGCATAGGTGGGCGAGTTGGTGAACGTCGCTGTGACCGCCTTGTCAGCCGACATGGTCAATTGGCAGGTGCCTGTTCCGCTGCATCCGCCGGTCCAGCCTGCAAAGGTAGAACCCGCAGACGGCGTTGCACTGAGCGTAACGACTGTATCTGACGCGTAGTTATTGTTGCAACTTGCGGCACAACTGGACTGAGTACCTGATGGTGAGAACGATGTCGTGCCCGATCCGGTTCCCGCTTTGGTATAGGCGAGCGAATAGGTGCTGCCGGACGTCACCGTCGTCTTGAACATCCCGCGCCCGTGCGTGACGGCCACCAACGTTTGGGCGTTCAGCCAAAACAGATCGAACACAGCAACGTTTGCCGGACCGTCATTTGTTGCACTCCAGGTCGAGCCAGCGTCCTCGCTTGAAAAAATACCAATCTCAGTTCCTATATAAACGCGATTGGGGTTTCCCGGCTGGGTCTCGATCGCATAGACGGGCACTGCGGGAAGCGCGGCAGAAACTGACGCCCACGACGTCCCGCCATTGATTGTTTTCCATAAGTTATTGGATTCAAAGCCGCCGAAACCGGCGTATACTGTGTCGTTTGATACCTTATCGACCGCAAGCGATAGGACCGCACGCCATGCAGGAAGACCGCTGTTGCGCAGGGAAAAAGTGGGCGAAGACGCTGTTGCATTAATGCTTTTGTACACGTTGCCAGAGGTGGTTCCAAACCAAAGGTTTGTCGAACTCCCCAACGCTATTTCGCTGATGTAATCGTTGGCGCTGTAAATACTAGACCAAGTTGGGGTGGCACCTTTCAGATTGGTCGTACGCCAAAGATGTGTGCCGCCAGCCCACATTGTCGTGGGTGTCGCCTTGTCGATTTCAAACGGTGCAATGAAGAGCGCATTGTATGGATCGTTGGCGTCAGACAGGCCATAAGTTATATCCTGTGCAGGCCCGGTTCCATTGGTCGCACGATGGATATCAAGGTAAGTGTATTCACCGTAGGTGTAATTTCCGTCCGTTGGGTCAATTGCCGATTCACCACCGTCGCCGCCCGACAGCAAACCCCAATCGGTGCCGGTACCGGGGTAATACAGATCACCGTTGTCTTGCGTTCCGCCGACAATCCGGCCGTTCACACCATCGTGGCCGGCACCGCCAAAAAATTGGGTAACACCAAGGCCGTGGTTAAGATTGATCCACCCCGTTCCATATTGATCAACCGCCGTCACATCGTCGGCGCGGTACAATCCACCGTCGTTGCCAAAATAAATCGCTTTCTTGCTTGACCCGTTATACTCGGGCACCGACACTATGGCATGATGATCAGCATGGGCTGACGGACCGTATTGGCCGCCATATTGCCAATTCGAAATCTGCGCGAAACTTGCACCGCCGTTGGATGAACGCCAAAGGTCCAACCCACCGACGATCAGATTGTTGTTGTTGGACGGATCAACCCAAATTGTATTTGCGTACCATCCTTGCCCACTCAAATGCCCCAGCGTGGAAACCAAAGACCACGTTGCCCCGTAATTCAATGATTTGTAAATGGTACCACTGTTCTGATCGGCCACGGCAAAGGCCACGCCACCGCTTCCGAAGGCAATTTCGACCCGTGCGGATAGGTTCAGGTTCGACGCAGTCCAGGTTGCGCCGCTATCGGAACTATACAGAACCGGGCCACTCCCACCGCTGGCAAGAACACGGTTGCTATTGTCTAGGGCAAACTGGACGTCAGTAATGTTACCATAAGTCGACGTTTTGGTCCAAGCAGACCCAGACGTCACGCTGCGGTAGATGCCGCCATTCGTAACTGCCAGCAATTCACCCGATGCGGTGGGGTGGGTGGCGATGCGATTTACGTAATACCAATCTGCATTTGATGCGGGATCCGTTGCGGCCAACCTGCTCCATGTGACGCCGCTGTCAGAGGACTTGAAAATCCCCGAACCGCGCAACGCGTCAAAGTTGAAAAAACCCTCACCTGTCGCGGCATACATCACCGAAGGTGTATTTGCTGCCATGCCAAGGCTTGTCACGGCCAAATTGGCCATAAAATCTTGCACTGGGGCCCAGCTTGCGCCCGAATCCACTGACTTCCAAATTCCGCCCCCGGCACTGCCAACCCATAGGGTCGAGGATGTGGTCGGGTGGATCAAGATCGCACGTATTCGGCCGCCTTGATTTCCTGGCCCGATCCACGTCCACTGCGACGGACCAATACCGGCAAGCCCCGATTGGGATGATGCCGCAGTCGATTTTGCGACAATTTTGCGCCGCGCTTTATGGGCCTTGAACAGCCCATCCGGAGCAATCGTTCCTTTTTTGTCCGACGCCAGTTGCATATGGCGGTAATGTGCCCAGCCGCCTGGATTGTCCGGGCGCTTGACCTCTTCATTGTCGAAAAGTGCTTCAACATTTGCAACATCTATGTGCGCCCGAACCAGCGCTGGAAAATGCGATAGCACGCTATCCCCCGCGCGCATCAGCATAATTTCCGGGCTGAGGTTGGACCCCTTGAACAAGTTTGCGGGGTTGCCGCCCGGAAATGACAGCACCAAGACAAAAAGCAATACAAGGAGACCTAAGAGCTTCGCAAACGTTAAATTTTTCATGAAGATCCCCATATCGATAAAATAAAACTAATTCGATTCTTAGTCAAATGCAATGGTTATGGCGCCCGAAACACCGGTGCGAGATCGTCCAAGCGGGCGCTTGGAGTTTGAACGTGGTCAAGACACCCAATCGATGCACCGCCACGATGCACAGTCCTCTTGCCGGAAGTTACTGGCAGATCCCGATCGAAAATTTCGGTCACGATTTTAACACAGAAAGTCTGAACGCTAAAGTTGTCGGTCGTGTCTTTGTTCTTTGTAAGATCTATGGCTATAATGTTAAAATTGCGCCCACAGTGGGCTTGTTGCAGAACTCTGACCGTCGAGGATTCACATCGCGAATCCATGCGGTTAGACGTGTTGCAGAAGCAAGCCATCGCTCGCCAGTTATCGCACGACGTACTGGTCCAGCTACTCAGCGTCTTTGCGCAGGCGCGGGTCGCTGCTGATCTGGCTGGACAAGGAGATGACCTGGCTCGCGCCGCATGACGGCTGCCCCGGTTACCTTGTGGTGTTCTTGGATGCGCGATCCAGTATGTCTGAGCATCCAGGTGCTGTTCAAGCTGCCGCTTCGGCAAACGACCGGGACGGTGGCCCGTCTGCTCAAGATGGTGGAAATGGAGTGGGCGGTACCCGACGACACCACCCTCTGGCGACCGCAAAGAACATTAGCTGTCCAGATCCCGTATCGGCGCGGCAATGGTGGCGATAAAATCCGCCGCTGCTATACCGCCATCATCGATCGGCAGGCCACAGCGATCATCCCGATCCGCAAGAACGGTCTTCCGTGGACGGAGGATTGCCCGGCCGCACTCGCTAGAAACGAAACCCTGCGTGCTACACGAAACAATGGCAGGGCATTCTGGAAGCAGTGGACCCGATACCATTTTCGCAGCCGGATCGAGGCAAAGATGCGCTGCCTGACGGCCTTTGGCGAACGCATCGTCGCAAGATATCCGAACTGCAGCACCGCTGAAGTCGAGATCTGCATCGCACTCTTGAACCGCTTCTCGGCCCACAGAACCGCCAAAATCGTTCGCGTCGGCTGATGCCGTAGGGGAAAGGTAGGCATAAGTTGCGAAACGACGCCACTCTGGGAGGCCTCTGGCGCTGGCTACACGCTTTGCCTTAATCGGATGCAAGTTCCGATGGGATTGTTCAGCTTGTGCTGCCCAAAGCCCGAAACCGCTGTAACCAACATGTGGCGATAGGCACCACGATGCCGTCGGATTTTGCAAGACCACGCCCGAAATTCCAAGCCGCCTTTATCGAGTGAGTGGCACCACGAAGCCCTCGTCAAGATGTAGCTCGTGGTTTCACGATCTGACCTTTGGAGGCCAAAAGGTCCGGCACCTGCGCCCATGTGGGCGGTGCTTCACACTCAAAGCCAATTGTGCGGCCCGTGGCAAGCCTGTGGAAGGCCTTGATCGCACCAAGATGCGCTCCAGTGACCAGATAGGCGCGCATTGCTGCTTCGCTTTCCCATAGGGTCACGGTGTGGTGCACGCCGCCGATCTTGCGGGCTTGGACGCTGATCAACCCCGACCGACCCAACATGGGCTTCGGTGGCATAACACCTGCAATGAAACTGAAAATGGCCGCGTAAGTTCTAAAAATGCACCCCGCTTAAAATGGAGTGATGACCACTGTTCTTTAGTTGTTTAGAGCCATCCAACTAGAAAGAGTAATTTTAAAACTGCGGATCATCATAAGTCTAGCCAGCCAGAAATACCCGTGAACCGGGTCAAGAGCGGACGATTAGATTGCAAGCGCATCGCGAGTTGAACGAATCCAGAATACATTATTTTGTTGAAATTTTTTCCTGTTATCAAAGTAAAATTTTCCAAGGGCGCAGCCAGAATTTTATTAGAGTAAGCCAACGTCAGAAGATCGAGAATCGCTTCGGAGTTACTCTTTGTCCAATAATGCGGATCGTCAACGTTGCGCGTATGTAGGGGCTGATTACCCTTAACATCGGCCTGAGTTAATTCGACATAAAGGGCGTCGGTTACATTTTCTTTAAAGTACTGAAGTGCGTCTTCGCTATCCGTCGCCAAGAAAACTCTGCGATTTAAAAAATATTTTCTTGCCGTTAAATCTTTAATGAATGCTTGGAAATCGGACTCATAGTCTGTGTTTCTGATGTGAATGCCAAAATAATGCGGCGCCAATCGCTTCAATCTTGCTGAAAGGTCTTCGCATAGTCGCTGACTCAAAACAGCGCGGTGAAAAAAGGGGCTACTGTCGCCCCCACCCAATTGATGATGCACAACAACGCGCTCCGGGTAATTTTTTTGAAAATCGAAGGTAATTGGCTCTCCATTTTCCAAGTCTCGGTAAAACCCATTCACCGGTTTCTGGTTTGTGCGATACTCCATTAACCGACCCGATAGAAAAGTTGGGAAGACATCCGTGAAATTTTCAAGATCTAGCTCAAATGTATCGAGAATTAATCCACGCTGACGGGAAACAAAATAGTTAGAGAAATTATCGTGAAAAGTGCTAGAGCCCGTATATTTGGTATCAACAACCACTTTTCTTCCAGTAAACTCCGCATACTGACAGCAAGTTTCGATTTGCTTCAGCGTGTCATTTAAACCCCCTTGAGGTCGCACGAGAACGAATTTATCTTGATGCGAGATCATAAAATTAGTCCTCTTCAACCTATGAAGGTGGAGTATTTACCAGTTGATTAATGTACATATTTCCGTGACAGTGGGCAACCACTTCATCGTAGGCGTTGCCGAAATGGCGTTGGATTAGATGCCAAATTTCGGGGTACCGAAGCCAAAATAATTCGCCATCGCAAGGCCGTCTTGCCGCTCAAGCGTTAAACAGGTCAGCATCGCCCCATAGTCACATCGGCGTGTTGGGCAGCGCTTTATCTAATATCTGCCCGATGTTCTGCTTTACCTTGAAGAACCCTGCCGTGGCGTGGGGCCAGATTGCGGCGTCCCAGTCGCGCTGCCATTCGCACAGGGTGAGCCCTTGGGCCGCCAAGGGTGGGCCAGCTTGGTCTAGCCAATCGCGCAGCGGGCCGCGCGGGATGTAGGCGGTGGCAATCTGTGTGGCACCTGCCGCGGCCGCCCATTTGGCCAAGGCGGCGGGGTTGGTCGCCTGCAGGGCCTTGGGCTGGCTGCCCGTTCGCAGCGCCGCATCGGCCAAGGCGTCGGCTTCAAACCGTGTGACCAGATCGGACACGCGCAGGGGCGAGCGTAGGGCGCTGGTCGCCAGCGTGGCGGTCGTGCGAATGTCCAGCGCTGCAAGGTCGAAATCTTCGATCCGGCAATCCTCGTCTGTGATCAGCAAGGCCGTTGGTTGGCCGGGCTTTGGGGCCGTGAAGGGGCGCAGGGGGCGTGCGGGGGGCAGGCCGTCAGGCTCGCTCGCCTCAAGCCCATGTGTGACCTTGGCCAGATCTGTGGCGCGCGGGGTGAAGCGTTGGGCTGTGAAGGTGGCGATGTTTTGGGCATCGGCGGGATAGGGCTTGCCGCGCGTGTGCAGGCCCGCCACCCAACGCCATCCCAGCGTGTTTGACGCGGCATCGCCGTCAAGCAGGTGGCGATAGAAGAAATCCGCCCCCAAACGCCACGGCAATTGCAGCGTGAATATCCAGATCGAGGCGAACCACATCCTTGCATGGTTGTGCAGATAGCCCGTTTGCACCAGTTCGTTGGCCCAAGCATCAAGACATTCCAGCCCTGTCTGGCCGTTCATGGCGCGGTCCACATCGCGCCTTAGACGGCGGTCACGATCAAGCGCTGCAAGGTCAGCCTCTAGCCCGATGCGGTAGCTGTCCCACACCTGCGGGCGGTGTTCCAGCCAGCCCTTGAAATAGCCGCGCCAGATCACCTCTTGGATAAACTTTTCTGCCTCCTCTGGCCCATGGGCGGCAAGCGCTGCGGCGACAAGGTCTTGCTCTAGCACCAATCTGCGCCGGACATAGGGCGACAGCAGCGACACCGCCTGAGGCGCGCCGGGGCCGTTGTCGGTGTTGCGGCCATTGGCATAGCGCCGCCCCATGCGCGGGGTGAAGGCCGCCATGATCTTTTCGCCTTGGGTGCGGGTTGCGATCAGGTCTGTCATCGGTTCATTCCATGCGGGGCGGTGTGGTGGCATCGTCGCAATACGCAGCGACCAGTGGGCGCAGCGCGACGCGGGCCTTTAGCTTGGCGGCCATCAGGTACATGCCCCCGATCTTGCGGTGCAAGAACAGTGTCGCGGCAGGGGGCACATGGGCAAGGTCGCGGTCTTGGCCGATGGCAAGGCCCATGTCACGCAAGCGTTCCAGCAGATCACTTTGGCCAAAATCAAACGGCGTTTCTTGTTGTAACGGTGCCATCGCCGCTTCAAACATCGACTGGATCAGCGCCTGATGATGCGGGGCTGTGGCTTGGTCGAAATACCCAATGCGCAGCATCGCCGCGCGCGTGGTATCCGCCCCGCTGTTGAGCGCTGCCCCCGCAAGGGTCCGAAAATCGGCGGCCAATTGCGGGGCGATGGGCTGCACTGCGCCGAAATCGAGCAGCACGATGCGGCCTGTTTTCGGGTCGTAGCGATAGTTCGCAAGGTTGGGGTCGGTTTGCATCATCCCGAAGTGGAACAACTCGCGCAGCACAAGGTCGATCAGCGCGGTGGCAACACGGTCGCGCAGGGCCTGCGGGGCGTTTTCCAAAGTCTCGAGCGGGGCGCTGTGCACAAAAGTCATGGCCAAGACCTGCGGCGTGCAAAGGGCTGGGTGCAACTGTGGCAGCACGAACATTTCAGACCCGCCCAGCACCTCGCCGAACCGCGATAGATGCTGCGCTTCGGCCAGATAGTCGGCCTCGGCGTGCAATTGGCGCTTGGCTTCTGCCAGCAGTGGCGCAAGGTCCATCCCGCGCGGCACAAGGCCGGGCAGTCGCAGCAGGGTGGCCATATTGGTTACATCGCTGTCAATGCTGGCCCGCACGCCGGGATACTGCACCTTGATCGCCAGGTCCTGCCCGTCGCGCGTTACAGCCCGATGCACCTGCCCGATCGAGGCTGCGGCAAACGGGCGCACATCGAAGCGCGCAAAGTGGGTGTACCACTCCGCCCCCCATTCGGCATTCAGCGTGGCTTGCAACTGTTTTGGCGGCATATGGCGGGCGTCATCGCGCATTCGGCCCAAGATTGCGGTCAACTCGTCGGGCAACAGCAGCCCTGTATCCATCGACAGCATTTGCCCAAGCTTTAGCGCAGCGCCCCGCAGATGCGACAGGCCCTGTGTCAGGCGCAGGGTGTTGGCGGGGGTTAACAGCAACTCTGCCAGATCAGGCCGTTTGCCACTTGCCAAGGCCCGCAGGCCCCCCGCCGCGACGCCGCCCATAATGCCCGATGCGATGCGGCCAAACTGCACGAACCGCGCAGCGCGCCCGCTGGGCACGGCGATGCCCGTGTCATCTGGTGGCGGATCAGAGCCCAAGGTTAGCCCACCTTCGGGCTGGTCTTTTGGCGCTGACGGCGCAGGTGCATGGCGTAGAGGATCGGGGCCAGAACATGGTCATATGTCGCGCAGGCAAGGTGAAACACCCCCGGCAAACCCACCACCCACGCCGCAAACCGATACCTTGGCATTTGCGCCCAAAGCACCCGAAAGGCTGGAATGCCCGATGTAATCTGGCCGTCGTGCAGCACATAAAGCCGCCTTGCGGCTGCATCCGCAGCCAGCCCCCATTCTTCGCGCGCATCCGAGTTCAAATCATCAAACCGGATCGGCAGGCCCGTTTTGTCGGCATAGCGGGCATAATGCTGTATCTCGAAGTTACAGACAGGACAGGTGGCGTTGTACAGAACACAGGTTTGGGCGTTTTTCATGCACCTCATTTAGGATTGCGTGCCGTGAAATCCAATAAACGGCGAACTTATCTAATGGCCTTCGCGCGCAGCCGTGTCTTGCAAGGGCGTGCAAAGGCCAAACTCTGCCATCAATCTGCGCCGCATCGCGACAAAGTCGCTGTCGCTGCGGTCACGTGGGCGGGGCAGATTGACCTCGATCAACCGCGCCAGAAGCGCGGGAGAGAATGGCTGCCCTTGTAGACAGGGCTGCCCACGATCAGCACATCGGCTGACAAAAGACTGTCAACATTTGTCGTGTATAATGACGCGAACCGCCCCCCAAGGCCATTCCAAAGATCGGGGCGAATCTAGGGTGCGATGCCCGCGAAGGCGATTTTGACAACGGAAATCTTCTGTTTTACGCCTCAACCCTTTACAGGATCGACCACCTTAACCCCGAAGGCGCTACCGCTCTGCGCGCCCTTCGTCTTGCGGTTTGGCGCAAACACCTTGATCCCCCGACATATCTAGGCGACTTTGCCCGCAAGCGGCAAGCCGTTTGGGGAATGTCTGTTTCCATAACGCCATGAAAGGTGGGGGTGATGCATCAAGATGGTATTGATCTGGTCATCTTCGATTGTGATGGCGTGCTGATTGATTCAGAAATCATCAGCGCGCGCATGTTGGTGGCGGCCTTGGCCGATCTGGGGGTGCGCATCGACATGGCCTATGTCGCGCAGCACTTCTTGGGGCGCAGTTACCCCACCGTCATGGCGCAAATCCGGCGTGAGTTTGGCTTGGATCTGCCGGCAGAGTTTGAAGACGCTTACCGAAGCCGTCTGATGGCAGCGTTTGAGCAGGGCCTGACGGTGATGCCCGATGTAAGCCAAGTGTTGCAAGACTTGGCCCTGCCGTGGTGTGTGGCAACGTCATCCAGCCCCAAACGTGCCGCGCGGTCGCTAGAGATTGTGCAGTTGGATCGGCTGGTGGGCGATGGGCTTTACACCGCCTCTATGGTGGCGCGGGGCAAGCCTGCGCCGGATTTGTTCTTGCACGCAGCGCAGCAACGTGGGGTGGCCCCAAACCGCTGTCTGGTGATCGAAGACAGTCTGAACGGCGTGCGCGCTGGCATTGCGGCGGGCATGCAGGTGTGGCGCTTTACCGGCGGCAGCCACCTTGCGGGCCAAAGTTTGGATGCGCCCGAAGATGCCCGCGCGACCCTGCACTTTGACCGTTTCGCCGATTTCTTCACCCTATCCCCAGCCCTTTTGCGGAGACCCTGATGGCGCGCATTCTTACGACAGCCCCCGCCGAACCCTCGTTGCACGATGAAGCGGCGCGCGCGGGGTGGCTGTATTATCTGGGCGGGCTAACACAGGATCAGATCGCGTCCGAGCTGGGCGTGTCGCGCCAAAGGGCGCAGCGCTTGGTCAGCCGCGCTGTGGCGGAAGGCTTGATTCAAGTGCGCCTGTCGCACCGCATCGGCGCTTGCCTGACACTGGAAGCGGAACTGACCGACCGTTACGGGCTGACGCGCTGTCGGGTTGCGCCCTCGCCGGGAACGGGGGGGGATTTGGTGCGCGCCACCTCGCCCGCCGCTGCGGCTGAACTGGAACGGGTGTTGCGGATGCCTGAACCCAAGGTGATCGCCCTTGGCACAGGGCGCAGTATGCGCGGCATGGTTGACGCGATGGAGACGGTGGATGCCAGCCAACACCGTTTGGTGTCGATGATCGGCAATATCGCGCCTGATGGGTCAGCCAGTTTCTTCGATGTTGTCATGCGCATCGCCGATAAAGTGCGCGCGCCGCATTATCCCATGCCCGTGCCCGTGATCTCTCCGACCCCCGAAGAGAATGCAGCGTTTCACGCGCTGGGGCCGGTGCGCAAAGTGGTTGATCTGGCGCGCTCGGCGGATGTGATTTTTGTCGGTGTCGGCCAGATGTCAAATGATGCGCCGCTGCTGGCAGACGGCTTTGTTTCGCGCGCCGAACTTGACGAGATGCAGGCGGCAGGGGCGACCGGCGAAGTGGCCGGTTGGGTCTATGATTCGCAGGGCAATTATCTTGACGTTGGCACAAACCGGCGCACTGGCGGGGTGCGGGTGGAACAAGGATTGGCCCGAATGGCGGTGGGAATCGCTGCTGGCCCCAGCAAAGTGCGCGCGATTGCTGCGGCGCTGCAATCACGCATTATCAACGGCTTGGTCACTGAAGAAGCCACCGCAAGCGCCATTTTAGCGCTGTAACCCTTTGCAGGTGCAGCAATTAAAAGGGCTTGACGGATCGCATCCAGTTATGAGCAATTAACCACTAAGCGATGAAATGCTCACTCGCTGATCTGGGAGGATACAAATGACGATGACGCTGCGCGCGCTGCTAGGCGCAACGGCTGCGCTTGCCCTGACGGGCATGGCGATGGCTGAGACGACCGAGATCACTGTGGCCACCGTGAACAACGGCGACATGATCCGGATGCAAGGGTTGATGGATGACTTTTACGCCAAGAACCCCGACATCCATGTGAACTGGGTGACGCTGGAAGAAAACGTCCTGCGCCAGAAAGTCACAACCGACATCGCCACCAAAGGCGGTCAGTTTGACGTGTTGACCATCGGCACCTACGAAGTTCCGATCTGGGGCAAGCAAGGCTGGCTGGTGTCGCTGGACGATCTGCCGGAAGATTACAACAAAGCCGACCTGCTGCCCGCAATCGCTGGCGGTTTGACGGTGGATGGCCACCTGTACGCCTCGCCCTTCTACGGCGAAAGCTCGATGGTCATGTACCGCAAAGACCTGATGGACGCCGCTGGCCTAACCATGCCCGACGCACCCACTTGGACCGACATCGAAAAGGCCGCTGCGGCCATGACCGACAAGTCGAAAGAACAGTACGGTATCTGCCTGCGTGGCAAAGCCGGCTGGGGCGAGAACATGGCCTTCCTGACGGCTATGTCCAACTCGTTTGGCGCCAAGTGGTTCGACATGGATTGGAAGCCCCAGTTCGACCAGAAGCCTTGGGCTGACACGCTGGCCTTCTATCTGCACCTGATGAACGACTACGGCCCCCCCGGTGCCTCGAACAACGGCTTCAACGAAAACCTCGCTTTGATGCAACAAGGCCATTGCGGCATGTGGATCGACGCGACCGTGGCTGCTTCGTTCGTGACGGGCAAAGACAGCACCGTTGCTGACAAGATGGCCTTCGCTTTGGCCCCCGACAATGGTCTGGGCAAGCGCGGCAACTGGCTGTGGGCTTGGTCTTTGGCCATTCCGGCAGGCACGCAGAAAGAAGCTGCAGCTAAGGCTTTCGTGAACTGGGCAACCAACCCCGCCTATCTGGAACTGGTCGCTTCGAAAGAAGGCTGGGCCAACGTTCCTCCGGGCACGCGCACCTCGCTGTATGCCAACCCCGAATATGCCAAGGTTCCCTTCGCCAAGATGACGCTGGATAGCATCAACGCGGCTGACCCGACGCATCCGACCGTGGATGAAGTGCCTTATGTTGGCGTGCAGTTCGTGGCTATTCCTGAGTTTGCAGGGATCGCAACCGAAGTGGGCCAGCAATTCTCGGCCGCTTTGGCTGGCACGACCACGGCAGCTGATGCCTTGGCCGCAGCCCAAGAGCTGACAACGACCGAAATGACCAAAGCCGGTTACATCAAGTAACCAACAAAGGGGCCGCCGTCTTTCAAGGGGTGGCCCCTTTGCCTTTTCTGCCCGCGCCAAAGCGCTTAGTCTATTCCCGAAATTGCACCCGAACCGGAGGTTTGCCGTGGCAACCCAACATTCCCGTATGGCCGCACGTTTGATGGTGGCCCCCTCGGTCGGACTGTTGTTTGTCTGGATGATCGTGCCGTTGGTGACGACGATTTACTTCAGCTTTTTGATCTACAACCAACTGTATCCCGACCGCCAAGGCTGGGCGGGGTTTGACAATTACTATTACTTTCTGACCGATCGTTCGTTTATGGAAGCGATCTGGAATTCGATCGTGCTGGTGGGTGGCGTTTTGATCGTCACCGTGATCGGCGGGATCCTTCTTGCCTTGCTGTTGAACATGCCGTTTTGGGGCCAAGGGATTGTGCGCATCATGGTGATTGCGCCGTTCTTTGTAATGCCCACGGTGTCGGCCTTGGTGTGGAAGAATATGTTCATGAACCCCGTGAACGGGATGTTCGCCCATATCGCCAAGGGCTTGGGGTTAGAACCGTTTGACTTTCTGGGCCATGCGCCCATGGCCTCGATCATCGGGATCGTGTCTTGGGAATGGCTGCCCTTTGCCACGCTGATCTTGCTGACCGCTCTGCAATCGCTGGACAGCGAGCAACAAGAAGCCGCCGAGATGGACGGCGCAGGACGCCTGAGCCGCTTTATCTACCTGACCCTGCCGCATCTGACCCGTGCCATCACGGTTGTCATCTTGATACAAACGATCTTCTTGCTGTCGATCTATGCCGAAATCGCTGTCACCACCAATGGCGGGCCGGGCACGGCGACAACGACGATCACCTATCAGGTGGCGCTGCAATCTTTATACGACAACGATGTGGGCGGCGCTTCGGCGGGCGGCATCGTGGCGGTTATTTTGGCCAACATCGTCGCGGTCTTTGTGATGCGGATGATTGGCAAGAACTTGGACGCATGACCATGGCCCGTAAACCCACCACCGCTGCCAAAACCACCGTCACGCTTCTGGCTTGGGGGATTGGCTTGCTGATCTTCTTTCCCATCCTGTGGACGGTTTTGATGAGCTTTCATTCCGAAGGCGATGCGATCAAATCGCCTTGGGATATGCTCACCTCGGTCTGGAGTTTTGAAAGCTATGCCGAGGTGCAGACACGTTCAAACTACGCGCTTCACTTCTTCAATTCGGTCGTGATCTCGGTCGGGTCAACGCTGTTAGCACTCGCCATTGCCATTCCCGCCGCTTGGGCCATGGCCTTTGTGCCGGGGCGGCGGACCAAAGATTTGCTGATGTGGATGCTATCAACCAAGATGATGCCCGCCGTGGGTGTCTTGATCCCGATGTATTTGGGCTTCAAAAACATGGGTCTGCTGGACAGCCGCTTGGGGCTGGTGGCGGTGATGACGCTGATCAACCTGCCCATCGTGGTGTGGATGCTGTACACCTATTTCAAGGAAATCCCCGGCGAAATCCTTGAAGCCGCGCGGATGGACGGGGCGAGTTTGCGCAGCGAAATCATCTATGTGCTAACCCCGATGGCGCTGCCGGGCATTGCTTCAACCCTGCTGTTGAACGTCATTCTGGCATGGAACGAGGCGTTTTGGACCTTGCAACTGACCACGCATGACGCAGCCCCCCTGACACAGTTCATCGCCAGCTACTCCTCTCCAGAGGGGCTGTTTTACGCAAAACTTTCGGCGGCCTCTACCATGGCCATTGCGCCGATCCTGATCTTGGGCTGGTTCAGCCAGAAACAACTCGTCCGTGGCCTAACCTTTGGCGCGGTGAAGTGAGGCATTATGGGACATATCACGCTTAAATCTGTGCGAAAAACCTTTGGCGAAGCGGATGTGATCCCCGCCATCGACCTGACCATCCAAGATGGCGAGTTTGCGGTGTTCGTAGGCCCATCAGGCTGCGGCAAATCAACCTTGCTGCGGTTGATTGCGGGGCTAGAAGATGTGACAGCAGGCGATATTCAGATTGACGGGGTCAACGCCACCGATCTGCCCGCCGCCAAACGTGGCCTTGCGATGGTGTTTCAATCTTACGCGCTGTATCCGCATATGTCGGTGCGCAAAAACATCGCCTTTCCGCTGAAAATGGCCGGGATGAGTGCCGCTGAGCAAGAAGCCAAGGTGCAAGCCGCCGCCAAAGTGCTGAACCTGACCGCCTATCTTGACCGCAAGCCGGGCCAATTGTCAGGCGGTCAGCGCCAGCGCGTTGCCATCGGGCGGGCGATTGTGCGTGAACCCAAGGCGTTCTTGTTTGATGAACCGCTGTCAAACCTTGATGCCGCGTTGCGCGTGGCGATGCGGCAGGAAATCATCGAACTGCACCAGCACCTGAAAACCACGATGATCTATGTGACGCACGATCAGGTTGAAGCCATGACCATGGCTGACAAGATCTTTGTGCTGAATGCAGGGCGGATCGAACAGGCAGGCTCGCCGTTGGAACTTTACAACCACCCTGCGAACATCTTTGTTGCAGGCTTTATCGGCTCTCCCAAGATGAACCTGATCACGGGGGCCGAAGCCGAAAAGCTGGGCGCCACCACAATTGGCGTGCGCCCCGAGCATCTGGATATTGTCGAAGCGGGCGGCTGGTCGGGCGTGGTGGGCTTGGCTGAACACTTGGGGTCGGACACCTATTTGAAGATCACCACAGATCAGGTCGGCACAATCACCCTGCGCGCGGGGGGCGAGGTGCATTTGCGCCACGGTGACGCGGTGCGACTGGCCCCAAGAGCGGGAAAAGTTCACCGCTTTGGCGCTGATGGAAAGGCTATGGCATGAAACTGGCAGGAAAAACCGCGCTGATCACCGGCGCTGCACGCGGCATCGGGCTAGAGTTCGCCCGCGCCTATATCGCCCAAGGCGCGCGGGTCGCTTTGGCTGACATCAACGCGCAAGCGGTGGCGCAGGCCGCAGCCGACCTTGGGCCGCAGGCTTTGGGCATTCAGATTGATGTAACCCAAGCCGACAGCATCGAAGCAAGCTTTGCCCAAGTGATTGAAAAGATGGGCAAGCTGGATATCTTGATCAATAATGCCGCCTTGTTTTCCGCCGCGCCGATTGTCGAAATCACCCGCGCCGATTACGACCGTTTGTTCGCGGTGAACGTGGCAGGCACCCTGTTTTGCCTGCAAGCCGCCGCCCGCCATATGATTGCGCGCGGTGAAGGTGGCAAGATCATCAACATGGCCAGCCAAGCCGGTCGGCGCGGCGAGGGGTTGGTGGGCGTGTACTGCGCCACCAAAGCCGCCGTGATCAGCCTGACCCAAAGCGCAGGTCTTGACCTGATCAAGCACAAAATCAACGTCAACGCCATCGCCCCCGGTGTGGTGGACGGCGCGCATTGGGACGGGGTGGACGCGTTTTTCGCCAAGTACGAAGGCAAAGCGCCCGGCCAGAAAAAGCGCGAAGTGGGGGCTGCGGTTCCCTTTGGGCGCATGGGTGTGGCGCAAGACCTGACCGGAATGGCGGTGTTCTTAGCCTCGACCGATGCAGATTACATCGTCTCGCAATGCTTTGGCGTCGATGGTGGGAACTGGATGGCATGACGATGCAAGCAACTTTACCCAACTATGACCGCAGCAAACTGACCGCCGGTATCGTGCATATCGGCCTTGGCAACTTTCACCGCGCCCATTTGGCGGTGTATATGGATGACCTGTTCGCGATGGGCCTGAACCACGATTGGGCCATCATCGGCGCAGGCGTGCGTGCGCCCGATGCGCGGATGCGCGCGGCTTTGCAGGCGCAAGACTACCTTTCCACCGTGATCGAGCTTGATCCGACAGGCCGATCCGCCCGCCGCATCGGCTCGATGATCGACTTTCTGCCGGTTGAGCCTGACAACGCCAGCCTGATCGCCGCGATGACCCGCTCTGAAATTCGCATCGTCTCGCTGACTGTCACCGAGGGCGGCTATTTCGTCGATGCCAGTGGCCAGTTCGATGCCTCTTCGCCCGAGATTGTCGCCGACGGGGCAAACCCCACCCGCCCCGCCACCGCCTTTGGTGCGATTGTGGCCGCGCTGACCCTGCGCAGGGCGGCGGGAACCCAGCCTTTCACCGTGATGTCGTGCGACAACCTGCCCGGCAACGGCAAAGTTGCGCGTGATGCCGTGGTGGGCACAGCCCGCCTGTCAGACCCAGATCTTGCCACGTGGATCGACCAAAACGTCGCCTTCCCCAACGCCATGGTTGACCGCATCACCCCCGCCACTGGCCCGCGCGAACTGGCCATCGCGGCAGAGTTTGGCTTGGGCGCAGACCCTGTGCCCGTCACCTGCGAACCCTTTCGCCAATGGGTGCTGGAAGACACCTTCCCCGCAGGTCGCCCCGCTTGGGAGAAGGTGGGGGCCACCTTCACCGCCCATGTGCACGCCTTTGAAACCATGAAAATCCGCATCCTGAACGGCGGCCACGCGCTGATCGCCTATCCCGGCGGGCTGAAAGACATTCACTTTGTGCACGAAGCCATGGCCGATCCGCTGATCTATGCCTTTCTGGATGCCGTAGAGTCGCGCGAGATTCTGCCCATTGTGCCCCCCGTGCCGCAGCAAGACCTGTTGGCCTATAAATCCCTGATCTTGCAACGTTTTTCGAACCCTGATGTTGCCGATACCGAACGCCGCTTGTGTCTTGACGGATCAAACCGCCAGCCCAAGTTTATCGTCCCCTCTATCCGCGATGCCTTGGCCGCAGGCCATCAGGCCAAGGGCCTAACCCTGCTGTCCGCCCTGTGGTGCCGCTATTGTTACGGTGTGACCGAGGCCGGCGAACAGATCGCGCCCAACGACCCCAACTGGGACGCTTTGCAAACCCGCGCCCACGCGGCCCGCAGCACTCCGGCGGTTTGGATCGGGATGGAACAGGTCTACGGTGACTTGGCCCAGAACGCAGACTTCGTAGCGCGCTTTGCCGAGGCTTTGGATTTTGTCTGGACACACGGCGTGGACGCCGCCCTGAAGCGCTACATCGGTCACTGACCCAAGCTTGGGGGATGAACCCAAGGCCGTAGGGCTTAGCTTCATCCCCCACGATTGAACCCGCTTCATGAAGCAGCGTTCTAGCCCGCGGGGCCGCGTGTTTGTGTCAGGATGATGGGATAAATGGTGCCCCAAGACGGACTCGAACCGCCGACCCCCTCATTACGAATGAGGTGCTCTACCAACTGAGCTATTGGGGCACTTTCTGGTGAGATGTCTCCTAGGGCCCGCCAGATTTGAAGTCAAGCCCCGCCTTGGCCGCTTGGCCCTAGGGGGCATGCTGCGCGGGTTGTGCAACTGCTGCGCGGGATGGAAACTTTGGCGAAAACCGGCGCTATGTGTTGACCTTTTATCATGAAGACAGGGTATACAGGCCGCAACGCCCTTTTAGGAGATCATCGCCATGTCCCAAGTCTGCACCCTTGAAACATTGGACGCGATTTGGTCGCAGTTTGTAACGCTGCGGGCGGCTGACGCCACGCAAAACCTTTCAGCGACTATTGTCGCAGCTTGCCGCACGCAGGAGTTTGATCTTGGCCCGAACGAAGTTGGCGAATTGCTGCGGGTTTATCGGTTGCGCGACTTTCAGGATGCTGACCAATTCCACGGTTTTCTAGCACTTTTGGCCGGCGACCAAACCCTTCGCATTCAGGTCGCCTACCGGTTGCTTAAGACTGCTGGCAAAGGTCAGGTTGCGCTGAAAGATTTCACCAAGCTGCTAGAGTTATTTGACCTTACCCCCGCGCAGGCCGAGGTGGTGGGTGTTGAACTTAGCGCTGATGGGTCTGAGCATCTGTCAGAAACAGCGTTTATAAACTTCCTGCCACAGGAATTTTCGGCGCATCCCAAAGCCTATCACGGCGGTCATGCGCAGCGCAGCGTATCGGTGCAAAATACAGCGGCAGCGCCAAAGGGTCTTGCAACGCCAAAAGTGCTTGCTTTGGAGCCAGAACTTGCGGCCAAGGCCGTGGCCGATCTGGGCGGGACTTCGCCGTTGCAAATGCAAATCGGCTTTTTCCGGTTGATGCAGGGGGCGGCCTATCGGTGTTTCAGGGCCAGTTATTCTGCCAATTCCGAAACCCACCTGCGCGCCTATGATTTGCCCTATACGATCTTTAACTTCGCCAATTTTGCCAATGCAGCAATTGATTACTACCAAGCACTTGGAGTAGTGCAGCCCGATGCCATGCAACCTTTGCAGGATTTGCGCATGTCGGTGAATGCAGCGGCCGATGAATTGCGCGCGCGGATGGAAAATTGGGATGCCACCGCCGCCACGCCTGCCATGCTTTTGGCCGAAGCCAAGCTTGAAGATGAATTGTCCGAACTAGACCATCACCACCAGATCGTTTCTGCCGCGATTGAATTGATCCTGTCAGGCGCTGCATTGGGCCACAGCCCCAATGCTTTGACGGTTGAAGACCTGCAAATTCATGAGCTTAACCGCCTGCGGCATCTGGATGACCACCGCGAAATCTCGGGCCATCAATTTGACACGGCTTTGGAAGGCGACGTTGCCTTTATTGATACATGGCAGCGCGTAATTATCGACGATACCGACACGCATTATGCTGGCGCCATCATGCCAACGCGGTATTGGTATGAAGACTTTATGCCTAAACTTCTGCGCGCGTGTTCTGTTTGCTCGGTGGAAGACCTGTCTGCCATTACCAACGAAACCGAAGCCGATTTGAACCAGTGGTTCAATACTTGCAAAGAGGCAGGCGAATTTCTGCCCTTTGCCGTTGACGTGCAAGATCACTTCCCCGCTTGTTCTTTCCAAGTCAAGCAAGAGATTAAGCAGGCTTGGCGCTTAAGCCGTCATTATCTGAACGGCGTGCAAAAGCGCCGCGAGCGTGAAGAATTTGGCCGCGATTCGGGGTATCTGTCAGAATACGTCACCTTCATCGACGTTTATCTTGGCCGCAGCGATATTGCTGATTCTGAAATGCGCATCAGCTTTCCTTATTTCATCGGGCCAGCCACGTGGCGTTTCTTGCACACCGGTGCCGAGATTGTTGCCAACCTGCCAGCGGAAAACCAAGCTGCTGGGGCGTCAGCATTCAAGGCCTTCTTTGGCGCCCTAGCCACCGTCTATCCCTGCCCCTATTGCCGCTTTCACCTGAACCGTTACGTGATCAAGAACGGCGAAGTGCAGATGTATCCGATTGAATATCTGCTGCTTGGCCCACAGGCGCATTCTACCCATGTGCAAGTGACCATTCATGAAAAGCTTAACACAGTCACCGATGGCCATAGCCTGCGGATGTTCCTGTGGAAGCTGCATAATACCGTCTCATCCTCGATCGCGCGCAGCGAGTCTTGGTATCACCGTGATGAAGAGGCGCATTATACCAGCCGTTACTGGCCCAGCCTTGATTCTGAAATTGCGCGCGCCACGGCGATTGGTCAGGAATATCTGGAAACCAACCGAATCCAGCGGATTTACGGCGTCATGAAACATGCCGCTCACTTGGCAATTGTGCGCGATGAATTCCAACTGGCACTGTCGGGCGCTTTGACGGGCCATGTGGAAAAGGTGGTTGAGCGGGCCGAAAAGATCATCCCTGCCGCCGAAAGCGCCATTCTGGCATCGCGCTTTTTGCAGGAAACATACCATTTCAACCCCAAGGCGACCCTAGACGCCCCCCACTTCTCGGCCGAGGAAGAGGCTTTGGCGCGCAGCGGTTCTTTCGTCGAAGCGTAGGGCAACCTTGTTCAGCTATGCCCGAACGGCATAGCTGAAATCGGGGTTTGACGGCTTCTGTGGCGCAGGATTTCGGCTTTTGATGCGGGTCTGTCTTATAAGGTCGCCGCTATGCAACCCGATGATCCTGACGCTTTCGCCGAAATCCGCACCGCCGTGGCGCGGCTTTGCGCCCAGTTTCCTGCCACCTATTGGCGGCAAATGGACCGCGACGCTGCCTATCCAACCGCCTTTGTGCAGGCACTGACACAGGCGGGCTACTTGGCGGCGCTGATCCCCGAAGCTTATGGCGGCGCTGGCCTAAGCCTGTCGGCGGCAGCGGCGATATTGGAAGAGATTCAGCGCGCGGGGGCCAATGGGGCCGCTTGCCATGCCCAGATGTACATCATGGGCAGCCTGCTGCGGCACGGGTCCGAGGCGCAAAAGGCGCAGTATCTGCCGCAGATTGCCAGCGGTGCTTTGCGATTGCAGGCTTTTGGCGTCACTGAACCGGGCAGTGGAACCGACACCACCTCTATCACCACTTTTGCCGAAAAGCGTGGCGACCATTACGTTGTGAACGGCCAAAAGGTCTGGACCAGCCGCGCCGAACACTCTGACCTGATGCTGCTTTTGGCCCGCACCACGCCCAAAGATAAGGTCGCCAAACGCACTGACGGACTTTCGGTTTTCATCGTTGATATGAAGCAGGCGCTGGCAGGCGGCATGACGATCCGCCCGATCCGCACCATGATGAACCATTCCACCACCGAAGTGTTTTTCGACAACGTGCGCGTTCCGGCGGAAAACCTTATTGGCGAAGAAGGCAAAGGCTTTCGCTACATCCTGTCGGGCATGAACGCAGAACGCATTCTGATTGCGTCGGAATGTATCGGCGATGCCAAGTGGTTCATCACCAAGGCCACCGATTACGCCAATGAACGCCGTGTTTTTGGCCGTCAGATCGGCCAGAACCAAGGCATCCAATTCCCCATCGCGCGCGCCTATGCCCAGATGCGCGCGGCTGAGTTGATGGTGAAACACGCCGCATCTTTGTTTGAAGCGGGCCGCGATTGCGGGGCCGAGGCGAACATGGCCAAAATGCTGGCGGCAGAGGCGTCTTGGGCCGCCGCAGAGGCTTGCGTGCAAACCCACGGCGGCTTTGGCTTTGCCGAGGAATACGACATCGAACGCAAGTTCCGCGAGGCGCGCCTGTATCAAGTGGCCCCCATATCAACCAACCTGATCTTATCGCATCTGGCCGAGCATGTGCTTGGTCTGCCAAGGTCGTATTGACATGGCTGGACCGCTTTCAGGGCTTTTGGTGGTGGCCATCGAACAGGCCGTGGCGGCGCCCACCTGCACCGTGCGCTTGGCCGATGCTGGTGCGCGGGTGATCAAGATTGAACGCGAAAGCGGCGACACGGCGCGCCATTATGACCGCGCCATCCACGGCACCAGCGCCTATTTCGCTTGGCTCAACCGTGGCAAGCAAAGCGCTGTGCTAGATATAAAGGCCGCAGCCGACCGCGCCGTGATTGAAGCGATGGTGTCGCAGGCCGATGTCTTTGTGCAAAACCTTGCCCCCGGTGCGGCGTCACGGCTGGGGTTGGGTGCGGCTGACCTTGTGGCGCGCTTTCCTCGCATCATCGCCGTCGACATTGTGGGTTACGGCCAAGACACGCCCGCCCGCGATATGCGCGCCTATGATATGCTGATCCAAGCTGAAAGCGGGATGTGCGCTGTGACAGGCACGGCGGAAACGCCTGTGAAGGTTGGCGTGTCATTGGCCGATGTGGCGACCGGCATGACAGCCCATGCCGCCGTGCTGGAAGCGCTGTTGGAACGTGCGCTGACGGGCAAGGGCAAGGCGATTGAAATCGCCATGTTTGATACGATGGCGGATCTGATGTCAGTGCCCCTGCTGCATCATGATTACGCCCACAAAGACTCGCCGCGCGTGGGGCTTAGCCATGCGTCAATTTATCCCTATGGGTCGTTTGATTGCAGCGATGGGCAGGTGGTGGCGGTGGTGCAAGCCCCGCAAGAATGGGTGCGCTTTTGCACCAGCGTTTTGCGCCGCCCTGATCTGATCCACGATCCCCGCTTTGTCGACAACCCCGCCCGCGTCGCCAATCGCGCAGCGCTAGAGGCGATCATTCACCCCGTCTTCGCCGCCCAAACCCAAGCGGGCATGATTGCCGTGCTAGAGGCCGCCGATCTGCCTTGGTCGCGCGTCAGCACGGTCGCTGACCTATCCGCCCACCCTGCCTTGCGCCGAATGGTGGGCCACGTGGCGGGCGGGGATTTTGCGGGGGCCGTATCGCCCTTACGCCGCGATCTGGTTGCTGGCCCCGTGCCCGAACTGGGCCAACACACCGACGCCATACGGGTGGAGTTTACCCCATGACCCAAGCCCTGCTGGATATTGACCATCTGCGCCAATGGATCGGCCGGACCGAGACTGCGCAAGACACCGTATCCCCCCGCTTGGTCGCAGGCTATCTGGCCGTGCTGGATGACCCACAGCCGCAGCGTGAAGTGGGCACGCTTGCCCCCTTGGCCATTCACTGGTGCCTTGCGCCCGAAACCCGCCCCATGTCGCAACTGGGGCTTGATGGCCACCCCAAGCGCGGCGGTTTGCTGCCGCCCGTGCCCTTGCCGCATCGGATGTGGGCGGGGGGCAAGATTGATCTGGCGGGCCGTTTCAAAGTGGGCGATGTCATCACCCGCCAGTCAACGGTGCAGGATGTGACGGTCAAGACAGGCCGCAGCGGAACGCTGTGCTTTGTGGCGGTCGATCATGCCTTTCATGGCCCGCAGGGTCTGATCCTGACCGAGCGGCATGACATCGTCTACCGCGCCGCGCGCGACCCAAATGCGCCTGCGCCGATGATCCCGCAGGCCCCTGTCGGGCGCTGGTCTTACAGCGTTATGGCTGACCCCGTGCTGCTGTTTCGCTATTCCGCCCTCACCTTCAACGGCCACCGCATCCACTACGACCGCAATCATGCGGTCACGTCCGAAGGCTACACAGGTCTGGTCGTTCACGGCCCGCTGCAAGCCACGATGATGCTGGAATTCGCGGCAAAACTGCGCGGCACTCCACCCGCCACCTTCACCTTTCGCGGCATCAGCCCGCTGATTGACGGCGCGGCCTTTACGGTCAACGCCGATGAAACCCCCGAAGGCCTGCACCTTTGGACCGCCGCCGCCGATGGCCGCCTGTGCATGGAGGCGCAGGCGGTCTGGGCTTAACGAAACTCAAAACAGGCACCGGCCCAAGGCCGCGCCTTCACCATAGGGAGATGCAAGATGATCAGGTTAGGCGTTGACGTCGGCGGCACCTTCACCGACCTCGTGCTAGAGGCGGTGGGGGCAGACGGTCGGCAAGAGGTGTTCGTGCACAAAGTGTCCAGCACGCCACAAGACCAGTCGATTGGCGTGGTGCAGGGTGTGGTCGAACTTTGTGCCATCGCGGGCATTCAACCCGGCCAGATCGACGCGCTGTTTCACGGCACAACCGTTGCCACCAACATCGTGATCGAACGCGACGGGGCCGATGTGGGCATGATCACCACCAAAGGCTTCCGCGACATCTTGCACATGGCGCGCCACAAACGGCCGCACAACTTCTCGCTGCAATTCGACGTGCCATGGCAAAGCGCCCCGCTGATCAAACGCCGCAACCGCATTGCGGTGACCGAACGCATCATGCCGCCAACGGGCATCGTGGAAACGCCGCTGAACCTTGACGAGGTGGAACAAGCCGCCGAACTTTTCGCCCAACGCGGACTGCAAGCGGTGGTGATCGGCTTTTTGTTCTCGTTCTTGAACAACGACCACGAATTGAAAGCCAAAGAGATCGTCAAGCGCGTGATGCCCGACGCTTTCATCTGCGCCTCGTGCGAGGTGGTGAATACGATGCGGGAATATGAACGCTTCTCGACCGCCGCGATGAACGCCTATATCGGGCCGCGCACGGCGGGGTATCTCGACAATTTGCAGCGCCGCCTGCGGGATGCAGGCGTGAACGCCTATGTTCGAATGATGCAGTCGAACGGCGGGGTTTCCACTGTGGAGCAGGCCAGCAAGAACCCCGTGGGCCTGTTGCTATCAGGCCCAGCGGGCGGTGTGATCGGCGGGCGTTGGACGGGGCAAGCTTGCGATCAGGGGCAGGTGATCACGATCGACATCGGCGGCACCTCGGCGGACATTTCGGTTATCCGCGATGGCAACCTGACGATCAAGAACCCCCGCGACACCGAAGTGGCCGAAATGCCCGTGCTGGTGCCGATGATCGACATTGACGCGATTGGCGCAGGCGGCGGGTCTATCGCCTATGTCGACAGCGGCGGGGCGTTTCGGGTTGGGCCACGTTCAGCCGGGGCAGAACCCGGGCCTGCGTGCTATGGCAAGGGCGGGGTGGAACCCACCGTGACCGATGCGCAAGTGGTGCTGGGCCGTTTGGACCCAGAGCAGTTCTTGGGCGGCGGGCTGAAGATTGACCCCGCTTTGGCAGAAGCTGCGATTAGATCGAAACTGGCCGATCCTTTGGGCCTGTCAGTCAAAGATGCAGCGCTGGGCGTTTTGCGCATCATCAACAATCACATGGCGTTGGCGATTGCGTCCAACTCGGTCGCGCGCGGCATTGACCCGCGCGGCTTTAGCCTGATGGCCTTTGGCGGCGCAGGCCCCCTGCACGGCGTGGCACTGGGCGAGGCGATTTGGGCCAAGAACGTGATCTCTCCGCTGCACCCCGGTATCACGGCGGCGATGGGGCTTTTGGTGACAGAACCGCGCTATGAATTCACCCGCTCATCTTTGTCGATCTTGCAAGCGGGTGACACCAGCAGCTTTTCCCAGATTGGCGCGGTGTTTGACAAGTTGCAGGCTGAAGCCAAGGCGCAGTTGGATAGCGACGGCATTCCCGCCGCCGCCCAACGCTTCTCGCGCATCGCGGAATGCCGCTATGTGGGCCAAGGGTTTGAGCTGCGGGTTGATGTGCCCGAAGGGGCCTTTACCGCCGAAACCGCGGCAGGTGTTGCGAAAGCCTTCTATGCCGTGCACCGCACCGAATACGGCCATGCGTTCGAAGACCAAGCGGTCGAGGTTGTCACCCTGCGCGTGATCGGCACCGCCTCTGCCGAAACCCTACGCTTGCCCGCGCTGGAAAAAGGCGGGCGCAGGAATCCGTCGGATGCGGCCCTTTACGCCCGCATGACCACCTTTGATGATGGCCAAACGCTGGAAACCCCGCGCTTTGACCGGACAAAACTTAAAGCCGACGATGTGGTGACAGGCCCTGCCATTGTCACGCAAACAAACTCAACCACCGTGATCCCCAAGGGCTTTACCGCCACTGTGATGCGCTTGGGTGACATTGTGATCAGCCGCAACGGAAAGGAGTCCTAAGCCATGAGCAAGACAATTGATCCGATCACGCTGCAAGTTATCGGCGGCGCGCTGCACGCCATCGCAGAACAGATGGGCAATGTGCTGTACCGGATGTCGTATTCCTCGATCATTCGGGAAAGTCAGGATCTGGGGGCGGGGCTGTTTGATCTTGAGTACAACACGCTGTGCGAAAGCGATTCCACGCCTATGCACATCGGCTCGATCCCGGGCTATCTGCGCGGCATTGAAAAAAGCATTCCGCTGTCAGACTGGCACGAAGGCGATGTGGTGATCCACAACCACCCCTATTTTGGCGCCAGCCATTCGCCCGACATCGGCATCGTCATGCCGATCTTCTATTGTGGGGAACTGGTGGGCTTTTCGGCCAACACCGCGCACCATCTAGACATCGGCGCTGCCACCCCCGGCTTGATCATCGACGTGCCCGATGTGTTCGCCGAAGGGATGCTGCTGAACGGGCTGAAGCTGGTCGAAGCGGGCAAGCGCAACGACACGCTGTGGCGCTATATCAGCGGCAACACCCGTGTGCCCGGATTGGTGATGCGCGACCTTGAAGCGCAGATCGCCAGCGCAGAACTGGGCGTCAAGCGGTTCTGCGAGTTGATGGACACCTATGGCCGCGCCACGGTGGAACAAGCGTCAAAGCAGTTGATGGATTATTCCGAACGCATGCTGCGCCGCGAAATCGCCAAGATTCCAGACGGGGAATATGTGGCTGAAGGGTTCCTTGACGACGATGGCCGCACAAGGGGCGTGCATCTGCCGATCAAGGTAACCGTGCGCGTGACGGGCGACGATGTCGAGGTTGATATGACGGGTTCCTCGCCACAGGTGCCCACAGCCTATAACGTGCCCTTCGAAGGCTCGACCAAGGTGGCGTGCTACTTCGCCTTTCGCGCGCTGCTGTTGGATACCTACACCAACACCGAATACATCCCGCAAAACGAAGGCTCTTTCCGCCCTGTGAAAGTGACGGCCCCCTTGGGCTGCATCTTTAACCCCATCGCCCCTGCGGCCTGTGAGGCGCGGTTCAACCAAATCCAGCGCATCGTTGACCTGATCATCAAAGCGCTGGCCCCCGTGCTGCCCGACAAATGCACCGCCGGAAACGCCGCCTGCCTGTCGTTTGCCAGCTATTCCGGCGTGCGCGACAGCGGCGATTACTGGGTGCTGATCGAGGTGAACGAGGCGTCTATGGGCGGACGCCCTAAATCTGACGGCCCCGATACGATTGAAGAGTTGATGCGCAACACCCGCAACAACCCGCTGGAAGATCTGGGCATGCACCTGCCCGTCATCTGCGACCGCTACGAAATTCGCGACGATGTGTTTCCGGGGGCTGGAGAGTTTCGCGGCGGCATGGGCGTGGTCAAATCGCAGCGCTTCTTGGTGCCGGGCTTTATGACCCACGAAAGCGACCGCAACGAGGATGTGCCATGGGGCATCTTTGGCGGTGGGGAAGGTGTCACGGCTGCGGTGCGGATGCACAACCACACCAAAGACACCCCGCCGATCGACGTGCCCGCCAAAATCTCGGGCCTGCGGGCAGAGGCGGGGGATGTGATCACCTATCTATCGCCCGGCGGTGGCGGCTATGGGCCCAGCCTAAAGCGCGACCCGAACAAGGTGCTCGATGACCTGCTGGATGGTTACATCACCCCCGACCACGCGCGCGATGTTTACGGCGTGGTCGTCAAGCCCGTGACCAACGGCTACCAATGGGGCCTTGATCTGCCCGCCACAACCAAGCTGCGCGCTAGCCTGACTATGGCTTGACACTTGGGGGTTTAGCCCTGTCACTAAGGGGGCGGTGCGGTGGGGAGACCCTGCCGCCCGCCCTTTTGCATTGGGGCTAGGGCCATGGACCTGCGCGACTTTCAGTATTTCATCGCCATCGCCGAGACGGGCAGCTTTTCCAAAGCGGCCATGGCGCACACCATCGCCCAATCCGCCCTAAGCCGCCGCATCCGCGACCTCGAGGCGGATTTGGGCGTTGCCCTGTTCTACCGCAACGGGCGCGGCGTGGTGGTGACCGAAGCGGGGGCCACCTTTCTAACCCGCGCGCGCGCCATCTTGGCCGATGTGGCGCAGATCAGGTCAGACCTGAACGCCAGCCACGCCACCTTGCAAGGGGTGGTGACGCTGGGGGTGCCACCCTCGGTCGGGCTGGTGCTGCTGGCGCCTTTGCTGTCGCAGATCAGAAACGATTTTCCCGGCATTCAGATGCGCGTGTTGGAAGGGTTCAGCGGCTATGTTGCCGAATGGCTGGCAAGCGGGCGGGTTGATTTGGCGGTGCTGTATAAAGTGCGCGCGGGCACCTTTCCCGATGCCGAGCATTTGCTGTTTGAAGATATGCACCTGATCTCGTCGCGCCATGCACGCGCCATTGGGCAAGGGGCCACCGTGGCGCTGCGCGACCTTGTGGGCGAGGATTTGGCCCTGCCCGGTGCGCCGCATGGCTTGCGCATTCTGGTCGATGAAGCCTGTGCGCGGGCCCAAGTAAGCCTGTCTGTCGCGATGGAGTTGGAAACCCTGCCCACCATTCGCGGCCTTGTGGCCACTGGCACCATCCGCACCATTTTGCCCGTCACCGCCGTTCAGGCCGAATTGCAAAGTGGTGAGTTGGTGGCGCAAAAAATCACAGGCCCCGTGATCAGCCGAGAACTGATCTTGGTGCACGCGCCCCAACGCGCCCAAGCCCCCGCAACCCGTGCCGTGGTGCACCTGATCCGCACGCATATCGAACAGCTGCTGGAATCGGGTGCTTGGTTGGGGCGGGTCTAGCGGCCTGTCAGGCTGGCGCGGTAGCCGCTGGGGGTTTGGCCGAACATCGCCTTGAACAGGCGCGAAAACTGCGCCTGATCGGAAAAGCCAAAGCGGTAAGCGATGTCTGACATCGGGCCGGGGTTTGACATCGCCAGCAAATCGCGCGCCGCAATCAGGCGCTGTTCGCGGATCAGTTGCGACACGGTCGCGTTGCCGTCAGCGAAAAGCTCGTGCAGGTAACGCTTGGAAATGCCGCAGGCATCGGCCACCAGATCGGGCGACAGGTCAGGGTTTGACAGATTGCGGCGGATCACCTCTTCGGCGCGCTTCAGATGCGCTGTGCGCACCGCACTTTGCGCCCCATCCGCCATCTCGCCGTTGCGGTCGATGGCCAAAGCCAACAGTTCGATCAAATGCCGCCCCAAAACATCGCCCGCTGCCGCATCATTGGGGGCTTGGGCTTGGACCTGTTGGGCCATGGTGGTGAACAAGCCACCCAACCCATCCCGCCCGTTGAAAACTTGGGCACAGTAGCGGTCAGGGCTGCGCAGGCGCTGGGAAAGCACGGGCTTGGCGACTTTCAGCACGCACAGATCATTCGCCGCTTCATAGGAAAAGCGGTAAGGCTCGTCGCCGCGCTCCAGCAAAAACCCCCCCGGATCGCAGCGCACCTCGCGCCCCAATTGGCGAAAGGTGACGGGCGCGCGGCGGGGAATGGTGATCAGGTATTGCTCTTCGCAAGTGCCCGCGATGTGGCGGGGATGGCGTTCGTATTGCACCGGTTCGGTTTGCAACCGTGACAGCGACAAATCGCCTAGGCTTTGGTGCTCCAACTGGCCATCAAAGCGGGCCGCATCACGAAAGGTCAAGTGCAGCGGAAAATACACATCCGCAATCACCCCATTCCAGTGCCCCGCCCGCGCGGCGGGTGGCAGGTTGGATGTGCTGTGGCGCATAAGTGTCAACGCGCTGCCCCCCTTGGGCCCAGATGATCGAACTATGCTTGGGCAAAGCGATCTTCTTTGCAAGGGGATTCGGCCCATGTGGCGTGGTGTAGCGCATCAAGTGCGCGGGCTGACAAATCCTTGCTCACTGTGGCGCAAGACGCCCGCGCGGGAATCGGGCAGGCTGGGGTTTGAACGGGCGAAGTCTGCCCTGCCGTAAGCTGACCCTTTGATAGAAAGAGCGTCCGATGTCCCATTCTAAGGTTGATCCGATTACCCTATCTGTCGTGCGCGGCGTGCTGGAAACCACGCAGCGCGAAATGACGCTGACGTTGGAACAAACGGCGCGCTCGTCGGTGTTCAATCTGGCGCATGATTATTCAACCGCGCTGTTCAACGCCACGCCAGAGATGATCTTGCAGGGGCAAGACATTCCGATCCACCTTGGCTCGTTGATCCCTGCGATGAAATCGGTCGCCAAGTATTTTGAAGGCGATATTCACGAGGGCGACCTGATCTTGCACAACGATCCGGAATATGGCGGGTCGCATATCATCGACACCTGTATGTACTACCCCGTCTTTTACCAAGGCGAGCTGGTGTTTTGGACGGTGTGCAAAGGCCACCTCACCGACATCGGCGGCCCCGTGCCCGCAGGCTATAATCCCGCCGCAACCGAGATCTTTGCCGAAGGCCTGCGCATCCCGCCCTTGAAGCTGTGGGACAAGGGCAAGCCGCGCAATGACGTGATCAACCTGTTGCTGTCAAACATGCGCGCACGGCGTGACCAGCAGGGCGACTTCAACGCGCTGATCGGGGCCTGCAAGGTCGGCGCGCGGGCTTTGATTGCGCTGATGGACAAATACGGCAAAGACACGGTGCAGACCTGCATCGCCGAACTGCTTAACATGGCCGAAGCGCATATGCGCAGCCTGATCGCCAAGGTGCCTGATGGCACCTATACCGGCACGGCCATTCTGGAAGACGCAGGCCACGGCTTTGGCGATTTTGACATCACGGCCACTGTCACGATCACAGGCGATAGCTGCCACATCGCCATTCAATCGCCGCCGCAAATTCCCTATTTCATCAACAGCTACGAAGGCAACAGCCACTCTGGCGTCTATTTGGGGCTGATGATGTTCGCCCAACTGCCCCCGCCCTATAACGAGGGGCTGTATCGCTGCGTTTCAACCGACATGGGCCCCAAGGGCACTTTGTGCAACGCAAAGTCGCCTGCCCCGCATATGAATTGCACCACCACGCCGATGGAAACGCTGACCGATGCTGTGCGTTTGGCCTTTGAACAGGCGGCCCCTGATAAGGTTTCGGCAAGCTGGGGCCATGCCAATGGCTGCAACATCGCTGGTTGGGATAAGCGCCACGACGAGGAATATGTGACGATGGTTCTGGCCTCGATCATCTCGGGTGCGGGGGCTACGGCCAACCAAGACGGTTGGCACGCTTGTGGGCCAGAGTGCTGCTTTGGCGCGCTGACCTCGGGCGATATCGAGATGTTGGAGCATTCTTACCCCATCATCATTCACCGCTATTCGCTGATGGAAGACTCGGGCGGCGCGGGCCGTAACCGTGGCGGTTCGGGCACGTGTTGGGAGGTGGAGCCGCTAGACACCCCCATGACCCTGATCACCTTTGGCGAAGGCCGCCGCATTCCCGCCATGGGGGCCGCAGGCGCAAAATCAGCCATGGTGGCCCCCAAGGTCGGTTCGCTGGAGCTGACGCGCAACGGCAAAACCGAAGTGATCACCAACAACGTCATCGAAACCATCCACCCCGGCGAACGCGCCGCCAACCGCAACCCCGGGGGTGGTGGGTTCGGGCTGGCCTTTCAGCGCGACATTGCCCGTGTGGTCGATGATGTGCGCAACGGGCTCGTCAGCGAAAAGGGTGCCCGCCTAGATTACGGCGTGGTCTTTGCCAATTTCGCAGCCCTAGAGGTTGACCACCACGCCACCGCCGCCCTGCGCGCCACCGCCGCTTGATCAAGGACAAAGCCATGCAAAACCAATATCGTCTGGGCATCGACGCCGGCGGCACTTTCACCGACTTCATCCTTGCCGACCGCAAGGGCGACGTGCGCATCTTTAAGGCCCTGTCGACCCCGCAAGACCCGACCCTTGCCATCCGCAACGGTTTGAAACTGATCGAGGAAGAGACGGGTATTTCCGCGACCGACATCGTCTCGAACGCCGATCTGTGCATCAACGGCACCACGGTGGGCCTGAACGCGCTGATCCAGCACAAGGGGGCCAAGGCGGGGCTGATCGCCACCAAGGGGCATGAAGACAGCATCGAAATTCGTTTGGGCCATAAGGAAGACGGCTATCGCTACGACCCCGAATATCCGCCCGCCACCATGCTGGTGCCGCGCTATCTGCGGCGCGGGGTAAGTGAGCGCGTGATTTCCACGGGCGCGGTTCACACGCCGATGAACGAGGACGACGTGCGCGACGCCTGCCGCCATTTCATCCGCGAAGGCGTGGATTCGGTTGCCATCTCGTTCGTCTGGTCCGTTTTGCACCCCGACCACGAACTGCGCGCCGCCGAGATTGTGCGTGAGATGATGCCAAACGTACGCCTGACCGTGGGCAGCCAGCTTTATCCGCAGGTGCGCGAATACACCCGCACCTCGACTGCGATTGTGAACGCCTACCTTGCCCCGATTTTGACGCGCTATGTTGAAGCCGTGGATGGTTATTTCCGCAGCCTAGGGGCCAAGAACCCCGTGCGCTATTTCCAATCCAACGGCGGGTTGGCGGTTGGGTCGGTGGTGTCGGACCAGTCGGTTTATGCGATCAACTCTGGCCCCGCATCGGCCCCGCAAGCAGCGCTTTATATCGCGGAACCTTGGGGGCTGAAGAATATCATTACGGTCGATATGGGCGGCACATCCTTTGACATCACGCTGACGCGGGATGGGCGGGCGAATGTGTCAAAGAACATCGACTTTCTGCGCTACCGCATCGGCATTCCGATGATTCAGGTGGAAACTTTGGGCGCAGGTGGCGGGTCGATCGGCTGGATCGACACTATGGGCCTGATGCAAATGGGCCCGCAATCGGCAGGGTCTGAACCCGGCCCTGCGGCCTATGACCAAGGCGGCACACAGCCCACAACCACCGATGCCAACTTGGTGCTGGGCTATATCAACCCCGATGGGTTGGTGGGTGGGCGCTTGCCACTGCACACCCAAAAGGCGCGCGATGCCATCAAAGCGCGCATCGCTGACCCCTTGGGATTGTCGGTGGAAAAGGCCGCTTACGGCATGTTCAACATCGTCAACAACAACATGGTCAACGCCATCCGCCGCGTGTCGGTGGAGCGCGGCTATGATCCGCGTGACTTTGTGCTGAACTGCGCGGGCGGGGCCACGGGGGCGCATATCACGGCGCTGGCGCGGGAAATGGGGATCAAGCGGGTGCTGATTTCAAAACTCGCATCGGGGCTTTGCGCCTATGGGCAGATTATCTCGGATGTGAAGTACAACTACATGGCGCCCGCCCCGATCCGGCTGGATGCCGTGGGTGCTGCGCAAAAGCTGGATGGTCTGTTCAGCGGGCTGGAAACCAAGGGCGTGGCTGATCTGACCCGTGACGGCTTCACCCAAGACCGCATTTCCATCCGCCGTTCGCTGGATATGCGCTATGTCGGCCAAGTGCATGAATGCACTGTCGAAATCGACCCCTTCGCGCTTACCGACGATGCGCTGATCAAGCTGATCGAAGCCTTCCACGCCCGCCATGAAGAGCTGTACACCTATTCCGAACGCCAAAGCGTGGTCGAAATCGTCAACGTTGAAAGTGCGATCTGGGGGCGGGTTGATCGGCCCAATCGCATGACGGTGGCGGCGGGCAAAGGGGCGGCATCGGCCTTGGAAGGCACACGCCCGATGATCTTTGACGCAAGCGCTGTGGCCCATGATGTGCCGGTCTATGCCGGTGCCCGATTGGGCGCAGGCGATAAGATCACAGGGCCTGCCGTGATCGAAGAAATCACAACGACCCTTGTGATCGAACCCAATTGGCAGGCAGAGTTGCACGAAAGCGGCGTCTATCTTGTCGATATGATTGGCGCGTAAGGGGCGGGGAACAGCATGACTTTGCTAAACTGTGACATGGGCGAAAGCTTTGGGCTGTACCGCATCGGCGACGATGCGGGCCTGATGCCGCTGATTGATGTGGCCAACGTGGCCTGCGGCTTTCATGCGTCAGACTACAACCACATGCGATCCACTGTGCAACTGGCCAAAACGCACGGGGTGAAAGTGGGCGCGCATCCGTCGCTGCCCGACCTTCAGGGCTTTGGCCGGCGCGAGATGAAGATCGGTCGCGAAGAAATGACCAACTGCCTGATCTATCAGATCGGCGCGCTGAAAGGCTTTTTGCAGGCCGAGGGGATGGAGTTAAACCACATCAAACCCCACGGCTCGCTGTACGGCATGGCCGCGCGCATGGAAGACATCGCCCACGCCATCTGCGATGCCGCTGACATCTTTAAAGTGCCGCTGTTTGGCATGATCGGCACTTTGCACGAAACCATCTATCAGGCCCGTGGGCATAAGTTCCTGTCGGAATTCTACGCCGATCTTGACTATAACGATGCCGGTGGCCTGATCATCACCCGCGAACACCACGCCACCGACGAGGCGAAAGCCACCGCCGCCTGTCTGCGCGCCATCACGCAAGGCAAAGTGACCAGCGTGGGCGGGGTTGACGTGACTGTGCGGGCCGATACGATCTGCGTGCATTCTGATACGCCCAATGCCGTGGCCCTTGCCCAAGCGGTGCGCGGCGCCATCTTGTCCCTTCCATCCAAGCGCTGAAAAGGCCCGAACCATGAGCAAACAAATCCTCTCGCCCCTGCCCGGCACTTTTTACAGCAAGCCAGCACCCGACCAACCCGCCTTCAAATCTGTGGGCGATACGGTCGCCGTGGGCGATGTAATCGGGCTGATCGAAGTGATGAAATCCTTCCACGAGGTTGCCGCCGACCAAGCGGGCACCATCACCGCCTTTATCGCGGATGACGAAGAACCCGTCATGGCAGGCCAAGCGCTGATCGAACTGGCGTAACAATGGCCATCCAAAAGCTTTTGATTGCAAACCGGGGCGAAATTGCCGTGCGGATCATCCGCGCGGCGCAGGAACTTGGGATTGCCACGGTGCAAGTGCATTCGGCGGCAGACGCAGACTCACTCGCTGTGAAGATGGCGGATGAGGCGGTGAATATCGGCCCGCCGATGGCGTCAAAATCCTATCTCAACATCGCCAACATCCTGAAAGCCGCCGCCGATACGGGGGCCGATGCCGTGCATCCGGGCTATGGCTTTCTAGCCGAAAACGCCGATTTCGCCGATGCGGTGGAAGCGGCGGGGTTGATCTGGGTTGGGCCGAAAGGCAGCGCCATTCGGGTGATGGGCGATAAGGTCGCAGCGCGTGTTGCTGCGCAATCGGCAGGTGTGCCCGTGGTGCCCGGATCAGACGGGCGGATTGACGACCCTGATCAGGCCCGCGCGCTGGCGCTGAACATCGGCTTTCCGGTGATGATCAAAGCCGCAGCAGGCGGCGGCGGGCGCGGCATTCGCATTGCCCAAGACATCGAAGAATTTGACCGCCTTCTGCCCCAAGCCAGTGCCGAGGCGAAAGCCGCCTTTGGCGACGGTGGCCTGTACATGGAAAAGGTCATCGAACGCGCCCGCCATATCGAGGTGCAGATTTTGGGCGATGGCACCGATGTGATCCATTGCTTTGAACGCGAATGCTCCTTGCAGCGCCGCCGTCAAAAGGTGTGGGAAGAAGCGCCCTCGGCTGCTTTGCCACAGGCGATGCGCGAACAGCTTTGCGCTTCGGCCGTGGCTTTGGCCAAAGCGGTGCAGTATCGCGGCGCGGGGACGCTGGAATATCTGTACGACGATGCCTCTGGCGCGTTCTACTTTATCGAGATGAACACCCGCATTCAGGTGGAACATCCGGTGACAGAAATGATCACCGGCATTGACCTTGTGCGCGAAATGCTGCGGATCGCGGGCGGGCAACCTTTGCGCTACAAACAAGCCGATGTGCGCCTGAACGGCCACGCGATCGAGGTGCGTATTTGCGCCGAAGACCCAGCGCAAGGTTTCAAACCCGGTCCGGGCACGATCTCGACCCTGAAAGTGCCGGGCGGGCCGGGGGTGCGCTTTGATACGCTGCTGTATCAAGGCTACACCGTGCCGCCGTTTTACGATTCATTGTTGGGCAAGCTGATCGTGTGGGATGAAACCCGCGCGCAGGCCATCGCCCGCATGGCCCGCGCCTTGGGCGAGTTAGAGGTGGGCGGGTTGCCCACAACCAAACCTTTGCATCAAGCCCTTGCGCGCGATGCAGAGGTGCAAGCCGGACAGTTCCACACCCGTTGGCTGGAACCTTGGCTTGACCAGAACGCAGACAGACTGGGTGAGGAGGCCTGAACCCCATGACAACCAGATACACATTCGGCGGCGACGAACATATCTTTGTGGAATGCAGCGAGGAAATGTCGCTAGAGGCGTTCTTTAAGGGCATGTCGATCACCACCGCCCTGCGCAACGCCAAGATCAAAGGCGTGACAGAGATTTGCCCCGCCAACGCATCCTTCCAAGTGCGCTTTAACCCCGACATCATTGCCCCAGATGAGATGATGCGGCAGCTCAAAGCGCTGGAAGCGGTGGCGCAATCGGCCCCGTCAACGCTGAACACCCGCATCATCGAAGTGCCGGTCTACTACAACGACCCGTGGACGCATGAAACCGGCCAGCGCTTTCGCGAGCGCCACCAAGACCCGACCTCGACCGATATCGAATACACCGCGCGGATTAACAATCTTGATGGCATTGACGGCTTTATCAAAGCCCATTCCGGCGCACCGTGGTTTGTGTCGATGGTGGGCTTTGTGGCGGGCTTGCCGTTTTTGTATCAGATGGTTGACCGTGACCGCCAAATCCAGTCGCCCAAATACCTGCGCCCGCGCACCGATACGCCGCGCCTGACCGTGGGCCATGGCGGCTGCTTTGCCTGCATCTATTCGGTGCGCGGTGCGGGTGGCTATCAGATGTTCGGCATCACGCCCATGCCGATCTATGATCCGAACCAGACCACCAGTTATCTGCGCGACTTTATGTGCCTGTTCAAACCGGGTGACATTGTGAAGTGGAAGCCGATTGGCCGCGAAGAATACGATCACACTGTGGCCGAGGTTGACGCCGGCCGCTGGCAACCCCGCATTGCGCCCGTGACCTTTAGCTTGGAAGAATTCGCTAAAGACATCGACGGCACCAATGCCCGCGTGATGGAGGCTCTCAATGGCCATTAATGTCCTCAAACCCGGCCTGTCGACCACGGTGCAAGATCTTGGCCGTCCGGGATACTATCACATCGGCATTCCCACGTCGGGCGGGATGGATACGCTGTCACTGGCAGCGGCCAACCTGCTGGTGGGCAACGATGCGGGTGCTGCTGTGCTGGAAGCCGTGTTCATGGGGCCAGAGTTAGAGTTCACCCAAGACGCCATGGTTGCCGTGACAGGGGCTGATCTGCCGCCCAAGGTTGACGGGCAAGAACAGCCCTGCTGGACGGCGTTTAAGGTGAAAAAGGGGCAGGTTTTGTCCTTTGGCTTCCTGAAAAAGGGCGCGCGGGGGTATATCGCGGTGTCGGGCGGCATTGATGTGCCGGTCGTTCTTGGGTCGCGGTCAACCTATACTTTGGGCGCTTTGGGCGGGTTTGAAGGGCGCAAACTGGCGGCGGGCGATGTGCTGCCCGTGGGCGCAGGTGCGCTTGTGGCCGAAGGGCGCAGCGTGGCAGAAGCCTTGCGCCGCGCGCCGGGTGCACCTGCTGAATTGCGGATGCTGCCGGGGCTGTATTGGCACCGTATCACCGAACACGCGGGCAAGACCTTCTTTGAAGACACATGGAAAGTCGCCCCCGAAGCTGACCGCATCGGCTACCGCTTCAAGGCTGGTCGCCCGCTAGACTTTGTGCCGCGCACGCCGCCCTTTGGCGCGGGCTCTGACCCGTCGAATATCGTGGATGCCTGCTATCCCTATGGCTCGGTTCAAGTACCTTCGGGCACGGAACCGATTGTTTTGCACCGTGATGCGGTGTCGGGCGGGGGCTATATGATGATCGGCACGGTGGTGTCGGCTGATATGGACCTGATCGGCCAATTGCAGCCCCATACCCCCACCAAGTTCGTGAAAGTCACGATGGAGCAGGCCCTGACCGCCCGCGCCGACCGCAGCAAGACGTTAGAGGCTATCGCGAAATCCTTGGCATGATAGGATGTGGCGGGGCCTAGCCTCGCCACATTCACGCCGCCCTGCACGGGCAACGAGGTTTCTTTGTCGCTTGCCCCCACCCCAAACCTAGCCGCCCCGCCTCATGTGCCTCGCCGTAGGCTGCGGGTGCGCGGCACCTCTATCACGCTGCTCAAAGAGGTGCGCGAACGGGCGCAGGCGGATTTGGGCTTTGATGTCGAATACGAGCTTTTGGATTTCATCACCTGCCAAAGACAGGCGGCGATGCAGCCCGAAGGCTATGATATCTATGAACAATGTTTCCACAATCTGGACATCGTATGGTTTTGGGGCGCGTTACAGCCCATCGACACCGACCGCATCGCCGATTGGGACAAGATCACCGACCTGTCGAAAGAGGGCGGCATCAGCAAATATGCGTGGCGCGGCCATGGCGACGCGCCGGTGCGCAAACTGTATGTGCAACCGGGTGGATTTTTGGGGCCGAAGCAAGGGCGCTACATCTCTATGCTGCCCACGGTTCACAACATGGACAGTTTTGGCTTTGACACGCGGGTGTTTGGCAATGGCGAGGTCAAGCGCCCCTCATGGGCGTGGCTGCTTGACCGCCGCGCCAAGGGCCGTATCGCTTTGGTTGACGAACCCGCGATTGGATTTTTTGATGCCGCCCTTGCCGCCGAAGCGGGTGGAGAGTTGCAGTTCACCGATATTGGCAACATGACCATCGCCGAGATCGACGGGCTGATGGCCTTGCTGGAAGATCGGCGGCGGCAAGGCTATTTCTGCGCCAGTTGGCGCACGGGCGAAGAAGCGGCCGAGTTGCTGTTGCAAGACCGCGTTTCGGCGCAAAGTATGTGGTCGCCGGTTTACGGCCATTTGGGCAAAATGGCAGAAGTTTTCGTTGAATCCGCTCCGGTCGAAGGCTACCGCGCGTGGCATGGCGGGGCCAGTCTGTCGCGCCACTTGGCGGGGGCGCAACTCGACATGGGCTATGACTATCTGAACTGGTGGCTAGATGGCTATGCGGGTGCCGTTATGGCGCGGCAGGGGTATTACATGTCAGCCCCCGAACGCACCAAGGCGGCTTTGGCCCCTGAAGAATGGGCCTATTGGTACGAAGGCGCGCCTGCTGGGCGTGATTTGCTGGGGCCTTCAGGCGCGGTGGTGGTGAAAACCGGCGCAAAGCGGGCCGGTGGCACTTATAATGACCGCGCCAACCGCATCGCGCTGTGGAACACCGTGATGGAAGAATACAACTACGCCGCCCGCGCATGGGACCGCTTTATTCGCCGCGTGAACGAGGGGCAGAAATGACGGCGCGCCCGAACACCTCGTTGGCGCAAGAGCCGCGCTATGAACTGATCACCCAAGTGCTGCGCGCCAATATCGCCTCTGGCTTGCTGCCCGCGGGCCTTGTGCTGCTGGAAGGGCCGATTGCCGCGCTGATGCAAACCAGCCGGATTCCGGTGCAAGTGGCGCTGCGCACCCTTGCCGCCGAAGGTTTGGTGCACCGCTTTGACGGGCGCGGCTATCTGGTCGGCCCCCCGCAGCAAGACATAGCCCCGCTGCGCCGCGACATTGGCGCGTTTGAGCTAAGCATTCCCCAACAGGTCGACGATGCGCTGCAAACGCGCGGCACTTGGAAGCACTTTTATGACGAGGTCGAAGAACAGGTCGCCCTGTGCCAAGTCTTTGGCGAATTTCGCATCGTGGAAACCGAACTGTCTGACTATCTGGGCGTCAGCCGCACCGTGGTGCGCGATGTTCTGTCGCGCCTGCAAGAGCGCGGGTTGATCCGTAAAAACGCCAGCTCGCACTGGATCGCGGGGCCTTTGACGGCGCGGACTTTGCGCGAAAAGTTTGAACTGCGTGCCATCGTCGAACCCGCCGCTTTGCGCTTGGCCGCGCCGCATATCCACTACAGCCAGATCGAAGCCTTTCGCGACCGAATCGGTGTAGACCCAACGCTGAAGCCCGAAGGCTTGGAAGCCGCGCTGATGACGTATTGCATCGCGAAGGCATCAAACACAGCCTTGGTCGAGATTATTCAGACCAACCAGATGCTGCTAACCTCGGTCAACCGCGCGCTGACAGGGCTTGGCCTGCCCGAGGATGAGATCGCCTTGGATCAATACCGCACCCTGTTCGATCTGATCGCAAGGCATCCTATTGATTCAGCAGCAGAATATTTGCGTGACCATTTGCATATCATGGCATCCAAGAACCTTGCCCGCATGAAAATTGTCGCCGTGATTAGCGAAGCGGTCGGTTTTGCACCGTATCTGGTTTTGCAATAAAACGAATAATGGATTGTGCGTTCGTTTTATTGTTCGCCTAAGGGTTCGCATAGGGCACAAAATTTACTTCTTTAAACCACTTATTGCGTAAAACTACCGCAGTTCGGTAACAAATGTTCGATTGACACACGGCAAAAACCGCTATGTTATACGAAGTACAGTTTGCTGACGGTGCTGCGCCGTGCATGAGGTGCGTGCAGGGGCCATAAGCAAGAAGTAGGGGGCGGGGTGTGGCTGTGCCGCAGCGCCGCGACAGGACGAATGACAACGCAAACGGCTATCTTTCGGATCGACGGTGTGACGAAAAGCTACGGGGGGGTAAAAGCCCTTGATGCGGTCACGCTTGAGGCAGGGGTAAATGAATACCTGTCGCTGTTGGGGCCGTCAGGCTCTGGCAAGACCACCTTGCTGCGCGTGATCGCGGGGTTTGAGGTGCCAGACAGTGGCCGCGTGTTCTTTCAAGGCCGCGACATCACCAACCTGCCCGCGCATGAACGCGGCATTGGCTTTGTGTTTCAGAACTTCGCCTTGTTTCCCCACCTCACAGTGCGCCAGAACGTCGCCTTTGGCATGGCGCATGGGGCTGTGTCTGTTTCGGCGGAAGACACCGCGCAGCGCACGCAGGCGGTGATCGACATGGTCGGCCTGACCGGCATGGAAGATCGCGGCGTCGATCAAATCTCGGGCGGGCAGCGCCAGCGCGTAGCTTTGGCGCGCACCTTGGTGATGCAGCCCAAACTGGTGCTGCTGGATGAACCTTTGGGCGCTTTGGATGCCAACCTGCGCGGAAGAATGCGCAACGAATTGCGCGCAATCCGCGAAAAGATGGGCGTGACGTTCTTGCACGTCACAGGCAGCGAAACCGAAGCTTTGGCGATGGGTGACAGCGTTGTGGTGCTGGACCGTGGCCGGATCATTCAACGCGGCGCGCCGGATGATATTTATTCCACCCCCGCAAGCCCTGATGTTGCGCATTTCTTGAACAGGTTCAATCTGTTTGACGGCAAGCTTTCCGGCGGCACTTTCACCGGCCCGTTCGGTACAATTGCCGCGCCCCAAGCGACCCGTGCTTCGCGTGATGTTTGCGCCATTCGCTACGACCGTTTGCAGGTCTTGCCGCTGTCTGCCACCCCAACGGGACCAGCGTTGAAGGCGACCTATATCGCCAACGAATATCTTGGCTCTGCCGTGATGAATTTCTTCGAAACTGCCGACGGTAAAGTGGTCGAGGTTGAGCACCATCTTAGCTTGGGTGCCCCGCAAACCTTTGAACCGCGCCAAGATTATCTGCTGACCTGGGCCGCTGATCAGGCCATCGTTTTCGGCCGGGAGGGCAAGTGATGTCAGACGCAACCGTTGCAACCAAGCGTCAGGGGCCAAGCTGGCTGATCCTTCCCGGGATCGTCTGGATGGCTTTGTTCATGGTCATTCCGATCGCGATGATCTGCTATGTGTCTTTCTGGACGCAAACGACCTTCAACATCTCTTCCACCCCCACGCTGGCAAGTTGGAAGCAATTCTTCGCGTCTGATACCTACACCGGCGCTTTGTGGACAACGGTGCGCATCTGGCTGATCGTTTTGGCCACCACCTTTATCATCGGCTACCCAACCGCCTTGTTTGTCGGGCTTTTTGTCAAATCAAAAACCCTGTCGACCGTGCTTTTGGTGATCTGCGTGATCCCGTTCTGGACCTCGTTTCTGATCCGCGTTCTGGCGTGGCGGCCGATGTTGGGCAAAGAGGGCGCGATCAACATCATCTTGCTGAAGCTGCACATCATCAGCCAACCGATCGAGGTGCTCTTGTTCACCGAACTGTCGGTGATCATCGGGATGAGCCAGATTTACTGCGTGTTCATGGTGGGCCCCATCGCCTTTATGCTGGGCCGCATTGACCGCAACATCATCGAAGCGGCGCGCGATTTGGGCGCTGGGTTCGGGCGGATTTTCTGGAAGATCATCTTTCCGCTGAGCCTGCCCGGTGTGGTTGTGGGCGCGATCTTTGTCAGCGTGATGGTCTTGGGCGAATTTGCCACCTCGGGCGCTTTGTCGGGGCGCAAGGTGAACTTGCTGGGCAACATCATCGTAACGCAGGTTGGGTCGCTGAAATGGGCCATGGCATCGGTCACAGGGGTGATCCTGACCGTGGTCATGGGTATGGTTATTGCCGCTTTCCTGCGGATCGTTGACCTGAAGCAGGAGCTGTAAGCGATGGAAAGCCGCGTTCTTAAACCGATCCTCGCCCTGTATGTGGCGGCGTTTATTCTGTTCCTGTACGGGCCTTTCATTGTGCTGGGGATCTTGTCGTTCCAGCAGGGGCCAGATGGCGGCCCGCAGTTTCCGATCACGGAATGGTCGACCTATTGGTACCAGCAAATCTTCGGCCTAACCCCGCCGTCGCGCATTGCGCCCCTTCCGGTGGGCGAGGCGTTGATCCGCTCGTTGATCTTGGCCTTTATGACGATGGTCACATCGACCGTGCTGGGCGTGATGTCGGCACAAGCCTTCCGGCGGAAATTCCGTGGGTCTAGCTTTGTGTTCTATCTGATCGTGCTGGGCATGATGGTGCCGGGCGTTTTGACGGGGCTTGGCACATCGCTGTTGGCCAACAACGTGTTTGGCATCACGCGGCACTGGTACACCACGGCCTTTGCCACCCATGTGGCCTATACCTTCCCCTTCGCCTTCTTGGTGATGCTGGCGATCTTGAACCGGTTCGATGGTTCTGTGGAAGAAGCGGCTTGGTCGCTGGGGGTTAGCCCGTGGAAAACCTTCCGGAAGGTGACATTCCCGCTGATCTTCCCGGGCGTGCTCTCAGCCATGCTGTTTGCATTTACCCTTAGCCTTGATGAATTCCCCCGTTCTTTGTTCGCCGCTGGCGGGACAGAGGATCAGACCCTGCCCTTGGCGATTTACGGCACCTTCGCGGTGGAAATTCACCCCAACATCTTCGCCTTTGGCGTGCTGACCACGCTGTTCTCGTTCGCGCTGCTTTCGGTCTACGGCATCCTGATGGGCATGTCGGTGCGCCGTGCCCGTAAACTGGCCATGCAGGAGGATATTGCATGACCATGACGGCAATCGTCACAGGCGCGGGGTCGGGCATCGGGCAAGCCATTGCGCTGCGGTTGGCGGCGGATGGGTACAACCTGCTGGTCAACGATTTCCGCTTGCAGGCGGCGCAGGCCACGGCTGCGCAGATCGGCGCAAAGGCTGTGGCGATTGGCGGCGATGTGTCGGTTGAAGGCGATGTGGCCGCTATGGTCGCTGCGGCAGAGGCGGCTTTTGGCCCTGTCACCCATTTGGTCAACTGCGCGGGCCATGTGCATCAGGGCCGGTTCACCGACCTGACCGTGGGCGATTTTGACCGGATGATTGCGGTGCATCTGCGCGGCACGTTCCTGTGCACTCAGGCGGTGCTGAAAGGGATGCTGGCGCGCGGGTCGGGGGTGATTGTGAACATCGCCTCGCAACTCGGCCAGATCGGCGGGATTGAACTGGTGCATTATTCTGCCGCTAAGGCGGGGATCATTGGCATGACCAAAGCTTTGGCGCGCGAAGTTTCCGCCCAAGGCGTGCGCGTGAACGCGGTCGCCCCCGGCCCGATCAACACGCCCTTGGTGCGCAGCCTGTCGGAAGACTGGCAACGCGCGAAAGCGGCTGAATTGCCCTTGGGCCGCTTTGGCGAGCCTGAAGAGGTGGCCAATACCGTGGCCTTCCTATGCTCGCCGCAAGCCTCGTTGTTTGTTGGCCAAACCCTTGGCCCGAATTCCGGAGATGTGATGCTATGAGCGATGTCGTTTTGATCACCGGCGCAGGCATTGGCATCGGCCGCGCCACAGCGAAAGCCTTTGCCAAGGCAGGGTTTCATGTGGTCGCCACCGATGTGCTGGCGGCTGAAGGTGCATCAGTTGTGGCCGAAATCATCGCCGAAGGCGGCACGGCAGAGTTTCATATGTTGGACGTGCGCTCTACCGAAGCGGCCGATGCGGTTGTGGCGGCGACAGAGGCCAAGCACGGCGGCATTGATGTGATCGTGGCCAATGCGGGCATCGCACACCGCGTGCCTTTGGCCGAGATGACCGATGCCAAGTGGGATCATACGTTTGAGATTGATCTTAAAGGCATCTTCCGCGTGGTGCGCCCTGCACTGGCAGGGATGAAGGCGCGCAAAAAGGGGGCGATCGTGGCCCTGTCTTCCATCATGGGCGTGGCCTATGGCTGGGACGAACATGTGCATTATTCAGCGGCGAAATCTGGCGTGGTCGGCCTTGTGCGCGGCCTGGCGGTGGAATTGGCCAAAGACGGAATCCGGGTGAACGGCATTGCGCCGGGCTACATTCGGACAGCGCAGCTTTTGTCGAAGGAACATTCCCTCGGCCCCGAAGCTGCCGAGAAGGCGGGGGAGTTCATCCCCATGGGTCGCATCGGTCAACCAGAAGAAATTGCCGATGTCGCCCTGTTCCTCGCTTCCAACGCGGCCCGCTACATGACGGGTCAAGTGGTAGTGGTCGACGGAGGTTTGCTGGTCGGGCGTTATTAACCCGGGCAGTAGGAAGAAACGAAAAATCAACTCGGAGGTACTGAAATGAAACACAGTTCACTATCCCGCCGCGGGTTCCTGAAAGGAACTGCCGGCGTTGCACTGGCTGCGGGCGGCATGCCGTTCTTGGGCGCACAACAAGCCTTTGCGGCCGACCTTGCCAGCCAAGAACTGCGCACCGTTGGTCTGTCGGTGACCGTGCAGGACCGTATCCTGGCGGACTTCCAGGCAGCTTCGGGCGTGAAGGCCGTGTCGGGCAAAGCCGACATTTTCCCGAACACCCAAACCGAACTGCTGTCGGGCTCGACCGCTTATGACTGCTGGGAAACCATCGGCGAGCGTCTGCCCTCGATCACCCAAACCGGCCTTGTTTCGCCCATCGCCACCTCGGCGCTGACGAACTGGACGGGCGTGGGCGAAAGCTTCCTGAAGGCTGACCCGAAGTGGGATGCCAAGGCACAGATCGTCGGCCAGATCTACACCGACGAGTCGATGACCGCCCTGAACATGGTCCCGACCGTTTATAACTTCGACTCGATCGGCTACCGCCCTGACTTGGTTTCGGCGGAAGAGGCGTCGATGTGGTCGTCGCTGTTCGACCCCAAGTTCAAGGGCAAGACCGGCCTGAACGTCGACCCGCTGATCGCCTTCGGTCAGGCCGTCTTGGCCATGAACGAATTGGGTCTGCTGGAAGTGAAGAACCCCGGCAACGCGGATGCGGCTTCGATTGAAGAAGCAGCCAAGTTCCTGATCTCGAAGAAGAAAGAAGGCCAGTTCCGCGCCCTTTGGGGTGACTTTGGTGAACTGGTTAACCTGATGGCTTCGGGCGAAATGGTTCTTGCTGACGCTTGGCAGCCGGCTGTTATGGCTGTGAAGGCACAGGGCGTTCAGTGCTCTTACGCCACCATGAAGAACGGCTACCGTGGCTGGGCTATCGGCGTTTCGGCGCTGAAATCCTCGCCCAACCTTGATGCTGTGACGGCTTATGCCGATTACTGGCTGTCGGGCGGCCCGGCTGTGGCTGTGTCGGAACAGGGCTACTACTCGCCCAACGACAAGGTCAAATCTGTCATGGCACCCGAAAAGTACGCCTTCTGGTACGAAGGCGCACCGTGGGTTGGCGCGGAAGAGCGCGGCATCAAGGAAGGCGATCTGCGCGATGGCGGTTCCTTGGCGACCCGTGCAGCGAACGTCGCTTACTGGCACCAGTGGCCCGATGAATACGACCTCTTGATGACCAAGTGGGACGAATTCCTGTCGGCCTAATCGTATGACCAACCGGTCGGGGTTTGCGCCCCGACCGGACCCTATTTTGCAAGGATAAGACCCGTGGCCTACGACCTTCAGCTTTCCCATATCGGCAAGGTTTATGACAACGGCACGCCCGCAGTCATCGACTTCAATCTGGATGTGGACAAAGGCGAATTCATTGCCTTTCTGGGGCCGTCAGGCTGTGGCAAAACGACCACCCTGCGCATGATTGCAGGGTTTGAAACGATCACCTCGGGCGATTTGCTGATACGGGGCAGTCGGGTGAATGACCTGTTGCCCGAAAAGCGCCCCACCTCGATGATCTTCCAGAATTACGCGCTGTTCCCCCATATGAACGTGCGCCAGAACATCCGCTTTGGCCTAGAGGTCAAAGGGATGCCTGCCGCTGAGGCTGACCGCAAGGTCGACCGTATCATTGACAAGCTGGGCCTGTCGGATGTGGCCAATATGCGCCCCAACCGCCTGTCGGGCGGCCAACGCCAGCGCATCGCCCTTGCGCGGTCTTTGGTGGTTGAACCTGACATCTTGCTGCTGGACGAACCCTTGGGCGCTTTGGACGCCAACCTGCGCAAGAGCATTCAGAACGAGTTGAAACTGTTGCAGCGCGAGCTTGGGATAACCTTTGTTTTCGTGACCCACGCGCAATCGGAAGCCCTGGCGCTGTCAGACCGCATCGTTGTGATGAACGCTGGACGTGTGGAACAAATCAGCCCGCCGCGCGAATTGTACACCCGCCCGCAAAGCCTGTTTGTCAGCCGCTTTATCGGGGCCAACACGCTTATTCCGGGTGTTGTGAAAGACCTTGCTGGCGAAGGCGTCACGCTTGACACCGCCTTTGGCATTTTGACCGGTGAAAAGCATGACCGGTTGGCGGTGGGTGACAAAGCCTCGCTCATCTTGCCGGCGGAATCGGTCGATATTCTGCCCGCCAGCGTTTCGCCCGAAGAAGCGCGCAAGACCTATGGCACCAATATGATCCCTTGCCAGATCACCCGCGCGCAACTGATCGGCCATATTCTGCAAATGGCGGTGCAATTGCCCAATGGCGATGTGATCGCGGTGGAAGGCCACGCCGACAAGTATCGCGGCCAGTTTGCCGCTGGGGCGCAGGGCTTTGTCGCGTGGCAGGCCCCGCGCTCGACCGTGATCAAGCACTAGGGGCCGATGATGCGCAAGACAACGGCCAGTGACCTTTCCCGCCAGTTGCGCGACGGTAGGCTTGATCCGCTGGATCTGGTTGATCAAGTTTTCGCTCGTATCGCCGAAGTGGGCGATGACGCCATTTTCACCAAAACCCTGCGCCCACGGGCCGAGGCCGAGGCGCGCGCTTCGCGTGAACGCCTGCGCGCGGGCAATCCGGTCAGCTTGCTGGATGGCATTCCGGTGGCTTGGAAGGATTTGTACGACCTGAAAGGTCGCGTCACCACAGCGGGGTCGGTTGTGCTGGCCGATAACCCGCCTGCTGCGCAGGATGCGGCTTTGGTTGCTGCGGGGGCGCGTGCTGGCTTGGTCAGCATTGGTGCGCTGAATATGACGGAATTTGCCTATTCCGGCATCGGGTTGAACCCCCACTACGGCACGCCGCGCAACCCCAACGGAACCGGCCCTGCCCGTGCGCCGGGGGGGTCTTCATCCGCCAGCGGGGTGGTGGTGGCCAACGATATTGTGCCGATTGCTTTTGGCACGGATACGGGCGGGTCTATTCGCATTCCGGCGGCGTTTAACGGCGTGGTGGGCTATAAATCCTCGACAGGGCATTACCCCATGCAAGGGGTTTTCCCGCTGTCGCACACGTTAGACACGCTGGGCCCCTTGGCGCACAGCGTGCAAGATTGCGTGCTGGCTGACACAGTGCTGCGCGGGTTGCAAAGCCCAATGGTGCAGGCGGCCCCACTGGCGGCGTTGGATTTTGTGATCCCCGATGCGGTGATGTTTGATGCTTTGGCCCCCGCCGTCGCCGCCAATTTCGCCGCCGCCGCTGATCGCTTGGCCAATGCCGGCGCAAGGGTGCGGCGCATCGCTTTGCCCGAACTAACTGAAACGCTTGACTTGATCACCCACCGCGCCGTGCTTGCCGCGGTTGAGGCGCTGGATTTGCACTGGGACAGGATGCACGGCCCCGATGCCGCCCGCATTGATGCCCGTGTGGTGCGGCGCATTATGAATGCTGCGAAAACGACGGCGGTTGATCTGTCGATCTTGATGCGCGAACGCACGCGGTTGATTGCCCAAGTCACCGCCAAATTGGGCGATGCGCTGATGATCTGCCCCACAACGCCCTCGGTCGCGATGCCGATCGCGGCTTTGGAAGCCGACCAAGAGGTGTTCTTCCGCCACAACGGGCTGACGCTGCGCAACACCTCGCTTGGGAATTTCTTGGATTGGTGCGGCTTGTCGATCCCCAACGGGGTCGACGCCGACAAAATGCCCACGGGCTTTATGATTTCCGCCCCCCATGGCCGCGACAGCGCGGTTCTGGCGGCGGGGCTTGCAATAGAACAGATCGTACGAGGTGCGTAATGGCTGAAGCTTTCCCGACCCTGTTTTCGCCCATCAAACTAGGGCCACTCACGCTGCGCAACCGCATCGCGATGGCACCGCTGACCCGCCAGATGGCCGAAGCCGATGGCACCCCGACCGATGAGATGGCCGCCTATTACGCACGCCGTGCGCGGGGCGGGTTGGGGCTGATCATCACCGAAGGCACCTATGAAAATGACGGCGTGCAATCGCGCGCCTATCTGTCGCAACCCGGAATTGCGACAAAGCAGCATCAGGCCGGATGGGCCAAAGTGTTTGACGCGGTGCACCAGCATGATTGCAAGATCATCGTGCAACTGATGCACGGTGGCCGTGTTGCGGACCCGCGCGTGCTGGGGGGTAAGCCGCCCGTTAGCGCCTCGGCCACGCAAAGCGGCGGCTGGACGCTGTACACCGACAGCGATGATGAAAAGAATATCCGTGGGATTTCTGGCCCTTGGCCGAAAGTGACCTTTGGCCCCGCGCGTGAGTTGACGGTGGCCGAGATTCACCAGATTGCCGATGGCTTTGCCGCTGGTGCCAAACGCGCTGTTGATGCAGGTGCTGACGGGGTCGAAGTGCACGGCGCCAACGGCTATCTGCTGTGGCAGTTCATCACCCCCAAAACCAACCTGCGCACAGATGAATTCGGCGGCTCGCCCGAAAACAACATCCGCTTTGCCAAACTGGTGGGCGACAAGGTGCGTGCCGCGATTGGGCCGAATAAGCTGATCGTGCTGCGCTTGTCGCAAGACGGCGTGGATGATTTTGTGGGCGCATGGCCGGGCACATCCTATGCCAAAGCGATTGGCGAAGCGTTGAAGGGCTCGGCCTATGACGCGCTGCATTGGTCAAGCTTCAACTACCTTGATAACCGCCAAACCGATGACGCAACGCCCATGTCAACCGTGCTGCGCAAAGCTTCTGGCTTGCCCGTGATCACCAATGGCGGCATCGCCGAGGGCGCGCAGGCCGAAGACGTCTTGACCACTGGCGCAGGCGACATGGTGGCGATTGGCCGCCCGATTTTTGCCCAACCCGACTGGCCCTATATCGTGCGGTCTGGCGCTGCTTACGACTGGGCCCAGTTTGACCGCAAATATGTGGTCCGCCCGCCGATTGATTACGCCCACGCCTATCCCTTGGCGCTGAGCGACCCGAAATGGCCCACTATCTGACACCTTAGGAGGACACCTTCATGGCTAAAAAGATCTATTGTGCCTTTGGCACCGACATCGACTCGGTCGCGGGCTGGATCGGCTCTTACGGCGGCGGGGATTCACCGTCTGACATCCAGCGCGGCATTTTTGCAACCGAAGTGGGCGTGCCGCGCCTGCTGCGCTTGTTCAAGAAATACGATCTGAAGACCTCGTTCTTCATTCCGGGCCACTCCTTGGAAACCTTCCCTAAGGAAATGGAAATGATCGTCAAAGACGGTCACGAAGTGGGCGCGCATGGCTATTTGCACGAAAACCCCATCGCCATGACCCCCAGCCAAGAAGAAGACGTTCTGGTCAAGTCGATAGACCTGATCAAGGGCCTGACGGGCAAAGCCCCGCGCGGCTATGTGGCCCCGTGGTGGGAAATGTCGAACTCGACCGCCGCTTTGCTGCTGAAGCACGGCTTCACCTATGACCACAGCCAAGGCTACCGTGACTTCCAGCCCTTCTATGCCAAAGTGGGCGATAGCTGGAACACGATTGATTATTCCAAAACCGCCAAGGAATGGATGCATCCCTTGAAGCATGGTAAGGAAATCGACCTCGTCGATATCGCGGCCAACTGGTATGTCGACGATCTGCCGCCGATGATGTTCATGAAAAAGGCCCCGAACTCGCACGGGTTCGTCAACCCGCGTGACATCGAAGAAATGTGGCGCGACCAGTTTGATTGGGTCTACCGCGAGATGGATTATGCCGTCTTCGCCTTTACCATCCACCCCGATGTCGCTGGCCGCCCGCAGGTTCTGTTGATGCTGGAACGTTTGATCGAGTATATCTCGAAGCATTCCGGCGTCGAATGGGCCCCGTTTGAAGACATCGCCAACGACTTCCGCAAGCGCTATCCCTTTGGCGCACCGGCCCGTCCGGAAGTGATCTGATGCAATCGCGGGTGTCGGGCAACCGGCACCCGCAACCTTGACGAGAGTAGTATGTGCAACGCCTGCGGCAATCCGGCTGTGCCCGGCCATTGGACGGAAGCAGGGGCAGACACGCCCAGCGACCGTTTGCGCGCGCGCTTCCATCGTGCTGGCCTGCTAGACAAGGTGCTGCGCCCCTATGGCCTGACCGCGCATGATGGTGGCGTTGTGCCGGGCATTCAACTCAGCACCCTGTCGGGCAACCAAAGCATTGTGCCCGACCTAAGCGCTGTCTGGGCCGAGGCCGAGCGGTTGCTTGGCAGCCCGATCGACCCTTTGGACCCGTTGTTCCTGAATGACGACTAACTTTGCCGATGGGCGAATGCGGCTGACCGTTTTGGGCGGCTATCTGGGCTCTGGCAAAACAACATGGCTGCGCCATCAGTTGCACGTCGGCAGCTTTGGGCCCGTGCACGTGATCGTAAATGAAGCGGCTGAGACGGGTGTTGACGATGTGCTGTTGGCATCCGCAGCGGGGCTGACGCTTTTGGCAGGTGGGTGCAGTTGCTGCACGGGGCGGCAAGACCTGATCGCCGCGCTGCGGGGGCTGTGCGATCAACGCAGTCGGGTTGCATCCGATGTGGAGCGGTTGCAACGGATTGTGCTGGAAACCAGCGGCTTGGCCGATCCGGGGGCGATTGTTGCCGCCATTCAGGGCGACCCCGTTTTGGTCAACCATATTGTCATTGAACAAACCATCGTCGTGGTTGACGCCTTGCACGGCTTGGCACAGTTGCAAACCGAACCGCTGGGCCGTCGCCAAATTGGCGCGGCAGATCGGTTGATCCTGTCCAAGACCGACGCGGTTGACGCCGCAAGCCTAATGATGCTGCGCGCCACGTTGCGCGCCTTGAACCCCAGTGCCCCGCAATCTGCCGCCGTGCTGGGCGCGGCGCAACCTCTGCCCGATCTGCCCCTCACCACGCAGGCCCCGCCCTTACCCGCGTTGTCAGACGAAGACACCCGCGGCGCGATATTTCCAACTCGCCTTAAGATTGATGAAAGCATTGATTGGTCAGCCTTTGCCCTGTGGCTATCTGCCCTGCTGCACGCGCGCGGTGATGATCTGGTGCGTGTAAAGGGCGTTCTGCCAACCCCAGCAGGCCGCCTGTTGCTGCAAACCGTCCGAAAAGTTGTGCAGTCACCTGAAATTCTGCCCGCGCAAGACAACCCGTCCGAAGATGGAACAATCGTGTTCATCGGGCGCGGCTTTCGCCCCGAAGACCTGCAAAAATCGCTGCGAAGGTTTGCCGGGGTAGCGACATCAGACCGCTAATACCCGCAGTTCATCAAGCCGAACCGCGCGACAAGGCGCATCGCGGACGAAAACAAAAATTGGCCTGTCATAAATTCTTTAAAGAAAATTGCGAAAGGAAATTCACTCGGCTCAGCTTTCACCTCAAAGGGTGCGAAACTTCAAACTATCGAGCCCCCTTTTACTCGGCGCTGGTTTCAACGACAGTGTAGACGCGCCCCGCAAATAAAGTTAGCACAGCGATGGCGCGCGTTGGAGAAAAGCTGAAAATGTTTGAGGTTTTGAAAAGATCGCTCGCAGGGGCTATGATGGTGATGATCACCGTTTGGGCCACGGTCAGCGTTTCCCAAGACGGGCCGCCCGACATTGGTGCGATCACAAAACAGGGTTACCTCGTTATCGCGATGTTGGGCACCGACAATGCGCCATTTTTCAGCGTAAAAGACGGGCAACTTGTTGGCATTGACGTCGACCTTGCAAAAAGTATCGCCGCGGCGATGGGCGTTCAGCCGCGCTTTGACAGGTCGGCCAAATCATTTGATGATGTCATTGAAATGGTGCGAACCGGCCAAGCGGATATCGCAGTTTCCAAATTGAGCCGCACCAGTGAACGAGAAAAGGTTGTCGCCTTTTCAAACCCCTACGTTACCCTGCGCCACGCCTTGTTGTTCAACCGACTAGGTTTAGCGGAAAAAGCCCAAGGTCTTGATCTAGGTGATTATGTTCGTGATTTTCACGGAACTTTGGGCGTAATTGAAAAATCAGCCTATGAAACCTTTGCGAAAATAAACTTTCCGAACGCGAAAATTGTGTCGCTAAAGGATTGGCGCGCTGTTGTTGACGCAACTCTAAGCGGAACCATCGACGCCGCCTATCGCGATGAATTCGCCATCCGCTCCGTCGCACTAGATAGGCCGGAAACTTCCATTGACCTACGCGCCATCACCATCAGTGACGTGCGCGGGGCAATTTCTGTTGCTGTTCCGTGGAACAAGCCCATGCTTCTGGCGATTGTGAATCAAGTGATTGATGATCGTCCTTCAAAGATGAACGCTGACGATGTTATGAATTTGTACCGAACAAACATTTCGACCACGGGAGAACATTGATATGATAGCCAGCATCCGGAAAGTATTGCTGAACCCGTTGTTCCTGCTGCCAGTTGTGTTGCTTTCGGTTTTTGTTGGGGTGAAATACCCCGCCGTTGGAATTGCTTTATCTCCGGTTGGCTCATACTATATCAGCCTAATGAAGATGATCGTGCTGCCCTATCTTTTTGTGACCATCACATTGGGAATCGCGCGCGTCGCTTCAAACCCGAAGGCCGCAGAATATACCAAGCGTATCATTTTCACCTATCCTTTGACGCTGATTTTCGTGGCTTTTTTCGGGTTAGGGATAGCTTTGATACTGCCCCCAGCCGGTTACGGCGACGCATCTTCGATGGCTGCTTTGGGGAATATGGTCAATGGAAGTTCGTCGCTTGCGCATGGAGCGGACGAAGATACAATTAGCCTTTTGAAGACATCTGACAGTCACACGGAAAGTTTGAAGATTCTTGATCGCTTTGTGCCGAATAACATCTTCGCCGCACTCAGTGAAGGTGACACATTAAAGGTCGTGATCTTCTGCATCATATTTGGCGCCTCGATGGCAAAGGAAATTGATCACAACACCGAAGATCTTTTTGATATGTTCAAAGTGGTTCAGGCGTCATGCGTTCAGGTGATCTACTGGCTAACACTGTTACTACCTTTCGCTTTATTTTCAATGGTTTCAACCCAAGTGGCTACAGTTGGCGTTGGCCCTCTCATGTCGCTAGCGCCATTTATGGTAACTCAAATAGGCGGAGCGTTGTGCCTTATCGCATTGAGTGTGGTAATCATAGCTGCACGAGCCCGCATTACGCCTTGGCAGGCTGCAATCAGATTACACGACACCTTTGTCCTCGCTTTAACCACACAGTCAGTGGTGGCATGTATTCCGACCGCCATTCGCGAAATGACAGTAAAATTGGGGTTTAGCACCGCTGGAGCCGATTTGTTATTGCCCTTAGGCACAACAATTTGCCGCGTCGCCTCTACACAATATTTTGTGATCGGCGCAATCTTCGCTGCTCAGATCTACGGAATCGACATGGACCTGTCTAAGTACTCTACCATTATAATTTTTTCCGTTGCGGCAGGAATTGCGTCAAGCGGTTCAAGCGGTGCGGTTACAGTGGTTTTGATTTCAATCGTTTTAGATGCCCTGCATCTGCCGTCTGAAGCGATAATTCCTTTGTTCATTGCAGTGGATCCGATTGTGACAATGTTTAGGGTGTTCCTTTTGGTGCTTGGAACCTGTGCTACAACGGCTATCATAATTCCGCGATCAAAGTTGAACAATGGTGAAGGTGTAACCCGGGTTGGATTAAGCACGACGTAGGGGTCCACTTTGATTGAAAATGTAAATCGCCCGATTGGCAATTTTAGGATTTGCAGAGAATTCGATCGGTAAGCCCGCAAGAACTGCTAAACTGTGTCGCCACGTTGAAAATATAACGGAGATCTGAGTTGGATCAAAGAACGCATCATTTAGATCAAGGGCGCCACTCATATATCATGAGGGTGTTTCACTTTCTACACAGTGGCCCAGGGGTTCTTTTATCGGCAGCGCTTGGATTGTTTATCGGTGTTAAATGGCCACTTGGTGATTTTCCAGAGCAATTTCAATTGTTCTACATTTCCCTTTACAGAATGATGGCTTTGCCCTTTCTCATCCTGACAATTATATTTGCAATTTCGAGAATCAAGGCGCGCAATGACGAACGCGGCGCAGGTTTGAGGGTTGCTCTACTACTTATTTCGGCGATGATTGCCACTGCAGGTTTAGCGATTTTCGTGTCTATGATAATAATCGACTTTGAAAGTGAAGCGATAATTCAGGGTCTCGGTTCTGTTGTAAGCGCTTTCGGTAAAGAGGATGCGAATTTTGCAGAGGTGACACTAAGTAAACAAGCAGACGTAGGACATATTTCACTGCTGGCTAAAGCAATAACGGATCTTGTGCCAAATAATGTCTTCTCTGCTCTGTCGTCAATGAAGATCGGCCAGATAATTATTTTCCTTATTATCTTCTCCGTAGCGATTCTTCGGATTTCTGCGGTGCAGAGGCAGCGCTTCATCAACCTAGTTGGAACTCTCCGTCGCCCTTTCGCTCATATGATGGAACGAATGCAGATGCTGGTTCCAGTGGCGGTGTTCTTTTACGCAGTCCACGCCGCGCACGCCGTGTCTTCAGAGAATCTGACCACACTTAGACCTCTGTTCTCGGTCATTTTGTCGTCCACATTGATCACCTCTGTCGTCGCAGTTTTAATTACATCGCTTGCTTCGGCTAGGTCACCCTTCAAGGTCGCCGGTGATATAAAAAATGCGGTAGTTGCTGGAATTTTGGCCGTGACAGAAGAGGCTTCGCTTGTTCTGATCCTGGAAAAAATCCGACAAACGAGTTCTGATGATGGTGATGACCAAGAGGTGGTCGCGTCACTGGGTTTGGCAATTGGACGGTTCGGCATGATCACAATTCTTGCGTCTGTCTTGACCTATACCATTGCCGTTTACCAAGTGCCGGTAACCGCCACCCTAATCTTCGATGTCTTGTGCCTATCGATTTTGTCAGCCGTACTGATTACAGGCCTTAATGGACCCGGCGTGTTGGCTGCCGCGCTTTTGTTCTGTGGCGGTGTGCTAGGCTTGCCATTAGAAGCCTTGTTTGTCTTAGTGATAATTCTAGAACCGCTACTTGAGATTCTCTTGATTCCGGTCTCTGTGACAGTAACAACCGCGATGGTTGTATTAATGACGAGCATCAAAAATCGTCGAACGAAGGCGATGATTAAGCCCCTGTGAATTCATTTATTTAAGGCGTGTTTTCTTTTCCAAGACTCATGGCGGTTAGTGCGATCAATGCTTCTCGCTCGGCGCGATTCAGGGAAATAATTATGCCACTCAGCCGCTGCCGCGCCTCGTCTGACCTTAGGACTTGTTCCATCGTATCAAATTGATGCAATAGTCTAGAGGTTTCTGAGGAATTTTTTTCTGTGACGTGCGGCTGAGTGCTGTGTTCACGATCTTTTTCAGATGCAAACGATCCGGACGATTCTTTGTGATGCGGTTTGTGGTTTGTTTTGATCTTTTGAGAAAATCCGTTGGCTAGAATACCGGCAGGTAATGCGATCATGCCAAGGCCCGCAATAGCAAGGATCATTGTCAGAAGTCTTCCCATGGCCGTAATTGGGTAGTAGTCACCGTACCCAATTGAGGTCAGTGTCACCACAGCCCAGTACATTGAGACCGGGATGGATGAAAATTTTTCCGGCTGGGCTGCGTGTTCGGCAACATAAATGCCAGATGCAGCGAAGATTGTAAGCAGAAACAGCATCATAATAGCCGCTGAAAGAACAGCACGTTCTTCTCGTATCACTGACATGATGGTTGATGCGGATTTTGAATATCGACCAAGTTTAAGCATGCGCAGCAATCGCAACGCCCAAAGCCAAGGCACGGGCGTCACCCACACAAGGGCGAGGAAGAATGGCGTGATTGCAGCGAGGTCAATCAGGGCGCTGCCAGATAAAATATATCTCAGGCGGCCCAAGATCGGGCGTCTATACTTGTCATCTTCAACGCAGCAATAAATTCGACAGAGGTATTCGAAAATGAAGACTGATGTCACAATCATATCGAGCGCGTGAAACTTTGGTTTATACATGTCTCTCATCCAATCGACGCTTTCCAGCGTCATGAGAAGCACAGACAACATAATCATTCCAAAAATCACGAAATCGACCACGCCGGGTATCCCGTGATCCCGCTCTCCGCCAAAGAAGGCGCTAAATGTTCTACGGCGAAAGGTGTAGCCACGCGTTTCACGAATGAAGACATCAATTGTGGATGTAACTGGATGAACAAGTTCGACCAAACGTATGACGCGAATGAATTGGACGAAAAATAGGTGATACGGGAAAAATATTGAAATCCAAGAGCTGATTAGGACAATCAAATCCACAATAGACATTGGGCGGGCCAAAAAGCGCAGGCGTTGGAAGCCTAGGCCCGTAAGTCGTGGGTCTAGGCCAACGATGGCTGCCTTTAGAACAAACTCGATGGTCAGTGCAATTGTGGCAAGCAAATCTAGGGCCAACACCAACGGCAATAAAAGTTTTTCGCTATTCTGAACATCTAGGAATAAATCTAATGTCACCGAAATCAAGACGAGGCCGGCAACACTTCGATCGACGTAGCATGTTAGCGTGTCATTGGGATCATGTCCGTGCAGCACGCGGTACATGCGTTGGCCAAATTTTGTGCCGCCAATCGGGGATTGGTACCTTGCATGATCAAAGTCAAACCTTGCAAAGGCTCGCCATTTATCGAGAAAATTCATAGGCGCTCTCTTTTTGGAGGTTGTGTTCGCTTAACTGAGGCACTGAACACAGGTTTTGTTGGAAGTTGGGGCAATCTACCTCGGTCTGTCAGTCCGCGAAAGCATGGTTGCACACAATTTGGCATCTTGATCACGCTTTTTGGCATGGGGTACAACGATCATGTCAAAGTTTGCCTGGTAGCACTTAAGCGGCTCTAATACCGGACTGACGGGGTGCCCAACTGGGAACTATTGTCGTGGCCAAAGTGCTGCTGGCCGACAAAGGTATAACGCCGCCAGCCTGCGTCGCGGCCTTTCTGAAAGATGCGCCCATACCTTCAGGTCAGCGATTGCAGCCTTTGTCATCTTCTGGCTAGGATCAATGACTCCTGATCCCAGTCTTAAAGACACTCCGCCGGTGAGCATATTAGATCAACCGCAATTCTAGAAAACCGTGCGCCAAATCGCGGGCTATTGTAACTTTGCCTTGCACCACGGGCAGCGCTTGTCCGTTCAGCGAAGCGGTGGCAACGCCGTGACCTGTTTTGTTGGGGTTGAGGATGCTAATCTCGCATCTTAGCGCGCCGTGGCCAAGGCTGGCGTTTAAGGCTGGCCATGCTTTGGGAAAGCAGGGGTCAAGAATAATATCTGGTCCGGCGCGTCTTAATCCCAACAGCCCCTCTATTCCCGCGCGGTACATCCATGCGGCAGAGCCGGTGTACCATGTCCAACCGCCGCGCCCTTGATGCGGTGGGGTAGAATAGACGTCGGCGGCGATGACATAGGGTTCAACTTTATAACGCGCCACAGCTTCTGGTGTCAGCGCATGGTTGATCGGGTTGATCAGCGCAAATAATCTGTGGGCACCGTCGCCATCGCCCATTTGCGCTTTGGCTAAAATGGCCCACATCGCGGCGTGGCTATATTGGCCACCGTTTTCGCGCAGGCCGGGGGGGTAGCCTTTGATATAGCCGGGGTCTTTTGCGGTATGGTCGAACGGCGGGGTGAACAGCAAGGCTAGGCCGTTATCGGGGCGGATCAGCCGTGTGGTCAGTGATGCCATTGCTGTTGCCGCGCGGGCAGGGTCTGCCGCCCCTGACAGCACAGCCCAAGATTGCGCGATGCTGTCGATCTGGCATTCAGACGAGGTGGATGACCCCAGCCTTGTGCCATCATCATAAGTGCCGCGTTGGTACCATGCCCCGTCCCAAGCGTTGCGTTCAATCGCTGCGGCCACGGCGTCGGCATGGGCCTGCCACAGCGCGGCACGGGCGGGGTCGCGCGCCTGCGCGTGTGGTGCCATGGCGCGCAGGGTGGTGATCAGCAGCCAGCCCAGCCACACGCTGGTGCCAAGGCCCGCCTCGCCCACGCGGTTCATGCCGTCGTTCCAGTCACCTGTGCCGATCAGCGGCAAGCCGTTGGTGCCGGTCAACGCAATCGCTTGGTCAAGGGCCAGCGCGCAGTGGTCAAACAGGCTGGCGGAATGGTCAGACTGGTCGGGATGAAAAAAGGCATCATGCGCGCCGTCTGGCAGGGCGGGGCCGTCTAGAAAGGCCAAACCCTCATCAAAGACCGCCGCATCGCCGGACACTTGCACATATTGGGCTGCGGCATAGGCCAGCCAAACACGGTCGTCCGAAATCCGCGTGCGCACGCCTGCGCCGGAATGTGGCAGCCACCAATGTTGCACATCGCCTTGCACAAACTGCCGCGACGCGGCGCGCAGCAGATGCGCGCGTGTCAGCTCGGGGCGCAGCGCGGTCAAGGCCATGCCGTCTTGCAGCTGGTCGCGAAAGCCGTAAGCGCCGCTGGCCTGATAAAAGCCCGCCCGCGCCCAGATTCGGCACGACAGGGTTTGGTACAGCAGCCAACCATTCAGCAGAATGTCCATCGCGCGGTCGGGTGAGTGCACCTGCACCTCGGTCAACAGGTCGTTCCAATGCTGTGCCACGTCGTTCATCATCGCATCGGTGCTGCGCGCGCGGGTGGCTTTGATCAGCGCCACCGCTTCTTGGGCCGTGGCCGCCTGACCCAGCAGGAAATGCAGATCAACCGTTTGCCCCGCAGCCAACACCACCTGCCGTTGCAGCGCCGCACAGGCATCAAGCGCGGGGCCATGGCGGCCGGAAAGGGGTGCGCCGCTGGTCACGGCGGCGGGGGCGCGCATTTGGCCGTCGCGGCCCAAAACCTCTGCCCTGTCACAACTTACACTGTCCACACCTGCGCCAAAATCGGCAAAGGCCACGCGGCCCGCAAAGGCCACAGCCCGCGGGTTTTGCGCCAGAACCGCGCCGGTTTCGGCATCAACCTGTGTCAAAATCTTTCCCGCCGTCGCATTGCGCGAGGTGCCAAGCACCCACTCTGCATAGCCCGTCACCGACAGCCGTCTTGGGCGGTTTGACAGGTTGCGCAGCCGCAGGCGGGTGACTTTCACCGAACCCTCCAAGGGCACGAATTGCAGCATTTCCGCCGCAATATCATGGGCGGTATGTTCAAACACCGTATAGCCAAAGCCGTGGCGGCACAGATATTGGCCCTTGGTTCTGATCGGCAAAGCGGTTGGGGTCCAAGTGTGGTGCGTGTCCAGATCGTGCAGATAAAACGCTTCGCCCGAAGGATCGGTCACGGGGTCGTTTGACCACGGGGTCAACTGGTTTTCGCGACTGTTTTGCGACCAAACCGCCCCCGAACCTTCGGCGGAAACGCCAAAGCCAAAGGTCGGGTTGGCGATGACATTGATCCAAGGCGCAGGCGTGGTTTCGCCGTTTTGCAAAAGCGTGACATATTCGCGCCCCTCGCGCGCAAAGCCGCCAATTGTGTTGAAAAACTCTAGCTGCGGCGGGGGGGCGGGAGGTTTGGTTTGCTGTGCTGCAAGCGGGGTTGGCGTGGCGGGTGGGCTTGTGGGGGGGGCTGTGACGGGCAGCGCATCCAACTGGGTGCCAATGCCGCCGCGACTGGCGTTCAAGATCACATCTGCCGCAGCCAGCAGCATCGCGCGGGCCTCGGGCGGCATCAGGTCGCTGCGCAGCGTGTGGGTGGCACCTTGGGCATTGCCTTGCCCCGGCGGTGTGGGCCGCGCTTGGGCAGCGCGCACGGCCCCCTCGATCATACCTTGCAAATCTTGCACGTAAGACGAGGAGCGGTCGTTCAAAATCACCAGATCCACCGCCAATTGCCTGATGCGCCAATAGTCTTGCGCGGCCAACACCTCGCGCAGGCGGGCGATGTCTTCGGCATCGGCGAAGCACAATCGGCAGGTCACCCGAAACGCCCAAAGCCCACAGCCGTGATTGCGGGCCATCGCCTGCAATAATCCGCGCCGCGCTGGCGCGCAGGCGTGGATCATGGCGGATCAACATCCCCGCCAACCGCTGAAAATCTGCCGCATCGACAGGGGCCACGCCGTGGTGGCGCAACTGCACCTGACTTTGCGTCCAAGACAGGGTGGCCGCGCGGGCAAAGGCCGAAGCATCGCGGTGGCGGTCCACCATATCCAGCAACATCCCCGAACTTGGGGCCACCATAGTCCAAAACGTCACCCGTGCGCGCCCGCCTGCCGGAATGCGCAGGCGGCGGCGCAGGCTAAAGATCGGGTCAAGCACCGTGCCGGTGGTGCCCGACAGCGGAGCCTGTGCCATCGCGGCTGTTTGCAAGCTTTGCCCCCGGCCAATAAAGCGGGCGCGGTCGGATTCGTATTGCAGCGGGGCAGATTCCTCGCCCTCGACCACGGCGATATGGGCGGCCCATACCTCGGGGTCTGATGGGGCGCGGCGGCGGCGGGTGGCGATCAGCACGCCCAGTTCGGGCAAAAAGTCGGTCATCACGAACATCTTGGAAAACGCCGGATGCGCCAGATCAGCGGCGGCGGGTGCCAGCACCAGTTCGGCGTAAGACGTCACATCCACCTCGCGCGCATGCCGCCCGATATTGGTCAGCGTGACTTGGCGGGCCTCGGCATCATCCTCGCCCGAAACCACGACTTCGGTCTGGGTGATCAAATGCGCCGCCTGATGGGTGAAGGCGGCGTTATGGTCACAAAACACCGCCCTGTGCCCAGCACTTAGGCCCAAGGGCTGCACCGAGGCTGACCAAGCCACACCCGATTTAACATCGCGCAAGTACAGATAAGACCCGTGCCCCGCCAAGGTCGGATCGGCCCGCCACCGCGTTATCGCCAAATCGCCCCAGCGGCTAAAGCCAGAGCCTGTGGGCGTCAGCGTCACGCTATAGCGCCCGTTTGATAAAAGATGCGCGGTGGGCCACGCCTCGGCAGGGCTGTCAAACCAGCGCAAACTGGCCGCCACGCTGTGCTCGACCGGCGAGATTTTCACATCGGTCGCATGTGGGGCAGCCACGGGGGCGTCGCGCGGCACACGCTCTTGCAGCAGCAAATCCACCGCTTTTATCATCGGCTCGGCGTGAAAGCGGGCGCGCAGACGCCCATCTTGCAGCACATTGGCAAGGGCTGCGATGGTCATGCCCTGATGATGCGCCATAAAGCTGCGCACGATGGCGCAAGCGCCCCCTTCGGGCAGGCGGGAGGTGGTGAAATCAACCGCCTCGTAAAATCCGTACCGGCTTTGCGCGCCCAAGGCGGTCAGGGCTGCAAAGTTTTGCACGGCCGCTTGCGGGTCAACCATAGCGCCAAGGGCTGTGGCATAGGGCGCAATCACCCGATCTTCGGCCAAGCCGCGCTTTAACCCCAAACCCGGCACGCCGAAGTTTGAATACTGATAGGTCATTTCCAGATCCCGCGCGTTGAAGGCGGATTCCGAAATGCCCCAAGGCAGGCCCAAGGCGGCGGCATAGCCGCGCTGGCGTTGCACCACACGGCGGCTGGTTTGCTCTAGCACCGATCCTTCGGGCGCGCGCATCACCAAAGCGGGCATCAGATATTCAAACATACTGCCCGACCACGAAATCAACGCCGACCCCGCCCCGATGGGCGTGGCGGCACGCCCCAGACGGAACCAGTGGCGGGTTTCCACATCGGCCTTGGCTATGGCGAAAAGGGAAGCCAACCGCGCCTCTGACGCGAGCAGGTCGTAGCAATTGCCATCCAGCGTGTTGGTTGACACGGTAAAACCAATCGACAGCAGTTTCTTTTCCGGATGCAGCAAAAAGCGAAAATCGGTGGCCATGGCAAAGCTGCGCGCCATGTCAGCCACGGCGCGCAGCTGGGCTTTGGGGGCAAGATCTTGGCTGTGGCTGGCGATCATAGCCAGCGTCCAAAACGCGGCGTCAGAGCCTTCGGGCAGGGTCGCGGCCAAGGTTTGCGCTTGCGCGATCAACCACCCTGTCGCGCCACGTTCAATCTGCGCCAGCACGGCAGACAGGGCTGGCAGCGGTTCGGTCATCAGGGCGGCTTGTGCCAAAGCCCGCGCGTCTTGCAGCCCTTGGGGGTTGGGTGTTGCCTGCAAGGCCCAAGCCTCGCAGGCCTGCGCCACGGCGATCAGATGCCCCGCCAGATTGCCGCTGTCGACGGCCGAGACATAGGGCGGGTCCAGCACGCGCAGATCGGCGGTGTCGTGCCAGTTGTACAAATGCCCGCGAAAGCGCGGCATGCGCTGCATGGTTTGCAAGGTTTGCTCAAGCCGCAAAGCGGCCTCGGCCTGACTGATCCAACCCATGTCATGCGCCGCCGTCACCGCCAACAAATACAAACCGATGTTGGTCGGAGAGGTGCGGCGCGCCACCACGGGTTTGGGGATTTCCTGAAAGTTGTCGGGCGGCAGGAAATTGTCGGCTGCGGTGACAAAGGTTTCAAAATAGCGCCATGTGCGCCGCGCGATCAGGCGCAGGGTTTGGCGGTCAGCGGCGGTCAGGCTTTGGGGCGCAGATACGGCGTGCGGCTGGCTGATGCGCCGCGCAATCGCGGGGGCGGCCAGCCATGCAAGGCCAAAGGGCAGCACGACCAGCAGGCTTTCGGGGCGGATGGCATAGGCCAACCCGCAGGTGCCCAACCCAAGGCCAAGCCCGCCCAAATGCCGCACGTAATGCGCCAAATAGCGCGGCACGGCCCCGCTGCCCGCCTGTGCCGCCGTCTTCCATTCCAGCAAATGCCGCCCCGTGCGCAGCCGCACCAAACTGCGTGTGATGGCGTCCAGCATGGCAAAGGCGCTGTCGGCCAGCAAAACAAGGGTCAACCCAACCCGCGCCACCGCCGTCGTCACATCTGACCCAAGCGCTTCAAAATGACTGCGCGAGGTGATGCCAGCCCGACCGGGCAGCACCGCAAAGGGCAGCGCGATCACATAGGGTGCTGCCAGCAGCGCCACGACAGCCGTGGTCCACCCAAGCGCGTGCGGGCCAACCCAGCCCGCAAACAGTGTCACCATGGCCGAGGGCGCCATCAAACTGCGCCGCAGATTGTCGAGCATCTTCCACCGACCCACGGCGGAAATCCCGCCCACGGTCTGCCTGCGCGCCACGATCCACGGCAACAACTGCCAATCTCCCCGCGCCCAACGGTGCTGGCGGGCGGCGTCAACGTCGTGGCGGGCGGGGAAATCTTCAACCACCTGAATGTCTGACGCAAGGCCCGCGCGGGCAAAGACGCCTTCGAACAGATCATGGCTGAGCAGCGTGTTTTCCGGCACCCGTCCCGCCAAGGCCAATGCAAAAGCGTCGACATCATAGATGCCCTTGCCGGTGAACGACCCTTCATCAAACAGGTCTTGATACACATCCGAACTGGCTGCCGCATAAGGCTCTATCCCGCCGGGGCTGGAAAAGATGCGCTGGTAAAACGATCCGTCCAGCGTTTGCGGCAGGCTGGGAGCGACGCGCGGTTGCAAAATGCCGTAGCCCTTGACCACCCTTTGACGGGTTGCATCAAACTGCGCATGGTTCAGCGGATGCGCCATTTTGCCAACCATCCGGCGCACCGTGTCGCGCAGCAGGCGGGTGTCGGCGTCTAGCGTGATGACATAGCGAATATCTTGCCGGATCGGCGGGGTGTCGGGCACAAAACTGGTGTCGGTCGCGCCGCGCAACAGGCGGTTCAGCTCGGCCAGCTTGCCGCGCTTGCGCTCCCACCCCATCCAAACGCCTTCTTGGCGGTTCCAAAGCCTGCGGCGGTGCAACAGCAAGAACCGCGCCCCGTCATCAGCGGGGTAGCGGGCGTTCAGGCGGGAAATTTCGGCTTGGGCAAGCGCCAGAAGAGCTGGGTCTTGCGCGGTCGTTTCGCAATCGGCATCGGGGCCGTCAGACAGCAAAGCAAAGCTGACAGCACCAGCGACGCTGGACAGAAAATGCACCTCTAGCTGTTCAATGTGCCAATGCAGATCGTCTGCATTGGCCAACAAAACCGGCACCGCGATCAGCACCCGCAATTCGGGCGGGATGCCCGCCAACAGGTCAAGTGCGGGCAATTGTTTGGGCGCAAAGCTGCGGGTGATGGCAAGGTTAACCAGCGCCATCCCCGCCTCGACCGCCACGCCTGCGCCGGTGATGGCCAAGGCGATCATTCCCCAGCCAAAAGCCCCCACAAACGCCAAGGCTGCGGCCAACACAGCCGCCGATGCCACGCCGATTGCCGCGCCGTAGCCTGCCAGCCCCATCTTGCGCACCAAGCGCCCCATGGCCAACCGAAAGGGCACCGCAAAGCCCAAACGGCGCTCCAGCAGGCGGCGCTCGTCGCCGATCAGGGCCACACCGGGGTCGCCCTGACGGGCCAAGCCAAGCGCTGCCTCGGTCACGGCCATTTCAGCACAGTTCGCGCCGCGCGCCAAAACCTCTATCGCGGTGCGGTAGTCGTTGCGGGTTGGAAAATCCATCGCGCCAAAGTCAAACGCCGCGCACAGGCGCTGGTCGATCAGGCTGACCGCTTCAAAGAAATCCGCCCAATCCGCTTCCGACATCAACCGCATCGAGGTGACAAGATTGCGCATGGTGATATTGCTGGCACCTTGGCGGTGCTGCGCTGTCATGACAACGTGATCCACTGACAGGTCCGCCTTTTGCAGCCGGTTTTGCAACCAGCCCAGCAGGGGCGTTTCCGAAGGATCAGCCCCGCGCATCCGCTTGGCAATCTGGGCGCAAAAGACATCGGGCGCTGTGGCTTCGCTTAGGCTGTCTAGAACGGTTTGCGCCAAAGCCTGCCAGCCCTGATCGCCCGCAAGGGCCAAATCCACCACCTGATCGGCCTGCAACCGCACCTGTTGTGCGGCCACGATCTGGGTGGACAAGCGGCGCATGTTTTCGATCATGACAATGCGCAACGTGATCGCAATCGCCCAAAGCTCGCCAATCGTCAGGGTCTGCACGGTTTGATAGGCCTGCACAAACTTTTGCAGCACGGGGGCGGAAAACAGGCTGTCGGTGTGGGCAACATAGGCCCAAGCCAATTCCAGCACGCGCGGATAGCCGGCAAAGGGGCCATCTTGCACCTTGGGCAGTTGGCGGTAGTAATCGGGCGGCAGATCGGCCTTGATCTGGCGCAGTTGCGCGTCAACCGTGTGGAAATTGTCCAGCAGCCATTCGGCGGCGGGGGTGATAGGGTGCCCCGCCTTCAGCGAGTTTGCGCTGGCCTGATAGGCTGACAGCAGCGCCGCCGCGTTGTCTTTCAACCGCGCCAACAGCACCCGGCTTGACCCGCGCACCACAACAACGCGGTGCTGCGATGCCAAAGAGATGGCGTGATGTTCCAGCCGTTCGGTGCCAAACAGATCTGCCCTGATGGCGTGGCTATCTTGCCAGAAATCGGCCAAGGGCGGCGCTGCGCGAAAGCCAAACCACGACGCTGGTCCTCTCACGCGGTGGGACGATCAACGGGCGGTTGCGCGCGCGACGGGGTGCCCTCGTCGGGCAGCGGCTGCGGCTTTGGCGTGCGGCCAACCACAGCTTCGGTGCTATCGCGAGTCGGCTCTGACCCCACGCGGCGCGCCATGGCGGCCCATTTGGTTTCGATGTCTTTCCAGCTCATGGCGGCTCCTTTTAAGGCGTGGGTGCGCCCCGCAAGGCGCAAAGGGGGAGGGCGCAAAAGCTGCCACCCGTGCAATTGATGTCTTGGCGACATGCCCCTGTGATTTGCCCAGCCTACGCCGAGCGCGGCGCGCCGATGACGTCACAGATCAGTCAAGCTGCGAAACAGGCGCGCTATTTGCTGCCGTCTTGACCCGCACCAGCGCGCAAGCGCTCTGCCACTATGCGCCATTTCCTGCGGTAGCATTTGCCGCTAAGCTTTGCAGTGCAGTGGAGGTTTGGTGATGGTTGAACTTGGGATTGATACCTTTGGCGATATTTCGCTGGCGGCTGACGGCACCTTGAAGCGGCCTGATCAGGTTTTGCGCGATGTGGTTGAAGAGGCGGTGGTGGCCGATCAGGCGGGCATCGACTTTATCGGTCTGGGCGAACATCACCGCCCCGATTTCGCCATCTCGGCCCCTGAAATTGTGCTGGCGGCCATCGCCGGTCGCACCACCCGCATTCGGCTGGGCACGGCCGTGACGGTGTTGTCGTCAGACGACCCAGTGCGCGCGTTTCAGCGCTTTTCCACCCTAAACGCCATTTCCAACGGGCGGGCCGAAGCCATCGTTGGCCGTGGCAGCTTTACCGAAAGCTATCCGCTTTTTGGCTATGATACCAAAGACTACGACCTGCTGTTTGAAGAAAAGCTTGACCTGTTTGCCAAGCTTGTCCGCGATGAGGAAGTGTCGTGGCAAGGCCAAACCCGCACGGGTCTGGTGCGCGAACGGGTGCAACCGCCCCTAGGCCCGCAGGGCATGACGGTTTGGGTTGGTGTCGGCGGCAGCCCTGAATCGGTGGTGCGCGTGGTGCGCCAAGACCTGCGCTTGATGCTGGCGATCATCGGTGGCGATCCGCGCCGTTTCTTGCCCTATGTTGATCTGTACAAACGCGCTTGCGCCCAATTGGATAAGCCTTTGCGCCCGATCGGCGTGCACTCGCCCGGTTTCATCGCCAACACGGATGAGCAAGCGCGCGAGATTGCTTGGCCCGCCTATCAAGACATGTTTGGCCGCATAGGGCGCGAGCGCGGCTGGCCGCCCACAACCAAGGCCCGCTTCTTGGCCGAGGTGGAAGAGGGCTCGCTTTACATCGGTTCGCCCGAAACGGTGGCGCGCAAGATTGCCGCGACAGTGCGCGATCTGGGGCTGGGGCGGTTTGATATGAAATACACCACCGGCTCGATCCCGCACGAACACCTGATCGACTGCCTGCAATTGTACGGCCAAAAGGTGATCCCGATGGTGCGTGATTTATTGGGCGAAAACTATCAGCGGTTGAATTAGCGGATAGTTTTGCAATTTATGATTGCGCATATTTTCTTTAAAACACGGACTTTAAGTGTAAGCCTACAACAAAACGGCTTTTCCCGAACGATTAACTGTGCCAACCTAGCGGCAATCGGCGTGCTATGATTGCCGAAGATGTCCTAATTCGGCGATTTATCGGTTGGAATTTTGAAAATGTCTCCTTGGCGCGATGCCAAAAACAGACCCAATCGGGGGCACCGCGTCGGTGGCTGGCGCCAAGCGTTTGTTAACCAAGATTGCCTCTCCCAATCGCTCAGGGTCGGTGTTGACCTTGGAGCGCGTTGTTCATGACATCAGACATACTTATCGTCGGCGCGGGCCTGTCTGGTGCGGTGATCGGGCGGCAACTGGCAGAGCTTGGGCACAAGATCACGCTTATGGAACAGCGCGATCATGTCGCGGGCAACTGTCACTGCGCGCGTGACCCTGAAACGGGGGTTATGGTGCATGTCTACGGCCCGCATATCTTTCACACCGACGATGCCGAAGTGTGGGATTATGTGAACCATTATGCCAAGTTTCAGCCCTTCAATCATCGGGTCAAGACGACATCAGGCGACCAAGTCTATAGCTTGCCGGTCAACTTGCACACGATCAACCAGTTCTTTGGCACCGCGCATTCACCGCAAGAGGCGGTGGAGTTCTTGGCAAAACAGGCTGATACATCCCTTGGCGATCCGCAAAACTTTGAACAGCAAGCCCTGCGCATGATCGGCCCGCAGCTTTATGAGGCGTTTTTCAAGGGCTACACGCAAAAGCAATGGGGGGTCGACCCAACTCACCTTCCCGCCGCCATTCTTAGGCGGTTGCCGGTGCGGTTCACCTATGACGACAGCTATTTTTCCCACGCCTTTCAAGGCATGCCAGAACAGGGCTACACCCACCTTGTCACGCGCATTCTGGATCATCCCAATATCACCGTCCACCTGAACACCCCTTTCACGCGCGCGCAGGCGGTGGGGTTTGACCATGTGTTTTATTCTGGCCCGCTGGATGGCTGGTTTGAATATGACATTGGCCGCTTGGGCTATCGCACCTTGGATTTCGAACGCTTCACCCATCAAGGTGATTACCAAGGCTGTGCTGTGATGAACTATGCGGACGAACACGTCCCTTGGACGCGTATCACCGAACACAAGCATTTCGCGCCATGGGAAAGCCACGCAGGATCGGTTTTATACCGCGAGGTGTCGCGCCCTTGCGGCCCGCAAGACCCGCCCTTTTACCCGATCAGGCTGACCGAAGAGCAAGCCCTGCTGCACCAATACGCCGCCCGCGCGCAAGCCGAGCAGGGCGTGACCTTTGTTGGCCGCTTGGGCACCTACCGCTACCTTGACATGGACGTCACCATCCGCGAGGCGCTGGATACCGCCCGCCACTTCGCCGCCCTGACCGCCAAGGGTCAGGCCATGCAGGCCTTTATGGTGTCTGTCCTATGAATGATCTTTCCCTTCAGGTGCTTGGGCCAGTCGCCGAACAGAGCAAAGCGCGGGTTGGGCTGGTGGCTTTGGTCGTCACCCACAACCGCAAAGCCCAGTTGCAGGCCACGCTTGACAGGCTTTTGGGCGAACAGGTCGATGTGATTGTGGTGGTGAACAACGCCTCAACCGATGCCACGGTTGAACTGCTGAAAGCGGTCGCCGACCCGCGATTGTATGTGATCACCTTGCCACGCAACATGGGCGGGGCAGGCGGGTTTGAAGCGGGGCTGCGCGCTGTGGCGGCGCGCTTTGATCCGGCGTGGTGCGTGCTGATGGATGACGACGCCTGCCCCGAAAGCGGTACGCTTGCGCGCTTTCAAACCCAGTCAGCACAGTTGGAAACCGCAGGATACGAGGCGATTGCCGCCGGTGTTTTCTATCCTGACGGGCGCATTTGCGAAATGAACCGCCCCTCGCGCAATCCGTTTTGGCATATCGCAGATTTCGTGCGCACCACCTTGGGTCAGGGGCGCCGCGGCTTTCATCTGCGCGATGCAGATTATGACAGCCCCGACCCCGTACAGATCGACGCGGCCTCTTTCGTGGGTTTGTTCTTGTCGCGCAAAGGCTTGGCGCGGGCGGGATATCCGGACGGCGAGATGTTTCTTTACGCCGACGATGTCATGTACACTTTGCGCCTAACCAAGCGCGGTGGGCGCATCGGCTTTATGCCCAACCTGCGCTTTGAACATGATTGCACCACCTATCCCCCCGATGGCAGCGGCGTCCATCGCCCGCTTTGGAAGGTGTATTACAACTACCGCAACGCCTTGCGCGCCTACCGCATGGTTGCGGGCCCCGTGCTGTTCTGGCCGGTTCTGGCCTTGGTCTTTGTGAAATGGCGCAGGCGCGCCCGCCATGCGGGGGCTGATCGCGGCGTTTATGTAAAGCTGCTCAATCTGGCGGTGAAAGATGCGCTGCGGGGGCGGCGCAACCGTGACATAGGGCAAGTGCGCGCGCTTGCCCGCTCTTTGAGTTGCGATGGATAACGTGGCGTGGCACACCCGTTACTTTGCTAGGGGCCGTTGGGGCAAGAGTGTGACATGAACGACGCGCTACCCACCCCTTCGCTTGGCGCGTGGATGACATTGCAAAATGTGATCTTTCCCGAAAAGGGCCTTTGCCTTGAACCGCAGATGTTTGTGCATTCCCATGGCAACGTTGCCCATGACCGCGACCTTGGCGCTTATTGGATAGCGCAGGATGCGGTGGCCAAGTTTGACACCTATTTCAACGCGCTGTCCCTTGCCAAGTGGCACAAAGCCTGCGCTTTGCAGGGCCTGTGGCTGGGCCTGACCGGCCTTGGGCAGGTTCAGGTGACAGTGCTGCACGCCCTGTCAGAAAGCTATCACGAGGTGCTGGTCAGCACTGTGATCGACCTGACCCTGACCGATGAAATTCGCCTTGATCTGTCGCATTACAGCGACAATCCGGCGACGGGTCTGATCACCTTTGAACTGCGCGCCATTGCCCCCGATGCCCGCCTGACAGCGGCCCGCTATGTAACCCAAGCGCAGCCCGACCCGAACCTGCGCTTGGCCATCGTGATCACAACCTTCCGCCGTGAAGCCCAAGTGCAGGCCACGGCACGCCGCTTGGCGCACTACTTTGACCGTGCAGAATTCGGGCCGCAGATGGAATGCTTGATCATCGACAACGGCGACAGCGCCCAGATCGACCCACACCCCAAAATTCGCCGTTTCGCCAATGCCAATCTTGGGGGCGCAGGCGGGTTCACCCGTGGCTTGCTACAGGCAAGTGCCGAAGGCTTTTCTCATGTGCTGTTCATGGATGACGACGCCGCCACCCCGACCGAGGCGCTGCACCGCACCTTTGCCTTTCTAGCCCTTGCCAAAGATGACAGGGCGGCGATTGCGGGGGCGCTGATCAACACCACTCAGCAGGCGATCATGGCCGAAAACGGCGCTGTCTTTAACCGCAAATGCTATCCCCAGTTTCGTGGCACCGATCTGCGCCACTTTGGGGCTTTGTTCCATATGGAACAGAAAAGCGCCCTTGTCCGCCCGCCCAAGTTTTACGGCGGCTGGTGGTTTTTTGCCTTTCCCGTGGCCCATGCCCGCACCTATCCTTTTCCGTTCTTCGTGCGCGGCGATGATGTGAATTTCTCGCTGGCGAATGATTTTGCAATCACCACACTGAATGGTGTCGTGGCCTTTGGCGAAAGTTTTGTCGATAAAGAGACGCCTTTGACCTGGTATCTCGATCTGCGCAGCCACATGGTGCATCACCTTGCGCTGCCAAAGATGGCGACCAGTCGGTCGGGCTTGATTGCTATTCCCTTGGCCTTTGTGCGGCGCAATATCGTAAAGTTTCAGTATGAAACCATCGAAGCGGTGCTGCTGGCTTGGGGGGATGTTCTGAAAGGCCCCGATTACTTTGCCACCCACCCAGATGCAGCACCCGCGCGCGCGGCTATCAAGGTCTTGACCAAGGCTGAGGTTTGGCAACCGCTGATCAACTTTGATCTGGACCAGCGCGAAGGCTTCCTAGGCACGCACAAGATAGCCCGCCGTCTGTTTTATCCATTTTCCCTGAACGGCCACGGCTTGCCCTTTTTTGGGCGATGGGGGGCCAAGCGGGTTATTCCCGCTGCCCAGCGTGGGTTCAGCGATGCGGTTTGGGGGGCGGTTCAATTGACGTTTTTGAATGTGGCGGGCGATAAGGCCTATGTCACGCGCTGCAACACCCCAAGGGCCGCTTGGCTGTTGGTGCGCGTCCTTGGTCTCTCGCTGCGCACCTTGGTGCAGCACGGCAGGCTCAGGGCGCTTTATCGCCGCCGCTTTCCCCAAATCGCCACGCCAGACTATTGGCGCAAGGCCCTTGGCCTGCCGCCCAGCGCTTAGGCCAAATGGCTGCGAAAGGCTGTGATCACCTGTTCATAGACCGCGCGTTTAAAGGGCACGATGGCGGCCAGCATGTGTTGGGCGTCAATCCAGCGCCATTCGCCGAATTCCTGATGCGGCTGCACGATGTTGACCTGATCGTCGCGCCCGTTAAAGCGGTACAGATACCACTTTTGCTTTTGCCCTTTGAACTTGCCGCCCCAGACCTTGCCCAGCAATTCGGGCGGTAGGTCATAGGTCAGCCAGTCGGATGTCTTGTCGACAAAGGTCACCAAATCGGCCGTCACACCCGTTTCCTCGGCCAATTCGCGCAGGGCGGCAGCGCGGGGCTTTTCGCCGTCATCAATGCCGCCCTGTGGCATCTGCCACGCATCAGGCGCGCCATCCAAACGCCGACCGGCAAAGATCAACCCCGCAGGGTTGATCAGTGTTACGCCAACGCAAGGACGATAGGGCAACACGCTCATGGCTGGGGGGCTACAGCGGCCAGACCACGCAGAATGTCGATGGCATAGGCCAGTTGGAAATCGTCGTCGCGCAGTTTGGATGCTTCTTCCGTGTGGGCGCGTTCTTCTTCCAACAGCTTCTTTTCCTCATCCGTCATCGAATCGTTCGACAAGATCCCGTTCAGATCGGCTTCGGATGTCATCTGGTTGGCATCTTTGGCCTTATCTTTGGCAGGCGTGGCGTTGGGGTCAACCGCCGGCTGGTTGACCACGATGTCGGGCATAACCCCCAAGGCTTGAATCGACCGACCCGACGGCGTGTAATACCGCGAGGTCGTCAACCGCATCGCCCCTTCGCCGCGCACCGGAATGATCGTTTGAACCGACCCTTTGCCGAAACTTTTGGTGCCCACCACAATGGCGCGGTGATGATCTTGCAGCGCGCCCGCCACGATTTCTGACGCCGAGGCTGAGCCGCCGTTGATCAGCACCACCACCGGTTTGCCAATGGTCAGATCGCCCTCGGTGGCGTTGAAGCGTTCGTTGTCTTGCGGGTTGCGCCCACGGGTTGACACAATCTCGCCCTCGGTCAGGAAGGCGTCAGACACATCAACCGCCTGCATCAACAGCCCACCCGGGTTGTTGCGCAGGTCAAGCACCACGCCTGTGACCTTATCCATCCCGCCTGCCTCATCGGCGGCTTTCTTCAGTTCGCTTTGCAGCCCCGAGAAAGTCTGATCGGTGAAAGAGGTGATGCGCACCACAATCGTCGTGCCGATCAAGCGGCCCTTGACGGCGGCGACCTTGATCGTGTCGCGGATGATGGACACATCGAAAGGCTCTTTGACCCCTTCGCGCACCACGGTAATGATAATCTCTGACCCAATCGGCCCGCGCATCAGGTCAACCGCTTGGTCCATCGTCAGCCCATTCACCGACTTGCCATCTACCTTGATGATCAAATCGCCCGACGTGATCCCGGCCTTATCCGCAGGTGTGCCATCGATGGGCGAGACGACTTTGACATAGCCATCTTGCTGCGTCACTTCGATGCCAAGGCCACCAAACTCGCCCTTGGTTTCCACCTGCATCGCGGCATAATCTTCGGCATTCATATAGCTGGAATGCGGGTCAAGCGAGGTGAGCATACCATTCACCGCCGCCTCGATCAGTTTTTTGCTGTCGACCTCTTCGACATATTGCGCGCGGATGCGTTCGAAGACATCTCCGAACAGGTCAAGTTGCTGGTAAACTGAGGTGTCCTTGCCCGCCGTTTGGGCCACCAAGGGGCCGACCCATTGCGTGACAATCAGCGCCCCAGCCACAACACCGCCAACCGCGGCCATCAGAACCTTGTTCATCCTCGTCCCATTCCCAGTTTGCGGCTTGTCTGCCCCGCTTGGGGGGCGACCAGCACCGCTTGTCTTCTTGTCTGTGCTTATACCAAAGCCCCGATCGGGCGCATCACAATTGCGTAGCGGCGCATCGCATCAGGCCAAAAGCAGGCTTTTTCCCGTCATCTCTGTCGGTTGATCAAGACCCATCAGCGCCAGCAGGGTGGGCGCCAGATCGGCCAACCGCCCGCCTGCGCGCAGTTTTGCCCCCGCAGGCCCGCCCACCAGAATCACCGGCACCGGATTGACCGTGTGCGAGGTGTGCGGCCCCCCCGTCACCGGATCCACCATCATCTCGCAGTTGCCGTGATCTGCCGTCACGATCATCGCGCCGCCCGCCTTTTGTAGTGCTGCAAGCGCGTGGCCCAGCCCGATATCCACCGCCTCGCACGCCTTAATGGCGGCGGGCAGGCTGCCCGTGTGGCCCACCATGTCGGGGTTGGCAAAGTTCACCACGATCAGGTCATAGCCCGTCTCAATCGCCTGCACCAATTGGTCGGCCACCTCGACCGAGGACATTTCAGGCTGCAAATCATAGGTCGCCACCTTGGGCGATTTCGGCATAAAGCGCGCCTCGCCTTCAAAGGGCACCTCGCGGCCACCGTTTAGAAAGAAGGTGACATGGGGGTATTTTTCCGTCTCGGCCAAGCGGAACTGGGTTTTGCCCTGTTTGGCCACCCATTCGCCAACCGTATTGGCCAAGAAGCGTTTCGGATAGGCCGTGTCCAGATAGGTGCTGGACAGTGCTGAATATTCCACCATGCCGAGCAAAGCGCCCCAAACGGGGCGCTTGCCCGTGTCAAAGCTGGTAAAGTTTGGTTCGGCCAAAGCTGCCATAATCTCACGCGCGCGGTCAGAGCGGAAGTTCAGGCAAAAGTAGCCGTCGCCATCTTTTGCCCCTTGGTAATCGCCAATCACCGTGGGGGCCACAAACTCGTCCATCTCGCCCTTGGCGTAAGATGCCGCAACGGCTGCTTGCGGGGTGGCGGCGTGTTCGCCTTGGGCGTTGACCATCGCCTGAAAGGCGCGGGCAACACGCTCCCACCGTGTGTCGCGGTCCATCGCCCAATAGCGGCCAATCACGGTGGCAACCTTGGCCCCTTGGGGCAGGGATACCATCAGCGCGTCGATAAAATCAGCCGCCGAATTGGGGGCCACATCGCGCCCGTCGGTGATCGCGTGCAAGGCCACGGGCACGCCTTGGGCTGTCAGCGCGCGCGCTGCGGCCAGCACATGGTTCAAATGCCCATGCACCCCGCCGTCCGAGATCACTCCCATCAGATGCGCCGTCCCGCCGGATGCTTTGAGCTTATCCGCAAAGGCCACCACGCTTGGGTTCAGCGCAAAGCTGCCATCCTCAATCGCCAGATCAATCGCGCCAAGGTCCATCGCCACCACGCGCCCCGCGCCGATGTTGGTGTGGCCCACTTCCGAATTGCCCATTTGCCCTGTGGGCAGGCCCACATCGGGGCCAAAGGTTGTCAGGGTTTCATGCGGGCAGGTCTGCCACAGGCGGTTGAAATTGGGCACATGGGCCTGTGCGGGGGCCGATACTGCCGGATTAGCGCCAATGCCCCAGCCATCCAGAATGCACAAAACAACGGGTTTCTTCGCGGTCATGGGTCACGCCTTTCGGTAGGGTTCGCCGCTGTTTACGCGCCCGCAAACAAACGCGCAACACGCAGGCACAAGGGACGCTGTTAACCGCTGATGAAAGGAATTCGGGAATTTTGGTCGGAGCGAGAGGATTCGAACCTCCGACCCCCTGCTCCCGAAGCAGGTGCGCTACCAGACTGCGCTACGCTCCGACCGTGGCAGGGGGGTTAGCCTGATGCGCGCCGCTTTGCAAGGGGGGCCGCGCGTTTGGGGCCAGAATCGGCAGGCTTTATGATGGGTCGCGGCGCTCTGTCGCGCGCGCTTTGCTGGTATCGAAGAATTTCAGCCACGCGCTAGAGCGGGGTTGCAAGCCAAGGTCAAACTCGGCCCGCGCTTCAGTCACGGGCTTGGTGTTTGACACGGCAGGCGTGCCTTCGCGCAGCACGATGTAGATGCCTGAAGCGATGATGATCACCGTGCCAACCAGCGTCCAGCCATCGCTTTTTTCGTGAAAGATCACCACCCCAAAGATCGAGGCCCAGATGATCTGGCTGTATTGCATCGTTCCCACAATCGCCGCCTGCGCGCGCCTGTAAGCCGCAATCGCAATCACCCCCGCCACAAAGCTAAGCGTGGCCATCGCCGCCAACAGCCCCAGATGCGCCAAGGGCAGCGGTTGATAAACAAAGGGCAGCGCCAGACCCGAGACGATGGTGTTGGCGATCATCGGATACAGCATGATCACAACCGAGCGTTCCGATTGCCCCGTGATGCGCACCAAGACCGAGTTCACCGCAAAGATCACCGCCGCCGCAATCGCCGCCAGATGCCCCAGCCCCAAATGCGATTGCCCCGGCCGCAGCACAACAAGCACGCCCATCAGGCCCGCGACAATCGCAAGCCCACGGTGAAGGCCCACGCGTTCGCCCAGCATGGGAATGGCGAAGAGGGTGATAAGCAGGGGAGAGGCGAAGAAGATCGGGTAAGCCTCGCTCATCGGCAGGGTGGCAAAGGCGTAAAACCCGCAAATCACGTTCACCACCACCAAGGCAGACCGCAGCAGCGTCATGGCGGGTTTGCGCGGGATCAGGTTGCCTTCGGACCTATCGGTCATCAGCATAATCGCCACGAGGGGAAAGCCGAACAGGCCGGAAAAGAAGATGTTCTGAAACGGGCTATAGCTGGCCCCCATGAACTTCACGATGGCATCGCTGGTGGCGTAAATGGCGAAAGATAAAAGCGCCAAAAGCGCCCCGTTCAGGGTGGATGTGCGGGATGACATGGGCAACCTGATGTTGGGGCGGAGTTCATCCTCCCTCGCGCCAAACGGGTGCGATTTCAAGCGAAATGCGGGATTAGGCGCGCAGTTCTTGCGGCCGCGAGCGGCCAGCCACCGCCAACAGCGCCAGCCCAGCGGCGACGATCACCCCGATGCCCAAGGTTGACGCCAAGCTTGGCTTTTCACCCCATAGCAAGAAGCCCAGAATACTCGCCCAAACGATCTGGCTGTATTGCATGGGGGCCACAACGATGGCGGGTGCGGTGCGGTAAGCGGCTATGATGAACAATCCGCCGGTCAACCCCAAAGCGCCCATCTGCAACCCCACCTGCCAATCGCTCAGCGTTAGCGGAGTCCACACAAATGGCATGATCCATCCCGCCACCAACACTTGCGCCAGCACCGGATACAGCAAAATCACCCCCGACTTTTCGCGGTGGCCGATTTTGCGAAAGATCAACGAGTTCAGCGCCCCTGTCACCGCGCCCAAAATGGCCGTCAGATGCGCCAGTTGGAAATGTGTCGTTCCGGGTTGCAAGGCGATCAGCACGCCGCCAAAGCCTGCCAGAATGATTGCCCCGCGCAGGGGGTCAACCGGTTCGCCCAACAGGGGCCACGCCAGCAGGGTGATCATCAACGGCATGGTAAAGAAAATGGCATAACACTGCGCCAAGGGCAGGTGGGTGAAGGTATAGGTGACAAACCCGCCGCCCAGCAGCGAGATCAACACCCGCAGGCCCGTCAGCCCCGGCAAAGCAGGGCGCAGGCTGGCGCGGCGGTCTTGCCAAAAGATTTGCGCCAGAATGAAGGGCAAGGTGCAAAGGGCCGAAAAGAACATGACTTGGAACGAGTTCATCCCATGCCCCAGCGCCTTGATCGACACATCCGAACAGGCATAGGCGCAAAAAGACGCCAGCGCCAAAAGCGCGCCTTTTAAGGGATGTGAGAGCTTGGTCATATCTGTGTTTTGGCGGGCATTTAATTGAAAAACGCGCCCGTGACCGTCACGGGCGCGTCGTTTTCTTCAATTCAGCGCGGGTCGATTACAGGCTGGCGTCCAAAGCGGCAATCACCGCATCGCCCATTAGCGCGGTGCTAACCGGTGTGCCGCCTTCGGGGCCCATCAGATCCGCGGTGCGCACGCCGTCAGCCAGCACTTTCTCAACGGCTTGTTCCACACGGGTGGCTTCTGCCCCCAGATCGAACGAATAGCGCAGCGCCATTGCGAACGACAAAATACAGGCGATCGGATTGGCCTTGCCCGTGCCCGCAATATCAGGGGCCGAACCGTGCACAGGTTCATAAAGCGCCTTTGGGCGGCCATTGGCTTGCGGCAGCCCAAGGCTGGCCGAGGGCAACATCCCCAGCGAACCTGTCAGCATCGCCGCCATATCTGACAGCATATCGCCAAACAGGTTGTCGGTGACAATCACGTCAAACTGCTTGGGCCAACGGCACAGCTGCATGGCGCCAGCGTCGGCATACATATGGGTCAACTGAACGTCGGGATATTCTTTGTCGTGAATTTCTTGCACCACATCGCGCCACAGAATGCCCGATTCCATAACATTGGCCTTCTCCATCGAGCAGACCTTGTTGTTGCGCTTGCGCGCCAGTTCGAACGCCGAACGCGCCACACGGGCAATTTCGGATTCGGTGTAGCGCTGGGTGTTGATGCCCACGCGCTCGTTGCCCTCCATGAAAATCCCGCGCGGTTCGCCGAAATACACGCCCGAGGTCAGTTCGCGCACGATCACGATATCCAGACCCGCGACGACCTCTTTCTTCAGCGAAGAAAAGTCGGCCAAAGCGTCAAAGCATTGCGCGGGGCGCAGGTTGGAAAACAGGTCCATCTCTTTGCGCAGGCGCAGCAAGCCGCGTTCGGGTTTGACCGAGAAATCAAGCTTGTCATACTTCGGCCCGCCCACGGCGCCCAACAGAACGCAGTCCACCTCTTGCGCCTTGGCCATGGTGGCATCGGTCAGCGGTGTGCCATGCGCATCATAAGCACAGCCCCCCACCAGATCTTCGGACACGTCAAACTTGATCCCGCGCTTGGTATCAAACCAAGAGATGATCTTTTTGACTTCGCCCATAACTTCCGGGCCGATGCCGTCACCGGCGAGGATGAGGATTGAGGGATTGGCCATCGTAGGCTCCTATGCTTGGTCGCCGTTGGCGTAACTTGTGGGCGGCACGGGGTCAAGCGGGGGCTTGGAAAAGGGGCGAAATCCGTGGCTGGTTTAGGGCAGGGTCAGGCGCGCCCAAACGGGAAAGTGCTGGGTGACGGGTTCGGCCATGGGTGGTTGTTGGGCGGGCCACAGCACGGCACTGCTTTGCACGACGATCTTGCGCGACGGTAAAAGGTAATCCAAGCGCAACCCTGTGCCAGACTTCAACAGGGCGGTATCAAGGGCAGGGTCGCCCCTTTGTCCCGTGTCGATCCGGCTTCCCACCCCGCGCGGTGCGGGGTCTTGCAGGAGTGGATTGTTCAACAGCGCACGCAACGATTGCGGCAGGCCAGAGCCATCGAGCGGGTCAAGATTGGCTTGGCCCAAGATCACGAAGGGCGGTTTGGGCGGGGCATAGGTGCCGGTTTCAGGCGCAATCTTGGGCAGCGTGCCGTCTAACAGATGCAGCCACAGCGCTGTTTCATCGGCATTGCGGCGGCCGTTGCGATCTTCGGGGCCGTCAAAGATCGGCGGGGTGGCTGACCAGACCAGCAAGCGCAGCGCCTTGCCCTTTGCATAGACCACTGGCACCTCGTAATGGCCGGCAGAGGACAGGCGCTGCAACAGGCGGGCGTCATCGGTCATGTCGGGGGGCAGATTGGCTTGGGGCAGGTCTTGCCACAAAAGTGCGGTGAAATCGCGGATATGGGCGCGGTCTAACGGATAGCGCGACAAAATAGCCATCCCCGCCTGCCCCGCAAAGCGCCCATAGGCCTGCGCATCGCGCGGCCCGCTGAGTGCGCCGTCATGGTTCAAATCCAGCCAAGTCGGAATGCCCGTGTTGGGCTGCAAGCCAAGGCTGTCGGCATAGACCAAGCCCTTGTCAGCCAACCGCTTTTGCAGCGCGGCCAGCGCCAAACCGTCATAATCAAAGTCAAAATTGGTCAAAACCACCACATCGGCCTGCATGGCCAAGATCGCGGCAATGTCCTGTTCCACCTGCGGCTCGTCGCCCTTTTGAAGATGCTGCAACAAAAGACCGGGGCCAGAGTGGCTGAACCGCGTGGTAAAGGTTGCAAGCGTCAGATCAAAGGCGGCAGCAAAGCTGGGCCACAGCGCCAGCGCCAAAAGGTAGGCCAGCCTTGCGCACAGGTTTGGCACAGTAAGGGAACGGATCAAAATATCACCCTCCTTCACATGGGCGCAGCAACCATACCCAAGGAGTTAAAAGTCGGCCGAAGTCATTTTAACCACCGCGACGCAAAGAACGGGTCGCAAAGACCCTTGTGCGCGGTGAACGTAGAATTGGCATAGTCTTGGCGGCCATGCAGACCCCATGATCTGCACGCCCCCAAGATAGCAGAAAAACTCAACAAAGAACCTTGATCTTAGACAAAGGGCGCAGGAATTTCCTGCGCCCTTTGCGTGCAAATAAAGGTGCTGTCTTAGGCCCAGGGGCGCAGGGCGGCGGCCTTGTGTTCGAAATTGTCGATCGCCTTGGCCTTGACCATGGTCAGGCCAATGTCGTCTAGCCCGTTGATCAGGCAATCCTTGCGGTGCGCGTCAACGTCAAACGGGAACACGCGCCCGTCTGATGTGGTGACCGTCTGCGCGTCAAGATCAATCGTCTGGCGGGCGTTGGCGCCTTTCTTGGCGTCTTCCATCAGCACATCGACCACATCTTGCGGCATCACGATCGGCAGAATGCCGTTCTTGAAGCAGTTGTTGTAGAAAATGTCGGCAAAGGATGTGCTGATCACGCAGCGAATGCCAAAGTCCAGCAAGGCCCAAGGCGCGTGTTCGCGCGACGACCCGCAACCAAAGTTCTCGCCCGCCACGATGATTTGCGATTGGCGATAGGCGGGCTGGTTCAGCACGAAATCGGCAATCTCGGACCCGTCGAGGTTATAGCGCATCTCGTCAAACAGGTTCACGCCCAGCCCCGACCGTTTGATGGTCTTTAGGAACTGCTTGGGAATGATCATGTCGGTGTCGATGTTGACCAAAGGCATAGGCGCTGCGATGCCGGTCAGTTTGGTGAATTTATCCATCTGTCCGGTTCCTTACACGGTTGCAGTCATCAAATCGCGCACATCGGTCAGGTGACCGGTGATTGCGGCGGCGGCGGCCATTGCGGGGGACAGCAGGTGGGTGCGCCCGCCACGGCCCTGACGGCCTTCGAAGTTGCGGTTTGACGTGGCAGCACAGCGTTCGCCCGGGGCCAGTTGGTCGGGGTTCATCGCCAAGCACATCGAGCAGCCAGCCAAGCGCCATTCAAAGCCCGCGTCGATGAAAATCTGCGCCAGACCCTCTTCTTCCGCCTGCGCGCGCACCAGACCCGAACCGGGAACGACCATCGCGCGGATGCCGTCTTTCTTCTTCTTGCCCTTCAAGATCGCCGCCGCAGCGCGCAAATCTTCGATGCGCCCGTTGGTGCAAGACCCGATGAACACCGTGTCAATCTTGATGTCCGACAGGTTTTGCCCCGGTGTCAGGCCCATGTAATCCAAAGCGCGCTGCACCGCTTCGACCTTGCCGCCGGTGAAATCGGAGGGCGAGGGCACTTTGCCCGTGATCGGCAGCACATCCTCGGGCGAGGTGCCCCATGTGACGACCGGCGCAATGTCTTCGCCCTTTAGCGTGATCACCTTATCCCAATGCGCGCCCTCGTCCGAGAACAGGGTTTTCCAATAGGTGACAGCGGCTTCCCAAGCGGCACCCTTGGGGGCGTGGGGGCGGCCCATGCAATAGGCGTAGGTCTTTTCATCAGGCGCAATCAGGCCCGCGCGGGCCCCGCCTTCGATGGCCATGTTGCAGACCGTCATGCGGCCTTCCATCGACAACTCGCGAATGGCTTGACCGCAGTATTCAATCACATAGCCCGTGCCGCCCGCCGTGCCTGTGGCCCCGATGACGGACAGGGTGATGTCTTTGGCGGTCACACCGGGGCGCAGCGACCCTGTGATTTCGACCTTAAAGTTCTTGGCCTTGCGCTGGATCAGCGTTTGGGTGGCCAGAACGTGTTCCACCTCTGACGTGCCAATGCCATGCGCCAGCGACCCAAACGCCCCGTGGGTGGCGGTGTGGCTGTCGCCGCACACCACGGTCATGCCCGGCAAGGTCCAGCCCTGTTCGGGGCCGACGATATGCACGATGCCTTGGCGCACATCGGAAACGGGGTAATAGTTGATCCCGAAATCCTTGGCGTTCTTATCCAGCGCTTCGACCTGAATGCGCGAATCTTCGGTCATGGTGGCGGCATTGGCGCGGTCAAGCGTGGTGGGCACGTTGTGATCGGGCACAGCGATGGTCTTTTGCGGTGCGCGCACCTTGCGCCCCGTCATGCGCAGCCCTTCAAAGGCTTGCGGCGAGGTGACTTCGTGCACCAGATGGCGGTCGATGTACAAAAGGCAGGTGCCGTCTTCGGCCTGATCGACCAAGTGGTCGTCCCAGATTTTGTCGTAAAGCGTGCGAGCGGTCATGGCTCTTCCTTGGCGTTGTGAATTGCGGGATGGGATTGGGTGTAGCAAGACAGGCCCCCGCATCAGCGGGGCCAAGGCCGACAGTCAGCCGCGCGCGCGCAGCGAATGCAGGGCGCGCTGAAACCGCCAAGGCAGGCGATCATGGTCGGCGATGTCGAAAAACCGGATCATGGCGCTTCTTTTACGCGGTTTTGGCGCGTCTCGCAAGGTAAAGGCGGGCTGGCTGATATAGGATATGGAAGATGGGCAGACTTGGACTATATTCTGCCAAAGGGGAAAAGAATGCAGATCAAACGCCTAGTTGCCGCCGCTACATTTGGCCTTTTTGGCCTTGCCGCACAGGAGCCCGCCATGGCCGACGCCTATAACGGCAACGAGACGCCGAAATACACCGTGATCCGCACCGACGGCCCCATAGAACTGCGCGATTATGCGCCGCGCATCATGGCCGAAGTGACAGTGACCTCTGACCGCAGTGGCGCCGGCAGCCAAGGCTTTCGCATTTTGGCAGGCTATATTTTCGGGTCCAACGAAGGTGGGGCCAAGGTCGCTATGACCACGCCCGTCACCCAAGCCCCCGGCGAGACGATTGCGATGACCACGCCCGTCACCCAAAGCGGGAAAGAAGGCACTTGGTCGGTGCAGTTCATGATGCCCGGCTCTTACACGCTGCAAACCCTGCCCAAACCCAAGGACGAGCGCATCCGCTTTGTGACCTTGCCTGCCCAAAGGCAGGTGGTGTTGACCTTTTCGGGCACGGCCCGCGACAGCGCTTTGACCAAGAACGAAAGCGCGTTGCGCGATTGGGTCAAGGCGCAAGACCTGACCATCACGGCAGGCCCTTTCTTCTATTTCTACGATCCGCCTTGGACCATGCCATGGAATCGCCGCAACGAAGTGGCGTTTGACGTGCAATAGCTTGCTTCCGCCCCGATTCGCCGCTATGCGCGCCTGCTTATCCCTTGGTCGGGGCTTTCATTGAGGTGTGACACCTTACATGCTATGCTGCCTGCCAAACCTTGCGCCGGGGTCTGATCGGCGCGCTTGCTTGGAGGACGTTGTCCTGACCCATTCTGACCCTGCGACCGGCTTGCCGGTCGGGCCGCGCACCACGCGCGCCAACACGCCCGCCGAACTTGATTATTCCTCGGAAGAGGTTCTGGCCGAGGTTCTTGCCTCGCTTGACGATGACAAGGCCGAAGACATCGTGCAAATCGACCTGCGCGGTCGCTCTGACGTGGCAGATTACATGGTGATCTGCTGTGGCCGGTCGTCGCGGCAAGTTGCGTCGATCTCTGACAAACTGTCGGACCGGTTGAAAGACCGCTTCAAGATGGCTGCCAAGATGGAAGGCAAGGAAACCGGCGATTGGGTGCTGATCGACGGGTCTGACGTGATCATCCACGTTTTCCGCCCTGAAGTGCGCGAATTCTACCAGTTGGAAAAGATGTGGATGCCGTCTTCGGGCCACCGCATCGACACGGATGCCGCTGTCTAAATGCGGGTGCATCTGATCGCGGTCGGGCGGCTTCGCGCTGGGCCGGAACGCGATTTGGTGAATGACTATTTCCAAAGGTTTGACAGAACCGGGCGGCCCCTAGGGCTAGGCCCGGTTGTTGAACACGAGGTGGAAGATAAAAAGAACCTTGGCATGGCGGCGGAAGCCGACCTATTGGCCCGCGCCGTGCCTGCGGGGTCTGTGCTGGTGACGCTGGATGAGCGCGGCAAGCTGATGTCGTCGCCCGAGTTTGCTGCCATGCTGGCGCGTTGGCGCGATGGCGGGCGGCAGGATGTGGCCTTTGTCATCGGCGGGGCGGATGGGATTGATCCATCGCTGCGCGCCAAAGCCGATGCCTCGGTTAGCTTTGGGGCGATGGTTTGGCCCCATATGCTGGTGCGCGTGATGATCGCCGAACAACTGTACCGCGCCGCCACGATCTTGGGCGGCGGCCCGTATCATCGGGCCTAGCGCTGACGCCAGCGGTCTAGAACATAGGCCGCCGTCATCAAATCAAGATGCGCCCCGCCGCCGTTCTTGGCGATGGTGATCTGGTCGTCGCTGGTGCGCTGATACAGGGCGGGCTGGTAGAAATCGGCCAGAATGTCAGCTTCACTGATCGCCCCTGAAGCGATAGGGTCAATCAACTCGCCAATGTGGTGGATCGTGGTGGCCCGCGAATCGACAAACACGCTGGCGCGCTGCATCGCCAGATCATCCACTTCGCGCATTCTGGGATTATAGGCCCCGATCAAATCCAAATGCTGACCGGGCTGCAACCACGCCCCCAGCACAACAGGCGCGCTGGCCATCGTGGCGGTGCAGATCACGTCCGCCGCGCGCACTGCCGCTTCCAAATCTTCGGCCACGCGCAAACCCGCCACATCCGCGGCCATCTTGCGCGCCCCCTCAACCGAGCGGTTCCACACGGTAAACTCGGCATCCGGCCACAGGCTGCTGTACGCCTGAACCATAGACCGCGCCACCGTGCCCGCCCCCACCAACAAGAACCGCCGCGCGTCCTTGCGCGCGAGTTTTGCGGCGCTGAGCAAGCTGTCTCCGGCGGTTTTCCACTTGGTCACCAGATGAAAGTCGATGAAGGCTTTGGGCACGCCTGTCACATCGTCAAACAAGGTCACCACACCGTTCACCGCAGGCAACCCAAGCGCGCCATTGCCCGGCACAACGGTTGCCACCTTCACCAAAGCGCCAAGCCCCGTGATCCAAGCGGCGCGGTCCAGCATCACATCGCGGTCGCGGTATAAGAACAGGTCGGCGATTTCGGCTTTGGCCAACTGGTGCCCCGCTTCAAACGCGGCCGTTAGGCCTGACCATGTCATGAAGGCCTCAGCCTCGCGCCCTACGAATTCAATCATCGCCCCGCCTCCGTTGCACGCTGCTCTTTGCGACCTAAACCCTATGACGCCGCCGCGCTTCGCGGTACAGGGTATAAAGCCCCGCGCCGATGATCAACGCTATGCCGACCCAGCCTTGCAGATCGGGGAAGGTGCCAAAGAAAATCAGCCCCCAGATCACCGCCAACGGCATCGAGGTATATTCAAACGGCGCAACCAAAGCCGTCTCGTTCATGCGGTAAGCCTGCGCCATCAACAGCCCACCAATCGCCACCGACAGGCCCGTGCCGACAAAGTAGATCCAATCGCTGGCCGGAGGCATCCCCCAAGGCCGAAACAAGAAAGCCAGTGACGCATCGGCCGACCCCGCCAAATGCCCGTCGCCTGTCCACATTCCCATGCTGGCTGACAGAATGATAAACGCCATCTGCGTGTAAAAGTTGATCGTGACAGCGCTTTCTGTGTCGCGAAACATCCGTGTCATGGTTTGGGTGATGGCATAGCACAGCGCTGAAATCAGCACCAAAACCGCGGCCCAGTGAAACTGCCCTTCTGGCCGCAGCATGACAACCACGCCGATCAATCCCACCACCACAGCGCCCCAGCGGTGCCAGCCCACCTTTTCGCGCAGCACCAAAACCGACAGCATGGTCAGCAGCAAGGGCGCGACAAAGCCGATCGCCACCGCATTCGCCAAGGGCAAAGCGGCCAGCCCAAGGAAGTAGGTGGCGTTGGAAACCATCACAATGCAGGCCCTGATCAAGTGCATCATGGGCCGCTTGGTGCGCCACACCTGCCGTTGCCCCGACAGGGCGGCAAAGGTCAGAATAAAGGCCACCCCAACCAAACCGCGCAGCAAAATCACCTGATGCAGCGCATAGGCGCCCGACAGTTGTTTGATGCACAGATCGTTCAGCGAGAAAACCGCAGACCCCGCCATGGCAGCGCCTATCCCCAACATCACGTGTCGAGATCGCTTGGCCTCGGCCAAACCCGCGTCAGAAGGGGAAACATCCTGCGTCATTGGCGAAAGGTAGCAGCGGCTTGTCGGCTGATTCTGTCGCGGATGCGACACTTAACCCCGCCACAGGTCGGGCCGCGCCTTAACCCGCAGCCGCCGCCCGCAGCACACGGTCCAGCACATCCAAGAACCGTGATCTGTCGGCCTTGCCAAACATCTTGCCCCCACCTTGGCGAAACGGGTCAGCGGCGCGCAGGTCGGCCATCAGGTCGCGGGTCGCCAGCACCATGCCAATATTGGCGCGGGTCAGTTCTTCGCCATTGTGCTTAAGCACCCGCGCCCCCGCTTCCACACAACGCGCGGCCAACGGGATATCGCCCGTCACCACCACATCGCCGTGCCCTGCGTTGTCAGCGATCCACTTATCCGCCTCATCCGGCCCCTGCGCCACAAAGACGCTTTCCACCAAGGGGTTCGCCGAGGGTCGTATCCCCCCGTTTGACACCAGCACCATGCGCACCCGCAGGCGCGTGGCTACGCGCTCGGCCTCGTCCTTCACGGGGCAGGCATCGGCGTCGATGTACAGCGTCATGCGAAAAGCGCGCGGGCATGAAAGGCGATGTGGTCTTCCATAAAGCTGGCCACAAAGAAATAGCTGTGGTCATAGCCCGCTTGCCAGCGCAGCACAGCGTCGGGTCCGGCCAAGGCCGCTTCCAAAGCCTGCGGTTGCAGCAAATCCAAGAACTTGTCCGCCCCGCCTTGATCGACCAGCAAGGGCAAGGTCAGACCCCGCGCCTTGATCAGTTCCACCGCGTCATGCGCCACCCAAAGCGCCTCATCGCCGCCCAGATAAGCCGCAAACTGCTTGCGCCCCCAGTCTGACTGTGTGGGGTTACAAATCGGGGCAAAGGCCGAAACGGACCGGAACCGTTCAGGATAAGTCAGTGCCAAAGTCAAAGCCCCGTGTCCGCCCATCGAATGCCCCGTGATGGCTTGCCGCGCTGGGTCCAACGCAAACTGGTCAAAGACCAATGCGGGCAATTCCTCGCTGATATAAGACCACATCTGAAAATGCGCAGCCCACGGCGCTTGGGTTGCATCCACATAAAACCCCGCGCCTTGCCCCAGATCATAGGCCGCATCATCCGCCGCTTCGCCGCGTGGAGAGGTGTCGGGAAACACCAAAGCAATCCCCGCCCGCGCCGCCCAAGCCTGTGCGCCGGCTTTGACCATGGCGTTTTCGTGCGTGCAGGTCAGCCCCGACAAATACCACAGCACTGGCACCCGCCCCGCTTCGGCTTGCGGGGGCAGGTATAGGCCAAAGGTCATCTCGCCACCGCAAACCGTTGAGGCATGCGCCACAACCAATTGCCGCCCGCCAAAGGCCATATTCTCCGAGATAATCTTCATTCTTTCCTCTTCATCTTGGCGCATATACTGCGGGGGATTGCCCCGCTTTGCAGACTGCCCTTAGCCGCCGCCAATCAACACGCCCGCCCCAAAGACCAAAGCCCCGCCCAGCACCACCTGCAAAGCGGCCCGCACAAAGGGCGTGTCCATGTAGCGGTTTTGAATCCACGCAATCGCCCAAAGTTCCACAAACACCACGCACATGGCCAAGACCGTGGCGGTCCAGAAATCGGGGATCAGATAGGGCAGCGCATGGCCCAAGCCGCCAAAGGTCGTCATCAATCCCGACGCCAGCCCCCGCTTGAACGGACTGCCCCGCCCCGACAGCACGCCGTCGTCATGGGCCGCTTCGGTGAAGCCCATCGAAATCCCCGCCCCGACCGATGCGGCCAGCCCCACCAGCAGCGTGGTGTGGGTGTTTTGCGTAGCAAAGGCCGTGGCGAAAATGGGGGCGAGGGTGGAGACCGACCCATCCATCAACCCCGCAAGCCCCGGTTGCACCCATGTCAGAATAAATTGCCGCCGCGCGCCAGCGTCCTCTTCTGCGCGGGCATCGCCGTTCAACAGCGCGGCTTCCAGACCCACGGCTGATTTTTCATGCCCTGCCTCTGCCGCAGCCAGATCGCCCAGCAGTTTGCGCGTGGCGGCATCTGAAGTGCGCCCCGCCGCCAGCGTGTAAAACTTGGCCGCCTGCGCCTCCATCCCCGAGGCTTCACCGCGAATCGTGTCCAGCGACAGGTTCTTGGTCAGCCAGATCGGGCGGCGGGCGTGAAAGCCTGCGACGTGTTCGCGCCGGATCAGCGGGATCACCTCGCCAAAGCGGGTGCGGTGCATGTCGATCAGCAACTGGCGGTGGCCGTCTTCTTCCACGGCCATGGCGTCAAACACTTGGGCAGAGGCTGGATAATCGGCCCGCAACATCTGCGCATAGCTGCGATAAATCCGCGCATCGTCTTCCTCAGACGAGATCGCAAGGGCCAGAACATCCTGCTCTGACAGATCAGAAAAGCGGCGGCGCTGGGTGAAGCTAGAGATCATGTGTCGCCCCTAATTTGGAATGGTTCTAATATGGCCAAAGGCGGGCAAAAGGAAAGCCCCTCAGCCCCGCCTGTTTTACCCCCGCCCCGTCACCCTTTGCCGCCACAGCGTGAACAAACCCGCGGCAATCACAATGGCCGACCCGAAGATCACGCTGACGCGCAGGGTTTCATGGAACAGAAAAATCCCTAAAAGCCCGATGAACACCAGTTGCAGATAGGCAAAGGGCTGCACCGCACTCGCCTCGGCCAAATCATAGGCGCGGATCAGGCAATAGTGCCCCGCGCAAGAGGTGCAGCACAAAACCAGCATCCAGCCCCAATCCATCGGCGCCATCATGGTCCAAACGGGCAGGCCAAAGAACGACATGCCCACCGCCCCCACAACGCCCGTCCAAAAGAAGCTGACCTGCGCAGAATCTTGCCGCGCCGCATAGCGCGTGAGCAACGAGTAAATGGCAAAGATCAACGCCGCCATCAGGGGCAGCACCGACCAGATCGAAAACACTGAAAGCCCCGGTCGCAGCATCACCAAAATGCCGCAAAAGCCCAACAAAATGGCCGTCCACCGCCGCCAACCGACCTTTTCGCCCAAGATCGGGCCAGACAGGGCGGCGACCATCAGGGGGTAACTGGTCAACAGCGAATGCGTCTCGATTAGGCCATTATGGGCAAAGGCCAGACCGGTCATGCAAATCTGCCCGACCAGAATAAGCCCCCGCGCGATGTGCAAGGGTGCTTGGCGGGTGCGCACCGCAGCGCGCAAACCGCCGGGTTGGCGTGACAGGAACCAGATCACGAACAATGCAAAGAACCAAAAGCGCAGCATCACCACCATTTGCACGGGGTATTGCACGGTCAAATGGCGCGTCACCCCGTCTTGCGCGGAAAAGATCAGCGTGGTCAGCACCATCATCCAGATGCCGCGCTTGGTGTTCTGCTCGGTCATGCGGTTGGCGCTTTGCGCGCTTGGGTCAGCGCGTAAAGCCCCGCCAACACCACAATAGCCGCACCGATGGCCACTTCGGGCCGCAACACCTCACCATAAATCACGATGCCAATCACCGTGACAAAGACGATCTGGAAATAGGCAAAGGGCTGCACAACCGAGGCTTCTGCCACCTCATACGTCTTTTGCAGCAACCAGTTGGAAATCACGCAAACCGCCCCGTAGGCCATCAGATAGACCCAATCGAACGGGGCGACACTTTGCCAATGCGGCAGGCCGATGATCGTTGAAAGCACCAGCCCAATCACCGGCGGCCAGAAGAAGGCGGCGAAGAACGGCTCTCCGCGCGCGGTCAACCGTGTCAGCACCGAATACAGCGCGAACATGAAGGCCGAGGCCACGGGCAACAATGCCGCCCAAGTGAACACCCCCTCAGCCCCCGGTCGCAAGATCACCAGCACGCCCACGCAGCCAATCGCCACCGCCAGCCAGCGCTTCAAACTCATCTTTTCGCCTAAGACGGGGCCTGACATGGCGACCACAAACAGCGGGCAAACGGTGAAAATTGCCAAGGTTTGAATAAGCCCGATCAGCGTGTAGGCGTAGACCATCACGCAAATTTCAGCCACCAGCAGCACGGCGCGCAAAACGTGCCAGTGCAGCTTGGTGGATTTGATCGCGGCCAACCCCTCGGGCCTGCGCAAAGCCAGCACGATGACAAAGGCCGCAAAGACCCAATAGCGCACCATCACCACCATCAAGGTGTTGTAGGTTTCCGCCAGATAGCGCGAAAAGCCGTCTTGCACGGCGAACGAAAAGACGGCGGCAATCATCAGCCAAATGCCCAAAGTGGGTGCGCGGGTCATAGCAATAATCCTGTGGTCATATGGCGTTTGCGGGCAAAACCCGCTTGGCGTGTGACGGCAAAGCCCGCCGCTTGCAAGGCCCTGCGCACATGGCCTGCGGCGGTATAGGTGGCAAAGGTGCCGTGCGGGGCGGTGTGGCGGGCGACTTGCGTCATCAAATCGTCGCCCCACAGTTCAGGGTTCTTGGCAGGTGAGAACCCATCAAGATACCACGCATCCGCAAGGCCCGCCCAAGCGGGCAGGGCGCTGCGGGCATCGCCTTCGATCACGCTCACCTCTATCGCGCCCAAGGTGAACTGCCGCTGCCCCTTGGCCCAAGCGTCCACCAATGGCCCCGCCACCGCCGCCGCTTGGGGAAAGGCGGCGTGGGCGCGGGCCATCTCATCCGCCGTGATGGGGTAAGCTTCAAACGAGGTATAGCGCAGCGGCATATCGGGGGCCAAAAGATGCGTGGCAAGCAGGTTCAACCCCGTGCCAAACCCCAGCTCTGCAATGTGAAACCCTGCGCGCAGCCGCTGGGGCAATCCGTTGCCTGCCAAGAAGACGTGCCCCGTTTCCGCAAGCCCACCGGCCAGCGAGAAATAGGGGTCGTCAAAGCGCACCGACACGGGAACCCCGCCGTCAAGCCACGCCAGACCTTGTGCCTGTTCACTGCCCGCCATTTGCCCTATGCCCTTTTGACGCGGACCATGGGCAAGGGCACCAAGAATGACAAGGGTCGATCTGACCATTCGGGGCGGCGGGATCTTTGGCCTTTCGACGGCGTGGGAGGCCACTTTGCGCGGCGCACGGGTGCGGGTGGTGGAAAGCGCGTATATCGGCGCGGGGGCCAGTGGCGGCTTGGTGGGGGCGCTGACGCCCCACACGCCTGAAGGGTGGAATCCGGTCAAAGCCTTTCAACTGGCAAGCCTTCTGCGCTCGGCAGAGTGGTGGGCGGGGGTTGAGGCTGTCTCTCGCCTATCTGCAGGCTATGCGCGGATCGGCCGCTTGCAGCCCTTGGCGGACCAAGCCGCTGTCACCCTTGCGCAAACCCGCGCTGAAGGGGCAGCGCAGCTTTGGCAGGGCCATGCGGCTTGGCAGGTCATCCCCGCCACAGGGGCCGATTGGGAACCTGCAACGCCCGTGGGTCTGATGATCCATGACACGCTTTCCGCCCGCATCAACCCGCGCATGGCCTTGGCCTCGCTGGCGGCGGCGTTGCAGGTTAAGGGGGTGCAGATTGTGCTGGGCGATACCCCCGATGAAGGCGCTGTGATCTGGGCGACAGGGGCGGCAGGGCTTGCGGCGTTAAGCCAAGACCTGAACCAAACCGTGGGGCGCGGGGTGAAGGGGCAGGCAGCTTTGCTGCGCTTGGCTGGCTATGAAACCCGCCCGCAACTGTTCATTGACGGCTTGCACATCGTGCCCCATGCCGATGGCACCATCGCGATAGGATCGACCACCGAAAACCAATGGACCGACCTTGCCACCGATGCCCAATGCGACGCCCTCATTGAGCGCGCCCGCAAAGCCCTGCCCGTGCTACAAGACGCCCCCGAAGTCGCGCGCTGGGCTGGCCTGCGCCCTCGTGCCGCCAGCCGAGGGCCGCTGATCGGCGCTTGGCCCAAGCGGGCAGGGCATTATGTCGCCAACGGCGGCTTCAAGATCGGCTTTGGCACAGCGATAGAAACCGCGCGTTTGATCTGCGATCTGGCGCTGGATGGCAAAGACACCATCCCCGATAGCTTTCGCCCTTAAACTTGCCCGTTGGTCAACAGCCAGTCAGCACTGGCGCGCAAGGCATTGGTGGGGGGTGTGAACTGTATCCCCATTTCGGCCCTTGCGCGGGCGTTGGACACTTTGGGCACTTGCCCCACCATGGGCAGAACCCCCTTCACTGCCGGATCAAACAGCGCCAATAAGCGCAGCAGAAACATCGGCGCGACCTTGGTCGGGATGCGGCGCTGCGGGTAAGTGGCTTTCAACTGGCGCGCCATATCGGGCATCGTCATAGCCCCCGCCGCCGCCAGATAGCGCTTGCCCGCCGTGTCTGGCCGCTCTGCCGCGCGCAGGTGCATTTCGGCCACATCACGCACATCGACGCATTCAAAGCCCAGCATCGGCACCATCGGGTCGCGCCCGCGCAGCAAGCGTTTGACCAAATCCATCGAGGTGCCAACATGCCCATCCAGCGGTTCCCCCAGAACCAATCCGGGGTTGATGCAGGTCAGCGCCATATCGGGTGCGGATGTCACAAAATCCCACGCCGCCTTTTCGGCCAAGGTTTTTGACATGGCATAGGCCGTGGTGCCCTTGGCCTTCAGATCGCACCAATCCGACTCGTCCTGCACACCGCGCTTGTTCTCGTCAAACACCGCCACGATGGAAGAGGTCACAACCGCCCGCCGCACGCCCGCAGCATAGGCGAACCGCAGCGCGCGAAGGGTGCCTTGCACGGCGGGCGTAATCAGGTCGGATGGGTCTTTGGGCTGCGCCATCGGGAAGGGGGATGCCATGTGCACCAACACCTGCGCGCCTGCGGCAGCCGATGCCCAGCCATCGTCAGATGTCAAATCCGTCTTGACGAAGCTAAGGTTCGCCAGTGCCGCCGCTGTCAGATGCGGAGCAAGGGCCTGTCGCACCTCTTCCGCGCGGTCAAGGCTGCGCAACGTGCCGCGCACGGCCCAGCCCGCAGCCAAGAACCGCAGGGTGACATGTTTGGCGATAAAGCCCGACACGCCAGTGATCAGGGCAAGCTTCTGTTGGGCCATGCTGCCCTCCTATCCAAAAACATTCCCGCTTTAGATAAGAGCGCGCAGCGATTAATCCAACAGGCGACGGGCGATCACATGGGCCTGAATCTCGGCAGCCCCTTCGAAGATCGACAAAATCCGCGCATCGCACAGCAAACGGCTGGCGACATATTCCAGCGCAAAGCCGTTGCCGCCGTGAATTTGTACGCCGTTGTCAGCGGCAGACCACGCCACCCGTGCCGCCAACAGCTTGGACATCCCCGCTTCCAGATCGCAGCGCTTGCCCAAGTCTTTTTGACGGGCGGCGTAATAGGTGATCTGGCGCGAGACGGCGATTTCCACCGCCATCATCGCCAGTTTTGCCGCCACGCGCGGGAATTCGATCAGGGGTTTGCCAAAGGCAATGCGGTCGCTGGCATAGCGCATCGCGGTTTCCATCGCGGCTTGCGCCACACCAATGGCGCGGGCAGCGGTTTGGATGCGCGCCGATTCAAAGGTTTGCATCAACTGCTTGAACCCTTGCCCTGTCACCCCGCCCAGCAGGTTTTCACCCTTTACGGCAAACCCGTCAAAGGCCAGTTCATATTCTTTCATGCCACGATAGCCCAGAACCTTGATCTCGCCCCCCGTCATGCCAGCGGTGGGGAACAGGTTTTCCTCGGTGCCCGGCGTCTTTTCGGCCAGAAACATGCTTAGGCCGCGATAATCCTTGGTGTCAGGATCGGTGCGCGCCATCAGCATCATCACATGGGCGCGCGAGGCGTGGGTGATCCATGTCTTGTTGCCCGTCACCACCCAATCATCGCCCTGTTGCACCGCACGGGTGCGCAAAGCGCCAAGGTCGGACCCCGTGTTGGGTTCGGTGAAAACGGCGGTCGGCAAAATCTCTGCACTTGAAAGCTTGGGCAGCCAATAGGCCTTTTGCGCATCGGTTCCGCCACACAGGATCAGTTCTGCCGCAATCTCGCTGCGCGTGCCAAGCGATCCCACGCCGATATACCCGCGCGACAGTTCTTCTGACACCACAACCATCGCCGATTTGGGCAGGCCAAAGCCGCCGTGCTCTTCGGGAATGGTTAGGCCAAACACGCCCATATCGGCCAGTTTGGTGATAATCTCCATCGGGATCAGGTCGTCGTTCAGATGCCAAGCATGGGCAAAGGGGGCGACCTCTTCATCACAAAAGCGGCGGAATTGGTCGCGGATCATCTCTAGCTCGTCATCCAGACCGGATGCGCCAAAGGTGGACGCGCCGTTTTGCGCCCGCATCAGGGCAACAAGCCGCATCTTGGCCCCATCGCCTGCGGCGGCGATCAGGGCCTGCGCTTCTTGCCCCGGAATATAGGGGGCAATGCCAAGATCAGCGGCGCGGGCCACTTCGTTCTGGCTCATGGCAATGCCGCCCGCGATCTGGGCAAGGTATTCGCCAAAGCCCAGTTGCAGGATCAGGCCTTCCATCTCGGACAGCTTGCCTTGATCGGACAGCGTTTCCGCCCAGCCGCGCAACTGGGTCAAAGATTCAACATAGGTCGCAAGCCAAGCCAGCCCGTGGGCCGCATATTGGTGCTGATCCATTGCGGCGGAAGACACTTTGCCCGCCACCGTCACCCGCACGGCCAAAGCTTGCCGCGCTGTGGCGAAATGCGCCTGCGCTTCGGCTAAGGCCGGGCCTGTCAGGGCCATCAGGTTCGACAAAAGCGGCGTCATAGACAGATCTTGACCATCGTGAGACATGGCACCCTCTGGGATTCTACAATTTTAGCCGAGGTAGCGCGTTTGCAGGTGCAGCGCAATAATATTTTCCAAAAGAGTTTAAAAACGCAGCAATGTAACCCGAACCTGCGCGCTTACCTTTGGCGCACCTGCGCGCTAGAACGCTGCGATGGATTTCTTCATGGCGCACCTAACCGCCCCTGCCTTTGCGGCTGCGATGGTGATCACCCTGTTCGCGGGATTTGTGAAGGGGGCTGTGGGTTTTGCCATGCCCATGATCATGATGGCGGCGTTTTCATCTTTCCTGCCGCCCGAACTGGCGCTGGCGGGTTTGATCTTGCCCACCTTTGTCACCAACCTGACCCAAGCCTTCCGCCAAGGTTTGCAGCCCGCTTTGGGCACGGCGCGCATCTATTGGCGGATGTTGGTGGCGACGGTGGTGTTCATCGTGATCTCCGCCGCTTTCGTGCATGTTATTCCGCACGCGCTGTTCTTGCTGCTGCTCGGCGTGCCGATTACGGCCTTTGCAATCGCCCAACTGGCAGGCGTGCAACTGGCGTTGAAATTGCAGCACCGCAGGCGGGCAGAGTGGATCTTGGGCGCGATTGGCGGGCTATACGGCGGGCTGTCGGGCATATGGGGGCCGCCCTTGCTGGTTTACCTTTTGTCAATAGGTGCCGACAAGCGCGAGACTGTGCGCGTGCAAGGTGTGGTCTTCTTGATCGGCGCGTTTGTCTTGCTGCTGGCCCATGTGCATTCGGGCGTGATCACGCTGGAAACGGGGGCGTTTTCTGTGGCGCTGACGGTGCCGGCGCAACTGGGGCAGATGGCGGGCACTTGGGTGCAAGACCGGCTGGACCAGCGCCGTTTTCGGCGCTGGACGCAAGGCTTGCTGGTGCTGACGGGCCTGAACTTGGCCCGTCTGGCGCTGATGGGTTAAATCGCTGCGGCTTTCACATCGTCGTCGATGAAGGGCAGGTATTGCGCGAAGTTGGCGGCAAACATCGCCACCAGGTTGCGGGCCTGCGCGTCATAATCGGCGGCAGACCCCCAAGTGCGGCGCGGGTCTAGCAGGGCGTCATCCACGCCTGCCACAGCCACCGGCACATCAAAGCCAAAGTTTGCATCCTTACGGAAGGGGACCGCATTCAGCGACCCGTCCAACGCCGCTGCCAGCAAGGCGCGGGTGGCCTTAATCGGCATGCGCTTGCCCACACCGTAGGCCCCACCTGTCCAGCCCGTATTCACCAGCCAACAGGTGGCCCCGTGCTTGGCGATCTTTTCTTCCAGCAACTTGCCGTAAACTTCCGGCCTGCGCGGCATAAAAGGCGCGCCAAAACAGGTTGAAAAGGTGGGTTGCGGTTCTGTCACGCCGCGTTCCGTTCCTGCCACCTTAGAGGTGAAGCCCGACAAAAAGTGATACATCGCCTGCGCGGGGGTCAGGCGCGCGATGGGGGGCAACACGCCAAAGGCATCGCAGGTCAACATCACGACGTGCTTAGGGTGCCCGCCCAACCCCGTGGCCGAGGCGTTTGAGATATAGTCCAAAGGATAAGCACAGCGCGTGTTGGCGGTTAGGCTGTCATCCTCAAAGTCCAGCGCAAAGGTTTCGGGGTTGTGCACCATGTTTTCCACCACGGTGGCAAAGCGGTGGGTGGTGGCGAAAATCTCTGGCTCGGCCTCGGCCGAGAGGTTGATGGTTTTGGCGTAGCACCCACCTTCAAAGTTAAAGGTGCCACGGTCGCTCCACCCGTGTTCGTCATCGCCGATCAGCGTGCGCGATGGGTCGGCGGAGAGGGTGGTTTTGCCTGTGCCCGACAGGCCAAAGAACACCGCCGTGTCGACCGGATTGCCGATGGCATGGTTGGCGCTGCAATGCATCGCCATCACGCCCTTTTCGGGCAGAAGATAGTTCAGCAGGGTAAAGACGGCCTTTTTATTCTCACCTGCGTAAGCGGTATTGGCGATCAAGATCAGCTTGCGGTCAAAGTTCAGAGCGATCACGGTTTCGCTGCGGCAACCGTGGCGGGCCGGATCGGCCTTGAAGGTGGGGCAGTTGATCACCGTCCACTCTGGCGCAAAGCTGTCGAGCTCGGCGCGTTCGGGGCGGCGCAGCAGGTGGCGGATGAACAGGCCGTGCCACGCCAGTTCTGTCACCATGCGCACATCGACACGGTGGATCGGGTCAGCGCCAGCGTAAAGATCCTGCACAAAGTAATCGCGGCCCTGCATATGGGCCAGCATATCGGCGTAAAGCTGGTCAAAGGCTAAGGGCGTCATGGGGGCGTTGTTTTCCCACCAGATCGTGCCTTCCACCGAAGGAGTGCGCACCACGAACTTGTCTTTGGGCGAGCGCCCCGTGAAACGCCCCGTTTCGCACAAAAACGCGCCCCCAAGGCCAAGCGTGCCTTCGCCGCGCTGCACGGCGGCGTTGACCAAGGCGGGTTCGATCTGGTTGTAATACACACGCCCCAGCCCCGAAATACCCTGATGCTCCAGCCGCATGGCCGGGTTCACGCGTCCTTCAGTCATTCTGCAAGCTCCCATCATCGCCAGACGGCGACTTCCTTGATTTCAACCCTGACGGCCGGGCCAACAGCCGCCGCACAGACTCCGGGCCAACAGAGACGCGCAAATTCGCTATAACACGCAGATTTCAAACGGGAAAAGTGCTGAATTGCGGCGTTAGCGCAACCATTCGTAGGTTAGCGCAACCAAATGCACGCCACGCTGATCTATGCGGCATTTTTGCCAGAATTGCACCAATGCAGCACGAAAAAGCCACAAAGTGTTAACTTAAGGGTTGCAATACCGTTCTAAAGAGCGGAATATCGCCCTCAATTAGACTAAATTACATAGATAGGACGCGCGCTATGGCAAGAATTGCCCTTGTAGACGATGACCGCAATATTCTGACCTCGGTCGCGATGACGCTAGAGTCTGAAGGGTTTGAGGTGGAAACCTACAACGATGGCCAATCAGCCCTAGACGCCTTTAGCCGGCGGATGCCCGACATGGCGGTGCTGGATGTGAAAATGCCACGGATGGATGGGATGGATCTGTTGCAGCGCCTGCGCGGCAAAACCCGCATTCCGGTGATCTTCCTAAGCTCGAAAGATGACGAGATTGACGAGGTTTTGGGCCTGCGCATGGGGGCCGATGATTATGTCAAAAAGCCCTTCAGCCAGCGCATTTTGCTGGAACGCATCCGCGCCCTGCTGCGCCGCCAAGACCCTAGCCCCGCCGAAGAGCTGGCCAATATCGAAGACCTGCGCATCTTAGAACGCGGCCATCTGCGGATGGATCCGTTGCGCCATGCCGTAGAATGGAAAGGGCAAGAAGTCTCGTTGACTGTGACGGAATTTATGCTGCTGCAAACCTTGGCCCAGCGGCCCGGCTTTGTGAAAAGCCGCGAGCAGTTGATGGATGTGGCCTATGACGATCAGGTCTATGTCGATGACCGCACCATTGACAGCCATATCAAGCGGTTGCGCAAGAAGCTGCGCGGGGTGGATGACAATTTTAACGCCATCGAAACGCTGTATGGCATCGGCTATCGCTACATCGAAGAATGACCGCGATTTTCCACGGAAACCCGCCGAAAAGGCAAATCCGGCCCCACATGGCCCGTTGGCGCTGGGCGCGCGTGTCTTTGAGGCGCGTGCCTTTGGCGGGCCAGATTGTTTTGGCGAACTTGGTCGTGCTGGCGGTGGTTCTGGCGGGGATCTTTGCGGTTCGCGCAACTGGGCCAGTGCAGACAGCGCTGGTGTGCGCCGCAGCTTTTGCCGTTTGCATCGCCTTGTCGCTGGCCTTGGCCACGGCCATCACCCGCCCCTTAGCCGCCCTTGCCGCCGCAGCCGAGATTGGCCGTGGTCCGGGCGGGCGCACCATTGCGCCGGGTCGCGTGTGGATCCCCGACCTGTCCGCCCGATCGGATGAGATCGGCCGCCTGTCGGTCGCCCTGCGCGGCATGGTCACGGCGCTGTGCGACCGAATCGACGCCAACGAACATTTTGCGGCCGATGTCAGCCATGAAATCAAAAACCCGCTTGCCAGCCTGCGCTCGGCCGTAGGTTCGCTGCGCATGGTCAGCAAGGTTGAACACCGCGAAAAACTGCTGGATGTCATCGACCATGACGTGCGCCGGTTGGATCGTTTGGTCAGCGACATTTCATCCGCCTCGCGGCTGGAATCTGATCTGGTGAAAGAAGAGGAAGAGGCGTTTAATCTGCGCAAGACCCTGCTTAGCCTAACCGACCATCTCTCAACGCAGGCGCAATGGAAAGGCGTAGACCTGATCACCGATTTTCCCGACCAACCCTTGAACCTTGTGGGGATAGAGGCGCGCTTGGCACAGGTGTTTGTCAACCTGATCACCAACGCCATTTCCTTTTGTACCGCAGGCGATGCCGTGCGCATCTGGGCGCGTCGGCGCGAAAATCGGGTGCTGGTGGTGGTTGAAGACACGGGGCCGGGTATTCCCGAACAGGCGCTGACCAAGGTGTTCCAGCGCTTTTACTCTGAACGCCCTGACAGCGACTTTGGCAATCACTCTGGCCTAGGGCTTGCCATATCCAAACAAATTGTCGAGGCGCATGGCGGTGTGATCTGGGCCGAAAACATCCGCGCTGACGGGGCCGACCCCCGCGCCGCCCCCTTGGGCGCGCGCTTTGTGGTGGGCCTGCCGGTATGAGCGCGCAAATCCTGCACGCCAGTTGCGTTGCGTGGCAAGGGCGTGGGGCGCTGATTCTGGGGCGCTCCGGTGCTGGCAAATCGGCGCTGGCGTTGCAACTGATGGCTTACGGTGCCGATCTTGTGGCTGACGACCGCACCGAATTGAACGCCGAAGACGATGTGTTGACAGCCCGCCCCCCCGCCACAATCGCGGGGCTGATCGAAGCGCGCGGCGTTGGCCTGCTGCGCGTTCCCTTTGTGCCACAGGCCGAAATTGCGCTGATCGTCGATCTGGATCAGACCGAAACCGACCGCTTGCCGCCGGAACGGCACCTTACTTTGCTTGGAATAAGCCGACCTTTGGTGCTGTCGGTGCCACAAGCCCATTTTCCTGCGGCCATTCTGTGCTATCTTAAGGCCTTACGTTTCGCCTGACGGACGGCCCAAGTTTGACCCGATGACTGACCCTTCAGAAAGCCTTAGCTTTCACCACCTTGTTCTAGTGACCGGCCCGTCCGGCGCTGGTCGGTCAACCGCATTTCACGCGCTGGAAGATCTGGGCTACGAGGTGATCGACAACCTGCCCCTAAGCCTGATCCCCCGCCTGCTTGATGGCCCCCCGCTCGATCGCCCCATCGCCTTGGGCCTTGATGTGCGCAACCGCGATTTCAGCGCCGCCGCTGCAATTGAACTTATTGACAGCCTTACCCGTGACCCGCGCGTGACGCTGGATGTGCTGTATCTTGATTGCGCGCCCGACATCTTGCAAACCCGCTACAACCAAACCCGCCGCCGCCACCCCTTAGCCGAGGCGCTTTCGCCAAGTGAGGGAATCGACCGCGAGATTGATCTTTTGATCCCGATTCGCGCCCGCGCCGATCATCTGATTGATACGTCAGACCTGTCACCCCACGACCTGAAAGCCGAAATCGCCCATTGGTTCACCCAAGGCACCGCCGCGCGCTTGGCCATTTCGGTGCAAAGTTTCAGCTACAAGCGCGGGCTGCCGCGCGGCGTTGACATGGTGTTTGATTGCCGATTCTTGGCGAATCCCCATTGGGTGCCCGACTTGCGCGAAAAAGATGGCCGCGACCCGCTGGTTTCGGCCTATGTGCAAGCCGACGCGAATTTTTCGTCTTTCTTTCAAAAACTCCAAGAAATCATCTTCATTTTGCTTCCCGCCCAGCTTGCAGAGGGCAAAGCCCACCTGACAATCGGCTTTGGTTGCACCGGCGGGCAGCACCGCTCTGTTGCAGTTGCAGAAAAATTGGCCAAAGTGCTTGCAGAAGCTGGCTGGCAGGTGTCAAAACGTCATCGAGAACTAGAGCGTCGGGGAACCTCCCCTTTGCTTGACGGGATCAGTGGCGAAACAGGGGTAGGTCGCGGGTGATCGGAGTTGTCATCGTCGCACACGGTGGTCTGGCCAGAGAGTATCTCTTGGCCGTTGAACATGTTGTGGGCAAACAAAGTGATATGCAGGCCATCTCAATCGAGGATGACTGCAATCGCGATCAAAAGCAGGCCGAAATCTGTGATGCGGCCAATGCGGTCGACCACGGCGAAGGTGTGGTTGTCGTGACAGATATGTTCGGCGGCTCGCCCTCTAACCTGTCGCTGATGGCCGGATGTGCGGGGTCAGAGCGGCGGATTGTCTACGGTGCCAACCTGCCTATGCTGATCAAACTGGCCAAATCACGCGCCTTGCCGATCAACGAGGCGGTCACAGCCGCTTTGGAAGCGGGGCGCAAATACATCAACAGTCTTGATCTGGGCGTAGGGGCCTGACACATGGCCCAGCTTTCGCTTTTGATCGTGAATGAAAAAGGGCTGCACGCCCGTGCTTCGGCGAAATTTGTTGAAGTGGTGGAAGAGTTTGACGCCGCAGCACAGGTAACGCGCGATGGCATGACGGTGTCGGGTGACAGCATCATGGGGCTTTTGATGTTGGCAGCCTCGCGCGGAACCACTATTGAGGTGGAAACAAGCGGCCCTCAGTCTGAGGCGCTTGGCATGGCGCTGACCGCATTGGTGGCCGATCGCTTTGGCGAAGACCGCTAAGCGGTTTGCAAGGGAAGGCGGACGGCTCGTGACACAGACGCAAAGCAGAAAACCTGTGGCTGTGGCCAATAAATACGACATGCGCCGCCTGTCTTATGCCGGCACATTCACCAACCCGCTTAAAGTTTTCGCCATCCGCGCCATTGAGTGGACAACCGCCAAGATCAAACTGCTGCAAATGATCCGCAGCTTTGAAAAATCCGGCGCGCCGGTGGGTGTGACGTTTTGGTCCAAAGCCGTGGCGCATATGGGCATTCGCATTGATACCCCGCCCGAAGAAATCGCGCGCATTCCCAAAACGGGCGCGGTGGTGGTGGTGGCAAACCATCCGCATGGCTTGGTGGATGGCATGATCATGGGCGAATTGGTCAGCCGTGTGCGGCCCGACTTTCGCATTCTGACCCGCAGCCTGCTGACCGGCATTCCCGAAATTGAAGAGTTTATGATTCCCGTTCCCTTCCCGCATGAGGAAAACTCACGCGAGTTGGGCTTGCAGATGCGCGACCTGACCATGGCGCATTTGGCGGCGGGTGGGGTGGTCATTCTGTTTCCGGCAGGCAAGGTTGCGTGTTCTGAAACATGGTTCGGCCCCGCGATTGAAGCTGAATGGAACGTGTTCACCCATAAGATGATCACCAAGTCGGGCGCTGTGATTCTGCCCATCCATTTCACCGGCCAGAATTCCCGCGCCTATCAGATCGCCAACAAACTGGCCGCCACGCTGCGGCAGGGCCTGTTGCTGTACGAAATTCGCCGCGCTTTGTTCAAACCGCAGCGCCCCCATGTGGGCATGCCCATTTCGCCTGATGAGTTGGACAAGTGGAAAGGCAATCCGCGTGGCTTTCTGGCTTGGCTGCGCGAACACACCCTGTCTTTGGGGCAAAAGTAGCTTTTAGCCCACCATTGCGGCAGCGCGGTTCAGATCAACGCTGACCAACTGGCTAACCCCTTGTTCTGCCATCGTCACGCCAAACAAACGGTCCATCCGGCTCATCGTTACGGCGTGGTGGGTGATCACCAAAAAGCGCGTTTCGGTGCGGCGGCGCATTTCATCCATCAGGTCGCAAAAGCGGGTGACGTTGGCATCATCCAACGGCGCATCGACTTCGTCCAGCACGCAGATCGGGGCGGGGTTGGCCAGAAACACGCCAAAGATCAGCGCAAGGGCGGTGAGTGTTTGTTCCCCGCCCGACAGCAGCGACAGCGTTGACAGCCGCTTGCCGGGGGGTTGGCACATGATCTCTAGCCCCGCCTCTAACGGATCATCGCTTTCCACCATCACCAAGCGCGCCTCGCCGCCGCCGAACAGGTGCGTGAACAGCGTGGCAAAGTTGGCGTTGACCTGTTCAAAGGCGGTCAACAGCCGTTCGCGCCCTTCGCGGTTCAGGCCCGCTATGCCGGCGCGCAGTTTCTTGATCGCCTCTTCAAGGTCGATCTTTTCCGCAACCAACGCGTCATATTCGGCTGATACAGCCTTGGCATCCTCCTCGGCGCGCAGGTTCACCGCCCCCAAAGCCTCGCGTTGGCGCTTTAGGCGGTTCACGTCAATTTCAAGCGCTTCGGCGTCGGGCATCCGGTCTGGGTCAAAGCCCAAGGTGTCCAAAAGCTGATCGGGCGTGGCCCCAAGCGCTTCGGTGATGCGTTCCGCCGCTTGGGTCACGGCGGCGCGGGCGGCGTCTTGCTGCACCTCGGCGCGCGCGCGGGATTCGCGCGCTTCGCTGGCGCTGCGTTCGGCCTCGCGCTCGGCGTCTTGGGCTTGGCGCAGCAGGCCTTCGGCCTCGGCCAAGGCATCGCCGGCAAGGGCGCGGCGCACTTCGGCGGCCGCAATCGCTTCGGCCAAATCTTCGCGGCGCTCGGCGAGGTCTTCTGGCACGGCCATCGCTTCGCTCAGGTCTTCTTCCGCCTCTTGCCGCCGTTCGGTCAGTTCAAGGCTGCGTTTGGTGGCGGTGTCTTGGCGGTGTTTCCAGCCCGACAGTTCTTTGACCGCCTCTTGCCGCCGCCGCACCCGCGCTTCACCTTCGCGGCGCAACTCGTCATGGGCAGCGCGGCGGGTCATCATGGCACTGCGCGCCCCTTCAACGGCTTCGCGCATATCTTCCACCAAGGCGCGTGCTGCGGCCAAGTCGCCCAAGCCTTGCAAGCCCGCCTCTGCCTCGACCAAGCGGTCGCGCGCAAGGGCGGCATCGTCGCCAAACCGTGCCACGGCGGCAAGCGCTGCATCCAGCCGCCCGCCTGTGATTGACCGCTCGCCCTCGGCCCGCGCGGCGGCGCGGTTGGCTTCTGTCACGCGCTGATCTGCGGCGCGGCGCTGATCGCGCGCCAGTTGGTCAGCGCGCGATGCTTCGGCCAAGCGGGCTTGCAGCGCGTCATGCGCTTGGGCTGCGCCGTCGGCCTTGGCCGCCGCTTCCTCTAGATCGCGCTTCACCTGCACCAAGCGGTTCAACTGCCGCAAGCGGGCGGCTGCGGCAGAGGGCGCATCGGCCGCAGCCGCCCGAAACCCGTCCCAGCGCCACAAATCCCCTTCGCGGCTGACCAGCCTTTGCCCCGGCTGCAAGCTGGCTTGCAGGCGCGGGCCATCGGCAGCGTCGATCACCCCCGTCTGCGACAGCCGCCGTGCCAGCACATCGGGCGCGCCGACATGGCGGGCGAGCGGGGCTGCCCCTTGCGGCAAGGCTTGGGCAGGGTCAAACGCATCAAGCTGCACCCAGCCAGACCCTGCGTTACCCTGCACCTCGGCGGTGCGCAGGTCGTCGGCAAAGGCGGCACCAAGGGCTGCTTCATAGCCCGGTTCCACCTCTAGCTGGTCCAGCAATTGTTGGCCTGCTTGGGCTTCGCGCTGCACAAGGCGGGCAAGGGCTGCCACTTCGGCGCGCAAGGCGTTCGCCTCACCCTCGGCGCCTGACCTGATCGCGCGCGCCTCGGCTTCACGGGTTTGGGCGGTGGCGCGGGCGTCTTCGGCCCTGATCAGCGCCTCTTCTGCGGCCTCTGCCGCGCCGAGGGCTGTTTCTTGCGCCTCGGTTGCGGCCTCGGCACTGTCGATTGCGTCAGCCACCGCCGCTTGTGCGGCAAGCAAAGCCTCGGCGGCGCGCGCCGCCTCGTCCTCTAATCGGTCCAAGGTTTTGCGGTTATCCGCCACCAAGCGCTCGGCTGATTGGTGGCGCGCAGCCAAGCGGGCGGCGTCTTCGGTCGCTTGGCTTAAATCGCCTTCCCGCGCGCCAAGGTCGCTGGCCGCCGCGCGGGCGAGGTCTGCGGCATCTGCCAATCGCTCGTCCTGCCCTTCGCTGGCGCGCAAAAGCTGGTCCACCTCCCACTCTAACCGCTCGATCATCTCGGCGGCATCGCGGTTCAACGCGGCTTCGCGTTCCCCATCGCGCCCCATCTGCAAGATGCGGGCTTTGAGCGTTTCAATCGCAGCCAAAGCCCGCGTTTCTTCTGCCCCCAAAGCATCGCGCTGCAAGATCAGGCGTTGCAAAATCGCCCCCGCGATCACCTCTTCCTCGCGGCGTGGGGCAATGTCACCCTCGGCATCTTCGCGGCCCTTTGCGGCGAAGCGCGCGGCAAGTTCGGCCTGTGCCGCCGCTGATAGCCGTTGGCGCAGGGCAAACTCGGCCTCGGCCCGCGCCACTTCCGCCTCGCGCCAGCGGCGATACAGCAACATCCCCTCGGCTTGGCGCAGTTCGGTGCCGATCTCGCGGTAGCGCGCCGCTTGGCGGGCTTGCCGTGTCAGTGCTGCCAGTTGCTGTGCCAGCCCTTCCAGCACATCATCCACCCGCAGCAGGTTCTGCTCTGCCGCCGACAGGCGCAATTCGGCCTCATGGCGGCGCTGGTACAGGCCGCTGATCCCTGCGGCCTCTTCCAAAATCATCCGCCGCGCTTTGGGCTTGGCGTTGATCAGTTCGGTGATCTGCCCTTGGCGCACCAAAGCGGGTGAGTGTGATCCGGTTGACGCATCGGCAAACAGCATCTGCACATCGCGCGCGCGCACATCCTTGGCATTGGCCTTATAGGCCGACCCCGCATCCCGCGTGATCCGGCGCACCACCTCAATCGTGTCGGCATCGTTAAAGCCCGAAGGCGCTAGGCGGTCCTGATTGTCGATGATCAACGACACTTCGGCAAAATGCCGCGCCCCGCGCCCGCCAGAGCCGTTGAAGATCACATCCTCCATCCCGCCGCCGCGCATGGCCGAGGGGCGGTTTTCCCCCATCACCCAGCGCAGCGCTTCCAGCAGGTTCGACTTGCCGCAGCCGTTGGGCCCGACAACACCGGTCAACCCCTCCATGATCATCAGATCGGTGGGATCGACAAAGCTTTTGAAGCCGTTGAGGCGCAGCCGGGTCAGGCGCATTCAATCCCTTTCCGTACCAAGCGCCTATCTTTGCCAAGCAAGCGCACAAGTCAACCAAATCGCCCGCCTGCTTGGGTGGCAAGCCAGCGCCCAAATGCAAAACGCCCAAGGTTTCCCTCGGGCGTTTGCCGTTCTGTTGGGCCGATCAGCGGGCCGAAGTTACGGCCCGACCTGTCATCACCTTGACCAGATTGGCGCGGTATTCCGCCGTGCCGTGCAGGTCGGCGATCATGTCGGTGGCGTCTACCTTCAACCCTGCCAGCGCGCTGGCTGCGAAGTTGGCTGTCAGTGCCGCTTCGGCTGCTTTCCAGCGAAACACGCCATTGTTCGACGCCCCCGTAATCGCCACGCGCACCGATCCATCGGCGGCTTGCGACACAAAGGCCCCCGTCAGCGCAAAGCGGCTGGCCGGTTGGTTGAACTTGGCATAGGCGCTGCGCTTGGGAATGGGGAATTCCACCGCCGTGACAATCTCGCCCTCGTCCAACGCGGTCGAGAACATGCCGGTGAAGTAGTCATCCGCCGCGATCCGGCGCTTGTTGGTGATCACGGTTGCCCCTGACCCAAGCACGGCCGAAGGATAGCACGCCGCCGGATCGTTGTTGGCGATAGACCCGCCAATCGTGCCGCGGTTGCGCACAGCAGGGTCGCCGATGCCGCCCGCAAGACCTGCCAGCCCCGCAAAGGCGCTGGCCGCTTCTTTGGCGACCACGGCATGGGGCGTTGCCGCCCCGACCCATAGGGTGCTGCCGGTGTGCTTCACGCCCTTAAGTTCGGCGATGCCGGTCAGGCTGACCAGCACGTCTGGCGTGGCCAGACGTTGCTTCATTGTTGGCGTCAGGGTTTGCCCGCCCGACAGCGCCTGCGCGCCCGACTGTGACAGGGCCGCCACGGCATCCGCCACGCTGGAAGGTTTTACGAAATCGAAGTTTTGCATCTGTCTGCTCCTTCCTTACGCGTTCATCGCCGACCAGACGCGCGACGGCGTCAGGGGCATGTCGATATGGGCAATCTTGTGACCTGCCCGGTTCAAAGCATCCAGCACCGCGTTGACCACAGCCGGAGGAGAGCCAATCGCCCCCGCCTCGCCGCAACCCTTCACGCCCAGCTTGTTATGGCTGCACGGGGTGACGCAGGAATGGTCAACCGTGACAAAGGGCACATCATCGGCGCGCGGCATGGTGTAATCCATGTAGCTGCCCGACAAAAGCTGGCCATTCTCGTCATAGACGCCATGTTCCAGCAGCGCTTGCCCGATGCCTTGCACCACGCCGCCATGCACTTGTCCGCGCACAACCATCGGGTTCATCACGTTGCCAAAGTCATCCGCACAGGTAAAGTTGCACACATCGACCTTGCCGGTGTCGGCATCCACCTCGACCTCGCACAGATAGGTGCCCGCAGGATAGGTGAAGTTCGCCGGATCGTAGAAGGCGGTTTCCTCCAAGCCCGGTTCCAGCGTGGCCAGCGGGTAGTTGTGCGGCACATAGGCCGAGAAGGCGATTTCGCCGAATGTCTTGCTCCGGTTGGTGCTCGACACAGCAAATACACCGTCCGAGAACACAATATCAGCCTCTACCGCTTCCAGCATATGGGCCGCGATCTTTTTGCCCTTGGCGATCACTTTGTCAGCGGCATTGGCCATAGCCTGACCGCAAACCGCCAGCGAGCGTGACCCGTAAGAACCCATCCCAAAGGGGATCTTGGCCGTATCACCATGCACGATATCCACCGACGACATCGGAATACCGAACATGTCCGAGATGATCTGCGCAAACACCGTCTCATGGCTTTGGCCGTGGCTGTGTGCGCCGACCATCACCGACACGTTGCCCGTGGGGTTCACCCGCACGGTGGCTGCGTCATACAGACCCACGCGCGACCCAAGGATGCCCACCAAGTTCGACGGCGCAATCCCGCAAGCTTCGATCCATGTCGACAGGCCCAACCCGCGCAGCTTGCCTTTGGCGGCAGAGGCGGCGCGGCGTTTTTCAAAGCCCGCCACATCGGCCAGCTCAATCGCCTTGTCGAGCGTGGCGTGGTAGTTGCCCACGTCATAGGCCAGACCTGCGGGCGTGGTGTAGGGGAACATATCGGTGGTGATAAAGTTTTTGCGACGCACTTCGAACGGGTCAAGACCCAGTTCGCGGCACATCATGTCAACCACACGTTCCAAGCTATAGGTCGCCTCGGGGCGGCCTGCGCCACGATAGGCATCGACAGGGGCGGTGTTGGTGAACACGGTTTTCACGTTCACATAGACGTTGGGCACTTTATACGGCCCCGCCATCAACGTGCCGTGCAAAAAGGTCGGCGTCACGGTCGAGAAGTTCGACAGATAGGCCCCGACGTTCGCCATGGTTTCGGTGCGAAACGCGATGAAGGTGCCGTCTTTTTCGCAAGCCAGTTCAATCTTGGTCACATGGTCGCGGCCATGCGCGTCGGACAAGAAGCTTTCCGAACGCTCTGCCACCCATTTGACGGGCTTTTTGATCTTTTTGGCCGCTGCCAGAACCAAAGCCTCTTCGCCGTAGTGATAGATCTTTGACCCAAAGCCGCCGCCCACATCGGGGGCCACGACTTGCAGTTTGTTTTCCGGAATCCCCAGCACAAAGGCCGCGACCAAAAGGCGCGTCAGGTGGGGGTTTTGGCTGGTGGTGGTCAGCTTGTAATCACCCGTGCCCGGATTGTATTCGCCAATCGAGGCGCGCGGTTCCATCGCGTTGGGGATCAGGCGGTTGTTGACCAGTTCCAGCGTGGTGACATGGGGCGCCGCCTTGATGGCCGCATCCACCTTGGCGCGGTTGTCTTCGATCCAGCCCCAGTCAAAGCACTGGTTGTCGGCGATCTCGTCATGCACGCGGTTGGTGTTGTCGGCCAAAGCCTGCGCCATGTCGATGATGGCGGGCAGTTCTTCGAATTCAGACGCGTCGGCCACGGCTTGGGCGGCGTCTTTCGCTTCCATATAGGTTTGGGCGATCACGGCTGCATAGGCGTCACCCACATGGCGCACTTTGCCATGGGCCAGAACGGGGCGCTTGGGTTCGCGCATCGGTTCGCCGTTGCGCGAGTTGATCAGCCAACCTGCCGGATTGCCGCCCACATCCTTAAAGTCTTCGCCGGTGAACACGGCCAAAACGCCGGGCATCCCCGCCGCTGCCGCAACGCCCACCGATTTGATGCGCGCATGCGCCATGTTTGAGCGCACAAACACCGCATAGGCCTGCCCATGCACGTCGATGTCATGGGTGTAATTGCCCGCCCCGGTCAGGTAGCGGATGTCTTCGGTGCGTTTGGCTTCCGCGCCAATTCCGAAATCCTTAGCCATCTTGATCCCCTCCCTTATTCGGCAGCAACGGCTGCGACATCCTGCCCAGAGGCAGCCATCACGGCCTTGACGATGTTATGATAGCCGGTGCAGCGGCAAATATTGCCCTCTAGCCCGTGGCGCACGTCAGCCTCGGTTGGCTTGGGGTTCTTGGCCAGAAGTTCAGCCGAAGTCATCACCATGCCGGGGGTGCAAAAGCCGCACTGCAGGCCGTGGTGGTCTTGGAACGCTTGCTGGATCACGCCAAGGCTGCCGTCGGCGTTGGCCATGCCTTCGATGGTGGTGATCCGCGATCCGGCCACGTCTTGCGCAAAGACCGAGCAGCTTTTCACGGCCACACCGTCGATGTGCACCACACAAGCGCCGCATTGCGAGGTGTCGCAGCCGATATGCGTGCCCGTCAGGCTAAGCCCGTCGCGCAGGTAAGACGAGAGCAGCGTGCGCCCCTCTGTCTCGGCCGAGACGGATTTTCCGTTCACGGTCATCGTTACTTTGGTCATCTTATCCTCCCTGATTGCTTTACGGTTCAGCCGATCAAACGGCGGAACCAGCCTTTTTTCGGTTTGTCTTGGGTGCCTTCGTCGGCTGGCGCGTCTTCGGCTGCGTCAGCAGGGGCCTCTTGGGCGGGCCCTTCGATGGCGGATTGGAAGCGGTTGAAAAACTCTTCCGCTAGGTTCTTGGCAAAGCCGTCAATGATCCGGCTGCCCAGTTGCGCGATTTTCCCCCCGACCGAGGCTTCGACCTCATAGGTCAGCTTGGTGCCAGTGCCATCGGCGGTCATGGTCACAAAGGCCCCGCCCTTGGCAAAGCCAGCGACCCCGCCCTTGCCTTCGCCCGTGATGCGCAGGCTGTGGGGTTCGACCATCTCTGACAGGGTGACGGTGCCGGTAAAGCGGGCCTTCACAGGGCCTACCTTTTGCACCACGACGGCTTCGAACCCTTCTGAGGGCGATCCCGTCAGGCTTTCGCAGCCCGGAACACAGGCCTGCAAGACCTGCGGGTTCAAAACCGCAGCCCAAACTGTCGCAGGGTCGGCTGCGATGTGCCGTTCCTCGGCAAGCTTCATGAAACCCCTCCCTGGGCGTCGTGTGCCTATAGACCGACATTGGGCACAACAAATGCGCTGCGTTGAATGGCGGTATCGCCGCGAAGTTTGCCTGATGCGAATGCACCTGTCGACTGTGCTGATGCAACCTGTCGCAAATTTGCGACAGATCGGCGGAAAATCTCTAGTCAGGCCCCAACGTCGGGGGCCTCTTGCATCTGCACCGCGTTGATGCGCCAGCCTTCGGGGCGTTCGATCATCTGGTAATCCAGCCAATAGGCCCGCCCCTTGGCATCGGTCACGCGCACGCGCTGCCAATAGGCCCCGCCGATAAAGCGCAACTCCAGCATGGCGATATCGGCGGGGCGATAGACCATCGGATAGCCTTCGCGCACCATTTTGCCAAAGGCTTGCGGAGTGCCGAACAGCGCGTGGATGTTGGGCGAGGCGAAGGTGAAAGCGCGCGCAAAGTCATCGTCCTGAAAGGCCTGTATCTGCGCGCGGATGGTGTTTTGGATTGGCACCTCCTGCGCGGCGGCAGGGGCTGCCAGCATGAACAAGGCGAATAAAGTGGAAAGGCGCATGATGCAGGCCCCCGTTGGAACGCTGAACGAAAGCTAGAGCAAAGCGCGCCTGAGTCAAACGCCACTGGGCGCGCGGCGGCCCCGAGGCGGGGGGGCTACGCGCCCCCCCGCACCCCCTGCCTGTTGGTTACGCGATAAGGTCGCCGTTCAGGGCCTTGTCGATCAGCGCGATGGTTTCGGGCACGCCATACAGCGCGATAAAGCCGCCAAAACGCGGGCCTTCGGATGCGCCCATCAGCACCTCATAAAGCGCCTTGAACCAGTCGCGCAGCGGGTCAAAGGCGTGGTCTTTGCCCACGGCATAACAGGCGGTTTGCAGGCTTTCTTCGTCGGTTGCCCCGTCCCATGCCGCCAGACGATTGCGCAGGTCAAGGATAGCGGCGCGTTCGATATCGGTCGGCAGGCGGTAGGTGCGGTTCGGGGCGATCTTGTCGTTGAAGTAGCGCAGCGCATAGCCTGCGGCGGCATCCAGATCGGGATGCGTTTCGGGTGAGGCGTCGGGGGCGTATTTCTTGATAAAGCCCCAAAGCCCTGCTGCATCCTTGGCCCCTGCGACAGACGCAAGGTTCAATAGCATGGCAAAGCTGACGACCATCTTCGATTCAGGCACATTGCCGCTGTGGATATGCCAGACGGGGTTGTTGACCTGCGCGTCGATGTCTTGGGTCGGGTAGGCTTTCAGCTGCTGGTGGTATTCATCCACCGCTTTGGGAATCACATCCCACCACAGCCGCTTGGCGGTTTTGGGCTTTTGATACATGAAATACGACAGCGATTCCGTGGCGGCATAGGTTAGCCATTCGTCAATCGTCAGGCCATTGCCTTTGGATTTGGAAATCTTCTGACCTTCGAAATCCAAGAACAGCTCATAAGTCATATGGTTGGGCGCACGGCCCCCAAGTGCGTTGCAGATGCCGTCATAGATCGGCGTGTTGGTCGAATGGTCTTTGCCATACATCTCAAAATCAACGCCAAGGGCGGCCCAACGCGCACCAAAGTCGGGCTTCCATTGCAGCTTCACGTTGCCGCCCGTCACAGGCAGCGTCCATTCGCGGCCCGTTTCATCGTCAAAGGTGATCGTGCCATCCTTGGCGTTCACCTCTTTCATCGGCACATACAGCACGCGGCCAGTTTCGGGGTGGATCGGCAAGAAGCAGGAATAGGTCTGCTGACGCTCTTCGCGCAACGAGGCCAGCATGATCGCCATGATCGCGTCATAGCGTTCAGCACATAGGCGCAAGGTGTCATCAAAGCGGCCCGACTTGTAGAACTCGGTTGCCGAGTAGAATTCATATTCAAAGCCGAAGGTGTCTAGGAACCTGCGCAGCATGGCGTTGTTATGGTCGCCAAAGCTGTTGAATTCGCCGTAAGGATCGGGCACCGAGGTCAGCGGCTTTTGCATATGCTGGCGCAGCATCTCTTGCTGGGGCACGTTCTCGGGCACTTTGCGCATGCCGTCGACATCATCGGAAAAGCAGATCAAGCGGGTGGGGATATCCGAGATCACTTCAAACGCGCGGCGGATCATGGTGGTGCGCGCCACTTCGCCAAAGGTGCCGATATGGGGCAGGCCTGACGGGCCGTAGCCGGTTTCAAACAGCACATAGCCCTTGTCATGCGCCTTGTGTTCGGTGCGTTTCAGCAAAGCGCGGGCCTCTTCAAAGGGCCAGGCTTTCGACTTCATCGCGGCGTCACGCAAGGTGCTCATAGGGGTATCCTCCAGGAAAACGGCGCAATGCCGCCCTTAACCTTCGTCCTCTATTGCCGCACCGGCTTGGCGTCAATATTGTAAGGCCAAATGCGAAAGGACGACCCATGCCCCATGCCACGCCCGCCTCGATGTCGCCGCCTGATGCGCTGATTGCGGTGATGATCGCCGTCTCAGCGTCGGATGAGCAGATGCGGACGACCGAGTTGGTGGCGATCCAGCGCATTGTCCATCATTTGCCGGTCTTTGCCGACTACGACAACGACCGCATCCGCCTGATCGCGCAGACGGTGTTTGACCTGTTTGAAGAGGAAGACGGGTTGGCCGCGCTGTTTGGCCTAATCCGTGATGCCTTGCCGGAACGGTTGTACGAAACAGCCTATGCCTTGGCCTGCGATGTCGCCGCAGCCGACGGCACCCTGCGCGAAGTAGAGCTGCGGATGCTGGAAGAGGTGCGCGAGGAACTGGCGATTGACCGCTTGCACGCCGCCGCCATCGAATGGGGCGCTAGGGTGCGGCATTTGCGGCCCTAAGCCAAACTGGCCCACTGCCGCAGCAAGCCGTTTTGCAACACGCGGGCGCGGCTGACCCAAGCCTTTTGGCCCGGTGGCTTTTCGCGCTGGGCCACGGGCACGGCTTCGCGCCGTGCAGGGTCAGCCGAAAAGATCGCAAAGGCCAGATCGCGGCCTGACGGTTGGGTCATGAACCCCGCAAGGCCCGACACAAAGTTAAGCGTCCCACTTTTGGCGTGGATCTTGACCGGCCCGCCGATCAGCGCGCTGCCGTTTTCATCCTTAAGGCTGATCTCTTTCAGCAAGGCCCGCAGCCCTAAGCCTGAGGCGCGCTTTTCCCCCGCCATCAGCGCCTGCATCATGCCTTGGGCGGTCACCCGCGATGCAGCCCCTAGGCCGGAATGGTCGACAAAGCTTGCCGACATCCCCAAGCTTTCACCCGCCCAAGCCTGCATTGCCATCGCCGACTCCCGCAACGACCGCGCGCCGGATGCCGATAGGCCCAAGGTTTCGGCGGTGATGTTGGTGGAATACTTCAACATCTCGCGCAATATGGGCGACAGGCGCGCGCTGGGCCATGTGATCAGCGGTGTCGTGGGGGGCAGCACGTCTATCATCTGTGGCGCGGGCAGAGAGATGCCTTGCATGGCGCATAGGGTGGAGAAGACCTCGGCCACATAGGGGGCGACATGGCGCACGGGCAACCAGCGTGTGCCTTCTTTCTTCATGGCGTCGCGTGACACTGTCCAGTGTTCAGCGCCTTGGTCGGAATAGGTGAAAACGGGGGTTTCGCGGTCAACCACACTGACTTTGATGCCGTGCACTTCGGGCAGGTAATGAACCCCCGGCGATGTCATCCGCGCCGTGGCCCCACCCTTTGACCACTCCAGATTGACGCGGTTGTAGTTGAGCGACAGGCCAGACAGGCCCGGATCGTAGCCCGCCTCAACGGGAAGGTCGGCGCTGATGCGCGTCAAAGCGGGCAGGGCATTGGCATAGACCAAAAAGCGCCCGCTCACCCGCTTCAACCCGCTGCGGGCCAAGGCGGCGACCATGTCGCCTAAGCTATCGGTGTTCAGCGTAGGATCACCGCCGCCGGACAAGATAAGATCGCCCGTCAATGTGCCTGCGTTCACAGGCTGGGTTGCCAGAACTTGGGTGGTGAATTGATGATCGGCCCCCAAATGCTCTAGCGCGAACAGCGTGGTGATGGTTTTGGCCACGCTTGCGGGGGGAACGGGGGCTAAGGGTTGAAAGCTGTCAAGGATTTGGCCTGTGGCGACATCGGCCACACAAAAGCCGGTGGTGCCTGTAAGCTTGGCTTTCGCCACCAGATCAGCGGTTGACGGCGCGCTTTGGGCGGCACCCAAGGCGGGCGCTGCAAGACCGGCCCCTAAGCCCGCCAACACCCAACGCCGTGTTAAATTCTGTGCCGCCATTATGCCGCTCCTGCCACGCAAGCAAATCGTAATGCCCAAGCCTGCCGCAAAGCAAGCCGCTCAGCGCCGCCACTCGCCCTTCGCGCGGATCACGGTTGAAGAGGCCTTGTGCAGCGGCATGTTCACAAAGGACCAAGCCGGCGCTTTGCGATGGGTCAGCTGATCTGCGGCCACCTGCGCACCGCGAAAGGCGCGGGCTGTCACCGAAAGCCGCGCCGATAGCCCCGCGCCGGGGCGTGCCATCACGGCCATGGGCACGCGCGCCATGATCTGGCGCCAATTGCGCCAGCGGTGAAATTGCACAAGGTTATCCGCCCCCATGATCCACACAAAGCGCACGCCGGGATAAAGCGCTTGCAAGCGGCGCAAAGTGTCGATCGTGGCGCGGGTGCCCAAGCGCGCCTCAAGATCAGTGACAACCACCCGTGGATCGTCGCCCAGCTTCTCACGTGCCCGCGCCAATCGCAGCGCCATCGGGGCGGGCGCGTTGGCCTTGAGCGGGTTGCCGGGGCTGACCAGCCACCACACCCGATCTAACCCAATGCGCTGCAACGCCTGATGCGTGATATGCACATGGCCGTCATGAGCCGGGTCAAACGACCCGCCCAGCAGGCCCACGACCATGCCCCGATAGGCCGCTGGAAAGCCCTGAACCATTTGTCTTGCGGCCTCCACCCCGCGAAAGCGCGATTTCAGGGGCAGGTTGCGCCCATGTCAACCGCAATCGGCGTTGAAGAGGCGCGTCCTTTCCCTTAGATGAAGCGCAAACTCGGATGGAGCGCGCAGATGGCCAGTTATCAATACGTCTACCACATGGACAATCTCTCGAAGACCTATCCGGGTGGCAAGAAATGCTTTGAGAATATCAAGCTGAACTTCTTGCCCGGCGTGAAGATCGGTGTTGTGGGCGTAAACGGGTCGGGCAAGTCGACCTTGCTGCGCATCATGGCGGGGATTGATACCGATTTCACCGGCGATGCTTGGGCCGCCAAAGGCGCGCGCGTGGGCTATCTGGCGCAAGAACCCGTGCTGGATGCCAAGCTGAACGTGCGCGACAACGTGAAATTGGGCTGTGCGTCTAAGGTCGCCAAGCTGGATCGCTATAACGAACTGGCGATGAACTATTCCGACGACACCGCGGATGAGATGTCGCGCTTACAAGACGAGATTGATGCCGAGAACCTTTGGGATCTCGACAGCCAGATCGACGTGGCGATGGAAGCCCTGCGCTGCCCGCCCGATGATGCCGATGTCGAAAGCCTGTCGGGCGGCGAGCGTCGCCGTGTGGCCCTGTGCCAGCTTTTGCTGGATGCGCCCGATATGCTGCTGCTGGACGAACCGACCAACCACCTTGACGCCGAATCGATTGCTTGGCTGCAACAGCACTTGATCGACTATAAGGGCACGATCCTTGTCGTGACCCACGACCGCTATTTCCTTGATGACATCACAGGCTGGATTCTGGAACTCGACCGGGGGCGCGGCATTCCTTACGAGGGCAACTACACCGCTTGGCTTGACCAAAAGGCCAAACGCGCCGCCCAAGAGGCGCGCGAGGACAAATCCAAGCAAAAGGCGATGGAAAAGGAACTGGAATGGATCCGTGCTGGTGCCCGTGCGCGCCAAGCCAAGCAGAAAGCCCGTATCAGCAAGTATAACGAAATGGCGACCCAAACGGTGCGCGAACGCGCCACCTCGGCCCAGATCATCATTCCCAACGGCGAACGTCTGGGCGGTAAGGTGATTGATGTGATCGGCCTGAAAAAGCACATGGGCGACCGGTTGTTGATTGAAAACCTGTCCTTCACCGTGCCGCCCGGCGCGATTGTGGGCGTGATTGGCCCGAACGGGGCGGGCAAATCGACTTTGTTCCGGATGATCACGGGCCAAGAACAGCCTGATGAGGGCACGATCACCCTGGGCACCACGGTGCAACTGTCTTACGTTGACCAATCGCGCGACGCGCTAGAACCGGGCAAGACCGTGTGGGAAGAAGTCTCGGGCGGGGCGGAAGTGATCAAGCTGGGCGATTTCGACATGAACTCGCGCGCCTATTGCGGGGCGTTCAACTTTAAGGGCACCGACCAGCAGAAAAAGGTCGGCAGCCTGTCGGGCGGCGAGCGCAACCGTGTTCACATGGCGAAACTGCTGAAAAGCGGCGGCAACGTGCTGCTGCTTGACGAACCGACCAACGATCTGGATGTGGAAACCCTGCAAGCGCTGGAAGCGGCGATTGAAGATTTTGCGGGTTGTGCGGTGATCATCAGCCACGACCGCTTCTTCCTTGACCGCCTGTGCACGCATATTCTGGCCTTCGAAGGCGATGCCCATGTGGAATGGTTCGAGGGCAACTTTGAAGCCTACGAAGAAGACAAAGTGCGCCGCTTGGGGGCAGACAGCATCGAGCCGACGCGGGTGAAGTATAAGAAGTTTACAAGGTAGGGTGCGTGCTTGCACGCACCACTCCGCCGGATTCCCCATGGGTGTGTGAAATCACGCACCCTACGGTTTGTCGCGCTTGACCGGTAGGGTGCGTGCTTGCACGCACCGCCCACCCTACCGTGCAATCGTCACCGTGCAATGCGCCCGCCCCGCCACATCCGCCGCGACCGACCCAAGCACAAGGCGCGAGACGCCGCGCTTGTCGCCGGTGCCCATGACGATATGGCCCACCTTGTTCATCTCGGCATAGGTTACGATGCCGCTGGCGGCTTCGCGGTCGATCACAATCGCGGTGCCTGCGGGGGTGACGCCTTTGGCCTTGGCACGCGCAACGCCTGCGTCAAGGATCGCTTGGGCGTCAGCATCGCTCCAATGGTGGATCAGGGGGCCACGCCCGCCACCATGGGCCACGTTGACCACGCATAGCAGCAGCTTGGCGCCGGATTTGGTGGCAAGGTCGGCGGCGGTTTCGATGGCATGCGTGGCGTGATCGGTGCCATCAATCGGGCACAGGATGGGTTGGGTCATGGCGTGGTCCTTTCTAGGATGGGCGTAACTGGCCCTGATCCAAGCTTGCCCAAAAAACGGGCAAACCTCTTTGACCTGCGTCAACCCAAGGTGAAGCCCCCGCCTTCCCCCGATATTTAATCTTGATTTTGGCCTGTCTTGCCGCAATAAATTCTGCGCGACGTTATCTCTATCGACCTGTCTGCCACCACAATCGGCCACAGCATTCGATCTTAAGCTGACGGGGCCGGGCCGCCGCAATCTCGCGGGCGGCAATAAGACAGGAGTGTTCACGATGGCCAAGGGCACCGTGAAATGGTTCAATGAAACCAAAGGCTACGGCTTTATTGCCCCGGAAGGCGGCAAGAAAGACGTGTTCGTGCATATCACAGCGCTAGAGCGGGCTGGTCTGCGCGGGCTGAAAGACGGCCAAGCCGTCAACTTCGACATCGAAGCCGGTCGGGATGGCCGCGAATCGGCGATCAACATCACGCTGGGCTAAGGCCAAGCGGGGCTTGAAAGGGGCGCGTGCCGGATCGGTGCGCGCCCTTTGCTTTTGCTTTGCCATCTGCAAGACTGATGCGAAGAGCGAGGTGCCATGGATTACGCAACCCTGATCGACGCGCAGACGTGGGCCTTTATCAAGGCCACCGATGCCGCTTACCCGCCCGATGCCGCGACCCTGTCGATTGCCGAGCAGCGCGCGATTTATGACGCCATGTGCCGTGCTTTCCATCGTGGCTATCCCGAAGGGATCACAGCGCAAGACCGCCCGATTGCGGGCGTGATGTGTCGGGTTTTTGACGGTGCGAAGCCTGCAATCATCTATCTGCATGGCGGCGGGTTTGTGGTCGGCGGGCTGGAAAGCCACGATGACGTCTGCGCCGATATTCGCGCGGCGACAGGGCTTGCGGTGATCTGCCCCGATTACCGCCTGTCGCCCGAACATCTGCATCCGGCGGCCTTTGACGATGCCTTGGCAGTCACCCGCGCGGTTTCAGCCGAGGGGCCTGTGCTGTTGGCAGGTGACAGCGCGGGGGGCAATTTGGCCGCTGCCGTCAGCCATGCTTTGCGCGGTCAGGGGCGGGTGCTGGGGCAGGTGTTGATCTATCCGGGCCTTGGCGGTGATGTGGATGCGGGCAGTTATGTGGCCCATGCAAAGGCACCGATGCTGACGCGCGACGATGTGCTGTTTTATGCCGGCATTCGCCACAACGGCGCTGTGCCTAAGGGCGACGCCACGGTGTCTCCGCTGCAAGATACCGACTTTTCGGGGCTGCCGCCCACCATCACCTTTGGCGCAGAATGTGACCCGCTGTGCGATGATGCCCGCAGCTATGCTGAGGCGATTGTAAAGGCCGAAGGCCGCGCCCATTGGGTTGTCGAACCCGGCCTTGTTCACGGCTATCTGCGCGCCCGCAAAACGGTTGACCGCGCCGCCGCCAGTTTTGCCCGCATCACGCAGGCGCTGCAAACCCTCGCCACAGGCGGGAACCCAAAGGGAGACGCCTTATGAATGCCCACGCCAACCTGACCCACTGGTCCGAACGCACCGATTTGGCCGCAGCCTTTCGCTGGACGGTGAAGCTGAACCTGCACGAGGCGGTGGCCAACCACTTTTCATTGGCGGTGAACCCCGAAGGCACGCGCTTTCTGATCAACCCCAATGGGCGCCATTTCGGGCGGATCACGGCATCCAGCCTTGTCGAGATTGATGCCAACGACCCCAACACGATGGATCGCCCCGATGCGCCAGACCCAACCGCTTGGGGCCTGCACGGATCAATCCACCGCGCCGTGCCCCATGCGCGCTGCGTGATGCATGTGCATTCGATGCACGCCACGGTTTTGGCCAGTTTGGCCGACAGCCGACTGCCGCCGATTGACCAAAACTCTGCCATGTTCTTTAACCGCCATGTGGTGGATGAGGCTTACGGCGGCATGGCCTTTGCCGAGGAAGGGGCGCGCTGTGCCCATATGCTGGCCGACCCCAAGATCACCACAATGGTCATGGGCAACCACGGTGTGCTGATTATTGGCAAGACGGTGGCGGAAACCTTCAACCGCTTGACCTATTTTGAACGCGCAGCAGAAACCTATATCCGCGCCTTGCAAACTGGTCGACCGCTGCGCGTGCTGTCAGACGAAATTGCCGAGAAAACCGCACAGGAATGGGAGGCTTATCCCGGCGGGGCAGATTTTCACCTGCGCGAGATCAAGGCTTTGTTGGACGAAGAAAGTTCGACCTACGCGCAGTAACGATTTTTCTGCGAAAAATCTTAAGAACAAATCTTCTGCGAAGATTTTTGGGTTTTTCGCAGAAGAACCGGCTTATTGATTTTTCGCAGAAAAATTGTGGTCTTGGGCGGTGAGAAAAGAGGGGTGTTTCATCGTCTCTGGCACTGTCACGCCAAGTCGCGTCAGGATGGTTGGCGCAAGCGCCAATTGGTCTAGCACCACATTGCTTGCAGGCCCTTGGGCAGGGCCAAAGTAATATAGCGCAAAGTCACGCTGCACATCGGTCGCCCCGCCATGATGGCCGCGCGCGTCTTGGCCGTGGTCGGCGGTAACGATCACCTCATATCCCGCCGCGCGCCATCGTGCCAAGAAATTCGCCATAGCCTCGTCCATGCGGTAACAGGCGTCGTCCATCTCTTCGCAATCGTGAAAGAAACGGTGGCCCATGCTGTCCAGCGTGCAGGTGTGCAAGATGCCGTAGTCGATGCCCTTGCGTTCGCACAGCATCGTCAGCGTGGCGAACAGGTCGACATCGGCGGGGGTCATTTGGTTGTAGCTGCTGTCACCTGTCATCGTGTGAAAGCGGCCATGGGTGATGGGGCCGTTTGGCTCGTCATATTCCATGTCTTCGACCAGATCGAAGGGATAGCGGTTGAAGAATTCTGACCAGAAGGAATGCGTCACGGCACCGGTTTTCAGGCCGGCTTTTGTCACTTCCGAGAATACATCCGGAAACTCTAGCCGCCGCCGAGTGGCATTGCCCCAGATGCCATGCACCTGCGGGGGCAAGCCGGTGTGGATCGAGGCGTAACAGGTGCCTGACGTTGACGGCACCACAGAGCGCATCTTCCAGACCTGCGCTTCGCCGCTGGCTACCCAGCCTTCTAGGTTGCCAAATAGCCGGCGCCAATTGGCGTAGGGGACGCCATCAAGCAGGATCAGCAGCAGTTTGGACATGGGAACCTCTGTTGCCGGCGTTTGAGCCTCCGGCGGGGATATTTGGGCACGTATGAAAGGGTCAGTTGCCTGCGCTTGCCATTTTGCGGGTTTTCAGAACGCTTTCCAGCCAGCCTGTCTTCATCTCTGGCACAGAGGACAACAACAGGTCGGTGTAATCGTCAAACGGCGGGGCGAGCACATCGGACTTTTGGCCATAGCGCACCACTTTGCCGCGGTACATCACGGCAATTTTGTCGGCGATGGCTTTGACGGTGGCCAGATCATGGGTGATGAACAGGTAGGCGACACCTTCTTGGGCTTGCAAGTTCAACAGCAGTTTCAAGATGCCATCGGCGACCAAAGGGTCGAGCGCAGAGGTGACTTCATCACACAGGATCAGCTTGGGTTTGGCGGCCAAGGCGCGGGCGATGCAGACGCGTTGTTTTTGGCCGCCTGACAGTTCGGCGGGATAGCGGTTTTCAAAGCCAGCGCCCATTTCGATCTGGTCGAGCAGTTCTTGCACGCGGGCGCGTTTGGCTTCGCCCTTCAGGCCGAAGTAGAACTCTAGCGGGCGGCCGATGATCGTGCCGACAGTTTGGCGCGGGTTCATCGCGGTGTCGGCCATTTGGTAGATCATCTGCACTTGGCGCAGATCGTCTTTGCTGCGGGTGGCCAAATCGGGCGACAGGGTGCGCCCGTCAAAGGTAATCTGGCCCGCGCGGGCGGGCAGAAGGCCGGTGATCACCCGCGCGAGGGTGGATTTGCCCGACCCGCTTTCGCCCACAATGGCCAAGGTTTGGCCTGCCGCCACATCAACGGTTATATCTTGCAGCACATCAAAATCGGTGCCGCGGTAGCGCGCCGTGATGCCCGTGGCGCGCAAGATGGGTGTGGCATCGGTTTTCTCGGCATGGTCGATGCTGCGCACGGAAACCAGCGCTTGGGTATAGTCTTGCACGGGGGCCGAGATGATCTGATCGGTCGCGCCATATTCCACCGCTTTGCCGTGGCGCAGCACCAGAATGTCGTCGGCGACCTGTGCCACCACGGCAAGATCGTGGGTGATGTAGATGGCGGCAACGCCGGTATCGCGGATCGCCTCTTTGATCGCGGCTAGAACGTCGATCTGCGTGGTCACATCCAGCGCAGTGGTCGGTTCGTCAAAGATCACAAGGTCGGGCTTGGGGCAAAGCGCCATCGCCGTCATGGCACGCTGCAATTGCCCGCCCGAGACTTGGTGCGGATAGCGCTGGCCAAAGGTTTCGGGGTTGGGCAGGCCCAGTTTGGCGAACAATTCCACCGCACGGGCCTCGGCCTGTTCCTTCGTCATCAGCCTGTGCAGCAGGCAGGTTTCGATCACCTGCGCCATCAGGCGTTTCGCGGGGTTAAAGGCTGCGGCGGCACTTTGGGCGACATAGGTCACCTCGCGCCCGCGTAAGGAGCGTAGGCCCGACGCATCGGCCGTGCGAATATCGCGCCCGTTGAGCAGAACTTGCCCCCCCGTCAAGCGCACACCGCCGCGCCCGTAAGACATAGCCGCCAGCCCGATGGTCGATTTGCCAGCGCCAGATTCGCCGATCAGCCCCAGCACACGCCCCTTTTGCACCGAGACGGATACGTCATCGACCAGCACCAAATGCTTGGGCGCTTCACCGGGGGGATAGGCTGTCGCCTCAATCCGCAGGTTCTTGATCGTCAAAAGATCAGCCACCGCGACCCCCTTTCAAGCTTGAGGTGCGCTGCAAGATCCAATCGGCGACCAAGTTCACCGAAATCGCCAGCACCGCAATCGCCAGCGCGGGCATCAGGGCTGCGGCTTTGCCGTAAACCAGACCATCCTTATTCTCGCGCACCATGCCGCCCCAATCTGACAGCGGGGGCTGAATGCCTAGGCCCAAGAACGACAGGGTGGAAATAAACAGCACCGCGAAGATAAAGCGCATCCCGAATTCTGCCACCAAGGGTGACATGGCGTTGGGCAATATCTCGCGGAAGATGATCCAGCCTTGGCGTTCACCGCGCAGTTTGGCGGCTTCGACGTAATCCATCACGGCGATGTCGGCGGCGACAGCACGGCTTAGGCGAAAGACGCGGGTGGAATCCAAAACACCCATCACCAAGATCAGCACGGTCAGGTTCAAGGGCAGAACTGACAGAACAACCAAGGCCACGATCAGCGAGGGCACCGCCATCATCAGATCGACCAGCCGCGATAGGCCCGTATCAATCCATCCGCCGCGCGTGGCCGCAAGAAAGCCGAAAAACGCCCCCATCCCGAACGACAAAAGCGAAGATACCAGTGCGACAAAGATCGTCACCGACCCGCCATAGATCAACCGGCTTAGGATATCGCGGCCGATCGTGTCGGTGCCTAGCCAGAATTGCTGCGAGGGGCCTTCCCACACCTTGCCCACTGCCGCATCAATCGGATAGGGCGCAATCCACGGCGCAAACAGGGCGGCCAGCACGAAAGCCCCCGTCATCACCAGACCAATCAGGGCCGAAAGCGGTATTCTCATTTCGGATGCCTTAAGCGCGGGTTGGCGATGATGCCGATCAGGTCGGCCAGAATGTTCAGCCCGATATAGACGGCGGCAAAGATGATCCCCACCGCCTGCACCACGGGCAGGTCGCGCTTGGCCACATGATCAACCAGATATTGCCCCAAGGCGTTGTAGCTGAACACCACTTCCACCACGACAACGCCCACCACCAGATAGGCCAAGTTGATCACGACGACCGAGATGATGGGCGCCACCGCATTGGGCAGGGCATGCCGCCAGATGACTTGCATGGGCGACAGGCCCTTAAGCTCGGCGGTTTCAATATAGGCCGATTGCATCACGTTCAAAATCGCAGCGCGCGTCATGCGCATCATATGGGCCAGCACCACCATGACCAGCACAATCACGGGCAGGGCGACGGCGTGCAGCTTTTCAAAGAACCCCATGCCGGGGAAGACCATCGAGACGGGCTGCAAAATGGGGATGACCTGCGTCAAAAGGTAGATCACGAAATAGGCCGCAACGAACTCTGGCAGGGAAATCGTGGCGAGGGTGACGCCCGAAATCACCTTATCCGGCCAGCGCCCGTTGTAGCGCGCAGCAATCAGGCCCAAGGCGATGGCCAAGGGCACGGCGATGACACCGGCGCAGACGGCCAAAAACAGCGTGTTGCCCAAGCGTTGGCCAATGGCATGGGCGATGTCTTGTTGATTGGTCAAAGCTTTGCCCAAATCGCCCTGCAAGGCGTGGCCTAGCCACTTGAAATACCGCGTGGGCGCGTTTTGGTTCAGCCCCAAGGATTCACGCAGATTGGCCAAGGATTCGGCCGTGGCAGACTGCCCAAGGATCGCTTGCGCGGTATCGCCCGGCAGCATCTCGACCCCAAGGAAAATCACGACCGAAACGGCCAGAAGCAAAAGGAGGCCCAGCGCAATGCGCTGGACCACTAGTTTAATTATCGGATGCACCAGAACCTCAGGCGTTCAGCCAGCACATCGACAGTGCCTTGCCGTTCATCAGCGTGCCTGCGGGGTTTGCGATCCACCCGCCCACTTCGTTGCGACGGCCTTCAACCCAGTCGTTGAACATTGGGCAGATCAGGCCGCCATTGTCGCGCAGGATGTTGGCCATTTCCGAATACATGCCCTTGCGCTTGGCTGGGTCAAGTTCGCCACGTGCGGCGATCATGACTTCGTCAAAATGCGCGTCTTTGAAGGCGGTGTCGTTCCATTCTGCAGTCGACAGATAGGCCGTCGAATACATCTGGTCTTGCACCGGGCGTCCGCCCCAATAGCTTGCGCAGAACGGAGCAACGTTCCAAACGTTCGACCAGTAGCCGTCATCGGGCTCTAGCTTCACTTGCAGCGGAATGCCGGCGGCATTGGCGCTGGCTTGGAACAGTTGGGCCGCTTCCACAGCGCCGGGGAAGGCACCGGGGGCAACTTGCAGCAGAATGGGCGAGCCGTCATGGCCCGATTTCTTGTAGAAATCGGCGGCTGCTGCAGCGTCCAATTCGCGCTGTGGGATCGAGTCGTCAAACAGCGGATAGGCGGCGTTGATCGGGAAGTCGTTCCCGCGCGACCCCATGCCGCCCAAGATCTTGTCGACCATTTCCTGACGGTTGACGGACATCTTCAGCGCCATGCGCAGGTCGTTGTTATCAAACGGGGCGGCGTTGCAGCGCATGATGAACACGTAGTGCCCGGGGCCAGCGGCGCGTTCAATCGCCACATCGCTGTTGCCCTTCAGCAGTTCGACGATCTTGGGGTCGATCCGGTTCATCAGGTGGATTTGGCCCGCCTGAATGGCCGCCGTGCGGGCAGTGTTGTCGTTGATCGTCAGGATTTCGACTTGGTCGGCATGGCCGCGCGACGAATCCCAATAGTTGGCATGCTTTTCAAATGCGGTGCGAACGCCCGGCTCATGCTCGACCACTTTGTAAGCGCCGCTACCGATGCCTGCCGCGGGGTTGTCTACGCCGCCACCGGGTTGGATGATCAGGTGATAGTCGGCCATCAAGAAGGGCAAGTCGGCGTTGCCTGCGGCCAAGGTCAGGGTGACCATGTCGCCCTCGGCCTTCATGTCGGTGATGCCTTTGACGATGCCTTGGGCGCCCGATTGCGCCTTGTCATCGGTGTGGCGCTTTAGCGTTGCGACCACGTCTTCAGCCGTCAGGGTTGCGCCATTGTGATATTCAACACCCTTGCGGATCTTGAACATCCACTGGGTCGCATCCGCGTTGGAAGAAACTTCCTCTGCCACACGCAGGCCCAAGGTGCCGTTCAGTTCCACATCAACCAGCGTTTCGCCCCAGGTCGAGTTGATCATGAAAGGCACGTCCGAAGCGGCCAAGGCCGGATCCAGCGTGTTGGTGCTTTCGCCGCCCTGCATACCTGCGCGCAGCAGGCCACCCTTGACGGGTGTGTCAGCAAAGACTGCCGTTGACAGCATGGTCCCCGCCACAGCGGTCGAGACGCCCAAGGCGCCAGCACGGCCAACGAATTCGCGGCGGCTCATTTTCCCGGCCGAGGCTAGGCTTAGCAGGTGGTTCAGTTCACTCGACATGTCTCTCTCCCTGTTTTGGTTCCGGTCGCCCGGGTCTTTCGTTGTGGTCAACTAAAACGCACTTCTTGAATTGCACCAAGGATTATTTTTGCACCCTTAGCCCAACTTTTGTCATACAAAGCGCCGCGCCACTTGGTCATCCCAAGCGCGTTCAAAGATCACCTCGTCGCCTTCCCATGCCGTCAGGCGCGCTGTCATGCGCAGATGGGTGGCGGTGCAGGTCATCTCGGCCTCGGCCTTGGTGCGCACGGCCCAATCGCCACGGCTTAGGCGCTGCTCCCAAACATGATGCGCGCGGGCAGAGGTGGGGTCGGCGGCGTCGATCTCCCAAAGCTCGTCAAGGCTTTCGCCGCTGATCAGGCCGTGGGTCAGGTTTTCGACATCGCCGCCGTCTTCATGCACGATCAGGCGGTGGGTGCCTGACAACAGATCCGTCTCGATCCGCCGCGCGCTGCTGCCTTTGCGCACCACACGGTGCGCCCAAGGGGTGGCGGTTTCGGCGGCAGGCGGGGTCCATTCCGCAGTCGTGCCCTGATGTACCGGCAGGTCCAACTGGCCGCCCGTCAGGGTCAAAACCCCCGCTTCAGGCGATGGCCAGACAAAGGGCCAGTACGAATTCGAAAACGCCAACCGCAGCCGATGCCCTGCTGCTACGCGGTAAGCCATTTGGTCCAAGTCAAAGGTCACAGCCACCGTCTGCCCCGGCACCAAGGCCTGTGGTGTTGCAGCACCCGTCCTGTGGCACAGGTTAAACATCCCATGTGCAATCCGAACCGAGGCGCCATCCGGCCCCACATCACACAACCGCACGACAACAAACCCCAAAGGCTTGTCGCTTGATACATTGATCGTCAACCGCGCCGCGCCCAACAGCTCCAGAGGCGCAGTCAGCACATCCCCATCAAAACACACCGACACCGCATCATCGCCGCGCTGGTCGCCGGGCATTTCGGCATTCAACCCCATCGGAAAAAACTCGCCCGCGTTCATGCCCAGATGTTGCGGGGTGGCTATCTGGCACGAAATCGCCCCCCCTTCCTCTTGGCTTAAATACCCAACGGGGCGGCCAGAGGGTGTGGCCCCCCCCGCCCTTTGCGTCGCAGGGCTTAAGCCCAGAACCTTGCGCGTCACACGCGGCGAGGGCCAAGCGGTTTCCGCCACCCAATGCCCCGCGCGGTGCTTGGGGCTGGCATCGGGCGCTTCGGAATGCAGCATATAGGCGCGGTAGGCGGGGTCATTTTCGGCCCCGTTGGCCTTGCCTTTCAACCAACGGTCCCACCAGCGCACGGCCTCTTGCAAAAAGCCTATCGCAGGGCCGGGCACGGCGGTGTGGGGATATTGGTGCACCCAAGGCCCGACGATGCCCTTCGATCCGGGCAGATTTTCCACAATCGCCGCGACTGTGTTCATATAACTGTCAGCCCATCCGCCCCAGATCAGCACTGGCACTTGCATACGTGCGTAATCCTCACAGATCGACCCGTGCTGCCAATAGGCCCCGCGTTCTTGCAAGGCGGCCCAGCGGGGTGCCAGCCAAGGCTCGGCCTCCAGCCGTTCTAGCCACATCTCGCGCCAATCGGCGCGCAGGGCAGGGTCTGGCGGGCGCGAGGAATACGACAGCATCACCGCCCCCCAGCCAAAGTTTTCCCCCAGCAAACAGCCGCCACGATAATGGATGTCATCGGCAAAACGGTCGGTGGTCGAGCAAACTGAAATCACGGCTTTCAGCGCGGGGGGCTGCAGATAGGCGGTTTGCAGGCAGTTAAACCCGCCCCAGCTTTTGCCCATCATCCCGACTTGCCCGCTGCACCACGGTTGGCGGGCCAGCCAAGCAATCACCTCAACCGCGTCAGACAGCTCTTGGCGGGTGTATTCATCGGTCATCAGGCCTTCGGAATCGCCATTGCCGCGCATATCAACACGGATGCAGGCATAGCCGTGGCCCGCGACATAGGGGTGCATCATCTCATCGCGGGGCAAGGTGCCATCGCGTTTGCGGTAGGGGATATATTCCAAAACGGCTGGAACGGGGGCTTTGACGGCATCTTTGGGCATCCAGACCCGCGCTGACAGGCGGCAGCCGTCAGACAAAACGATCCCCATGTCAGGATCCTCGACGATGGCGAACGGAAACTCTGTGCGAATGGTCATAGGTGCCTCCCCAAGCTTGGCCTATCAGGCGGCAGGATGGGGGCAAATCTCTGTCCTGAAACGTCGTTTGGCGGTGCGATTGCGACAAGGGCAAGTGTGGGGTCAAAATCTCCTCTTGCTCCAGCGGCCATCCCGCGCCACCCATGGGTCAGAGGACAGCACTGCGGGGCATGATATGACCAAACCCAACATCTTGATCTTGATGGTCGACCAGTTGACCGGCACGCTGTTCGCCGATGGCCCTGCGGCTTTCTTGCACGCGCCCAACTTGCGCAAACTGGCCGCAAAGTCGGTGCGCTTTGGCAATGCTTACACCGCCTCGCCCCTATGCGCGCCTGCCCGTGCGGCCTTTATGTCAGGCGCTTTGCCGCGCCGAACGCGGGTGTATGACAACGCGGCAGAGTTTGTCTCTGACATCCCGACCTATGCGCACCATCTGCGCCGCGCGGGGTATCAAACGGCACTGTCGGGCAAGATGCACTTTGTCGGGCCAGACCAGTTGCACGGCTTTGAACAGCGCCTGACGACCGACATTTACCCCGCCGATTTTGGCTGGACGCCGGATTACCGCAAACCCGGTGAGCGGATTGATTGGTGGTATCACAACCTTGGTTCTGTCACGGGCGCGGGCGTGGCCGAGATTACCAACCAGTTGGAATATGACGACGATGTGGCCCACCAAGCCGTGCAGAAAATCTACGACCTGTCGCGCGGCCTTGATGCGCGCCCGTGGAGCCTGACCGTCTCCTTCACCCACCCGCACGACCCTTTCGTCGCACGGCGCAAATACTGGGACCTGTACGAAGGCGCGCCCGAACTGACGCCCCCAGCCCCCTTGGCCTATGAGGATATGGACCCCCATTCCCAACGCCTGATGGATGCCTGCGATTGGCGCGGCATGGCTGTGACAGACGACCACATCCGCCGCGCTAGGCAGGGTTACTTTGCCAATATCTCTTACGTCGATGATAAGATTGGTGAGATTTTGGCAGCACTTGAAGCGTCTCGGCAAGAGGCGATCATCGTTTTTGTGTCGGACCACGGTGAAATGCTGGGCCGTAAAGGGTTGTGGTTCAAGATGAACTTCTTTGAAGGTGCAGCCCGCGTGCCGTTGATGATTGCCGCCGCAGGGTTGGACGCTGGCCTTGTCGAAACCCCCGTCTCGACCATCGACCTGACGCCGACGCTGTGCGATCTGGCGGGCATTTCGATGGAGGAAGTCATGCCTTGGACCGATGGCGAAAGCCTTGTGCCCTTGGCCAAAGGCCAACCGCGCAGCACGCCAGTAGCGATGGAATATGCAGCCGAAGGGTCGATCACGCCCATGGTCGCGTTGCGGCAAGGGGCGTGGAAATACATCCGCTGTCTGGCCGACCCTGACCAGTTGTTCGATCTGACCAATGATCCGGATGAAGAGGTGAACTTGGCCGCCGACCCCCGCGCTGCCGAGATTTTGACCCATTTTCAAGCCATGGCGGCAGCGCGTTGGGACTTGCAAGCCTACGATGGCGAAGTGCGCCAAAGCCAAGCGCGGCGCTGGGTGGTCTATGAGGCGCTGCGCAATGGCAATTATTACCCGTGGGACTATCAACCGCTGCGCGCCGCATCGGAACGCTATATGCGCAACCATATGGATTTGAACATTCTGGAAGAGAGCAAACGCTTTCCGCGCGGGGAGTAGCGCGCGATTTTTCGCGAAGACCCGATTTTGGGAAGACCCGAATTTTCTGCGAAAATTCGATTGTCCTGCCGCGAAAGGACTGCGCGCAAGAAACCACGGCGTGTCTTTGGAATTTAAGACCGAATTTTCGCAGAAAATTCGAGGCCTTAAGCCCCGCGCGCCGCTGCGTTCTGGTCGATCAAATACCTTTGGCTCAGCGGAATGGCCGCAGCACCCAAAGACCGCGCTTGTGCGCCGACTGTGCCTTCTCGCACCTGCGGCATCGACACGCCCGACAAGTCCATGCGCGCCAAGGCCTCTTGCGTGCGCAGCGTTACCATGGCTCGCACTTTGGGGGGCATCCAGCCGTCGATCAGCACGGCTTCCAGTTCCAGCAAGGTCGCGGCTGACAAGATCGCCCCCGCTAAGCCTTCTGCCGCCAGATCGACCCAAGCTTGCAACACAGGCTCTGACACTTGCCAATGATCGGGGCTTTCCCACAGGTGGTCGGGGCATTCCCCCGCCGCCTCCATCATCGCTTCCAGCACCGACATAGATGCCGAATCAAACAAGCGCCGCATCTGGCCATCTGGCCCTGTCACGGGCAGAGGACCAACCCCCGCGGCGTTGCCGGTGCGCCCCAAGAACAATTGCCCGTTCAGCACCAAACCACCGCCAATGAAGGTGCCGAAATAGAAATACAAAAAGTCCTTCGGCCGATCGCCCGTGCCAAAGACCAGTTCTGCCCCACAGGCGGATGTCGCGTCATTTTGCACATAAACCGGCAGGCCCGTTGCCTTTGCCAGTTCGGCCTGCATGTCGCGGTCGCGCCATGCGTCCATCGCTTCTTGCGGGGCGCCAAGGGCTTGCACCCAGTTCCACAGTTGAAACGGCATGGCGACGCCAAGGCCACCCACGCGCTCGCGTTGCGCGGGGGTTAACAGGCGCAGCACGCTGGGCAGCGTTTCGGCGACAAATTCCACCACAGCATCTGGCGTTGGATAGCGGTACACCCGCCGATGGGTTGACCGCACCGCGCCCAGAAAATCAATCATCACCAGGTCAGCCGAGCGGCGACCAATCTTCAGCCCCAAGAAAAACGCCCCATCTGCGGCCAGTGACATCGGAATAGACGGTTGGCCGATCTTGCCGCGCAACGGCGCGCCGCGCAGCAACAAGCCGTCTTGCTCTAGCGCGCGCATGATCACTGACACGGTCTGCGCTGACAGGCCTGTCATCCGTGCAATATCAGTTTTCGCCAAAGCGCTGTGCTGACGCACCAAGGAAAGCACCAGCCGTTCGTTATAATCGCGCATCCCAGACTGATTCGTGCCGCGCGGTGCTGCGGGTTCACCACCGGCTCTTTCGCTGACGATTTCGGCTTGGTGCGGCGTCATTGCGTGGTTGCGGTCCTTAAAGGGTCAGGCCGCCCGACCATCGGCCCCGATCACGCCCTTGCGCAGGATCACATTGGCAAACAGCGCGGGTTCGGTGGTGGCGATGATGGTGTGGGCGGCGCGGATGCGGGGATAAAGGTCAGCGCCTGCCAAGGGTTTCACGGCGAAGTCTGGCGCAAGGCGGGCACAGGCGGCATCAAGGCTGCGATGAAAATCATTGAATTGCGCGGGGTCGTTGTTCAACGCCGCGCGCAGGATGGCATTGGGAACAGCGCGGTCCAAGGGCATCACGGTCAGGATCGCTTCCAAAATCGCCATCACCCCGTGGCCATCGGCACGCACCAAACGGCGGGCGTGCTCTTGCGCGGGATAGTTCGCATCCACCAAGGCAATCTCGTCCCCATGCCCCATCGACCGCAGCGTGAACAGCAGGTCTGGGCCTAATATCGCAGGAATTCCGATCAGCATCTTTGGTCACCACTTAAGCACAAAAGCCCGCCGAACGGCAGGATTGCGCGACACTGGGCAGGAAAGGGCAAGCTGTCAATAATAAATCACAGTGATTTATCTATCTTGACGGATCGAAGGGAATCGGCTTTGGTGCGCCCAATCGTAAGGGGAGGGCTGGGCAAAGTCTTGCCATAAACCTTGACGAGAAAGTTTACTGACCGGGGGGAACCATCCCCCTATATCCTTGGGAGGACTACCATGAAGTTCAAAGCTGTTGCCCTGATCGGCGCTGCTGCACTTGCTTTGGTTGCGGGTTCCGCTTCCGCTGGCGATCTGGCTTGCCTGATCACCAAAAACGACACCAACCCCTTCTTCGTGAAAATGAAGGAAGGCGCTGAGGCTGCTGCCACCGCTGCTGGCCTTGATTTCCAAGCCTATGCAGGCGTGAAAGACGGCGACGCTGCTCCGCAGATCACCGCCATCGAAAACTGCGTTGCTGCTGGCGCCAAGGGTATCTTGATCACGCCCTCGAACGACTCGGTCGGGCCGGCTTTGAAAGCTGCTCGTGAGGCTGGCATTCTGGTTATCGCTTTGGACACCCCCTTGGCTGATACCGAAGCCCAAGACATGACCTTTGCAACCGACAACTTCGAAGCTGGTCTGTTGATCGGCAAGTGGGCTGCTGCCACCTTGGGCGACGGCGCTGCAACTGCCAAGATCGCTATGCTCGACATCAACCACGACAACATCTCGGTTGACGTGGCACGTGACACCGGGTTCCTGAAGGGCTTCGGCATCGAAGTTCCGGATCTGACCGTCATGGGTTCGGAAACCGACGCACGCGTGATCGGCCACGAACAGTCGGACGCTAACCCCGAAGGCGGCCAAAAGGCCATGGAAACCCTGCTGGCTAAAGATCCGGACATCAACGTTGTCTACACGATCAACGAGCCGGCTGCTGAAGGCGCTTTCCAAGCTTTGAAAGCTGCTGGCAAGACCGCTTTGATCGTTTCGGTTGACGGCGGCTGCCCCGGCGTTGCCAACGTCAAAGCTGGCGTGATCGGCGCAACCTCGCAACAGTACCCTCTGAAGATGGCGTCCAAAGGCATCGAAGCTATCGTTGCTTTCGCTAAAGACGGCACCAAGCCTGCTGCTTCGGACGGTCTGTCGTTCTTCAACACCGGTGTGAACCTGGTGACGGACGCTCCGGCTGCTGGCGTTGAGTCGATCGACTCGGCCAAAGGCACCGAGCTGTGCTGGGGCTAATAGGTCGGCTTGGGCTGATACGGTCCAAAGTCTGACTTGATTAAATGAAGGGCGAGGTTACTCTCGCCCTTCTTCATACCGGGGGCGGAAAGTTCTCGGGCGGCTCTGATGGGGGGACATCCGCGGCGATGAGCGATCCAGATACACCAACCAAGACAATCTCAGATTTTGAAGCCAAGTTGGGTGCGGCCGACAAAACGGTTGCCCAGTTTGACAGGGATGACAAAACCACCGTCGCCAAACTGCGCGGCTTTTTGCGCGACAACCCGACGATGATTCCAGCGCTTGTGCTGATCATTTCGGTTCTTGGGTTCGGCATTGCCAATTCGCGCTTCCTTGGGCTTGGCGCTTTGACCACGGTGTTGCAACAAGTCACGGTGACGGGCTTTGTTGCCCTTGCGCAGTCTGTTGTGATCTTGACCGCTGGTATTGACCTGTCGGTTGGCGAAATTCTGATCCTGTCGTCGCTGGTGATGGGCAATCTGGCGGTTAACTTGGGCCTGCCTGCGCCGCTGGCCATTGCCATTGGCGTGGTCGTTGGCATGGTGATGGGCCTGTTTAACGGCATTCTTGTCACCAAGATGAAGCTGCCGCCCTTCATCGTGACGCTGGGCACGCTTTCCATTTTCCGCGCGTTGAAGCTGGCCTATTCGCATTCGGAATCGATCCGCAACGTTGATATCGAAGAGAAGGCGAATTTCCTGCTGTTCTTCGGCAACAAGTTTAAATTCCTTGGCGCGACTGTGACCTTTGGCATGATCATGCTGCTGATCTTGGCCTTTATCATGTGGTTCGCCCTGAACCGCACCGCTTGGGGCCGCCATGTGCACGCCATTGGCGACGATGCTGATGCGGCTATGCTGTCGGGCATCGCGGTCGATAAAACGCTGATCTCGGTTTATGGGGTGGCGGGCTTTATCTGCGGCTTTGCTGGCTGGGTTGCGGTTGGGCGGGTTGGTACGATCTCGCCGATTGGGTTTGAAACGATCAACCTTGATTCCATCACCGCTGTGGTGATCGGCGGCACCTCGCTGTTTGGCGGGCGCGGGTCGATTGTTGGGTCGGTTCTGGGGGCGATCATTGTGGGCGTGTTCATCACCGGCCTGTCGTTGGCGGGCGTGGACAGCTACTGGCAAACCTTTGCGACCGGCTGCCTTGTCATCATCGCCGTCGCCTTGGATCAATATCTGCGGAGGGCTTCGAAGTGATCAAATCCGACGTGACTCCTGTCATCAAAGCCCGTGGCCTGATGAAACGCTATGGCACCGTGGTCGCCATGAACGGCGCAGATTTCGACCTGTATCCGGGCGAGATTTTGGGCGTGATCGGCGACAACGGCGCAGGTAAATCGACCCTGATCAAGGCGCTGTCGGGGGCCGTGACCCCCGACCACGGCTCGATCGAGCTTGAGGGTTCGGCGGTGAACTTCCGCCGCCCCGATGACGCCCGCGCTATGGGCATTGAAACGGTGTACCAAAACCTTGCCATGTCGCCCGCCTTGTCGATTGCGGACAATATGTTTTTGGGCCGCGAATGGCGCAAACCGGGCTTTCTGGGTTCGGTCCTGCGCATGACCGACCGCACCCGCATGAACGAGTTTGCCCGCACCAAACTGTCGGAACTGGGTCTTATGACGATCCAGAACATCGACCAAGCGGTGGAAACCCTGTCAGGCGGTCAGCGCCAAGGGGTTGCCGTGGCGCGCGCTGCGGCCTTTGGGTCAAAGGTCGTGATCCTTGACGAACCGACCGCAGCGCTTGGCGTCAAAGAAAGCCGCCGCGTGTTGGACCTGATCAAAGACGTGCGCGACCGGGGCATTCCGATCATCCTGATCAGCCACAACATGCCCCATGTGTTCGAGGTGTGCGACCGTGTGCACATTCACCGCTTGGGCCGCAGGCTGTGCGTGATTGATCCCAAAGAACACTCAATGTCAGACGCCGTGGCCTATATGACTGGCGCAAAACTGCCCGAAGGCGTGACAGAGGCGGCATGACCCCCGCTGAACTGGCCGACACGATCCGCCGCAAAGCGGTATCCCAGCAGGGGCGGTTCATCGCCGCCCTTGCAGGCCCGCCCGGGGCTGGCAAATCAACCTTGGCCGAGGCTGTGGTTGCCGAACTGGGCCCCACCGCCCGTGTCGTGCCGATGGACGGCTTTCATTACGATGACGCCATCTTGATTTCGCGCGGCCAACGGGCCCGCAAAGGCGCGCCGGAAACCTTTGATGTCGCAGGCTACCGCCACCTTCTAACCCGCCTGCGGGTTGAGGATGAGGTGGCGATCCCCGTATTCGACCGTTCGTTAGAACTGTCGCGCGGATCGGCTGATCTTGTCACCGCTGACCACCGCATTCTGGTGACCGAAGGCAATTATCTTTTGCTCAACGAAGCCCCGTGGACAGACCTTGCCGCGTTTTTTGACCTAACCGTGATGATCGACGTGCCCGAATCCGAACTGGACCGCCGCCTGCTGGATCGTTGGGATTTTTACGGCAAAACCCCCGCGCAAGCCCGCGCTTGGGTTGACGGCAACGATATGCCCAACATTCGCCGTGTCACCCAAGGCTCGCGTCGCGCTGACATCACCGTGAACTGGGCCTGATCACGGCGTCATTGCGCGGCGCGCTTTGGCCCGTTCTAGCCCCAAGTGCCGCTCGCGCAGAATAATCAAAATGCCTGCCAATATGATTAGGGCAGCACCTGATAGCATGGTCAGGGTCGGCACCTCGCCAAAGATGAACAGGCCGATCCCCAGCGAAAAGATCATCGAGGCGTAGTCGAACGGGGCCACCAACGAGGCATCCGCTTCGCGGTAACTGGTGGTCAAGAAGATCTGACCGATCCCACCCAACACGCCACACGTCACCAGCAAAGCCGCCTGCGGACCGGTGGGCCAAACCCAGCCGAAGGGGATTGTGACCAGCGACAGCAAAGTTGATGTCACCGAAAAGTAAAACACGATGGACGAGGTGCTTTCCGTCAGCACCAACTTGCGCGCAAAGACCTGCGCTAGGGCGGAAAACATCGCCCCGCCCAGCACCAGCATCGCGCCAAAAGACTCGCGCGTGCCAGCATTTGCGCCCACTGATAGGCGCGGGCTTAGAACGATCAAAACGCCCAAAAGGCCCAAGGCGACAGACGCTAGGCGAAAGAACCGCACCTCTTCGCCCAAAAACATCGCGGCTAGAATGACCACCATCAGGGGCGAGGCATAGCCAATCGCCGTCACTTCTGGCAGGGGCAGATAGCCTAGGCTGCCAAAGCCCAAGCCCATCGCAATCGTGCCCATCAACCCGCGCCACACATGGCCCATCGGGTTTTTGGCGGCAAAGCCCGTGGCCAATTGGCCCTGCATCGCAAGCCACACCACGATGACCGGAATAGCAAAGGCCGACCGGAAAAACACCGCCTCGCCCGCAGGCACATGGGCGGCTTTGATCATAGATTGCATGACGATAAAGACCATCACCGAGATCAGTTTCATCACGATCCCGAACAACGGGCGGGAAAGGGGGGTGGTCAGCGGATGGGTCATGCCCTACCTCATCACCCAAGTGCGCGCACCGCAAGGGTGCAAAGCGCTGGACCCCGCTGCCCATCTGCGCTTTGCTGTCCTAAAGGAGATTTCCATGCCCCAGTCCTCTTTATCCGCGGCTGCCCTTTCCGCCCGCATCGCCCAAGGGCGCGGCCTTGAACCCGCCGATCTGGTGCTGAAAGGCGCGCTTGTGCTGGATTTGATCACGGGTGACCTAGTGCCCAGTGATGTCGCCATTTGTGGCGATACGATTGTGGGGGTGTTTGGCAGCTATTCTGGGCGGGTCGAGGTGGATTACACCGGCAAAATCCTTGTCCCCGGCTTTATCGACACGCATTTGCACATCGAAAGCTCGCTTGTCACCCCGTTTGAATTTGACCGCTGCGTCACCCCCCACGGTGTGACCACCGCCATTTGTGATCCGCATGAAATTGCCAATGTTTGCGGGCTGGCAGGCATTCACTACTTTCTAGATGCAGCACCCTGTTTGCTGATGGACCTGCGGGTGAACCTGTCATCCTGCGTGCCGTCAACCCATATGGAAACCACCGGCGCGCGGCTGGATGCGGGCGATATCGCGCCTCTGATGAACCATCCGCGCGTGATCGGCTTGGCCGAGTTCATGAACTACCCCGGCGTTCTGGCCCGCGACCCCGACTGTTTGGCCAAGCTGGAAGCCTTTGCCGGTCGCCACATCGACGGCCACGCGCCGCTGTTGTTGGGCAATGATCTGAACGGCTATATCTCGGCGGGGATTAGGACAGAGCACGAGGCGACGTCTTACGCCGAAGGCTTGGAAAAGCTGCGCAAGGGGATGCGGGTGTTGATCCGCGAAGGGTCGGTGTCTAAGGATCTTGCGGCGATGGTGGGCCTGTTGACCGAACGCCAAGCGCCCTACCTGTGCTTTTGCACCGATGACCGCAACCCGCTCGACATTGGCGAACAGGGCCATCTGGATTACATCATCCGCACCGCCATAGCCCTAGGCGCGCCGCCCTTGGCCGTCTACCGCGCTGCCACCCTTTCGGCGGCCGAGGCGTTTGGGCTAAAGGATCGCGGGCTGATAGCACCGGGCAAACGCGCCGATATTGCCGTGATCGACACGCTGGAAAGTTGCCAAGTCTCGGCGGTTTATGCCGCAGGGCGTTTGGTGACCGATGCCGCCTTTGCCGCCCGCGCCAGTGTGGCCCCCGTGGCGCGCCATTCGGTCAAAGCGCCCAAAGTCACTGGCGCGCAGTTCCGCACCGGCGGCAACCGCGTGCAAACGCCTGTCATTGGCGTGATCCCGGGGCAGATCATCACCCAGCACCTGACCTATGACATCCCGCCCGTGTACGGCGATAAACGCCCCGACATCGCCCGCGATCTGGTGAAAATCGCCGTGATCGAACGGCACGGGGTGAATGGCAATCTGGCCACCGGCTTTGTCAAAGGCTTTGGCCTGCAACGTGGCGCGATTGGGTCAACCATTTGCCACGATCATCACAACATCGCCGTGGTGGGTGCCAACTACGACGACATGGCCCTTGCCGCCAACCGCTTGGGCGAAATTGAGGGCGGCTTTGTGGTGGTGGAAGGGGGCCGTGTGTTGGCCGAGATTCCCTTGCCCGTGGCCGGATTGATGAGCCTGCAAAGCTTTGAAGAGGTGCGCACGGCGCTGATAGCCCTGCGCGCTGCCGCCGCATCTCTTGGCGTGGTGCTGGAAGAACCCTTCCTGCAACTGGCCTTCCTGTGCCTGCCCGTCATCCCGCATCTGAAGATCACCGATCACGGCATGGTCGATGTCGATAAGTTTGAAGTGATGCCCTAAGCGCGCAACCGTGCTATCTGTGCCCCATGCACCTACCCCCCGCCCTAACCACTTGGTTTGACGCCCAAGGCTGGACGCTGCACCCCCACCAGTTGGCCATGCTGGACAGGGCGCATGATCCGGCCACATTGCTGATCGCCCCAACCGGCGGCGGCAAGACGCTGGCGGGTTTTTTACCCTCGCTCACCGAACTGGCGGGGGGGTATCAGGGGCTGCACACGCTGTATATCTCGCCGCTTAAGGCGCTAACGGCTGATATCCGCCGCAACCTGCGCCGTCCTGTTGAAGGTGCGGGCTTGCCGATCAGGATCGAGGATCGCACCGGCGACACCAGCTATACCCAACGCCGCAGACAACGCGCCGATCCGCCGCATATTCTGCTGACCACGCCGGAATCGCTGGCCTTGCTGCTGACTTATCCCGATGCCGCCAAGACCTTTGCGGGCTTGCAGCGCGTGATCATCGACGAAATCCACGCCTTGGCCGAATCCAAACGCGGTGATCAGTTGATGCTGCAACTGGCCCGCTTGGAGACCCTATCGCCCAACCTGCGCCGCATCGGCTTGTCGGCCACGGTCGAAGACCCGCCCGCCTTGGCGCGCTTCTTATCCTCCAAAGCACAAGTGCTGCTGGCCGATCCCGGCCCTGATCCTGACATTCAAATGCTGGTCCCTGATGTGCCGCCGCCTTGGGCGGGGGGTGGGGGCAAATACGCCATCCCCGCGATCTTGGAGCAGGTCAAAGCCCACCGCATCACGCTGATATTCCACAACACCCGTGCGCAGGCCGAGATTTTCTTTCACAACCTGTGGCTGGCGAATGAAGACGCCCTACCGATCGGCATTCACCACGGTTCGCTGTCGCGTGAACAGCGCGAACGGGTGGAAGCGGCGATGGTTGCTGGCCAGTTGCGCGCTGTGGTTTGCACGGGGTCGCTCGATTTGGGGCTGGACTGGGGCGATGTTGATCTGGTGATCCAAGTGGGCGCGCCTAAGAACATCAAGCGCCTTGTGCAGCGCATCGGGCGGGCAAACCACCGCTACAACGCGCCTTCCAAGGCGTTGCTGGTGCCCGCCAACCGGTTTGAGGTGGTCGAATGCCAAGCGGCGCTGGAAGCTGTGATGGCCCACACGCTTGACGGCGAACCCCGTGGCACCGGCCCGCGCGATGTGCTGTGCCAGCACATTCTGGCCAGTGCCTGCGCGGGGCCGTTTGACGGGAATGCGCTTTATGCCGAGGTCATCACCGCGGGCCCCTACGCCACCCTGACCCGCCGCGATTTTGACGCCTGCCTAGATTTCGTCGCCACAGGCGGCTATGCCCTGCGCGCCTATGACCGCTGGCAGCGCCTGATGATCCGCGAGGGGAAGTGGACGCTACGCGACCCTCGTGCTGCTGCCGTTATTCGCCAGAACTTGGGCACGATCATTGATATCGAAACGCTTAAAGTCGCGCTGAAAGGTCGCGGTGCGCCGCTTGGAGAGATTGAGGAAAGCTTTGCCGCCACCCTCACCCCCGGCGATACATTCTTGATGGGCGGCGAAGTGGTGCGCTTTTCTGGCTTGCGCGATCTGACCGTGGAAGTCACCCGTGACCCAGGCCGTGCGCCCAAAGTGGCCGTGTTCAACGGCACGAAATTTGCGACATCAACCGAACTGTCAGACCGCATCCTGCGCATCTTGCAACAGCCGAACTGGCCCGAACTGCCCTCCCACACCGCGCAATGGCTGACCCACCAGCGCGAGGTGTCGCGCCTGCCTCACCCCGACCGCTTGCTGGTGGAATCCTTCCCCCATGACGGGCGCGAGCATCTGTGCATCTACGGCTTTGCGGGGCGCAACGCACAGCAAACGCTGGGCCTGTTGGTGACCAAAGAGATGGAAGCGCTGGGGCTAGACCCTTTGGGCTTTGTTGCCACCGATTATGCCACGCTGATCTGGGGCCTAGAACCGCTGCAAGACACCGCCCTGTTCAACAAGGCGCGTCTGCAAGACGGGTTGGAAACATGGCTTGCGGGCAATGCCGTCATGAAGCGCACCTTTCGCAACACCGCCACCATCGCGGGCCTGATAGAGCGTAACAACCAAGGCCGCCGCACCACGGGCCGACAGGCGACCTTTTCGTCAGACATCCTGTACGACACCCTGCGCCGGTTTGACCCTGATCACCTGCTGCTGGCCATCACGCGCGAAGAAGCGCTGCGCGGGCTTGTTGACTTTGGCCGGATCGAGGCCCTGCTAGACCGCGTAGGCCCCCGCATTGACCTGCTGCGCCTGCCCAAAATCACCCCGCTGGCAGCGCCCTTGATGCTGGAACCCGGCGTTGTGCCCATCCAAGGCAAGGGGCGCGAGCGCCTTGCCTCAGATGCTGCGCGCCAGTTGCTGCGCGATGCGGGGTTGGCCTGACGGCGTGCGCTTTGTAGTCTTTGCCCCAATTCTTCCGCCGGAGGCGTGTTTTTGCCCTACCTCTTCCCCCTCGGCCCCGCCCAGTTGCAAGCCCTGCCCTCGGGCGCGTTGTTCTGGGCTGACCAAAGCCTGCTGGTCGTGTCAGACCTGCATTTTGGCAAGTCTGACCGCCTAGCGCGGCGGGGTGGGGCGCTGTTGCCGCCCTATGAAACCCGCGCCACGTTGATGAAGCTTGACCGTGACCTGACCACAACCGGTGCGCGGCGGGTGATTTGTTTGGGCGACAGCTTTGATGACCTGACCGCGGCAGGCGAGATGGCCGAGGACGACAGCCTGTGGCTGACCCGTCTGATGGCAGGGCGTGATTGGACATGGATTGAAGGCAACCATGACGCAGGGCCGGTGTCTGTGGGTGGCACGCATCTGGCGGTGCTGCGGGTTGCAGGGCTAACTTTTCGCCACATTGCCAGCCCCGAACCGCATGAGATTTCGGGCCACTACCACCCCAAAGCCCGCCTGCCGGGCCGCACGGCGCCGTGTTTTCTGATGGATGCGGCGCGGGTGATTATGCCCGCTTATGGCGCCTATACCGGCGGGCTGAGCTGCGACGACCCCGACCTGCAAGCGCTGATGCAGCCCCGCGCCTTGGCGGTGCTAACGGGGGCCACCTGCTTGGCGCGGCCCATGCGATAAGGGCCCAACGGCTTTACGCCATCGGGCCCTTAAGGTGGATCAGTTTGTAATAAAGCCTTAAGCGGTCAGACCCTTAGGCTCTGCCAAGCCATTGGCGCGGCAGCAGGCGGTCAGGGTGTTGGCCAAAAGGCAGGCAATCGTCATCGGCCCCACGCCACCCGGCACGGGCGTAATCGCGCCAGCCACAGCGGCAGCACTTTCATAATGCACATCGCCCACCAGCTTGGCCTTGCCGTCACGTTCGATCCGGTTGATGCCCACGTCGATCACGGTGGCACCGGGTTTGACGTAAGCGCCGGTGATCATCTCGGGCCGGCCCACGGCGGCGACCAGAATATCGGCCCCTCGGCAAACGGCTTCCAGATCCTTGGTGCGCGAATGGGCGATTGTCACGGTGCAGCTGTCGCCCAGCAGCAGTTGCGCCATCGGCTTGCCCACGATGTTCGACCGCCCCACAACTACCGCATTCATCCCCGCCAGCTTGCCGTGATGGTCGCGCAGCATCATCAAACAGCCCAAGGGCGTGCAGGGCACCATCGACTTTTGCCCCGTGCCCAAAAGGCCGACGTTCGAGATGTGGAACCCGTCGACATCCTTGGCCGGATCAATCGCGTTGATCACCAGATCAGAGTTCAAATGCGCGGGCAGCGGCAATTGCACCAAGATGCCATGCACCGTCGGATCGGCGTTCAACTGCGCGATCAGCGCCAACAGATGCGCTTCTGACGTGTCAGCGTCCAGCCGATGCTCGAAAGAGTTCATGCCCACTTCGATGGTCGAGGCGTGCTTGTTCTTGACATAAACCTTGGATGCCGGATCTTCGCCCACCAGCACCACGGCCAGACCGGGAACGATGCCGTTGTTGGCTTTCAGCTTGGCCACTTCCGCGGCCACTTGGGCGCGCACGCCTGCGGCGAAGGCTTTGCCGTCGATCACTTTGGCTGTCATGTCACTTCTCCAGCGTGTTTAAAAAGACAAACCGCCGCCCTGATGACAGGGCGGCGGTGTTGAGATTAGGTTTTAGAACAGGCCTTCGACAAAGCCCTGATCGTTCAGGCGGATCACTTCCGCCGAAGGAACCTTGGGCAGGCCGGGCATGGTCATGATCTCACCGCAGATGGCGACGATAAAGCCCGCACCGGCCGACAGGCGCACTTCGCGCACGGGGATGGTAAAGCCCGTGGGCGCGCCGCGGGTGTTCGGATCGGTGGTGAAGCTGTACTGGGTTTTGGCCATGCAGACCGGCAGATGGCCGTAGCCTGCCGCTTCCCAAACCTTCAGCTGGTCCTTGATCGACTTGTCAGCATCAACGCCATCGGCGCGGTAGATGCCCTTGGCGATGGCTTCGATCTTGGCGAACAGCGGCATGTCATCGGGGTAAAGCGGTGCGAAATTGGCTACGCCGCTTTCAGCCAGCTTCACCACATGATGCGCCAGATCTTCGATGCCAGCCGAGCCTTGCGCCCAATGCTTGCATAGGAAGGCGGTCGCACCCTGCTGGGCGACATAGGCTTTCACCGCTTCCACTTCGGCATCGGTGTCAGAGAAGAAGTGGTTGATCGCAACCACAACCGGCACGCCAAAGCCTTTGACGTTGGCAATATGGCGGCCCAAGTTCGGGCAACCGGCTTGCACAGCGGCCACGTTTTCAGTGCCCAGATCAGCCTTGGCAACGCCGCCGTTCATCTTCATCGCGCGCACAGTTGCCACGATCACGGCGGCTGCGGGCTTCAGGCCCGCCTTGCGGCACTTGATGTCAAAGAACTTCTCAGCGCCCAAGTCAGCGCCAAAGCCGGCTTCGGTCACAACATATTCGCCCAAACGCAGGGCGGTTTTGGTCGCGATAACCGAATTGCAGCCGTGCGCGATGTTGGCAAACGGGCCGCCGTGAACGAAGGCGGGGTTGTTTTCCAGCGTCTGCACCAAGTTCGGCTGCATCGCGTCTTTCAGCAGAACGGTCATTGCGCCGTCGGCCTTGATGTCGCGGGCGTAGATTGGCTTTTTCTCGCGGGTATAGGCCACAACGATGTCGCCCAAACGCTTTTGCAGGTCTTCCAGATCGTTCGACAGGCACAAGATCGCCATGACTTCCGACGCCACGGTGATGTCAAAGCCGGTTTGGCGCGGGAAGCCGTTCGACACGCCGCCCAACGACACAACGATATCGCGCAGGGCGCGGTCGTTCATGTCCATGACGCGGCGCCACATCACGCGGCGCTCGTCGATATCAAGGCTGTTGCCCCAGTAAATGTGGTTGTCGATCATCGCCGACAGCAGGTTGTGCGCCGAGGTGATGGCGTGGAAGTCGCCTGTGAAGTGCAGGTTCATCTCTTCCATCGGCACAACTTGGGAATAGCCGCCGCCTGCAGCGCCGCCCTTCATGCCAAAGTTCGGGCCAAGGCTTGCTTCACGGATGCAAACGATGGCCTTTTTGCCGATGCGGTTCAAGCCGTCGCCCAAGCCCACGGTGGTGGTGGTCTTGCCTTCGCCAGCGGGTGTTGGGTTGATCGCCGTCACCAAGATCAGCTTGCCCATCGGCTTGCTTTCCAGTGACTTGATGAACTCTTGACCGACCTTGGCCTTGTCGTGGCCATAGGGCAGAAGATGCTCTGCCGGAATGCCAAGTTTCGCGCCGATTTCCATGATCGGCTTTTTCTTGGCTTCGCGTGCAATCTCGATGTCGGTCTTAAAGGCCATGTCTCACTCCCAGTGGGCAAAGGGCTGCTGGGATCGGTCATAGCGAAGGATGCGACGTTTCCAAGTCGCTATTCCGACATAGCCCACACCAAATTCGCCAGAGGCTGTTTCCGATAGGAAAGATTTTTACCTTTGGGGAAAGACAGTGCCTGTGGCGGTCGCTTAGGCTTTGCGCGCTTCGTCCAGATGCGCCCAAACCCGCTGGTCGGGGATGTGCAGGTTTACGGCGTCGCCCAAGGCAAAGCTGCCCTCGCGTTCCACCCAAGCCACCACGCCGCGCCGATCTTTGGCGGCTGCCGCAAAGGCCTTGCCAAAGCCCGGATGCTGCGCCTCGATCGCACGAGACGGGATGGTGCAGGGGCGGTTGTTCAGGTTCACCACCAAAGTCGCGCCTGAACTGCCCTGCAAACGGCTGCCGGGGGGAATGTGGCTGAAATCGGGAATGCCCTCGACCACCATCGTGGCCCCCAGCAGGCTGGGCGACAGGCTTTCCAGCCCCATCTTCGCCGCAATTAGCGCCAGTTCTTCCACCGACAGGATCGAAACCTGCCGCGTGTTGGCGATGTTTGTGGCCTTGCGATACAGCGGGGTCATGCGCGTGCAAGATGGGACGGCGATGCCTTCATGTGTTTCGCCTTCGATGCCCGCAAAGGTGGCATTCACGCTGGCGCAGGGTTCGGAATGCAACAGGTCATAGGCGCCGATCATGCGGCCCAAAAAGGTGATGCGGGCTTTGTAGGCGGTGGTTTTTAGAATGGGCATGGCTATGCTTTCCGTGCAATGGCTGATTTTTGCCAGCATAGCGCAAAAAGAAAAACCCCGAAACCATGGGTTTCGGGGTTTTTGTCAGATCAAGGCGCAGCGCTTAAACCGAAGGTTCCATCCCCGGTTTCGCCGCCTTGCCCCGCGTCTTGGGGATCGACAGAACCGAGGTCGTGCCACCGCCCGCTGACGGTTTGTCATCATCGCCGTGCAGCTTTTGGCCCGCGATGACCTTGCGAATGTCATCGCCCGTCAGGGTTTCATATTCCAGCAACCCCTGTGCCAGCGCTTCGAACGCGTCGTTTTGTTCTAGCAAGATGCGGCGCGCGGTGTCGTAGCCTTCGTCGATCAGGGCTTTGACTTCCTGCTCGATCTTCATCTTGGTTTCCGCCGAGACTGAAAAGCCGCCGGTTGACCCGTTGTAGCCTTCATGCGCTTCAGAATAGTCGATGTTGCCGATCACATCCGACATGCCCCAGCGCATCACCATGGCCCGCGCCAGCGACGAGGCTTGCTGAATATCGCCCACAGGGCCCGATGACACACCCTCTTCGCCATATTTGATAATCTCGGCCGCTTTGCCCGCCATGGTCATGGCCAGCTTTTGCTTGCCCTCATCCTTGTGCATTTGCAAACGGTCCATCTCGGGCAAAGACACCACCATGCCCAAAGCGCCACCGCGCGGGATGATTGTGGCTTTGTAGACGGGGTCGCATTTGGGCAGGTTGATGCCCACGATGGCGTGGCCCGCTTCGTGATAGGCGGTCTTTTCCTTTTGCTCGTCGGTCAAGACCATAGAGCGGCGTTCCGCGCCCATCATGACCTTGTCCTTGGCCTGTTCGAAGTCTTCCATCGTCACAAAGCGGCGGCCAAAGCGGGCGGCCATCAGGGCGGCTTCGTTCACAAGGTTCGCCAGATCAGCGCCCGAAAAGCCGGGGCAACCGCGTGCGATGATGCGCAGGTCGACATCGGGGCCGACGGGCACTTTGCGGGCATGGACTGTGAGAATCTTCTCGCGGCCACGAATGTCGGGGTTGGGCACATGAATTTGGCGGTCAAACCGGCCCGGACGCAGCAGGGCAGGGTCAAGCACGTCTTTGCGGTTGGTGGCGGCGACGATGATGACGCCTTCGTTGGCTTCGAACCCGTCCATCTCGACCAGCAACTGGTTTAGCGTTTGCTCGCGTTCATCATTGCCGCCGCCGATGCCCACACCGCGCGCACGGCCTACGGCGTCAATCTCGTCGATGAACACGATGCAAGGCGCGTTCTTTTTGGCCTGTTCAAACATATCGCGCACGCGGCTTGCGCCCACGCCGACAAACATTTCCACAAAGTCAGAGCCAGAGATGGTGAAGAACGGCACACCCGCCTCGCCCGCAATCGCGCGCGCCAGAAGCGTCTTACCCGTACCCGGAGGGCCAACCAGCAGCGCCCCTTTGGGAATTTTGCCACCAAGGCGCGAGAATTTTTGCGGATTGCGCAGGAATTCAACGATCTCTTCCAGTTCTTCCTTGGCCTCGTCGATGCCGGCCACATCGTCAAACGTCACGCGGCCCTGCTTTTCGGTCAACAGTTTCGCGCGGCTTTTGCCAAATCCCATAGCCCCGCCGCGCCCGCCGCCTTGCATGCGGTTCATGAAGTAAATCCACACGCCGATCAGCAAGATAAAGGGCAACCACGCGGTCACAATCGTCATCAGGCCGGATTGTTCCTGCGCATCAGCACGCACGCCCACGCCTTTGGACAACAGGCGATCTGTCACCTGCTCGCCCGCAGGGCGGATGGCGATGTAATGGCTGCCGTCTTTGGCGGTGACTTTGATCTGTTCACCGTCAAGGGTAACCCCCTTGACCTCGCCCGCGTCGACTTGGGCGATGAAGTCAGAATAGGAAACCGTCTGGGCCGAAAAGCTGTTCGCACCGTTGAACAAATTGAACAAGGCCAGCACCAAGACCAGCAGCACCACCCAGAAGGCAATATTACGCGCGTTTCCCACCTGAAACTCCTTTTAGCGCGGCTTGTCTGGTACAGACGCGCCGCTTTGACCCTTAAGATAGAGATTCATTTGGCCGGTTCAATGCGATAACGCCAAGATGTTGGATCAAAGCAAAGGATGCAGCGGCAAAGCGCGGATCAAAGCTGTCTGAAACCCTGCCAAAGGGGCCGCAATCAACCTGTCGCCCAGCCAAACGGCGGGGGATGCCAGCAGCGCCGCGCGTGGCAGGCCGGTGCTGCGCCAATCAGGGCACTCGGCCAATCCGGCGGTGTTTAGCGCGCCAAGCTCTGCCCCTTGGGGCAGGTCGCCCGCGACTTGCCAGCGCCCGTCCCAGAGGTGATCGGCAGGGCAACGCGGGGCTGCGGCCTTCACCTCGCGCAAAGCGCGAAGGCCGCCGCGCCCGTGAATAAAGCGCACACCTGCTAGGGTTGCCGCCTGCCCAGCGGCTAGGCGTGCCAGCAGGTGGCCCAACTGACTGCCGCGCGGCGCATAATCTGCGGGGGCGATCCACATCAGCACACGTTGCAGCACGCGTCGTTGGGTTTCGGCGGGGGCGGTCCACAGGGCGGGGGCGATAAGAACGGTTCCTGCCTCTTCGTGCAAGGTTTGGCTAGCCCACTGATCAGCCAGCGCATCTAGCGCTGTGCGGGCTTCGGCCAGATGGGCTGCGACTTGGGCAAGGTTTGCAGAGGTAATCCCCAAGGGCTGCAAATGCACCAACGCTTTGCGGGCGCGCACGCGGTCGAACCGCGAGTTGTCGTTTGAGGGGTCTTCGACCCATGTTTTGCCCTGCGCTTGCAGCCAAGCACGCAGTTCGGTGCGGGTAAAGCCCAGCAAGGGGCGCTGCCACAAGATGCCGCCTTCGCGCCAATGCTGCGCCATCGTGGCCAAGCCGTCCACCCCTGCGCCGCGCGCCAAGCGCATCACAAAGGTTTCTGCCACGTCGTTTTGCGTGTGGCCCAAGGCGACCGCGGCGATGTGGTTTTCCCGCGCCCAAGCGGCAATCAGGCTGCGCCGCGCTTTGCGGGCTGCGTCTTGCAGGTTGCCAGAATGGTCCCAGCCTTGCCAAAGAAGTGTGCTGTGGCGCAGGCCCAAAGATGTGGCAACCGCTGCCACCTGATCCGCCTCGCCCGCCGCTTCGGCGCGCAACCCGTGGTTCACGGTGACAATGGCTGGCCGCAAGCCGCAGGCCACGGCCAGATGCAACAGCGCCATGGAATCGCCCCCGCCTGACACCGCCAGCCCCAACGATTGGCTGGGCATTAGGCGGGCCAAGAACCGCGCGGGCAAATCGCTCAAGGGCAGCCTTGGGCCGCCATGGCCGCTTTGGCCGCCGCTTCATCGGCTGATCCGGGGAAGCGCTTGCCCACTTCGGCCAAGGTCACGCAGGCTTCGGGGCCTTGGCCCAGCTTGCCCAAGGATTGGCCTAGTTTGGTCAGCGATTGTCCGGCCAAGGGGCCGGTTTGGTTGGCCGAAAACGCATCAAGATAGGCGCGCGCGGCTTTGGCGGTATCACCCGCCGTGCTGAGCGCATCGCCGCGATACATATCGGCTTGCGGCACAAGTGGGCCACCGGGGTAAGATTGCGCATAGGTCTTGAACAGGTCGGCAGCCCCCAGAAAATCGCCAGAGTCATACATCGCCTTGGCGCGCTCAAAGTCTGCCTTTTCGTTCAGCGCCAGTTCCACGCCATCGGTGGCTGCGGGGGCATTCAAAAGCGTGGGGGCGGCAAGCGTGGCGTCTGGCGCGACAGGCGCCGTGGCCCCCGATGCCAAAGCGCCCAGATCGGGCGTGACGGGCAAGGTGGAAGGATCACAGCCTTGGGTCTGCTCGCACAACCGAAACTCGATATCGCCAATGCGGTTTGTGCCGTCAGCGATGACGCTGTTCAGCTTTAACTCGACCTCTTCGGTCTTGGCGGTCAGCTTGGTCAGCTCTGCTTCAATCGCGTCAAGGCGTTGCAAAGCATCCCCGCCGGCACTGCCATTCGCAGCCGCGCCGGACGAGACAAGCTCTTGCTTCAGGGTCAGGAACTGGGCCGCGAGTTGCGCCAGCTCTGCCTTCACATCGGCCAACGACTGCGCATCCTGCGCCAAGGCGGGCAGGGGCAGCAGCAGGGTTAGGGCAAAAAGCCAGCGCATCATGCGGGTCGTTCCTTATTTCATCGACAAAACGGTGACGGCACGGCGGTTTTGCGCATAGCACGCCTCGTCCGAGCAGATCGCAATCGGGCGTTCTTTGCCGTAAGATACGGTTTGAATCCGGCCTGCACCAATGCCTTGGGCGATAAGATAGTTCTTGACCGCATCCGCACGGCGCGCGCCAAGGGCGATGTTGTATTCGCGCGTGCCTTGTTCGTCAGCATGGCCTTCGACGATCACGGCGTAATCGGCGTTGGTTTGCAGCCATTGGGCCTGCCCGCTGAGAATTCCGCGCGCTTCATCGGTCAGGGTTGACTGATCGACCACAAACAACACGCGGTCACCCACGCTTTGGTTGAAATAAGCAACCGAGGTCGGGTTAGACGGATCACCAAGCCCCGAGGTGGTGATGCCATTCGCGCCCACACCGCCATTCGCACCAGCATCGCCGCCGCTGTAACGGTCAGGGTTGCGGCAGGCCGATAAAGCAAGGGCGGAGACGATCAAAAGCACCTTCACAGGCAGGGCAAAACGCGCAGACATGGGGGATTTCCTTATTTTTGGGGCTCGATTTCGGGCAGTATAACAGCTTTTCAGCGGCCTGTTAACCGCCTGTGTCAGGGTTAGGGCAGAAGCGGCGACCATGCCGGATCAGAGGCGGGTCCGGGTGTTGTCACCTGATGCAGATTGCGCCCCGACACGTCGACGGAATACAGGCTGGCCGACCCTGAAGCGCCTTCGCTTTCGCGGGTGAACATGATCACGCGGCCATTGGGTGCCCAAGTCGGGCCTTCGTCCATAAAGGATGCGGTCAGCAGGCGTTCTTCGGTGCTGTCAGACCGGATCACGCCAATGTAAAACCGCCCGTCGGCAATTTTCGTGAAAGCGATCAGGTCGCCGCGCGGGCTCCACACCGGAGTGCCGTATTTGCCCTTGCCCGAAGAAAGGCGCGTGGGTTCGCCCCCCGTGGCAGGCATGACATAGATTTGCTGCGCGCCTGAACGGTCGCTTTCAAACACGATCTGGCTGCCATCCGGGCTGAACGAGGGCGCAGTTTCAATCGAGGGCGCGTTGGTCAGCTGGTTCAACGCGCCGGTGTCGATATCAAGCGTATAAATGTCAGAGTTCCCGTCGCGTTCAAGGCTAAACACCACGGTGCGCCCATTGGGGGCAAAGCGTGGCGCAAAGGTCATGGAACCGGGTTGTTCATCTAGCACCCGTGTCGACAGGTCAGCGGTGTTCATCACATAGATGCGCGGAAAGCCGGTTGCGTAAGAGGTATACAGGATGCGGTCGCCGTTGGGCGAAAAGCGCGGTGCCAGCACAATCGACGCGCTGTCGGTCAGATACTGCACATTCGCGCCGTCATAATCCATCACGGCCAAGCGCTTTTGGCGCGCATCCTTTGGCCCGCTTTCCGCCACAAACACCACGCGGCTGTCAAAATAGGGGCCTTCGCCGGTGATCCGGCTATAGGCGGCATCGGCCACCTTATGTGCCATACGCCGCCATCCGCCCGCTGAACCGCTAAACTGCAAGCCTTCGCCCAAGGGCTGGCCTGATGCCACATCAAACAGCCGGAACTTGACCGAAAGCTGCCCGCCTGACGCCTGCACCGCCCCTGTGATCAGCACCTGCGCGTTGATCGCTTGCCAATCGCCGTAAGCCACCGGCGCATCAAAGCTGGAAATGCCGCTGATATAGGCGGCGGCAGGGATCTCGCGAAACAGGCCCGTGCCGGTCAGATCATCAGCCACCACGCGGGCCAGATCATGGGCGGCTTGTGCCGCGTCACCATTTTCGGCCACAAAATCGGGCACGGCATAGGGCATGGGTTCGATCACGGGATCGGAAAAGGTGATATGCGGCTCGGTCTGTGCGGCCAGCGGGGCTGCGGTCAGGCCCAAGCACAAGGCACCAAGGGCCAACAGGCGGGTCAGGGAATGGCTGTGGGTCATTCGGTCCTCGTCAAGGGGGAAGGAGGCGGCTTGCATCAACGCAGTCGTCCTTGGCTGGTGTCAAACGTAAATAACATGGATTTCCATGTGTCGTATTTATCAGGCGGCAGGCCAAGGCCCTTTGTCGCACCGCGATACACGGCGCGTTTGGCGGCTTCAAAGGCAGGTCTGGCCGCCTCGGCGGTGCCGCCGGTGAATTCCACCATCTCAACGGACAGGATTTTTTGGTCCTGCGACACCTGAACCCGTATAGTGACAGTGACTCGTTTGGCTTCCGTCGACAAAGAGATTATGTTCCAGAAAGGCCCGATGATGCGGCGCAGGTTATCCACCTCGCCCGAATTCAGCGCCGCGCCAATCGGTTGATCGCCTGTGCCACCGCTGCCGGTTTGCGACGGCGTGGGCGTGGCAGTATCGGCGGCAGGCGCTGTGGCATCGGCCAAAGCGGCGTCAATCGCTGCCTGATCGGCGGCAGAGGTGTCAGCGGGGGCCGGATCGGGTGCGGGATCGGCGGGTTGGGGGTCTGGCGTTTTTGGCTCTTCGGGCGGCGTATCAATCGCCTTGGGCCGCGCAGGCGGGCGCGGGCTGCTGGTGGGGGCCAGTTGCGGGGCGTTATCCTCGGCCGGTTTGGCGTCAGGCGTCACGGCTGTCACCGTCTTTTCCGGTGACGCGGCAGGTTGATCGGGCACGGGCTGGCTATCTGGGCTGGGCGTGTCGCTTTGTGCAGGTGTGGCTTCATCCGCCGTCTTGGGCTGATCTGTCGTCTCGACCGGAGTCGAGGCGATACGCTCTGCTGCGCTGGGGGCGGGGGCCTTGTCAGACGGTTGCACGGGAATGGGCTGCGGCGTGTCAGACGGCGGTGCGACAGGTGGAACCACGGGCGCATCGGGGGCCGCTGCTTCGGGAACTGGTGCTTCGGGTGTGGGGGCAGGGTCTGGCGTGGGCGCAGGCTTGGCCGGTGCGGTTGGCGCGGGCTTGGGTTTGGGCTTGGGTGTCTTGGTGGCGGGCGGCTGCAATTCTGGCGCGGGGGCCGTGTCATCAACCTTGGGCGCTGCCGAAATCATCGCGTCAAATTCCGAGGTCGAAATCAGCGACACCTGTGCGACCTGCACGGGTGGGGTTTCAGCCGTCCATGTGAACCAGCCGCCCAAAAGCGCCCAAAGCACCAGCCCCAGATGCCCAAGACCCGAGATGAGAAGGCCCTTGTTCATGCCTTGCCCTAGTTGCCGCCATCAAAACTGGGCCCGCCGGGGTCGGTCACGAGCCCGATGTTGTTAAAGCCGCCCGCGTTCAAAGCACCCATCACCTGTGCCACGCGGGCATAGTTCACGGCCCCATCGGCGCGCACAAAGACTTTGTCAGACCTACGCTCTGCCGCGATGGCTTTGAGCTTGGGGATCAGCTCTGCGTCTTTGACTTGCGTGCTTTGGATCATCACCAAGCCATCCGCCGTCAACGAAATCGTCAACGGTTTTTCCTGCTCGGTTGGCATGGCGTTTGCGGCGGTTTCGGGCAGTTTGATCGGCACGCCCACGGTCAACAGGGGCGCTGCCACCATAAAGATGATCATCAGCACCAACATCACGTCAACAAAGGGGGTGACGTTGATCTCGCTCATGGCGGCGGCGCGGCCGCGGTGGCGGCGTCTGCGCCCACCCCCGCCGCCAGATTTCATGACACCCGCACCCATGTTCAGGCGTCCAACTGGCGCGACAGGATCGTGGCGAATTCGTCGGCGAAAGCTTCATACCCGCCCAAGATCTGCTCGCTGTCGGCGTTGAGCTTGTTGTAAAACACCACCGCCGGAATGGCCGCGATCAGGCCGATGCCGGTGGCCAAAAGCGCCTCGGCGATGCCGGGGGCCACGACGGCGAGGTTGGTGTTCTGGCTGATGGCGATCTGTTCGAAGGCGTGTTTGATGCCCCAAATCGTGCCAAACAGCCCGATAAAGGGCGCGGTTGACCCTGTGGTGGCCAAAAAGCTAAGGCCCTTGTTCAAGGTTTCGGATTCGCGGCTGATGGCCACATCCATGGCGCGGTCAATGCGCGCCTGCGCCCCCGCGATCAGCCCGCCGTCTTGCCTGTGGCTGCGCCGCCATTCCAGCATGCCCGACGAGAAGATCTTTTCCGAAGGGCCTTCGGGCTGGCTGCCTATCTTTTCAAACAACTCGTCCAAAGGTTCGCCTGACCAAAAAGCCCGGTCAAACACCGCAGCCTGCCGGCGCGCCGCGCGCAGCAGGATGTGTTTTTGAATGATGATCGCCCATGACCAAAAGGACATAAGCATCAACCCTGTCATGACGATTTTCACCATCAAGGTTGCGCGCAAGAAGAGGGCAAGCAAAGAGAAATCGATCTCCTGCGCTGCCGCAAGTGTTGTCTGGTCCATGTCGCCTGCTCGTTTGGTGGGGTCTTTTGCCCCGGTTAACGCCCTTTCTACAGGGTTTTGCGCAAGATTGCCAACACAACTGCGTCAAGTGGCGTAATGTTGCCGGAATTTTTGCGCAACGGCGCTTAGACCGCGCCGGCCAAAGCCACGCGCAGCGTTGCGGGAAAGCGGGTGGGAGTGCCAGTGGCGGTCAGGCAAACCAGCGTGACGCGTGCGGTGAACAAGGTTTGCGCGTAGCACAGCACCGCCTGATCCAGCACCAAGCGCGCACCGCTGTGCTCTGACACGGTGGTTTGCACGGTCAGAACATCGTCAAACAGGGCGGGGCGCAGGTAATCGGCTTCGACCCGACGAACGGCGAAAACCAAGCCGTGCTCGGCGCGCAACAGCGCTTGGTCAACCCCAAGCCCCCGCACCCACTCACTACGGGCGCGTTCGATGAATTTCAGATAGTTGGCGTAATAGACGATCCCGGCCAAGTCGGTGTCTTCGTAATAGACGCGCAGGGGGAAGATGTGGGGGGATTGCATGGGGTGAGACTAGGGTTTCAACACGCCCCGCGCAAGGCATCACCCCTGCGCCACGCTCACCCGCCCAAAGACCCGCAAGGCGTGAGAGGCGTCTTTGCTGGCAACGGGCAGGAGCGGGTCATAGACAGCGCGGATCACGGCGGCGATTTGGGGGTTGAGCACCACTTTGCCCGCGTCCATCGTCAAGATCGGGCGCTGGGCAAAGGCTTGGTCTGACCATAGGCAGATCATTTGGGCGGCTTCTGACAGCGCCAGATATTCTGCGGGCACTTCGGCTAAGGGGCCGCCTATGCGCAAGAAAACAAAAGCGGCGCGGATAGAGCCGTTTTCATCAAAGCGAAACAGGCGGTAGTGGCTGGCCCCTTGGCCGCCTAACCTGCTGCACAGCGGGCCAAGGTCGGGCACAATGCCGTCTAACCCCGGCACACCGGGCAATTCGGACCAGTCGCGAAAGAAAAACACCATCAGGTTCGCGCCCAGTTCGGCATCGGTTTCGGCCATCTTATGGCCGGCCAAAGTCACAACCGCCTCGATAGCGCCTTTCAGCACCGATAGGGTTTGGTCTTCGACGCCAAAGACCACGGGCACAATCGGCCGGCCCCAACGGGCAAAGTGATAGGCCCCGTCGGCATGGGTGAACAGGGCTGCGATGTCGTCTGGGGTCATTGGGGCGCTTTGGTCTTGAAGGGGGCGGGGGGCAAGGTTGCCCCCCATGGTGGGAAGGCTCAGCCGCCCAAGAAGTCAGACTTGCCCACGTCAACGCCGTTGGCGCGCAAGATCGCGTAGGCGGTGGACATGTGGAAGTAGAAGTTCGGGATGGCGTAGCTTGCCAGATATTGCGGCGCGGGGAAGGTCAACTCACGCGGGCCAGCCTTAACGGTGATGGTGCGCGCTTCGGCCCCGTCAAAGGCGGCATCGGGGATGGTCGAGATGAAAGCGATGGTCTTGGCGATACGCTCTTTCAGCTCGGCAATCGTGGTTTCGGTATCGGCGAAAGAGGGCACGTCCACCCCTGCCAAACGCGCAGGCGCGCCCTTGGCATGGTCGCAGGCGATGGTGATCTGGCGCCAGAAGGGCAGCATATCGGCGATCAGGCGCAGTTGGGGGATCACCTCGGGCTTGATCTTTTTGGCTTCGGCAAACGCCTCGGCCTTGTCGAGAATTTTGGACAGCGCGGTGAGAGAGTGAACGAACATCGAGACGGGCGATTGCATGGAAAGCTCCTGTTAAGGTGGGCGCATCAAAGACGGGTTTGGCGCGGAAAGGCAAGGAGTCACGTGCCGCCGCAGGCGATTGCGGCGGCAGGGGGGATGGTTTGTTCAGTTGGCTATTTAAGCGCCCAAGCTCCACCGCAGGATGGCTTTTTGCGCGTGCAGGCGGTTTTCGGCCTCGTCAAACACCACGGAATGGGGGCCATCCATCACGGCGCTGGTGGCCTCATCATTGCGATGCGCGGGCAGGCAGTGCATGAACAAGGCATCGGGCTTGGCTTTGGCCATCAGCGCCTCGTTCACCTGATAGCCGCGCAACTGGTTGTTGCGACGCTCTTTGGCGGATTCGGGGTCGTGCATTGACACCCATGTATCGGTCACGACCAGATCAGCGCCGACCACGGCAAGGGCAGGGTCGCGTTCGATGCGGATGTTTGAGCCGCGCGCGCGGGCGAAATCTATAAAGGCTTGTTCAGGGTCTAAGGGTTCGGGGCCGGTAAAGGTCAGATCAAAGCCAAACTGCCCTGCGGCGTGCAAAAAGCTGGCGCAGACGTTGTTGCCATCCCCTGCCCAAACCACCTTGCGCCCCGCAATCGGGCCGCGGTGTTCTTCATAGGTCATGACATCGGCCATAATCTGGCAGGGATGGGTGCGGTTGGTTAGGCCGTTGATCACGGGCACGGTGGCGTGTTCGGCCATTTCAAGCAGCGTTGCCTCTTCAAAGGTGCGGATCATGATCAGGTCGACATAGCGCGACAGAACGCGGGCGGTGTCGGCGATGGTTTCGCCGTGGCCCAGTTGCATTTCCTTGCCCGACAGCACCATGGTCTGCCCGCCCATCTGGCGCACACCAACGTCAAACGACACCCGCGTGCGGGTTGAGGGCTTTTCGAAGATCAGCGCCACCATGCGGCCCGCCAAGGGCTGCTCGTCATCAAGCGCGCCTTTCGGGCGGTCGTTGCGGGCAGCTTTCATGGCGTGGGCAGAGTCGATCATGTGCCGCAGATCGGCGGCATCGGTTTTGTGCAGGTCTAGAAAATGGTTCATCACTGTCTTTCTGTCCGAAAGCCGGGGGTTTCACACCCCCGGACCCCCGTGGGATATTTGGGCAAGTATGAAAGGGCAAACAGAGCGGTTGGCCCGCATCTTAGGCGGCTTCGACAAGGTTTGCGGTTTTATCCAACAGGGCCAGCGCTGTGGCAATGTCGGCATCGGGGATATTGAGCGCGGGCAAAAGGCGGATCACGTTGTCGGCGGCCGGCACGGTTAGGATGCCCGCCTGATAGCCCGCCTTCACGATATCGGTGTTGAGCGCTGTGCATTTCAGGCCAAGGATCAACCCTTCGCCGCGCACGGCTTCAAACACTTTGGGATGGGCTGCGACCAAGCTTTCCAGTCCCTGCCGCAGCAGGGCGGATTTGCGGTTCACCTCGGCCAAGAAGGCGTCGTCGGCGATGATCTCCATCACTTTGGCCCCCACAGCGCAGGCCAAGGGGTTGCCGCCATAGGTTGACCCATGCGTGCCTGCCCCCATGCCGAGGGCAGCGTTTTCGGTGGCCAGCACCGCGCCCAAGGGAAAGCCGCCGCCGATGCCTTTGGCGACCATCATAATGTCGGGGGTGATGCCAGACCATTCGTGGGCGAACAGTTTGCCCGTGCGGCCCATTCCACATTGCACCTCGTCAAAGATCAGCAGCGTGCCGGTGGCATCGCACAGATCGCGCAGACCTTTCAGGCATTGGTCGGGCACGATGCGAATGCCGCCCTCGCCCTGAACGGGTTCGATCATCACCGCACAGGTCTGGTCGGTGATGGCCGCGCGCAGGGCATCGTGGTCGCCCCATTTCAGGTGCACAAAGCCCGGCATCAAGGGGCCATATCCTTTGACCATCTTTTCCGACCCTGCCGCAGCAATGGCACCAGTTGAGCGCCCATGGAACGCGCCTTCAAAGGTGATGATCTGGGTGCGGTTGGGCCGGCCCTTTTCATAATGATACTTGCGCGCCATTTTGATGGCGAGTTCCGCCGCTTCCGTTCCTGAATTGGTGAAAAACACCGTGTCGGCGAAGGTTTTATCCACCAGCGCCTCGGCCAGCTTTTCCTGCTCTGGGATGCGGTAGAGGTTAGACACGTGCCACAACTTGCCCGCCTGTTCGGTCAGCGCCGCGACAAGGTCAGGGTTGGCATGGCCCAAGGCATTCACCGCAATGCCAGCGCCAAGGTCAAGATAGCGCTTGCCATCTTCTGCCGTCAGCCAAGAGCCTTCGCCCTTCACAAAAGCCATGGGCGCGCGGTTATAGGTGGGCAAGACGGGGGTGATCATGGGGCAAGTCCTGTAGCGAAAGACCAAGGGGTGCCAAAGACGGGCGCAAAGGTCAACGATCTTTGGAAGGGGATGGGCCCAAAGGGCCACGCAAAAGCGCGCAGACGCGGTTAGCGTCGGCGTCGGGGCAGGTGCATGGGGGGGCAATGCGGGCTCATGCGGTGTCTGATAGGCATGGGCGGCCTTTGTGTAAAGGAAAAAGCGCAAGACAGCGGGGCTGTCTTGCGCTGTGGTTTGGCAAGGGTGCGGTTTAGGTCACTGACCCAGCGCTTTGATCCGGCCTTCAACGGCGGGCTGCACGCTGGCTCGCGTTTGCACATAGTCCATCACGACTTGCGCCACCAAAGCGCCAGCGCCCGTGTCGGTGATTTGCTTGGCGTCTTTGAGCATTTTGTACCCATCGCCGCCGCCCAGCATATAATCGTTCACCGCAACCTTATATGTCTTGGCCGGATCAAGTGCCGCGCCTGCCACCAACACCTCTGTCACGCGCGCACCGGCTTCGGCCTTGGGGTCATAGACCAGCGTCAGGCCCGACACTTGCGCAAAGCGGCCAGCGCCTTTTTCCACCTGCGACACCGCGTTTTCCAAAGCCTCGCGCAGGTGCGCGCCATTGATTTCGACCACGGCGAGGGTGTTGCCAAACGGCAGTTCTGTCAGGATATCGCGCCGCGTCAGGGTGGCCCCTGCGTCATAGGTGCGGTCGGCCCGAATGCCGCCGCCGTTCATCAGCGCCACATCCGCCCCGCTTTGCAGGCGCATCGCATCGGCGATCAGGTTGCCCATGGTTGATTCTTCAGCCCGCACCACGTTGCGGCGGCTGTCGAGCGGGGTTGTCGTTGTGCCAATCGCCACGTTCAGCGTGTCATCCAGCCCTTTTTGCAGGCTATCGACCAGCGCTTGGGTTTCGGGATCGGGTGTTACGGTGGCGGTGTCGATAAAGCGGAAGGCAGGCGTCCATTTCACCACGCGCTTGCCGTCTTTTTCGCTGATGTTCACCATCAGATCCACAGGCGAAAGCAACCGCGCGTCGATCGAGGTTTCGACATAGGCGGTGATCCCGTCATAGCTTGTGCCATAAGAATGGTCATCGCCCGACAGCACCACATCGAAAGCCTTGGAGTGGATCAGTTGCAAGTCGTTGTAGACATCGGTCTGCACCACGCCCACCACCAGGTCGGCCCCATTATCGCGGGCTTGCTTGGCGGCGGCAATGGCACTGTCAACCGTGGGCAAAAAGACCAGATCATCGGTGTTCGAAACCTCGGGCGAGGTGTCTTGCGCCACTGGGATCAGGGCAATTTTCACACCCGCGATGTCTTTCACCACCACGCCGCCCAAGCCCGTGATGGCGGTGCCATCCTTTTGGGTGATGTTGATCGCAGCCCACGGGTATTTTGACGCCGCCAGTTTCTGCGCGAAATTCTCGGGGCCAAAATCGAATTCATGGTTGCCCGGAACAGCCAGATCGAACGGCACAAGGTTGGTCAGATCAATCGTGTTCTGCCCCTTGTCAAACCCCGACAACAGCGAGGGCGACAGCATATCGCCGTCAAACAGATACAGCGTGTTGGGGTTGGCGGCGCGTTCGGCCTTGGCCACGGCGTTCAGGCGGGCAAAGCCGCCTTGGGTGCCATCACCGGCAAAGTTGTACACATCGCCCACACCCAGCAGGGTGATCTTGACAGGGTCGGCCATCAGGGGGGCTGCTGTTAGGGCGCATAGGGTTGTGGCAAGAAGCAGGGATTTGGTCATAAAATGTCTCCGAAAATGGGTGCGCGCATTTTGCCCATGCTTAGGCTTGGGTGTCAAATGCGCGGCCAGACTGCACCCAGCCCATGACAGCCATATGACGTGAGGTTGACCGGCGCGCAGCCTTAAGGCATCAGGCTGCAAAGCTTTCAGACGGTGGGGCCTATGCTGATCTACAAAATCTTCCGCAGGTCCGAATGGGCCGCCTTTCACGCCGCAGGCATCACGACGGGCGCGCCGATTGATGTGCAAGACGGCTACATCCACTTTTCCACCGCAGCCCAAGTGGCTGAAACCGCGGCCAAGCACTTTGCCGCCGACAGCGATTTGGTGCTGCTAGCCTTGGAAAGCGACCGCCTAGGCGCTGCGCTGAAATGGGAGCCTTCGCGCGGGGGGGCGCTTTTCCCGCATCTGTACCGCGCTTTAGACCTGACCGATGTGCTGTGGGACAAAAGCCTGCCCTTGGGCGCGACCGGCCACATCTTCCCCGAGGGCATATTTTGACCCCCGTTGAACGCCTAGGGCTGGCGCTGCTGCACCGTTTCGATCCTGAAACAGCACACGGCCTTTCGCTGACCGCCCTGCGCCTTGGTCTTGCGCCCTTGCCCGGCCCTGTTTCCAGCGCGCGGTTGAACACCCAAGTGGCGGGGCTGGATCTGCCCAATCCGGTTGGTTTGGCGGCGGGATATGACAAAAACGCCGTGGCCTTGGGGCCCCTGTCGCGTGCGGGCTTTGGCTTTCTGGAAGTGGGGGCCGCGACCCCCTTACCGCAAGAGGGCAACCCCAAGCCCCGCCTGTTTCGCCTGACCGAGGATCACGCCGCCATCAACCGCTTTGGCTTTAACAACCAAGGCGCTGTGCTGATCGCCACCCGCTTTGCCGCCCGCAAGCGTGGTTTGGTGCCCGTGGGCATCAACCTAGGGGCCAACAAAACCTCGACCGACCGCGCCGCTGATTTCGCCCAAGTGCTGGCGCTGTGCGGCCCGTATGTCGATTTCGCCACGGTCAACGTGTCATCGCCCAACACCGAAAAGCTGCGCGATTTGCAGGGGCCTGCGGCGCTTGCCGCATTGCTTGCAGGCGTCATGCAAGTGCGCACCACCTTGGCCCGCCCCATCCCGATCTTCCTGAAAATCGCCCCCGATCTGGCCCACGATGAATTGACCGCCTTGGCCGAGGTTGCCCTGTCGTCTGGCTTGTCAGGCATCATCGCCACCAACACCACGCTTTCGCGTGATGGTCTGCGCGCGCGCCAAGCGTCAGAAACCGGTGGCCTATCTGGCGCGCCGCTGTTTGAAAAATCGACCCGCGTTTTGGCGCAGCTTTCCAAACTGACCCAAGGCAAGCTGCCGCTGATCGGGGTGGGCGGCATAAGCAATGCCGAACAAGCCTATGCGAAAATCCGCGCTGGGGCTTCGGCGGTGCAGGTCTACACGGCGATGGTCTATCAAGGGCTGTCGGTGGCATCAGACATCGCAAAGGGCCTAGACACGCTTCTAGCCCGCGATGGCTATGCCAATGTCGCCCAAGCCATAGGCACCCGACGCGATACGTGGCTTTAAGCCGCCCTTCTCTTGGCGCAAATACTGCGGGGTTCGGGGCTGGCCACGGCTTGGGCTAAAAGGCTTTGAACGTCATCGTCGTTAGGGTGCGCACGATGTCGGGGATGTCGAACAGGCGCTGCGACAGGTAGTGCCCCACATCTTCACCGTCGGGGATATAGACCTTGGCGATTAGGTCATATTCGCCGCTGGTGGAATACAACTCGCTCACCGCCTCGCGGTCATAGATGGCGGTGGCGACGGCATAGGTGCGGCCGGGGGTGCAGCGGAATTGAACGAAAACGCAGGTCATGGCAGTCTCCTTGGCTGGGGGCAGACTAGCTTACGGCGTCTTGCGGTTCCAGCCCTTCCAGCGTCAAGGGGGCAGGGCGCACAACAAGGTCTGCCACACCCAGCGGGGCCTTGGGCAAAGCAAGGCGGTTGCGCACCACCCAATGCAGGCGCTTTTCAGCGCGCGTGATGGCGACATAGGCTAGGCGCTTCCACAGGGGCAGGCCCGCCTCGCTGCGGCCCGCTTGGGCTGCGGCCCACAGATCGGGGGCGAAGACCTGTACATCTTCCCATTGCGAGCCTTGGGCTTTGTGGATCGTCACCGCAGCGCCGTGCAGAAAGGCCGCGCCCATATTGGCGGCCGAAGGGATAAAGGGTTCCTCCTCATCCGGCTTTTCGATCTTGATGATGCACGCGGCCGAGATTTGCGGGTCTTCCGCCCCCACCACATGCATCCGCGCAAAGCCCTCGCGCTTACCGGGCCCAAGGTAGATCACCTGCGCGCCTTTGATCAGCCCGCGCGCTTCCAGATCAATGCGCTTTTTGCGGTGCTTTAGCGGCAGTTCAATGCCGTCGCAGATTAGCGGTTCACCGGGCAATAAAGCGTCTTCGGGCGCACCATGGGCGGCGCGAAAGGCTTGGATCAGCTTGATGCGCGTCACATTGCGCCACACCAGCACAGGGCTGCGCGCCATCAGGTCAGACGACACGCGTTCGGCCCAAACCACGCGATCATCGCGCCGGGCTGCGTCTTGAACCATCGCCTCGAAATCTTCGAACCGCAGCGCGGTGTCGCCCAAGGCGTGGGCCAGATCGAGAATGGGGTTGTCTTGCGCCTGCCTGTGAATGCGGCTGAGCACCATTTTGCGACCATCGCCCAGCTTGTCAAACACCATCGCACCCGATTGCCCCACGGGGGCCAACTGCGCGGGGTCGCCAAACAGCACCAGCGTGGGGAAAATCTCGCGCAGGTCATCTAGCTGGCGTTCATCCAGCATCGAGCTTTCGTCGACAAAGCCCACATCCAACGGCTCTTCGCGCCGCTTCCAGCCCTTGATGAAATCGCTACCCCGCAGGCCCGCTGCGGCCAAAGCGCCGGGGATAGAGGGCACCTGCTGGTAAAAGGCAAAAGCACGGTCAAGGGCCAGTTCGGTCAACCCTTCGACCGCAGGGCGCGGCAATAGGCCGGCCAGCCATTCGGCGATCTTTTCATACTGCGGGTCATACACGGGCGTATACAGAATGCGGTGAATGGTCGTCGCAGGCACCCCGCGCAACCGCAGCACCGACGCCGCCTTGTTGGTGGGGGCCAGCACCGCCAAAGTGCGCTTGTCCTTGCGCTTTCGCCCTTCATAATCGCCCGAGACGATATCCACCCCCGCCTCTTTCAGCGCGCGGTATAGGCTGGCCAGAAGCATGGTTTTGCCCGACCCCGCCTTGCCCAAGATGGCAAGAACGGAAGCCTTGCCGTCAACCATAGGCGACAGCCCGCCTGCGGCGATGTCGACCCCGACAGCCAACAGGTCAGCGGCGACACGATCGTAAGCCTCGGCCTGATCGTCAGAGAAGGTGATTGCGGGAACACTTGCCATACAGCCACCTTAGGTCAGCCGCACGCCAAGGGCCAGTGGCTGGCCCGATCAAACCTTTGGCGCTGCGCCCTGATCTTCCAAGGTGGCACTGGTGCGCACAGCCACCTCTGCCGCCGCCGCTGTCAGCGCCTCTGCTGACTTTGCGGCCAGTTCGGGCATATCATTGGCCTCGGCAAAGGCCTTTAGGTCCTTTAGCACGTCGAAAATCCACTCGTAGCCCATAGATGCCTTACCCCAGACATTCGGCATGAATGCTTTTGCAATGTAGCACTCAGGCCAAGCGGTTTAACCCATCATGCGCGCAACAAACTGTCAGCGGGTTAGAAACGCTTAGCGGGTTTGGCTGGCCTCAAGCGTGTCTTCAAAGGTGCGCAGGCCGGTGCGTGGGGCTTGCACCAGCACGGCCATGTTGCCCGGTTTGTGCACGTTTTTGAGCATTTTCATATGCGCGGCGGGAATTTCGTCCCACGGGAACACCTCTGACAGGCACGGGTCTAGCCGGCGTTCGACCATCAACTGATTGGCCGCACTGGCTTGCTTCAGGTTGGCAAAATGGCTGCCCTGCACGCGCTTTTGGTGCATCCACAGATAGCGGGCATCCAGCGTCAGGTTGTAGCCGGTTGTGCCTGCACAGATCACCACCATGCCGCCGCGCTTGACCACAAAGACCGACACGGGGAAGGTTTGTTCGCCGGGGTGTTCGAACACCAGATCGACGTTGTTGCCCTTGCCCGTGATATCCCAAATCGCCTTGCCGAACTTGCGAACCTCGTTGAACCACTCTTTATATTCAGGCGTGTTCACCGTGGGCATCTGGCCCCAGCATTTGAAATCTTTGCGGTTGATCACGCCCTTGGCACCCAGCCCCATCACAAACTCGCGCTTGTCTTCGTCGCTGATCACACCAATCGCGTTGCCGCCTGCGGTGTTGATCAGTTGGATGGCATAAGACCCCAAACCGCCCGAAGCGCCCCAAACCAGCACATTCTGCCCCGGCCGCAGTTCGTGCGGCTTGTGGCCGAACAGCATCCGATAGGCGGTGGCAAGGGTCAGGGTGTAGCAGGCCGATTCCTCCCAGCTTTGGTGGGGCGGGCGGCGCATCAGTTGTTGGGCTTGCACGCGGGTGAACTGGGCAAAGGAACCGTCGGGCGTTTCATAGCCCCAGATGCGCTGGCTGGGCGAAAACATCGGGTCGCCGCCGTTGCATTCTTCATCATCGCCGTCGTCTTGGTTGCAGTGGATCACCACCTCGTCGCCGACTTTCCAGCGTTTGACCTTGTCGCCGACCTTCCACACAATCCCCGCCGCATCAGAGCCTGCGATGTGAAAGGGCGCGCCGTGGCCGTCAAAGGGGCTGATGGGCGTGCCAAGGCAGGCCCAGACCCCGTTGTAATTGACCCCCGCCGCCATGACCAAAACCAGCACTTCATGTGCGTCAATTTCGGGCGTGTCGACAACTTCGACCAGCATCGCCTTATCCGGATCGCCGTGGCGTTCGCGCCGTATCGCCCAAGCATACATCTGCGCGGGCACATGGCCCAAGGGCGGCATCTCGCCCACGGCGTACAGGTCTTTCACCGGCGCGTCATAGGCCAGTTTGGGGGAATCGAGCGCCATGGGGGCCTCCTAAACGTGCTGCGCCGCAGAATTACGGGCTGATTAGGGCTTGGATATAAACACTTGCGCAAGATTGCAAACGAAAATGACGGCGTTTTGTAATTTTATGTCTGCCGCATTGCGGCAAGTTAGGGTTTACAGCCCAAGCCTTTGGTGCACCGATGCGGCGTAGAACTGCAAAAGCCCGTGGTGTGCTGGCACGGGGCGCAAATCAGCCGTAACGATTCGCCGCGCGATCAGGGTTGATAGGCCCTCGTCCAGCGTTGCTTGTAGCCCCTGCGGGGCCAATTTCATCTCTGCCCCGCGCGCCTCCAGCGCGGCGGCTAGGCGTATCATGGTCGACAGCAAGGCCGCCCGATCCGCAGGCGCTTCTATCAAAGCCGCCGCCACCAAGCACACCGGCACCACGGGCACCACGCGCTCGATGGCCTGCATCATCCGCGCCGCCAAGCCTTCGGCCGCGCCACCCGGCACTTCGGCCAGATAGGCGCGCAGCGACAGGGGCGCACCGAATGCCGCCGCCGCCGTGCCAAAACGCCGGTAGCGCCCTGTCACCACCCGCAGCACCGCGACCACCGCCTTGACCAGCACCCGCAGCGGATTAACCCCAAACCGCCGCTCGCCGCTGACAGCGGCTGCCAGCAGCACTTTGTCTTCCAGCACGCGGTCATAGGCCAAGCCCACCGGCACAAACACCACATCCCGCCCCGCCGGATCATACCCAGCCATAATATACGACAGCAGGCCCAGCTTGGCCGGCCCGACCCTGCCATTCAAACTAAGCCCGCCTTCGGGGAAGATCGCCTGCGTGATGCCTTCGGCCGTGGTCATCTGCACATAACGGGATAAAACCTTGCGATAGAGCGTGTTCTTTGAACCGCGCCGAATGAAATAGGCCCCCAAGGCGCGGATGAACCGCGAAAAAGGCCAGATCCGCGCCCACTCACCCACGGCATAAGAGATCGAGGCGCGGTTGGCCACAAGCCATGTCACCAGCACATAATCCATGTTAGAGCGGTGGTTCATCACGAACACCACCGTTGCGTCAGGTGCAACGCCCGATAAGACGTGATCCATCCGCCCAAAGCGCACACGGTATAACTGCCGCGTCAGCCATTTGGCCAAGGTGATCATCACGCCGAAATACAGCGTGGTCGAAAAACCCGGCACAATCTCACGCGCATAGTGTCGCGCTTCTTGAAACGCGACCGAAGCGGGGATGCCTTGGGCCGTGGCGTGTTCTGTCACCGCAGCCAGAACCTGCGGGTCATAGGCCAGCCGTGCGATGCGATCTTGGCGCGCGGCGAGTTTAAAAATGTCGATCGGGCGATCAAGCCGTTCGTTCAGCCGCGCCACCCAGCGTTCGATGCGGCGACGAAAGAACCACCGCACCGAGGGGAACAGGAAGTTCGATAGGAAAGAGGTCACCGCAAAGGCCAAGATCAGCAACAAAAGCCATAGCGGGATGGAAACAGTCTGCATCATGGCCCCTGAATGCCACAGGCGAAAGCGGGGTGCAAATCCCTCTCCCGCCGCGATGCAGCGAATTGACACTTGCCAAAACTTGCTGCTATGCAGCGCAAGACGAAAGAAAATTACCAAGCCGATTCAAGATGGGCGCCCGATGATGCAGACGCAAAAAGACCAACCTTGGCTGTTTCGCACCTATGCGGGCCATTCGACCGCTTCCGCATCAAACGCGCTGTATCGCGGCAATCTGGCCAAGGGGCAAACCGGCCTGTCGGTCGCCTTCGATCTGCCCACGCAGACGGGCTATGACAGCGACCACATCCTGTCGCGGGGCGAGGTGGGCAAGGTTGGCGTGCCCGTGGCCCATTTGGGCGATATGCGCGCGCTGTTTGCCGATATTCCGTTAAGCCAAATGAACACCTCGATGACGATCAACGCCACAGCGCCTTGGTTGTTGGCGCTGTATGTGGCTGTCGCCGAAGAGCAGGGGGCCGATATTTCGACCCTGCAAGGCACGGTGCAAAACGACATCATCAAGGAATATCTGTCGCGCGGCACCTATATTTGCCCGCCCGCGCCCTCGTTGCGGATGATCACCGATGTGGCGGCCTATACCGCGCAGGCGTTGCCCAAGTGGAACCCGATGAACATCTGTTCGTATCACCTGCAAGAGGCGGGGGCGACGCCAGAGCAAGAGCTGGCCTATGCTTTGGCCACCGCCATCGCTGTGTTGGATGATCTGCGCGCCAAGGTTCCGGCCAAGGATTTTCCCGCAATGGTTGGCCGCATTTCTTTCTTTGTAAACGCAGGCATTCGCTTTGTGACCGAGATTTGCAAAATGCGCGCCTTTGTCGAGATGTGGGACGATTTGTGCCAAACCCGCTACGGCATCACCGAAGAACGCCACCGCCGCTTCCGCTACGGGGTGCAGGTGAACTCGTTAGGGTTGACCGAGCAGCAGCCCGAAAACAACGTGGCGCGGATTTTGATTGAAATGCTGGCCGTGACGCTTTCCAAAAACGCCCGCGCGCGTGCCGTGCAACTGCCCGCTTGGAACGAGGCGCTGGGCCTGCCGCGCCCGTGGGATCAGCAATGGTCGCTGCGGATGCAGCAGATCTTGGCCTATGAAACCGACCTGTTGGAATATGCCGACATCTTTGATGACAACCCCGCGATTGCGGCCAAGGTCGCGGCGCTGAAAGCCTCGGCGCTGGAAGAACTGGCGCAGATTGACGCGATGGGGGGCGCTGTTGCCGCGATTCCCCATATGAAATCGCGCTTGGTCGAGGCGAACTCTGACCGTTTGGGCCGGATCGAACGGGGCGAGCAAGTTGTGGTCGGCGTGAACCGCTACCGCGAGGCGGAGCCTTCGCCGCTGACCGCTGGGATAGATTCCATCTTCACCACCGACCCTGCGGCCGAAGCTGACCAGATCACCCGCCTGCACGCATGGCGGGCTGAGCGTGACGGCGTGGCTGTGAACCGGGCACTCTTGCGCCTGCGCGAAGCCGCTCTGTCGGGGGAAAACATCATGCCGCCGTCAATTGCCGCTGCCAAAGCGGGTGTGACAACCGGCGAATGGGGCGCTGCCATTCGCGCCGCCTTTGGCGAATACCGCGCGCCCACGGGGGTGAACCCTGCGGCATCGAACCGAACCGAGGGGCTGGAACCTATTCGTGCGGCGGTGGATTTGGTCTCAACGCGCCTTGGTCGCCGCTTGAAGCTGTTGATGGGCAAGCCGGGCCTTGATGGCCATTCGAACGGAGCGGAACAAATCACCGCCCGCGCGCGCGATTGCGGCATGGCGATCCACTATGACGGCATCCGCCACACGCCCGCCGACATTGTCGCGCAAGCGCTGGAAGAAAACCCCCATGTCATCGGCCTGTCGATCCTGTCGGGCAGCCATATGCCCTTGGTGGCTGATGTGCTGACAGGTCTGCGCGAAGCGGGCTTGGCGACGCCCTTGATCATCGGCGGCATCATTCCTGATGCGGATGCGCAAGCGCTGTTGGCGATGGGCGTGGCTGCGATTTACACGCCCAAGGATTTCGACCTGAACCGCATCATGTTCGACATTGTAGGGCTGGCAGATGGGAAGGCCAAAGCCGCCTAACCTGTTTGCGCTAGGTCAAAGCGCTGCACAGCCCTTTGCGTCATGCTGGCCCCAAGCACAGGAGGCCCCCATGTTCGACCGCATCAAAACCCTGATGACCCGATGGCAAGACGCCAAGGAAATTGACGCCTTGTCAGAGCGTGACTTAGACGACCTTGGCATGACCCGCGATCAGGTTCTGGCCTTTTCGCGTATGCCCGCCGACATCGCCGACCGCGTCACCCATATGGCCGCGATCTTTGGCCTGTCAGACGCTGACCTGCACCGCGATCAACAAGACTACCGCGACATTCTGTCGACGTGCAGCACCTGCCGCGACCGCGCCAAGTGCAGCCACCTGCTGGGGCGGGGGGCTGATGCCTTGGCGGCAGAGGCGACGTTCTGCCTGAACGCCGAAGTGTTTGAAGCCCACACCACCCAGCCTGCGGCTTAAACCGCCAGCAGCGCCGCCGCCCGTTCGACAGTGCCCACGGCGCGCAGATCGGTGGCGGAAAAGCCTGTTGAAATCTCGAACGCACCAGCCTCGATCCGCCACTGGCCTGCGGTCACGTCGAAGAAGGCAAAGGCGCGGTCGTCAAGGGCGATGGTCACTTTGCGGCTTTCGCCTGCGGCAAGGTGCACCTTGGCAAAGCCCTTCAACTCTTTGATCGGGCGCGGCACAGATGCCGCCACGTCGCCGACATAAACCTGCACCACGGTTGACCCCGCCCGCGCCCCTGTGTTGGTGACGGTGGCAGTCACGCCGGTGCTGGTGGCTGTGACATCGGTCAGATCAAAGCTGGTGTACGACAGGCCGTGGCCGAAGGGGAACAAGGGTTCAATCCCCATCCGGTCATAGTGGCGGTAGCCGATAAAGGTGCCCTCTTCATAGCGGACATGGCCGTTCAGGCCCGGATAAATTTCGCGGTCTTGGCTGTGGGTTGGGTTGTGCGACCAGATCCGCGGGAAGGTTTGCGCCAAACGGCCCCCCGGTTCCGCGCCCAGCAGAACATCGGCAATGGCATTGCCCGCCTCTTGCCCCGGATACCACGCTTGCAATACGGCGCGAGCATCGTTGATCCACGGCATTTCCACCGGCCCGCCGGTTTGCAGCACGACAACGGTGTTGGGGTTGGCAGCCAGCACCGCGCGCACCAGTTCATCTTGGCGACCGGGCAGAGCGATGCTTTCCAGATCAGAGCCTTCGGTATCCCACTCGCCCGAGCGGCCAACGAACACCACAGCGCGCTCAGCTTGTGCCGCCACACGCGCGGCGTGGGCAATGTCTGCATCGCCCAAGGGGTGGCCAATGCCCACGCGCAATCCGGCAAAGACCAAGTTGTCGGCGGGCTTGTTGCAAAACTCGACCACGATCTGATGGGCCTTGCCTGCGGTCAGGGAAACTTCGCCCACCACTTCATCGCAGCCCTCTTCAAAGAAGGTGCGCCCCTTTTTCCAACCGTCCCAAGCGTTGGCGATCAGATGGCCGTCAACGTAAACCTTGGCATAGCCCGCCGCAAAGACCCCGACACGGTGCAAGCCTGACACATCAGGCGTAAACACCCCCGTCACGCGGGCCGAGAAGTTGGCCGGATCAACCTTGCCGCCGCCCAAGGGCGGGATCCAGAAGGCCATAAAATCGGTCAAGGTTTCGCGGTGCAAAGCGGGGCCTTGCAAGGCGCGACCGGCGAAGAATTCCACGGCAAAATCGCCAAGCAGCATGGGTTCAAAGCGGTGGTTGTCGCAGCCCGCCGCATAGGTTAGCGCGTCTTCGCCCAAGGCTGCCTTAAGCCCATCCCACGGAGAAATCATGTAATGCGGGTTCAACTGCGCTGACCCGCCCCCCATGATCTGTGCCACCTTGGCATTCGGGCCAATCACCGCGACTGTGCCCGTGCGTTCCAAGGGCAGCAACCCGTCATTCTTCAGCAAAACCGCGCCTTCAGTGCCTGCACGGCGAATAAGCGCGCGGTGTTCGGGGCGGTCGTCGGCCACTTCGTGATGCGGGCGGTGATCGTTTAGCGACCCAACCCGCGCCATCAGCCGCAGCATATTGCCCGCGCGGGTGCGGATGGTATCGGCTGACACCAAGCCCGCCTGCACCGCCGCAATCAGCTTATCGCCACGATCCCGCGTAGGGCCGGGCATTTCCAGATCAAGCCCCGCATTCACCGTGGGTTCGGTGGAGCGCGACCCGAACCAGTCTGACATAACCACACCGTCATAGCCCCAGTCTTCGCGCAGCACCTTGGTCAAAAGCCAATGGTTTTCTGCCGCATAGGTGCCGTTCAGCTTGTTATACGACGACATGATCCCCCAAGTTTTGCCGCGCTTCACCGCCGCTTCAAAGGGTAGCAAATACACCTCACGCAAAGTGCGCTCGTCGATGTCGGATGACATCGTGGTCCGCTCAATCTCGCTTTCGTTGCCGGCGAAATGTTTGATCGTGGCGGAAATCCCTTGGCCTTGCAGACCCTGAATATAGCCCACGGCCAGTTCGGCGGTCAGGTAAGGGTCTTCGGAATAACACTCAAAATTCCGCCCGTTGGTGACAGAGCGTTGGATGTTGCACGTGGGCGCAAGCGACACATGCGCGCCTTTGGATTTCACCTCTTGCGCAATCGCTTGGCCAATCTGGGCCGTCAAAGCCGGATCCCATGTGGCACCCAAAGCAATGCCGACCGGAAACGCCGCCGATTTCACCCCGCCGACCAAAGACCCACCGCCCCGCGCGCCATTCGGCCCATCGGTCACGCGCAGCCAACCCGTGCCAAGCCTGTCATTGCCCGCAACCGACCAGAAATCAGCGCCAGCCAGCAGGGCGACCTGCTCAGCCAAGCTCATCTGGTCCAAAAGCGCGTCGATATCCTGCATGGCCGTCTCCTCGCGAAAGTTTCGCCGCGCTGTGCGAGATTTTGCCGAAAAAAGCAAGCTATAACGTTATAGTGACCTAGCCTTCGCCCCCGCCGCTGGCTAGGTTGCCCCCAAACAGGAGCATAAGATGACCTTTCACATCGGCGCGAAACCCGGCGACATCGCCGAAACCGTTCTTCTGCCGGGCGACCCGTACCGTGCGCGCTGGGCTGCGGAAAAGTTTCTGGAAAATCCGGTGCTGGTGAACGAAGTGCGCGGGATGCTGGGCTACACGGGCACTTGGCGCGGCCACCGGGTGACGATCCATGGCAGCGGCATGGGGATGCCGTCTTTGTCGATCTATGCGAATGAGTTGATCCGCGATTACGGCGCGCAAACCCTGATCCGCATCGGGTCGGCGGGGGCTTTGCAGCCCCATGTCAAGGTGCGCGATGTGGTGCTGGCGCAGACGGCTTCGACCAATGGGTCGCCGTCTCGGTCGATCTTTAAAGAGCTGAACTTTGCCCCCTGCGCTGATTTTGGTTTACTGGCGGCGGCGCATAAGGCCGCTTTGGAGATTGGGGTTCCGGTGCACGTAGGCGGGATCTATTCTTCGGATACGTTCTATGACGAACGCCAAGACCTGTCTGACCAGTTGCAACGCCACGGCACCTTGTGCGTGGAAATGGAAGCGGCGGAATTGTATATGCTGGCCGCCCGCTACCAACGCCGCGCCTTGGCGGTTCTGACGATTTCCGACCATATCCTGACCCATGAAGCCCTGCCCGCTGACCAACGTGAACGATCGTTCGGTTCGATGGTAGAGGTGGCTTTGCATGCCGCTTTCGCCAAAGGATAAATGATGAAAACCCGCACCCTTGGCAGCGCACAAGTCTCGGCCATCGGGCTTGGGGCCATGTCTTTTGGCGGCATCTTTGGGCCGACGGATAGGGCAGAAAGCGTGGCCTGTCTGGATGCCATGCTGGATGAGGGGATGACCTTTATCGACACGGCGAACATCTACGGCATGGGCGTTTCTGAAGATGTGATTGGCCACTGGCTGGCCCTGCGCAAACCGCAGGTGGCGATTGCGACCAAGGCCAGCGTGGTGAACGAAACGCCGCGCCGGATCGACAATTCGGAAGGCCATCTGCGGGCGGAACTAGAGATTTCCTTGCGCCGCTTGAACCGCGATCATGTGGAACTTTTCTACATCCACCGCCGTGACCACGCCCGCCCGATTGAAGAGGTCGTCGGCACCCTGAAGCGCTTCATTGATGAGGGCAAGATCGGCGGCTATGGCATGTCAGAAGTCGCCCCCGACACTCTGCGCCGCGCCCATGCCGTGCATCCGTGCACCGCTGTTCAAAACGAGTATTCGCTTTGGACACGCCAGCCCGAACTGGGCCTGATCCAAGCCTGTGCCGATTTGGGGGTGGCGTTTATCCCCTTCTCGCCCCTTGCGCGCGGGATGCTGGGCGACAGCCCGATTGCCCCGCCGACCGACGGTTTTCGCAGCACCAACCCGCGTTTCACCGAGCCGAACTTTTCGGCCAATATCGCAAAGATCAACCAATTCCGCGCCTTTTGTGCGCAGCGCGGTTGGTCGACGCCTGCGACGGCGCTGGCGTGGGTTCTATCGCGGGGGCCGCATCTTATCCCGATTCCGGGCACCCGATCAGCCGCCCATTTGCGCCAATTTGCCAAAGGGGCACAGATTGCCTTAACGGCAGAGGATCACGCCGAAATCAACCGCATCTTGCCGGTTGGCTTTGCCTACGGCGACCGCTACGCCGATCACCAAACCCAAGCGATTGAGCGTTATTGCTAAAGCCCTTCGGCTTGCACGGCGATCACGGGAATGTCGGCAAGCAAGGGTTCGTGCGTTAGAACCAAGTCGTATTGCGCCGCAGTCACCGCCCCAATACGCCCCGCCGCCAATGCCAACACCGCGCCCTGCGCCGATGCGCCAGCAGGGTGCACCGTTACCTGTGCGGCGGGCAAATCGGTGGCGGTCATAACGTTGAAATCTTCGCTCGGCTGCGCCACACCCACCGCGCGCAGGGCAACGGCGCCAGAGAATGCCACCGGTTGCAGCAAGCGGGCGGGCAGGTGCAGACCCTCGCCCACCAGATCAAATCCCGGACCACTTAGAACTGTCAGATTGCGCGCGAGCCCGGCGAAGATCGAGAACGCCCCGTCTTCCACCACCATCGCCCGCGACAGCCGCAAGATCAGCCGCCCGTCGCGTTCCACCCGCAGCAGTTCCACTGTCGTGCCTTTGCCATTGGCCCAAGGCATAGCTGTGAAGCCTGTGGCGGATAAGTGAACGATCATTCAGGAACCTTCGGCACAATCGGCAAAGCCAGTTCTTCAAAGTCAAACGCATCTAACCGCCGCGCGCGTTTGCCGGCTTTGTCAGAGCTGATCTTGATTTCTTCGATGTCTTTCGCGGCTTGGCCAAAGTGGCGGTCAAGGTTGCCGACGCGTTCAGAGAGGCGTTCGATGTCTTTATACAGTTCTGCCAGTTCTTTGCGAATGGCCCCAGTCTGTTCGCGCAACCGCGCGTCTTTCAAGATCGCGCGCATGGTGTTCAGCGTGGCCATGCAGGTGGTGGGCGACACGATCCAGACGCGCGCAGCGAAACCTTCGCGCACGATTTCAGGAAAGTTCGCGTGCAGTTCGGCATAGACCGCTTCTGACGGCAAAAACATCAGCGCGCCGTCGGCAGTTTCGCCTTCGATCACATACTTGTCGGAAATCGCCTTGATATGTGCTCGCACCGCCGTGCGCAAAGCCACGTTTGCGTCTTGCACTTGGCGGGGATTTTCTGCGCGGCGCAGGGCTTCATAGGCTTCCAGCGGAAACTTCGCGTCAATCGCCAAGGGACCGGGCGGGTTGGGCAGGTGCACCAAGCAATCGACCCGTTTGCCGTTCGAAAGCGTGGCCTGCATCGTATAGGCATCGGGCGGAAGGGCCTTGGCCACGATGTCGTGCAACTGAATTTCACCAAAAGCGCCGCGGGTTTGCTTGTTGGCCAGAATGTCTTGCAGGCTAAGCACATTGCCCGACAGCTTTTCGATATTGGCCTGCGCTTTGTCGATGGTTTCTAGGCGTTGCTGCAAATCACCCAAAGATCGCGCGGTGCGCATCGACGATCCTGTCAGCGATTCCCCCATAAAGCGCTGCACTTCGGCAAGGCGGTTTTCCATCAGTTGAATCATCGCCGTTTGTGACAGGCTTTGCGCTTCAGACACGTGGTGTAAGCCGCCTGCCAAGCGTTCTTGTCCTTCGGAAAGGCCCTGCACGCGCTGCGACAGCCACGACATTTCTTGCATCAGCAAGGGTGACACGCGGCCTGATGCGCGCAGCACCAAAAGCATCATCCCCAGCACCAAAAGCAGCACCGCGCCGGGGATCAAAACCTCGGGCGCGTTCCATGCAAGGGTTTGACCGAATAGGGTAATCATCGCCGACCAAACAATCGTTCGATATCGGTCAGTTTCAGTTCCACATAGGTGGGCCGTCCGTGGTTGCATTGGCCTGACAGGGGCGTATCCTCCATTTCGCGCAAGAGTGCGTTCATTTCTTCGGCGCGCATTTGGCGACCAGAGCGGATAGACCCGTGGCAGGCCATGCGGCTAAGGATCGCATCCATCTTGGCCAGCAAAGATGGGCTGTCGCCCTGATCGGCCAGTTCATCCAAGACATCCTGCACCAAAGCGCGCGCCGAGACGTTGCCCAAAATCGCAGGCGTTTCGCGCACGGCGATGGCATGGCCGCCGAAGGGTTCGATGGTTAGGCCAAGGGCTGCAAGACCCTCGGCAATCGCCAGCAATCGCGCCGCATCATCTGCGCCAAGTTCGATGATTTCGGGGATCAGCAGGGCTTGCGCCTTGATGCCTGTTTCATCCCGCTGGCGTTTCAGACGTTCGTAGACCAACCGTTCATGCGCTGCGTGTTGGTCAACGATCACGATGCCGGTTTGGGTTTGGGCGATGATGTAGTTTTCATGCACCTGCGCGCGGGCGGCCCCAAGGGGGAAGGTGTTTTCTTGCGGTGCCGGCAGCACTTCATAAGGTGCGGGCGCTTCGGCAAAACCCGATGGCGCTTGCAGGGCAAAGGCGCGTGACAGGCTGGCGCCAGAGGGGCGGTCCATCTGGTAGATGCGGGGTTGGTCGGGGCTTTGTGCTTCGGGGCGTAGGGCGGCTAGGGTTGCGCCTGCCACGGTTGACGATGCCCTGTGCCCCGCCCCCGTCAGCGCTGTGCGCAGGCCCGTGATGATCAGGCTGCGCGCGGCTTCGGGGTCGCGAAAGCGCACTTCGGATTTGGCGGGGTGAACGTTCACGTCCACCCGTTCGGGATCGCAGATCAGGTTCAGCACAGCGGCAGGGTAACGGTCGCGTGACAGCACATCGAGATAGGCCACCCGCAGCGCGCCAAGCAGCAGGCGGTCCATAACCGGACGCCCGTTCACAAACACAAATTGCTGCACCGATGAGCCGCGCGAATAGGTGGGCAGGGCGGCATAACCTGACAGGCGCAGGCCTTCACGTTCCACATCTATCCGCAATGCGTTGGCGGTAAAATCAGCCCCCAACATCCGCGTCAGGCGGCGCTGCAAGGCATCGAAGAAATCGCCATTTTCGGGGTCAAGGCGCAGCAGGCTGCGGGGCGCTTCGCCTTCGGTCACTTCGTTCAGGGCAAAGCCCACAAGCGGTTCGGCCATGGCCAAGCGGCGCAGCACGTCGGCGATGGCCCCCGCCTCTGCCCGATCGGTGCGCAAGAATTTCAGGCGCGCGGGGGTGGCATAAAACAGGTCACGCAGTTCGACCACGGTGCCCTGCACTGCGCCAACAGGGCGCACGGGGCCCATGCGGCCACCGTTCACCGTCAGGCTAGCCCCTTCCGCCCCCGCCGCGCGCGAGGTGAGGGTTAGGCGGCCGACCGATCCAAGGCTGGCCAAAGCTTCCCCACGAAACCCGAAAGAGCGGATGTTCAGCAGGTCTGACCCGTCAATCTTGGATGTCGCATGGCGCGCCACGGCAAGCGGCAGATCATCGCCCGTCATGCCGCAGCCGTCATCTGTCACACGGATCAGCACCTTGCCACCTGCGGCGTAATCCACCGTGATGCGGCGCGCGCCAGCGTCTAGCGCGTTTTCGACCAGCTCTTTCACGGCAGAGGCGGGGCGTTCAACAACCTCGCCCGCCGCGATTCGGTTGATCGCCGCTTCATCCAGCAATTTAATTTCTGGACGCATCCTATGGGGGGCCTGATTGTTCATTGCGCTAACTGTAGCAGGGATGACTTCGGCAGGCCACAGATTCTGTCAGTTGCCTGCCGTAACCCCCACAGCATCGCCAACCACCACAAAGGTCAGTTTATCAGGCGTCAGCACCTTGGCGGCAACGCGGTTCACATCCGCAAGCGTCACGGCTTGCACCTTGGCGTTGCGCTCTGCGGGGTAGGTGACGGGCAGGCCCAACATCTGCATCCCGACCAAGATTGATGCGATGCGCTTGTTGCCATCAAACCGCAGCGGGTAGGCCCCTGTCAGATAGGTCTTGGTATCGTCGACCTCTTTTTGCGTCACGCCGTTCTTGGCCACATCGGCCCAGACATCGCGGATCACCTGCATCGTCTCGGCCGCTTTTTCGTTCGATGTCGCCACTGACCCCGCCAAAAGGGCGGCGTGGTCATAGGCGGCAAGGCTGGTGTCGATGCCGTAAGTCAGCCCGCGCTTTTCGCGCACTTGGTCCATCAGGCGGGAGGAAAAGCCGTTGCCGCCCAAGATCTCGTTCAGGATCGTTGCGGCGAAATAGTCGGGGTCTTCGAACTTGATGCCGCCTTGGTAAAAGCTGATCGTGCTTTGCGGGCCGGGGAAGCTTTGTTGAGTCACGTCGCCCTTGGCGGTCAGCGCGACATCGGCGGGTTGCGGGGCACCTGTGGCGGGCAGGTCGCCCAGAAGTTTGTCAAGCATCAGGCCCAGATCAGCGGCCGAAATATCCCCCGCCGCCGCGACATAGATGCGGTCGCGGGCCAAGGCGCCGTGATAGGCGGCAAGCAAATCGTCGCGGGTCAAAGCCTGCACGCTATCCGCCGTGCCATCACCGCTAGAGCCATAGGGATGGTCGCCAAAGGCAGCTTTGCTAAGAAGGTCGCTGGCGATCGTGCCGGGGTCTTTGGCACTGCTGGCGATGTTTTGCAGCACTTGGCCGCGCACGCGTTCGATAGCTTCTGCATCAAAGCGCGGCTTGGTTAGCGCCAGATGCAGCAGGTCTGTGGCCTGCGCGCTGGTGTCGGTTAGAAAACGCGCGCTGACGCTGACGCCGTCGCTGTCGCTGGCAAAGCCGAACTCTGCGGCCATCCCGTCGCGCGCGGCGGCAAAGGCTTGCGAATCCAGATCGCCTGCGCCTTCTTCGATCAGCGCGGTCATCAGGTTTACAGCCCCCCGCTTGCCCGCCGCATCTAACGAGGTGCCGCCTTTGAAGCGGATGTTGAGCGCGGTAAAGGGAATGTCGTGGTTTTCCACCAACCACGCTTTGATGCCGCCGGGGGAAGTGACTTCTTGAATAGCCACCTCTGCCCGCAAGGGCAGGGCCAAACAGATCAACGTACCCATCAGGGCAAGGGCACGAACCATCATTGCGCCGCTCCTTCGGTTTGCAGCCAGCCTGTTACGGCCTGACGGCGGTCGAGAACTTTTTTCGCTTCGGCCATCACCTCTTCGGCGGTGACGGCTTGCAACACGTCGGGCCATGCTTGCACATCTTGCACGGTCAGGCCTGACGCCAGCGCCATGCCGTAGCGATGGGCCAAGCCTTGGGTGTTATCGGCGCTGTAGATTTGTTCTGCTTTCACCTGCGCCTTGATTCGGGCAAATTCTGCCGCATCGACGCCGGTTTTTAGGAACTGGTCCAGCACCGCATCCATGGCCTTTTCCACCTGATCAAGGGTCACGCCATCGGCGGGCACAACGGCAAGGCCGAAGGTCGTTTGATCCAGCGAGACGCCGTCATAGCTGGCTTCGGTATAGGTCGCGACCTTTTGGTCAAACTCTAGCGCGCGCGCCAGAACCGAAGTCGCGCGGTTGCCGCCCAAAAGCTGGGCAAGCATGGTCAGCGCTGCGGCTTCTTTCTGGTCGCCACTGTTGCGTTCCGCCGCCAGATAGCTGCGCGCCACATAGGGTTGCGCCACGCGCTCATCGGCCAGAACCAAGCGGCGTTCGGCGAGTTGAGGCGGCTCGGTCGGGCGAATGCGGTCGTGGATTTTGTCTGACGGGGGAATGGGGCCGTAGTGCTTTTTGGCCAAGTCCAGCACATCTTGCGGGGAAACATCGCCCGCCACGATCAAGATCGCGTTGTTGGGGGCGTAGTTGGCATGATAAAAATCCAAAGCGTCTTGGCGGGACAGGCCTTCGATCTCGTGCCGCCAGCCGATCACGGGAATGCCGTAAGGGTGGTTCATATACTGCGCCGCCGACATTTGTTCGCCCAAAAGGGAAGCGGGGTCGCTGTCGGTGCGTTCGGTGCGCTCGTCAAGAATGACGTTGCGTTCGGTGTCGACATCGTTTTGGGACAGGGTCAGGTTGTGCATCCTGTCGGCTTCCATCGTCATCACCAGATCAAGCCTATCGGCGGCGACGCGCTGAAAATAGGCGGTGTAATCGGGCGTGGTGAAAGCATTGTCAGACCCGCCTTGGGCAGCCACGATCTTGCTGAACTGTTCGGGCGGCACGTCTTTGGTGCCTTGAAACATCAGGTGTTCAAGAAAATGCGCGATGCCGGAATGGCCGGGGCTTTCATCCGCCGCGCCAATTTTATACCACACCATATGCACCACAACCGGTGCGCGGTGATCTTCGATCACCACAACCTGCATGCCGTTATCCAGCGCAAAGGTGCTGACCTTATCGGCCACCGCTTGCCCCAGCGACGCGCCAAAGGCCACAGCGGCCAAAGTCCAACGCTTGATCCAAGACTGTTTTGACATTGATGCCGCCTCCTACGTTCTGGGCCAAGCTAGCCCTAAGGCGGTCAGGTGCAAGCCCTTGCCACGCGGTTGTGACTGGCTGTGTGGCTTACTTTTGCGCCTTGCCCGAATCTTTGGGCGGGGCGGAAGGTGTGCGCACGCCCGCATCGCGCCAACGCTGCAATTCGGCATAGGCATCAAGCCACATGAACTTGTAGGCGTCATAATAGGTGGTCAGCGAGAAGACCCGTTCTAAGAACTTGCCCGGATGCTTTTTGCGCCATGTCAGATCATCGGCCGCAAGGCTGGCGCGAATATCGGCAACGCCGCCCGCCCGCCCGGCATAGCGCACCAGACCGCTGTCGCTGGCAGGAACGCCCGAAACCGCAGGCACTTTGCCGCCCAGTGCCACAATCGCGTCATCTACAGGGTGCTGGTCGGTCAGATTTTCCCCACCCGGCGTAGGATCGGGCAAGGCTGTCAGATCTTCGGGCAAAGCAAGTGCTTTGGGCGGCAGCAGGGCGAATTCATCCGGCCCATCGCTGGACGAATGCAAATTCATCAAATGCGGCGCACCTTTGTGCGCACTGCAGGCGGCAAGCGCTAAAAGCACCAAGCCCGCCACCGCGAGAACCATCCGTGACTTGCGCATTCCGTCAGACCCTTGCACTCGACTTTTTTCCGTCTTAGCGCAAAGACTGCGCCGCGTCACGGGGTCTTTCGTCTGCGCGGTTGTCTTGGTGGCGCATTGCCGCCCGCAAAGTTGCTAAACAGCACCAATCCCACCACGCCAAAGAAAATACCCGTGTCGGCAAGGTTAAAAGCATAAGGATTGTCGATGCCGCAGCAGGACATATTCAAAAAGTCGGCCACGGCGCCGTAAAGAATTCGGTCAATCACATTGCCCAAGGCCCCGCCAATCAACAATCCCGCTGCAACTTGGGCGCGCGGGCCAGATTTTTCGCGCAGCACCCAAACCCAAACCCACCCCGAGATCACCAGCGCCACCGCGATCAGCATCGCGCGCCCCAGAATAGAGCCTTGGGCCATCAGCCCAAAGTTCATCCCGTAATTCCACGCCATGCGAAACACCAAATAGGGCGGGAACACATCAATCTCGATGCGTTGGTCAAGGTTTAATCCAAAAACCACGGCCCATTTGCTGACCTGATCCAAGATCAGCACGACCAAAGCCACCAAAGGAATAAGTGCGCGCTGCATCTTTAATGCCTAAAATGGCGCTGGCCGGTAAAGACCATGGCCAAACCCGCTGCATCCGCCGCCGCAATCACCTGCGCATCGTTCATCGACCCGCCGGGCTGGATCACCGCTGTGGCCCCCGCCTCTGCCGCAGTTAGCAGGCCATCGGCGAAGGGAAAGAAGGCGTCTGATGCGACAACCGACCCGATTGTGGGGCTTTGGGGCAGGCCCAGAACCTCGGCCATGTCGCCGGCTTTGCGAGCGGCGATGCGGGTCGAATCAACACGGCTCATTTGCCCTGCGCCAATGCCCACGGTGGCAGAGCCTTTGACATAGACAATCGCGTTGGATTTGACGTGTTTGGCCACCGTCCAAGCAAACAGCAAATCCGCCATTTCCGCCGGTGTGGGCGCGCGTTTGGTGACAACCTTAAGGTCCGCCGCCGAAATGCCGGCAAAATCGCGGTCTTGCACCAAGATGCCGCCCGCCACCTGCTTGAACGCCAAGCTCGGCGCTTTGGCATCGGGCAGGCTGGCCGTTGTCAGCAAGCGCAGGTTCTTTTTGGTGGCAAAGATCGCCATCGCCTCTTCGGATGCGCCGGGGGCAATGACCACTTCGGTGAAGATCTTGACGATTTCTTCTGCCGTCTCGGCATCCAGCGGCGCGTTCAACGCCACAATCCCGCCGAAGGCAGAGGTTTGGTCGCACTGGTAGGCGCGCAAATACGCCTCTCGCAGGGTGGCGGCTTGGCCCACACCGCAGGGGTTGGCGTGTTTGATGATGGCAACGGTGGGGGCAAGGCCCGCAAATTCGGCCACCAGTTCAAAGGCGGCGTCGGTGTCGTTGATGTTGTTGTACGACAGGTCTTTGCCTTGCCATTGCCGCGCTGTGGCAACGCCTTGGCGGTTTGTGCCATCGGTATAAAACGCCGCCTTTTGATGCGGGTTTTCGCCGTAGCGCATCCCTTGCGCAAAGGTGCCCGCGAAGGAACGGTTGCGCGCAAACGGCTCGCCAATCTGCCCCGCCAGCCAGCCCGACACTGCCGTGTCATAAGCCGCCGTCTTGGCATAGGCCGCCAGCGCCATTTTCTGGCGGAAGGCCAAGGTCGTCGCCCCGTCGCGGGCTTTCATCTGGTCAATCAGCGCGGTGTAGTCGGCTGGGTCGGTGATCACGGTGACAAAGCGGTGGTTCTTGGCCGCTGCGCGGATCATGGCAGGCCCGCCGATGTCGATGTTTTCGATACACGTCGCGTGATCGGCACCCTTGGCTACGGTTTCTTCAAACGGGTACAGATTCACGATCAACAGGTCGATGGGTTCAATCCCGTGCGCGGCCATGGCCAGCAGGTGTTCGTCATCATCCCGCAGCGCCAACAGCGCACCGTGAATGTTGGGGTGCAGCGTTTTGACGCGCCCATCCATCATTTCAGGAAAGCCTGTTACATCGGCCACATCGCGCACTGTTAGCCCCGCCGCGCGCAGCAAAGCCGATGTGCCACCGGTCGAGATAAGTTCAACCCCCATGCCCGCCAAGGCGCGGGTCAGGTCGATCAATCCGGTCTTGTCCGAAACCGAAATCAAGGCGCGGCCGATGGGCACAAGATTTGTCACGGTAAGACCCCCAAAACAGGTGTTAGATCTGGCTGGCGGGGTCCTCCCGCTCCAGATCGCGGATGGCAAGCGGAGTATCCTGCGCTTTGGCCAAGGTCCAGCCCAACTGGGTGTCTAAGCCGCGCGCTGTGCCAGAAAGCACAATTTGCAGGCTATCGCGCGGCCGCATTCGGGTCTTTTCTAGGTAAACTGTCGGGTCCAGCGTCAGCTTTGCGCTGCCGTCATGGCGAAACACCCAGATCTCGCCGCTTTTCAAGGTAAGCGACACGGCAGCGCCGCCCATATCAAGGCGCGCGTCAACATCGGGGTGCAGGTGGAAGCGGATGGCAAAGGGCATCCCGCCTTTGCGCGTTGTCGCCCGCGCTGTGCCGCGCTTGTCTAAGGCGGGGGCGGGGGTAAGCTTGTCGGTTCCGGTCAGCAAGCGCCCGCCTTTGGTCAGCATCAGGTCGCGCACGTGAAGGATGCCGTGGCTTTTCGCCCAACCGTCATGGGCCAGATGCACCCCAGCGCCCGAATCGCCCGGAAACAGGCGCAGAGTGGTGGTGTCAGCGCGCGTGACAAAAGGGCCTTGGCCCTTGGGCCCAAGCCGAGAGGATGATACATCCTCGACCCCCAGCGTCGAATGCGCCGCCGTGGTGCGCCCTGCGGTTTGCCACATCGCCCCAAAGGCAGCGCCAGAGCCAACCGAAACCACCAGCGGCCTGCGCCCCGAGGTCAGTTCAAACGCCCCAAGCGCGGCATGGGCCAGCGCGCTGCCCTGCGGCGGTGGGGCGGCATCGACGATGATCGACGTGCGCCCCCCCGTCAGACGCACAAAGCCCATGGCCATTCCCGCTGATGGCATAGGCTTGACCCCTGCATTGGCAAGGGCGGCATCCAACCGCCCCTCGGCCCCGCGCCCGCCGCCATGAAAGCGCGCAAGGCCACCGTCGGCATGGCGCAGGGCGCGCAGAACGGGGGCGATCCGCTCCATCGCTGACAGAAGTTCGACGGGCGCGGTTTGCCCCACCTCGGCCAGCGCGTGTTCAACCCAAGTGAGCAGGGTGAACAGGTCTAACAGGTCTTCCGGATTGCGGCTGGCAATGCCGCCGCCCATATCAACCTCGGCGTCCAGATGGGCGGCAAGGGCTGACAAAGCGGGGGCGACGGGGGCCGATAGGCCGGTTAGCACTAGGCCAGCGGTGATGGTGGCGGTCAACGCCTCGACCCGGTTCAGCCCGGCTAAGGCTTCGGGCCAGCGGCGCGCCAGAAAGTGCAGTTGCGCAGACAGGCTGGCCATAAAAGCGGCGCGGTCGGTATCGGGGCGGTCTTGCAGCAGCAGCGGGGCGTGGTTGATCCAGCGGATCAGTCGCCGCCCGACGATTTCGGGCTGCCAGCCAAGGCCGCGCCCTTGGCCGTAGCGCGCCAGCCAGTCGAAAGCCCAGCCCTGCGCCTTGGCCTGCGCCTTAGCACTGCCCATCGCGGCCAGATCGTCTAGCCAGCCAAAGCCGTGGGTTTGCCGCTGCACATCGGCGTCGGCAAAGGGCACATCCCAAATGGCGGTGTCAGGCTGTTCAACCACCGCGCCACCCACGATGAACTGCCCCGCCATCAACTGCTTGCCGCGCGCATATAGCCCGATCGAGCGCGGTTCGGGCTGGGTTTCAAAGCCTGTCGCAACGGGCTTGCGCCCTGCGCGCCACATTTCAAGGCGGTCGCGCCAGCCGCCTGACTTGCGATGCGTTGGGTCGCCCTTAGCCATGTTGCCCTGCCTTTCGGGCAACCATAGCGAAGCCCCCCCCGCCTGTCACCGGGCGTGAGGGGCTATGCCTTGCCTTTTAGGCAATATGGTCCAAACGCTCCATATACTGAACCAAACCGCGCACTTGGCCCAGCCATTTGGTGTACAGCTTGGGGTCGTGCGGGGCGGGGTGAACGCCTGCGGCGATGTCGCCTGCCAGCAGCGATTCCACCGCAAAGGACACAGGCGTTGAAACCAACCGCGCCATGGCCGTCCCCTTGGCATCCCCCCAAGCATCCATCGACCATGTTTCATGGAACATGATCTTGCCGTCCCGTTCGGCTTTGAGCGAGACAAACAAGATCACACGATCCGGCTCTCCGGGCGCATAAGAGTTTTCGCGCACAAACTGATCGGCCATCTCGGCCAAACGCGCATCGCCTTCGGGGCCGGACAGAGTTTCAATCTCGCGGAACACGGGTGTCCAAGCGGCTTCCCAGCCGTTCAGGCGAATCGTGCCGCGCACAAAGTCTTTCACGCGCCATGCCGGATCGAATCGGTAATCTTCCATGAAGGGATAGGAATCGCGGTTGGGATAGACCTCAAAGCTTTCGGGCTGCGGCAGGGGCGCGTCATAGGATGTGATCGCATCCCAAGGCCGAGAAACTTTGAATTCTTGAAAGTTCTTTAAGCTGCGTGACGGCGAGCGCAGCGCTTTCAGCACGCCCAAGGGTGCCCAGCTGAACTTGTAGCGGAACGGGTTGGGTATCTTGGGCACGCCGCCGCAATACGACACAAAGCTGAGCACATTGTTGGCATCATATCCCTTGGAGGCGCGGTAGCGCGCCACCAGATCATGCGCCATCAAATGGTCAATCCCCGGATCCAGCCCGCATTCGTTGATCGACACCAGCCCCTTGGCTTTAAACTCACCATCCAAAGCGCGCATTTCGGGCGAGATATACGACGACGACACAAAATGCGCCCCTGTGGCCAGGCACGCCTTGGCGATGGGCACATGGTGTTCCACCGTCAGCATCGAAATCGCCACATCGCCGGGTTTCAGCGCAGCGGTCAGCGCATCAAGCGAATAGGCGCGGATGTCTTGGGTCAGATCGCCCACGGCTTCGCGGGCTTTTTCGACCGTGCGGTTCCACACCACAACGGCGTGGCCCGCCTCGATCAAGCGCCGCAATCCGGGGGCTGAAGACAGCCCCGTGCCACACCAATGTATCGTCATCGCGTCCTCCTTAGACTGTCTGGATATGGCGGTCATAATCCGCCTTGGCCCGACCCCAAACGCCTGACCCAAGGTCAACCAGCGTTAAAAGAGAGGGCAAAAGTTGTGCTGCGTAATCTTGCGACGATTCGACCGGCATCAAGGATGGCAGGTTATCAATCGCCGTCACATCGAGCGGCGGCTGATCGGCCACCCGCAGGGCTGGCGCATCCCAATCGGTGGCGCGGTCGTAGACCTTGATGGGCGAAAAGTCAGAAGTAGGGTCGCAGGCGATGTCGCCAATCACCGTCAGCTTGCGCGCATCTGTCTTGGCGGATGCGGGCACAAACACGGGGCATCCGGGGCGCGCCAGAATGCAGTTCAGGAAAATCTCGTGCTGCAACACTTGCGGGAAAGGCCCGCCGGATGCGGTTTCGGCCATATCCCACTTGGTCACGCCGCAGCCCAAGGCTTGCAGCAAATCGGCAGCGCCCGTGCCCACACGGCCCAAAGCGCCGATGATCAGGGCATTGGGGCGCGAAAGACCGGCCAATTCCTGCGCCAAATTGGCCAAGAGTTCCGCTTTGCCCGCATAAACCGCCACCGGCCCCGCGATGCCGCCGCGCTGTTGGGCGGCCCAGCATTTCAGACTAACCGCAGCGCCTGCATAGCCCGCCCAGTAGCCAAAGGCCGCGACCCTGCGGCCTTGGTCGTTGACCAGATATTCCAGATCATACAGCACCCCGCCGCCCGCCTTGAAGCGTTGCAGCAAAACGCGGCCTGCGGGTTGGCCTTTGAAGGCATGGCCGAACATGATGTGGCGGTGGGTCAGCGGCGTGCCATCTTCGGGCAACTCTTTCAGGCCAAAGATAATGGCATCAGAGGGAGCGAAGGGCCACGAATTCTCGGCCACAATCTGGCAACCCGCGCGCAGATAGCCGTCGATTGGAATGGCGCGGTTGTGGCTTTCTTCGACTGACACTTCTATGCCCGCCGCAACCAAGGCCGCGGCCCCTTCGGGCGTTAGGCCGACGCGTTCTTCATGGGGGCGCTGTTCGGCCCGTACCCAAAGATGCACCATCACAAGCTCCTTCTTTGCGCCTTGCATAGCAGACTGCCGCAGGCAAGCCAGCCCCCACCGCAAGGCAAAGCTCGCCCAAACGGCCCTTTCCGCCCCCTGATATGTCGCCTTTGAGGTTGCAGCGGTTTGCGCCCAAGCCTATTCCGCTGCCATGAAACTTCTGTTCCTTGGCGATGTGATGGGCAAATCCGGCCGGACGGCGGTGGCAGAGCGTTTGCCTGCCCTGCGCGCGGCTTGGGGTTTGGATTTTGTTGTGGTCAACGGCGAGAATGCCAGCGCAGGCGCGGGGCTAACGCCGGAACACGCCAAGCTGATCTTAAATGCGGGGGCTGATTGCGTGACGCTGGGCGACCATGCCTTTGACCAAAAGGATATGTTGTCGTTCATCGAAACCGAACCGCGCATCATCCGCCCGCTGAACTTTTCCAAAATCGCCCCCGGTCGCGGGGCCAAGGTGTTTGATGCCACACAGGGCCGCAAGGTTTTGGTGACCCAAGCGCTGGGCCAAGTCTTCATGAAGCGCCCGTTTGACGACCCGTTCAGCGCGCTGGACGGCGTGTTGAAAACCCATCCCTTGGGCGGCATGGTGCAAGCCGTGATCGTCGATATCCATGCCGAGGCGACTTCGGAAAAGATGGCGATGGGGCATTGGTGCGATGGGCAGGCCAGTTTGGTTGTGGGCACCCATACCCATGTGCCCACGGGCGACGCCATGATCCTGTCCAAAGGCACGGCCTATCTGACCGATGCCGGTATGTGCGGCGATTATGACAGCGTGATCGGCATGGAAAAGCTGGAACCGCTGCGCCGCTTTATCACGGGCATGGCGTCAAGCCGGTTTGAACCGGCGGGGGGCGAGGCGACTTTGTCGGGGGTTTATGTCGAAACTGATGACCGCACGGGCAAAGCCACCCGCATCGCCATGGTGCGCCAAGGCGGGCGGTTGCAGCAGGCGGGGCCGTGATGGCGCGGCCTTTGACACGGGTGCAAGCCATCGCCGCCCTGCTGGCGCTGGGCGTTGGTTGGGGATCGACCCAGCCTTTGGGCAAGATGGCGGCGTCAACCGGCCATCCGCCGCTGACGTTGATCTTGTGGCAGACGGTGATCTGCGTTGTCGTGCTGGGCGCGTTGACCTTGGTGCGTGGCAAGGGGTTGGTGCTGACACGGCGGGCCTTGGTGTTTTACCTTGTGGTCGCGGTGCTGGGCACTTTGGTGCCCAACGCGGCGTTTTATATCTCGGTGCACAGGCTGCCGTCAGGGATCATGTCGATCTTGATTTCGACCGTGCCGCTTATGGCCTTTCCGATGAACCTAGCGATGAAGTCTGACAGGTTCGAGGTGAAGCGGTTGATCGGCCTTCTGCTGGGCCTAACAGGCGTTGCCATCATCGCAGCTCCCGGTGTCAGCTTGGCACCGGGCTTGGTGGCATTCTTGCCCGTAGCCCTGATCGGCCCGCTGTTTTATGCGATGGAAGGCACGTTTGTTGGCCGTTACGGCATGGCGGGGATGGACCCTATTCAGGCGATGTTCGGGGCCAGTCTGATGGCTTTGGCGATCTGCATGCCCTTGGTGATAATTAGTGGCGCTTGGATAAGCCCCATGCCGCCGTGGGGCAAGGCAGAGGGGGCCTTGCTGCTATCGTCAGCCCTGCACGCTTTGCTATACGCAGGCTATGTCGGGCTTGCCGCCAAGGCGGGCGCGGTTTTTGCCAGCCAAAGTTCTTATATCGTCACGGCGGCGGGCCTGTGCTGGGCGATGCTGCTGCTTGGAGAGCGTTTCTCTCCACTGGTCTTTGTCGCTTTGGCTGTGATGCTGCTGGGTGTCACGCTTGTGCGCCCGCGCCCGCGGTCTGTGTAAGGCGCATGGCCTAAGGCGGGGTTGCGGCGGGGACGTTGGCTGGTGTAAACGACTGCGAAATTGAAACGGCGGGGAATACGGGCATGTCAGGGCATTCCAAATGGTCGACCATCAAGCACAAAAAGGGCAAGACCGATGCCCTGCGCTCTAAGGTCTTTTCCAAGCTAAGCAAGGAAATCACCGTGGCGGCCAAGATGGGCATGCCCGATGTCGACATGAACCCCCGCCTGCGTTTGGCCGTGAAAGCCGCCAAGGCGCAATCTATGCCCAAAGACGTGATCGACCGCGCCATCAAGAAATCGCAAATGGGCGACGCGGCCGATTATCACGACATTCGCTATGAAGGCTACGGTGTGAACGGCATCGCCATTATCTGCGAGGCGCTGACCGACAACCTGAACCGCACTGCCAGCAACGTGCGGTCATACTTCACCAAATGCGGCGGCAATCTGGGCCAGACCGGATCGGTCAGCCACAGCTTTGATCGGTTGGGCGAAATCACCTATCCGCTCTCGGCAGGGTCGGCCGATGATGTGATGATGGCCGCCTTGGATGCGGGCGCCGATGATGCCGAAACCGACGAAGACGGCCACTGGATCTATTGCCAGATTGAAGACCTGCCCGCCGTGTCGGATGCTTTGGAAAAGGCTTTGGGCGAATCGACCGAATCCAAGCTGATCTGGAAGCCGCAGACCCTGACCGTGGTTGATCTGGAAACCGCCCAAAAGCTGCTGCGCTTGGTGGATATGCTGGAAGAAGACGATGATGTGCAATCGGTCGTCTACAACTTCGACATCCCCGAGGATGTGGCGGCCCTGCTGTAGTAGGCCTTGGCCTGTCGTCTAGCGGTCTGTGGGATTGAATGGCATTCAAGAGGTCGACGGTTCGATCCCGTCTGGCTCCACCAATCTTCCCAACGATTACAAGACCATAAGCCGCCCTTCGGGGCGGTTTTGGTTTATGAAAAAAGTTGTAAAGACTTATAAAGGCGATGGGGCGGGGTTTGGGTGGGGACCCTGCGCGGGAATTGGGTTGGGATTGATGGGAACCTTGAGGGTTGACATAGACCGAGTTGAACATTCCCGAACCAATCACCTCAAGACTTGCGCAGGATCGGAGGCTATGAAATATTTCACGGTCATGATTACCGTGTGAGAGACGCTCATCGTGCCGCAGGGGGTTAGCTTATGAACAATCATCTGTGGAGCAGGGCGCTAGTTCGATGGGATCCAAGAAGCTATCACATCAAAATTGACATTAATTTTCTAATGAGGTCCTCATGAGCATTGTTGGCTACGTCTACGTACTCAGAAATGAGCACATAAATCTTGTGAAGATCGGCTACACAGATCGCAATCCACAGGACAGAGCTCAAGAGTTAAGTAACTTCACAGGAGTTCCTGGAAAGTGGAGGGTCTGCAAAAGCTGGAGGCTTCCGAATGCCTATAATTGGGAACAAAGGATATTTAAAGAACTCGCCGCCTATAGGAAGGACGGTGAATTTTTTCGCTTAACGCCAGAGAAGGCTATTGATCTAATTACGCTCTTTTTGCTTAACCTAAATGCCATTAATTCCGATGGATTGACTCACGTAGAGCTCAATGAGATAAGAGAACGAAACGCTGAGCATGACAAGAGAACAAAGCGACTGGGAGTTGATCAAAAGTGGAAGACTGTAGAAATACACTACCAGAAATTAGCGCAAAAAGAAGCGGAGCGTATATTCGGCAGAACTTTGGAGCAAATATCAAAGGAAGAAAAAAAGGAAGAAGAGCAGTATAGTAAATCACTTGTCGGCATTATTGACTTAGCATGGAGCACTTTCTTAGTATTAACTGTGATGTTTTGGTTCCTTCCAGTAATGCTCTACAAGTTACTCTTCACGGACGGACGTCCAAGCGGAGGCTCTTTTGAATTTTCCTCCCGGAAAAATGAGCACAGCGAAGTTAGATACAAAATAGATAACATGAGCAGGGAACTTCTAATAGGTTACCGGAAGAAATTTTATTACGAAAATGGAGTATTAGACCATAGCAACCCGTAGATTAATTATTTTTTGATTGAAATTTTCCGTTAACGATTTCTGTGAGCGTTAGCGGCTTTGGGCTGCCACTGAGCTTCAGCGCACCGCTCCCCGCCTCCACCAATTCACATCTCCACCACCCGTCGCTTCGCGTCCCCGTTGACCTCGATGTAGCGTTGGGTGGTGGTCAAAGACGAATGACCCGCGAGTGATTGCACATCCCGCAACGATCCCCCGACATTTGAAATCTTGCGCGCGGCGGAGCCGATGAAAGTCTGCCCTGCACGACGTTGCGGGAGATGCGCGCCGTTGGCTGCGGCTGAAAGCCTTACGAGCGGTTAAAGCGCCACTCGGTTACCTGCACGCAAGCCTCGCCCGGTTTCATCTCGATCGAGGGGAAGCTGGCATGGTTGGGCGCATCGGGCCAATTTTGCGCCTCAATCGCCAAGCCTTCATAGAAAGGCCCATTTGGGCGCTGGGCGCTGCGGGCGTCGTAAAGCTGAATGCCCGCTTCGGTGGTGGCCACGGTCATCGTCAGCCCGTTTGCCCCCGTCAGCCACAGCACATCGCGCAGGTCTTGGCGGCCGCCTGACAGGCAAAAGTTGTTGTCCAGCACGGTATCGGCGGGCGTGATCTTGCGGCCTCGGCGGAAATCCATCGGTGTGCCGCTGACATCGGCAATCTCGCCCGTGACGCAGAAATCGCCATCGGTGGGCAGGTAGCTTGATGCTGCGATTTGCAGGCTGTGGCCCGCCCAACTGGCGCTGCCATCCAGGTTCCAATAGCTGTGGTTGGCGGCGTTAAACAGGGTCAGGGCATCGGTGGTGGCCGTCACCGTCAGCCGCAACCGCGCGCCTTGGTGCAGCGAGAAACAGGCGGTGACATGGCGGTTGCCGGGCAGGTTGCCCTCGCCATCGGGCAGGTCCAGCGCAAGGGTGACGGCGGTATCGCTGCACTCAACCACGTTCCAGACCTTGTGCTGCGTGCCAGCAGCACCACAGTGCAGGGTGTGTTTGCCGCCTTGGTTGGCCTCAAACGTCACAACCTTGCCGCCGATGGGGGCTGTGGCCCCCTTAAAGCGGTTGACCACGGGGGCGACGAGCGAGCCATGATGGCGCATAACGCCTTCGTAATCGGCCAAACTCTCTGACCCCAAGGTCAGATCATGATCCACCCCTGCCAGCCGCACCGATTGCAGCGTGGCCCCTTTGGTGATGATCGCCACACTCAGCCCGTGCCCGTGCAAGGTGATGCGCGCAACGTCTTGGCCTTGGGTGGTGGTGCCGAAAGGGGTGATCTGGGGGGCTGACATGGCGCGTTTTAACCTGACATGGGGAATTATCCGCCTTTGGTGGCGGATGCCCCGCCCTAGGTCAAGGTTTATTGGCGCAGGTCAGCAGCGATTGGGTCAGGTTTGTCATCAGTGTGGCATAGGCTTGGGGGCTGGGGTCAAGCGTTGAGCCAACAGGGTCTAGGGGCGCGCCGATGAACAGGTTGGTCCCTGCGGCGAGGTTGGTGATCAGGGCAGGATCGTGCTGCGCTTCGGGGAAGGCGCAGGCGATTTGGCCCTGTTCCGCTTGCGCGCGCAGGTCTGACAGGCGCGCCGCACCGGGGGCGGCGGCATCGCCTGCGGCCAGCCCTCCGGCAGAGTGCAGGTGGTAATGGGTGGTGAAATAGCCGTAAGCGTCGTGGTAGGTGACGAAGGTTTGGGTCAGCGGGGTCAGTTGGCGCGCAAGGTCGCCGTCCATCGCCGCGATCTGCGCTTGGGCTGTGGCGGTGTTGGCGGCATAGGTGGCGGCATTGGCGGGATCAAGTGCCGACAGGCGCTGAGCGATCAGGCCAAGCCACAGGCTGGCGTTGGTCGGGTCAAGCCAAGCGTGGGGGTTGGGCGCGCCATCTGCATAGGGCAGGCGCAGGGTGGCAGGGTCGTCAAACAGCGCCAAGCTTTGCAGGTCGGGGGCTGATTGGCGGGCCGTATCAAGCCCCGGCGTCAGGTCGGGGCCGACCCAGACCAAAAGCTGCGCGGCATTCAGCGCGCGCATCTGGCTGGGGCGCAGTTGCATATCATGCTCGTCACCGCCCTTGTCCAGCAGCACACCCGGCGCGCCTAGGTCGCCCATCACCTGTGCCACAAGGGCCGCCACGGGGGGAATATCGGTTTGCACGGTTGGAACCTCGGCCAAAGCCGGACAGGACAGGGCAAGCAGCAAAACAAGCGCGCGCATTTTGGGCCTTTCGGGACGGTGCAGCGCGGTGTATGGTGTTATATCATAACATGTCAAGCCGCGTGTTATACTGTAACGCTTAGCAGGTGCCCGATGCACGACCCTTCCACTTGCCCCGGCTGCGCGCAGCCCGATCTGGCCTTTGCCCCGCACGATCACACCCGCTGTGCGGATGACGTGCTGGCTTTGGCCGAGACGCAGTTGGCCCAAGGCGGGCAGCGCCTGACCCCCGTGCGCCGCCGCACGTTGCAAATCTTGCTGGAAGCGCACCGCGCGATGGGGGCTTATGACGTGCTGGAACGCTTGGCCGCTGAAGGCTTTGGCCACCAGCCCCCCGTCGCCTACCGCGCGTTAGAGTTTCTGGAAGAACACGGGCTGGCCCACCGCATCCGCCGCCTGAACGCCTTTACCGCCTGTATGCACCCCGGCGAAATTCACGCCCCCGCCTTTCTGATCTGCCGCGTCTGCAACGTGGTGGCCGAAGCGCCGGGTGTGGCGATTGGGCTGGCCTTGGGCCAAGCGGCGAAGAAGGTGGGCTTTACGGTGGAACGCACCACGGTGGAAGCTTTGGGCCTGTGCCCCGCTTGTGCCTTGGCCGAAGGCCCCGTGCGGGGGGTGGCGTGATGCTGCTTCAGGCGCAAGATATTTCCGTGCTTTTGGGCGGGGTTGAGGTTTTGTCCCGCGTGTCGATGGGGGTTGAAGCGGGTGAGATTGTCACCGTGCTTGGCCCGAACGGATCGGGCAAAAGTACATTGTTAAGGGCGGTTTTGGGCATGGTGCCTTTGTCTAGCGGGCAGGTGACACGCGCAAGCGGCCTGCGTTTGGGCTATGTGCCGCAAAAGCTGGCGATTGACCCGAGCCTGCCGATGAGTGTGCGCCGCTTTTTATCGCTGCCCCACCGCGTCAGCGATGGTGAAGCCGCCGATGTGCTGGCCCGCGTGGGGATGGATGCCGCAGGCCAGCGCCAAATCGCCGCCCTGTCTGGCGGGCAGTTGCAGCGCGTCATGCTGGCGCGCGCTTTGCTGGGCCACCCCGGCCTGTTGGTGCTGGATGAACCGACCCAAGGGCTAGATCAACCGGGAGAGGCTGCGTTTTACACCCTGATCGCGCAGGTACGCCGCGATACGGGGGCAGGCGTGCTGATGGTCAGCCACGATCTGCACGTTGTTATGGCTGCAAGTGACAGGGTGATTTGCCTAAACCACCACATCTGTTGCGAGGGCACGCCGCGTGTCGTGTCGGCAGCGCCCGAATACCGCGCTTTGTTCGGGCTTGGCACGCAGGGGGCTTTGGCGCTGTACCAGCATCGGCACTACCACTCGCATGATGGAACTGAAGGTCACGGGGCGGATCACGCGGGCCATGCGCACGACCACCATGACCATGCGGGGCACCACCACCATGCTGGATGATTTCCTGATCCGTGCTGGTTTGGCTGGCATTGGCCTTTCTTTGGCGACAGGCCCTTTGGGCGCTTTCGTCCTATGGCGCCGGATGGCCTATTTCGGCGATGCCACAGCCCACGCCGCCATTCTGGGAGTGGCTTTGGCCCTTGCGACCGATCTGCCCGTGCCTTTGGGCACGCTGGTGGTGGCCTTGGCGATGGCGGTCACGGTGGCCTCGTTGGCGGCTAAGGGCTGGGCGGTGGATACGACCTTGGGCGTCTTAAGCCACGGCGCTTTGGCGTTGGGCTTGGTGGCAATTAGCTTTGTGCACGGGGTGCATACCAGCTTAGAGGCCTATTTGTTCGGCGATATCCTCGCCGTCACGCCTGTTGATTTGGTCACCATCTGGGTCGGCTCTTTGGCGGTGCTTGCGCTGTTGGTCTGGCGCTGGCAGGCGCTGCTGACCGCCACCCTCAGTGCCGATCTGGCGCGGGCCGATGGGATCAACCCTGACCGCGAGCGTCTGATCCTGACGCTGGCCTTGGCCCTTGTGGTGGCCGTGGCGCTAAAGGTCGTCGGGGCCTTGCTGATCGCCGCCATGCTGGTGATCCCCGCCGCCGCCGCGCGGGCGATTGCGCGCGGGCCAGAGGCGATGGCAGCACTGGCCGCAGGTATCGGCGCTTTGGCTTGCTTGGCGGGCTTAAGCCTGTCTTTGTGGCAAGATACGCCTGCGGGGCCGTCAATGGTGGCGGCGGCGACAGCAATCTTTGCCCTAGCGGCGATCTTTGGGCGCATCCGGCGGGCGTGAACCTTGAGGAGGGGATGATGCAGCGTTACGGCATGGTGGTGGGGGTGAACCCCGAAAAGAAGGCCGAATATGTCCGCCTGCACGCGGCAGTTTGGCCCGATGTGTTGAAGATGATCACCGAATGCAACATCCGCAACTATTCGATCTATCTCAAAGAGCCGGAAAACCTGATGTTTTCCTATTACGAATACCACGGCACGGATTACGCCGCGGACATGGCCAAGATGGCGGCAGACCCTGTGACGCAAGAGTGGTGGGCCGTGTGTATGCCCTGCCAAGCCCCGCTTGCCACCCGCAAAGAGGGGGAGTGGTGGGCCGAGATGCCCGAGATTTTCCACCTCGATTAAACAGCCCGGCCCCCGAAGGGACCGGGCCTTGGGCCTAGCTGACCAGACGTTTTAGGATGGGCAGGTTGGCCAGAACGATCACGTCAAGCACCAGAACGCCGACCAACGTGATGCCCAAAACTGGCACAACGACCGATAAAACAATCGCCCCAAGCACCACCCAGCGGGTCAATGGCACATCGGCGGGAACTGGCGGGGCTGCCAGGCGCCCTGCTTTGGCCGGACGGCGGACCCACCACATGACCACCGCGCCCAAGCTTAGGAAAATCACCGATAGGCAGAAAGCGGCGTTCAGAACGATGTTCCAAAGACCCATTTGCCCTTCGTGCATGGCAACCCCGACAGCCATGGCCTTGCCGCCCGTCGAATAATCGGCAAAGCGTACATCGGCCAAAATCTTGCCGGTATATTGGTCGACGTGCACGGTGCGGTCGGCGGTGGGTTTGGGGCTGTCATAGCTCATCGAATCTTGGCTAAGCGTCCAGACCCCAGTGTCATCGGCGGGTTTGGTGACTTGGAAGCGTCCGTCAAAGCCGATGGCACGGCCCAAGGCCACGACGGTTTCTAGCACAACTGGCGTGCCTTCGGGCAAGACCTGCGCCCCAACAGTTGATCCTGACAAGGGCAGGGGGGCCAATTCTAACGCCCAAGGCACCTCTTTGGTCGCCGTGTGGTTCATGCTTTCATGGGTTTTGTCCGACAAGGGCGCGCCCCATTTTTCCGCAGGAAAGGTGTTCCAAGCCTGCACGAATTTGCCGCCCCAGATGCCGGCCCAAGCTAGGCCGGAAAATAGGAAGAACAAAAGAACGATGGAAATCCAAGACCCGACGGCGCGGTGGGTCGATTTCCAAAAAGCCCGCCCCTTGGCCCGCAACTGCGGCACGAACATGGCTGAAAAGCCTTCGCCGTTGCGCGGCCATGCCATCCAAAGACCAGTGACCACCAACAACACGCCAAGGCTGGCGGCCATCTCGATCAGGTAGTCGGCCCAACCGCCATCAACACCCGTCAAAAGCTTGCCATGCAAGTTGGTCGCCCAATCGTTCCAGGTGCCTTCTTCCGGACGGTCGCGCAGCACCGCCCCTGTATAAGGATCAAGCGCGATCATCGCGGCCCCGCCGTCGCCCTGCACGCGGAACAGGGCGGGTTTGGTGGCGTCGATGGGGGCGATGTATTTGTCAATCGTGCCCGGATGGGCGGCCAGAACAGCCGCTTCCTGCACTGTTAGCGCCAAGGCCTGCGTGCCCTGTGGTACGGCCAAACGGTCGCCATATTCCGGCGCGATGGCCGTGAACCACAAGATCATCAGGCCCGAGCAGGCCAGCATCACAAGGAACGGGATAACGTAAAGCCCGGCGTAAAAGTGCCAGCGCCATGCGGCGAAGTAGAGTTTATGGGCCCCATTGGGGGCTGTCGTTTCGACGTGTGACATCGAACATCTCCAGATGTGATTTCAGATTAGGGCTGCGAAATCAGATCAGGGATGGGGGGCCGCGGGCATAAATGCCGCGCGGATCGTGGGCGGGGCGAAAGTCTAGGCTGGCCAGCGCTGGGGCTGCGCGCACAAGGGTTTGCGGGGCCAAGGGCAGGGTTAGGGCTGCGGGCAGGGTGACGCCTGCTTGCGCCATGGCCCAATCACAGGCCGTCTTGGGCGCACTTGGTGGGGCTTTCTTGAAGGTGCCCGTGGCCGGATCAAGCGTCATAAGCATCGGCCCATCGCCGCTACACAGCACCAAGACCATCCCGCCATCGCTGCCCTGACTGGGCATCACGCCTGCGGGAAACAGCCCAAGGGCCAGCAGCGGCAAAACCACGACCAAACGCAGCGCCACGTTGTGCAAGCCAGTCAAGATGCGTGCCAAACCCATGCCCCTTGGCTAGCCGCAAAGCTGCCAAACGGTCAAGCCCCTGCCGCTTTTGCCGCATCATGTCGTTTTTGGCCAACAAGTGTCGGGTCGCCTTGCCCCTTGGGGGCGGTTTGCGGCACATAAGGGGGCAAAGCTTCTTGCCCCCAAATTGCGGAGTCTCATTCCATGAAAACCCATGTCAAAGCGCTGGTCGTTGGTGGTGGTGCCGTGGGCACTGGCATCGCCTATCATCTGGCCAAAGCCGGATGGGATACGATGCTGGTCGAGCGCGACGAGCTGACCTCGGGGTCGACATGGCACGCGGCGGGGCTGTTGCCCTTGTTCAACATGGGCTATGCGACGACCCATATCCACAAATACTCGGTCGACTTCTACAAAGGGCTAGAGGCAGAGACGGGCCTGAACCCCGGCTTTTATGTCGTGGGCAACCTGCGCATGGCGCAGCGGGCCGAGCGGATGGACGAATATATGCTGTATTCGTCGGTCGCGGAAACGGCGGGGGTGTATCACGAATTCCTGTCTCCCAAGGACATCAAAGACCGCTGGCCCTTGGTGCGCACCGATGATCTGGTGGGTGCGCTGTATCACCCGCAAGACGGCTATATTAACCCCGCCGATGTGACCCAAGCCATGGCCAAAGGCGCGCGGCAGTTGGGTGCCACGATTGAACGCAAGATTCAGGTCGACGGCTATCGCTGGACGGGGTCGGAATGGATCGTATCTTGCACGCGGATGCACGAAGTGGGCGGGCGGCTGGTGGGGTCGGAGGATAAGTTCGAAATCCACGCCGAACATGTTGTGACTGCCACGGGCAACCACGCGCAGCGCACGGCGAAACTGCTGGGCATCAAGATCCCTGCTATTCCGGTCGAACACCAGTATATCGTCACCGAACCGGATCCGATGCTGGTGGAATACCGCAAGCACAACCCCCAGCATCCCGTTTTGCGCGATGCCGATGCCAAGTGGTATGTCCGCGAAGAGCGCGGCGGTTGGATTTTGGGGCCGTATGAAATGAACGCCCCCGCGCGCTTCCTGTATGACGTGCCAGAAGCCTTCCTCGCCGATCTGTTCCCGCTGGATCTTGAGCGGATCGAAGCGGAATATATGTCGATGATTCACCGCCTGCCCTCGTCTGAAACGGTGGGGCTGAAGGATGATTACAACGGCCCGATCTGCTACACCCCCGACGGCAACCCCTTGGTTGGCCCAGCACCGGGCTTGCGCAATATGTGGCTGGCAGAGGGCTTTTCTTTCGGGATCACCGCAGCCGGTGGCACGGGCTATTATCTGGCGCAGATGATGGTCAATGGGGAAGCCGAGATTGACATGGCCTCGCTTGATCCCAAGCGCTACGGGTCGTGGATGACGACCGAATATGCCGCGCGCAAGAATGAAGAATGCTACAACCACGTCTTCATCCTGCACCACCCCGATGAAGAGCGCGAAGCCTGCCGCCCGTTGCGCACCGCCCCCGTTTATGACCGCCAAAAGGCGCTGGGCGCGCAATTTGGCCAAGTGAACGGCTGGGAACGCCCGATCTACTACGGCCCCAAAGATGCGCCCGAAGATTTTGACCATAACTCGCGCAGCTTCCGGCGCGGCGCTTGGTGGCAATATGCGGTCGAAGAAGCCAAAGCCATCCGCGAAACCGCTGGCCTGATCGACGCCACCGCCTTTACCAAGCATATCGTGCGCGGGCCGGGGGCGACGGCGTTCCTTGATTGGTTCACCTGCAACACCCTGCCTAAGGTGGGCCGCATCAACCTGACCTATGCGCTGACCCCGCAGGGCACCACGCGCACCGAATATACCATCGTGCGCAATGGCGAGAATGATTATTACCTTGTCTCGGCAGGCGCATGGACAGCCTATGACGCCGATTATCTGCGCAAATGTGCCGAAGATATGGCCCCGACCTTTGGCCATATCGACATCCACGATGTCACCACCCAATGGGGCGTGTTCGCGCTTGCTGGCCCCAACAGCCGCAAGATCTTGGCCGAGTTGATCAAGGATGCCGACCCCGAAACGGCGCTGTCGAACAAGCGCTTCCCGTGGCTGTCGGCGCGCAAGATTGAACTGGGGATGTGCCCCGTCAACGCCATTCGCGTGGCTTACACAGGTGAACTGGGCTGGGAACTGCATCACCCGATCGAAATGCAGCGCTATCTGTGGGAACAGCTTTTGAAGGCTGGCGAAAAGCACGGGATGAAGCTGGTTGGCGCGCGGGCGCAAAACTGGCTGCGTCAGGAAAAATCTTACCGCGCCTTTGGCAATGAACTTGGCCGCGATGCCAGCCCGCTAGAGGCAGCTTTGGACCGCTTTGTTGACCTGAAGAAAGATTTTCAGGGCAAAGAGGCGATGCTGGCCATCGGCGTTCGGTCAAAATGCTGCACCTTGTTGATCGACGGGCCATCTGACACCGACCCGTGGGGCAAAGAGGCGCTGTTGCTGAACGGCGAGAAGATCGGGCGCTTAACCTCGGGCGGGTATTCGGTGGCCTTTGGCAAGCAGATCGGCATGGGCTACGTGCGCCCCGATCTGGCCGAGGTGGGCACCAAGCTGAAGGTCCGCATCAACCGTGAATTGTGGGATGCTGTGGTGGTCGAAGACAGCCCGTTCGACCCATCTAACGCGCGCATCCGCATCGACGGGTAAGCGCCATGCCGTCACGCCTGCAAAAGCGAGCGTGACGGATTACTGCACGGCGGGCGGCACTGCGTAGTGGCCCGCAGAACCGTCTTTGGCAAAGGTCGCCAGCAACGGCGCGCTGTCAAAGAACTGGGTGTGGCGCTGCGCGGGCTTGCCGTCGGGCGTGGGGAAGTACCAATCAACAATCGCCTCGGCCACGGCATTGCCGGTGCCTTGCCCTAGGGTGGGAAAACTGTGGCGATGGATCAGCGCACGCGCATTGACCTCTAGCACGTAGGGGCCACGGGCGTCGGCCATGATGTCGACGCCGGCATTCGGTAGCCCTGTTGCAGCACAAGCCCCGATGGCCGCGCGGGCAATAGCCGGATGCAAGGTTGCCGTGTTATTCACGGCCTCTGATCCCAAAAGCGGATTGCGCGACGTGTTTAACATGACACGTCGGTTCAGTGCCGGCACATGGGCAAGCGTTACGCCAAATGACGCCAGATAATTTTCACTTTCCGACAGATCAATTTGGCAATTGGCGATGGCGGGATGACTGGCCCGCAAGGCATTTTTCGCGGCGATCAGCGTTGCAATACTGTCTTTGCCATTGCCTACCACAAAAATCCCCATCTTCAAAAAGGCAGCGGCGACGCGACCTCCGACGACATAAACGCGAAATTCCGGCCCCAAGATGCGTATTTCCACCAACATGGGGGTCTTGGGTAGGCTTTCCAAAATCGAGATCACATTGTTAGACTTTATGCCGATATATGTATTCTTGCTGCCCGAACCTTTGATGGGCTTTAGCACAAAGGTTTTATCAGAGGCTTGGGCCACAAAGGCTTGAACTTGTGCGCCGTTATCGCCTGTCCAGACTATGGCTGGCGTTGTCGGAACGCCGAACTTACGAAACCGCATCTTACTGGCCGCCTTGTTTTTTGAAACAACAGCGGCCTCCATCGAGGTTGCATCCCCTAAGGACCGGTTAAAGAAATGGCTGCGCGATCCGTCTGATATGCGATAAAAATCAGGTTCATCGCATTGGGGTGGCATAAACGGATGCTGAACGCCTGCGGCGTCTTGTGATCCGAAATACTCAACCTTTAAGCCACGTTGCCATGCGGCAAGGGGGATAAGATAATTGCATTTGTAGTTCTTACCCATATCGTAAACGGCTTTTAGCAGGGCGGGATTGCTAAAATCTACCTTTGATGCGGGAATTTGGGTCATCTGATCCTCAACCGGAACAGCCACGGACTGTGGTCTGCAAGAGCGTTTTGAACGACATAGATATTCAGGCGCGCTCTTGCAACTTTTTCGGTTGATTACACCGGCACTCCCACAAATTCGTCCCAAGCGGCCAAAGCGTGGGCGGCGTACATCAGCGCAGGCCCGCCGCCCATTTGCACGCACATCGCCAAGGCGGCGCCCAGCTCTTCGCGGGTGGCACCGGCTTTGATCAGCGCTTCGATATGCAGGTCGATGCAAGGCGTGCAGCGTTGGGTGACGGCGATGGCAAGCGCGATGAATTCGCGCGATTTCTTATCAAGCGTGCCATCGGTCATGGCTCCGGCCGAAAGGGCGGCAAAGCCCTTAGCGGTTTCGGGGTTCAGTTTGTGCAAGATGCGAAGCTCTGCGCGCAGGTCGGCGGTGTCGGATTTGTGGGTCATGATAGGCTCCTTTTGCGCGAGTGTGCCGCAGGGCGCTTGGGCCTGCGATGATCCAGATCAATCATATTCACAATTCATGATGTGAATAAATCCCGCAAAAAACCTTTGACGAATCGCTTTGGCTTCTCTTATGACACCGATGACATGACACCGGTGTCATAAACCGGAGCGTGGGGTGCCTTGGCACCAAAGGGGGGAGTATGGCGACGATTTACGATGTCGCCCGCATTGCGGGCGTCTCGCCCAAAACGGTCAGCCGCGTGCTGAACGGCGATGCGCCCGTGGGGCAAGCCACCCGCGAAGCGGTGCAGGCTGCCATTGCCCAGCTTGACTATGTGCCATCCAATGCCGCGCGGATGATGCGCAGCCAGCGCTCTGGCCTGATCGGGTTGATCACTGGCGCTATTTCGATGTCGCCCGAACCCAACCAACCGGCGGGTTTGCCCGAACTGTTCATCGTGCAGGGCATCCAGAAGTCGCTGGCCAATTCCGGCATGACCTTGATGATCGCCGACACTGGCGGCGTGGTCGAAAAAGCCGCGCCCTTGATTGACACCTTTCTGCGCCACCGCGTGGAAGGATTGATCTATGTGGCCGAATATCACCAAAAAGTCGCCCTTCCCGTGATTTCAGACGGCACGCCGATGATCTTGGCCAACTGCTTTGATGATCGCGGCACGCCTGCCATTCTGCCCGACGACAAACGCGGCCAGCTTGATCTGGTGGCGCGCCTGATCACGGCAGGCCACCGCCGTATCGGCTATCTCACCCTGCGCCCCGAAATTGCCGCTGGCCGCTTGCGTCTGGAAGGCTACCGCGCCGCGTTGCAAGCGGGCGGCATCGCCTATGACGCCGCCTTGGTCGAGAATTGCGACCTTGAAGGTCGTGACGGCGAAACCCAACTGCTGTGGGAGGCGATTGACCGTATGCTGCGCCTTGCCAACTCGCCGACCGTGTTTTGCTGCGGCAATGACAAGATGGCGCTGCGGGTTTACGGCATCTTGCGCTCGATGGGCCGCAAGGTTCCCACCGAGGTGTCGGTGGCGGGCTATGACAACTACCGCGTCATTGCCGAAACGCTTTATCCGCCGCTGACCACGGTGGATCTTCCCTATACCGCCATGGGCGTGCGCGCAGCGCAGCGGCTTATGGCGATGATTTCCGAGGAAACTCGGGAAGACAAAGGCCCCACGCTGGTTGCGGGGCCCGTCTACTGGCGGGATTCAGTCACAGAACTGCGGCCCGCCAACGTGTCTTTGTTGAAATCCGTCAGAGAGGAGTGACGAAATGAAACATCTTAAGTGGTCCGTCGCGACCGTTGCACTGATCGGCTGGGGCTCGCTTGCTTCGGCCACCGAAACCCTGACCATGTGGTACCATGGCGCGGGCAATGAAGTTGAAAGCAAGATCATCAACCAGATCATCACCGACTTCAACGCCAGCCAAACCGACTTTGCGGTGGAGCTGCAAAGCTTCCCGCAAGCCGCCTATAACGACTCGGTCACCGCCGGCGCCTTGGCGGGCAATCTGCCCGACATTCTGGACGTTGACGGCCCGAACATGCCCAACTGGGCTTGGGCTGGCTATATGCAGCCGCTGACGATTGACGAAAGCAAGATTGCCAACTTCCTGCCCGGCACCAAGGGCGTGTACAACGGCAAGCTGTACTCGATCGGCCTGTGGGATGCCGCCATCTCGCTGGTAACGCGCAAGTCGACGCTGGACGCCCTTAGCCTGCGCACCCCCACGCTGGAACAGCCTTGGACTGCTGAAGAATTCGAAGCGGCCCTGAAAGCTGCCAAGGATTCGGGCAAGTTCAAATACGCGCTGGATCTGGGCATGGCTTGGAAAGGTGAATGGTATCCCTACGCCTTCTCGCCCTTCCTGCAATCGTTCGGTGGCGACATTGTTGACCGCACCACCTATGCCAGCGC
>CAIQOV010000044.1 GCA_903873585.1 uncultured Rhodobacterales bacterium
GAAGTCAGACGAGAAGTCGCTGCTGATCGAGTAAGCTGTCACTTTCAGGGCGTTGATCTTGTGATCAACCGACGCACCCATCGTGACCATGGAGCCCAAGTTCCAGCTATCGCCATCATAGCTGATGTCTGCCGACTTATCCTGATAGATCGCCTTGATCGTGGTGTCGCCCATTGCATACTTTACCGATGCGCTTACGTCGGTCACAGATGCACTGGCGTCGTACCAGTTATCGTCCCAATACTCACCGGTCAGTTCATTCGAACCGTAGCCAACAGCCACGGTCAGATCGCCAGCAGTGTAAGACGCACCCACGCCGTAGGTTTGCGATGAGTAGTATTCATTGTTCGTCAACTGACCCGAGGAGGCGCTGATCGTCAGAGCGCCAGCGGAATAGGTGTACAGAACCTTGGCGCCACCTGAACCCAGATCAAGATCATTGTCGCCGAAGCCGATGAAACCACCGTCAGCTGCATAGCCGATTGAGTTGCCTGAACCGAGGCCTTCGTAACCAACGGAAGACAGTTGGCCCACAGCCGCAGCGTCACCGCTGTCAACATCACCCATGCTGATTTTGCCGAACGCGCCCGAAATGAACACGCTGCCAGCGGTGCCGTCAGCGCCGTCACCCGCATTGTCAGCGCGGATCGAGCCGCCGAATGCCAGGCCGCCATCGGTCGTGCCCGAGCCGGAGAAGCTGATACGAACGCGGCTATCGAAGGTCGAGTTGCCTTCATACGAAACAACGCCCATGCGTGCGTCGCCGGAAACTGCAACGTCAGCAGCGGCATAGCCAGCGGCCGATGCGAGCATGGTGGTGGCAAGAAGAATCTTTTTCATGATTTCCCTCATGTTTGCGAGTGTAAAGCCAAACCGCTACTCACGCTTTGGTTGACTATGTGTGCAACGCATCACAGGCCAAAACAAACATATTCCTAAGGTTGTGCGCAAAATTCGAAAGAGTGTGTCATTTTTTACACACAATTCTGACGCAAAACTGCCGCAATTTCGCCAGCGGCTTGGGCGCTTTTGGGCTTTTTCGCTGAATATTAACTTGGAAAATGAAAAAGGGCGGGTTCGCACCCGCCCTTTGCCAAACCTAGTCGCGTTCAGATTAGAACGAGAAGTTCACGCCAGCGTCGAAAGCGCTTTGCGAAGCGACTTCGTAATCGTTGCTCAGAGCTTCGACTTCGGCCCAACCGGCTTTGAAAGATGCACCGCCGCCCAGATCATACGAAGCGCCGACGCCATAACGGTTCAGCGAAACGTCGAAGTTTTCAAAGTCAGAGCTGAATTCAGTGGTGATCGCGAAAGCGGTCAGCGTCAAAGCATCCATCTTGTGATCGACCGAAGCGCCCATCGACACTGCATCGCCCAGGTTTCCGGTCCAGTTATCGTAGCTGATTTCGGCTTCTTTATCTTGGTAGATCGCCTTAACCGTGGTGTCGCCCATCACATAAGCGACTGAAGCGCTGATGTCGGTCAACGAAACGCTGCCTTCATAACCGCCGTCGTAATTGATATAACCGGTCAGCTCGTTCGAGCCATAGCCGACTGCCAATGTCAGGGCACCCGTGGTGTAGGCAGCGCCAACACCGTAGGATTGCGAACTGTAGTATTCGTTATTGGTCAGCTGACCCGACGATGCGTTCAACGTCAAAGCGCCGGCGGAATAGGTGTACAACACCTTGGCGCCCTCACCATTGCCAACTTCGATCCAGCTGTCGGTAAGACCGACTGCGCCGCCATCAGCCGCATAGCTGATCGAGTTGGTCGAACCCAGACCTTCATAGCCAACCGACGAAAGCTGGCCAACAGCGGCTTCGTCGCCGCTGTCAACGTCGCCCATCGAGATCTTGCCGAAAGCGCCCGAGATGAAGACCGAACCCTTGGTGCCGTCGTTTGCACCGTTGGCGTCAGCCGCACGGAACGAACCGCCGAAAGCCAAGCCGCCATCGGTGGTGCCAGTGCCCGAGAACTTGATGCGCATACGGCTTTCGAAGATCGAATTGCCTTCGGTCGAAACAACGCCCATGCGCGCATCGCCTGAAACTGCAACGTCAGCCGCTGCATAGCCTGCGACCGAAGCCAGCATCGTGGTAGCAAGAAGAATCTTCTTCATGATTTCCCTCATGTTTTTCAATTGTTATGCCAAAACCGATAAAACCGTTCTGCATGGGCGACTGGTTTCACGGCGCAACGATCAGGGCAAACTTAAACCTTAGGTTGTTTACAAAACGTTTACCTGTGTATCATTTTTCACACACATTTCGCCCGCAAAACTGAAATAAAACAACAACTTCAGAGTGACTTTGGTCTCTTTTTCGTTGGCGCAAGAATACCGGCCGATGAATTTGAATCTGCATGAAAAAAGGGCAGGCGCGCGCCTGCCCTTTCTGGTCGATTTAACGATCAGATTAGAACGAGAAGTTCACGCCAGCGTCGAAAGCGCTTTGCGAAGCGACTTCGTTGTCGCCGTTCAGGCCTTCAACTTCAGCCCAACCGGCTTTGACAACTGCGCCGCCGCCCAGGTCGTAAGCAACGCCAAGGCCGTAGCGGTTCAGAGACACGTCCAGATCGCCAACCCAGTCAGATGTGACGTTGGTGCTGATTGCGAAGGCGGTCAGGGTCACAACGTCGATCTTGTGATCAACCGAAGCACCCATGGTGACGGCCGAGACGACGTTGTAATCGGTGCCTTCAACGGTCACATCGCCCGACTTGTCTTGATAGATCGCTTTGACCGTGGTGTCGCCCATCACATAAGTGACAGCAGCGCTGATGTCGGTGACGGCGAAGTCAACGCTGTAATCGGTGCCGATGTCAGCCGAACCATAGCCCAAAGCGACGGTCACGTTGCCGGCAGCGTAGGTAGCGCCCAAACCGTAGGCAGTCAGGTTAGCGCCGCCGTTGCTCAACTGAGCGGACGAAGCGTTCACGGTCACAGCGCCAGCGGAATAGGTGTACAGAACGCGGGCAGCGTTCGGTGCGGTCAGCGCGTCATCACCCGAGAAGGTTTCACCGATAGAGCCGCCGTCAGCCACGTAGTTGATCGAGTTGGTCGAGCCCAGACCTTCGTAGCCAACCGAAGAGATTTGGCCAACCGAAGCTTTGTCGCCGCTGTCAACGTCGCCCATCGAGATCTTGCCGAAAGCGCCCGAGATGAAGGTCGAACCCTTGGTGCCGCTGTCAGCGCTAGAGGCGTCTTTCGCACGGAACGAACCGCCGAACGACAGGCCACCATCGGTCGTGCCCGAACCGGAGAACTTGATACGAACGCGGTTCGAGAAAACCGAGTTACCTTCGGTCGAAACAACGCCCATACGTGCGTCGCCCGAAACCGAAACGTCAGCAGCGGCGTAGCCTGCGACCGAAGCCAGCATCGTGGTGGCAAGAAGAATCTTTTTCATGATTTCCCTCATGTTCATAGGTGTAAAGCCAAACCGCTAGACACGTTTTGGATGAGTTCTCTTTTCATGCTCGGGGGGCAAATCCAATAATAAACCATAGGTTGCTGTTACAACCCTAACGCGTGTGTTTTTTTTCACACATGTTTTGCGGCAAGGAATTGATTTTTTCGGCTAAAAAGTTTGAAAAACGTAATAATAACATATGCTTATTTCAAGGCCTCCGTAACCGTTGCAAACCTGCGGTCAGATTTATTCTTATCTTCGATCGATTTCTTCATAAAAACGTTTCACTTTATAAGTGTGTTATTTTTGTAATATAAATATGACAAATAAATGTTGCGCCATTCAAGCCCACTCTGCATCCCCGCGACACACCGCGACAAACCCTGATGCGATGCGACACAACCGCGCTTAGCCCGCCATTCTGCCGCGACAGGCGGTTTGCACAGTGCCCCAATCAACCTAGGGGGTCTTCATGCACCGTCGCCATTTTCTAAAATCGCTCGCCAGCCTGCCGCTGGCCTATGCTGTCACCAATCCGCTGCACGCTTTCGCGCAAACAGCGCCTTTTCCGGCAACGGGCGGCTATCGCAGCCTGTTTCCCAGCCTTCCCGCCGCGCAGTTTGCGCCAGACGACCTGCTGCGCCTTGCCAATGGCGCTGGCCCCGATTTGCCGGGGATGAGTGCGGCACCCGAAATGCTGACCGATGCCAACGACCAACCCCTGCGCAATGAGAAGGGTGAGGTGATTTTATCTGCCACCCCCGAAACCAAGGCCGATGATGAAGAAAACTACGGCATTCCAGCGGGTTTCACCTATCTGGGCCAGTTCGTTGACCATGACATCACGTTCAAGGCCGACGATGCCTTTGCCGACAAGGGGCAGGCGGGGGTGAACCACCGTTCGGCGCGTTTCGATCTCGATTCGCTTTACGGCGCGGGGCCGGGGTTGCAGCCATTCCTCTACAACGCCGATGGCCGCACGCTGGCGCGGGGGCGCGCGTTGACGCAAGGCGGGCGTCCTTCGGGCAGTTTTGATCATCCGCGCATTGATGGGGTGGCGGTGATTGGCGACAAGCGCAACGATGAAAACGTTCTGGTCAGCCAGATGCACGGCGCTTTTGCCAGCTTTCACAACGCCTTGGCGCAAGACCGTCCGCGTGCGAGCTTTGACGAATTGCGGCAAACCGTGACATGGCATTACCAATGGATGCTGCTGACCGACTTTTTGCCGCGCCTGTGTGGCGACCGTATCATGCACAGCCTGTTGCCCGCCTTGGCCGATGGGCGCGGCCCCAATTGCGGCCGCAGCCACCGCCGCCTGACCGCCGATCTGCGCCCCGGCGAGATGCCGTTAGAGTTTTCGGATGCCGCTTATCGGTACGGCCATTCGGCCATCCGCTCGGTTTACCGCCTGAACACCCAGATGACAGGCACGGTTGACGAACAACGCCGGAACCCCGCCGCCGCAGGGCGCAAGTTTATCTTCGCCGCCGTCGATCAAGCGGGCCTGAACGGCAACCGCGCTTTCCCCGATGAATGGGCGATTGACTGGGGGCTGTTCTTTGAAACGCGCGGCACCATGACGCCCGATCAAATCGCTATGGGCGCGCAAAAGGTGCAGCCTTCGTATAAGATCGACACCAGCCTTGTGAATCCCTTGGCCTTTCTGCCCGACTTTTCGCAATCAGGCACCCCCAAAGCCACCACCGCCGAAGGGTTCGCCAAGCCCAAAGCCGGTGCCATCGCCAATCTAGCGCTGCGCAATCTGATGCGGGGGCAGGCGAGTGGCCTTGCTTCTGGTCAAGATGTGGCGCGCGCTATGGGGATTGAACCGCTTTCGGATGAGGATTTGATGGTGGGCAAGGCAACTGTCGCGGGGTTAACCACCAACCGCTCGATCACCGACTACGGCGACAGTTTTCGTGGCCAAGCGCCCTTGTGGTTTTATGTGCTGGCCGAAGCGCAGTACACTTGGTGCAGCCGTGCGCGCGCTTTAGCGGGCGATGATCTGGCCAAGAACACGCTGCCCGGCCATCTTGGCCCCGTCGGTGCGCGCTTGGTGGCTGAAACCTTTGTGGCCTTGATGGAGCTTGATCCTGACAGCGTTTTACACGCCCCGCGCCACTGGCAACCCACCTATGGCCAAGGCCCGCGCTTTGGCATGGTTGATTTGATCCGCACCGCTGGCCTAGGGTAGGGCCATGACACAGCGCCCCTGCATCTTGATCGTTGACGACGAAGCCTCGATCCGCGAGCCTTTGGTGGAATATCTGGCCCGCAACGAGCTTTTGCCCGTTGTCGCGGCGTCAGCCGATGAAGCGCGGGTGCAACTGGGGTTGCATCCGGTCGATCTGATCATCCTTGATATCATGATGCCGGGGGAAGACGGGCTGTCGCTGTGCCGCGATTTGCGCAGCAAGTCGGATGTGCCGATCATTCTGCTCACCGCGCGCACCGATGACATTGACCGCATCATTGGGCTGGAAATGGGGGCCGATGATTACATTGGCAAACCCTTTGCCCCGCGAGAGCTGCTGGCCCGCATCCGCGCCGTGTTGCGCCGCACAGGCGTGCGGGTGGCAGCGGGGCAGGGGCGCAGGGTATACGCCTTTGACAAATGGGTGGTGAATATTGACGAACGCATCGTCACGCGGTCTGACGGTGTGACGGTGCCGATGGGCGATGCCGAGTTTCGCCTGCTGATCGCCTTTGTGCTGCATCCGCGCCATGTGCTGTCGCGCAACCAGTTGCTTGATCTGGCCGATTCCAAAGAGGCCGATCTTTTTGATCGCAGCATCGACAACCGCGTTTTGCGCCTGCGCCGCAAGATCGAAGATGACCCAACCGATCCTGTCTTTATCAAGACGGTGCGCAGTGGTGGCTATGTCTTCACGGCCGATGTGCGCAAGCTGCCATGACCCAATCGCCCCAGCCATGGCGAAGCCGCCGAACCGCGTTGTGGCCGCGCAGCTTGTTTGGCCAAATGGCGGTGGCCATCGCCGTGGCGCTAACGGCGGCGCAGGGGGTGAACGTTCTGGTATTGCTGAACGGCGAACAGCTTAGCCAAATTGGCCGCACGGGTAGCCTTGCCGAAAGCTTTTGCTTTGAGGCGTTGACCGATGCCTTGCGCTTGCCCGATCCGGCGGGGACTGCGGGGCCAGACACCCCGCCGCGCGACGGAACGATGAGCCTTGAAACGGTGCCCTATGATTTGCGCGGCGTGCGCGGGTTAAAGCGTGACAAGGCGTTAGAAGAACGCGCCCAAGCCGCGCTGCGTGACCACGATGTGTTTGTCTATGCCGCGCAAGCCGGTACGCGCTTGGTGCAACTGCGCGCCGGTCTGCCCGCCCCTGACAATGCCGCCCCGCCACCGCCCCTGTCGCCCATAGAAACGTTTGTCGCCGTGCGCACCGACCCGCAGGCCGATTGGCTGCGCTGCCGGGTGACAACGCTTACCGAAGAACGCTCGATCAACCGCCGTGTCATCATCGGCACGTTGATGTTGTATGTCTTGGTTCTTGGCGCTTTGCTGATCTTCACCCGCTGGCTGGTGATGCCCCTGTCACGCCTGTCGCAAGCCGCCGCCCGCATGGGGCTTGGCCAAAGCGTGCTGCCCGTGCCCTCTGGCGGCCCCGCTGAAATCGGCGCTGTGAGCGAGGCGTTTAACGACATGAACGCCCGCATCACCCAGATGTTGCTGGATAAAGACGCCATCCTTGGCGCGCTTGGCCATGATCTGCGCACGCCGCTGACCGCCCTACGCATCAGGGCCGAGAACCTTGACCCGTCGCCCACCCGCGACCGGATGATTGACGCGATCAACCACCTGACCCATATCGTCAACGGCATTCTAGACCTGTCCAAGATCGGGGCGAACAAAGAACCCGCCGTGCGCACCGACTTGACGGCGCTGATCACCACAATCGTGGAAGAGTTTGAAGACATCGGCGCGGATGTCCGCCTGATGGAAGGCCCGCGCTTTGATGCCACCCTGCGCCCGCATCTGTTCATGCGCTTGATCCGAAATTTGATCGAGAATGCGGTGAAATATGGTGCATCGGCCACGGTCAGCGTGGCACCCAGTGCCGCTGGCCTGCGCATCACCATCGACGATCAAGGCCCCGGTATTGCGCCTGAAGTGGTGGAACGCCTACTTAAGCCCTTTGAACGGCTAGACGCCTCCCGCAACAGCGCCAGTGGCGGCTCTGGCTTGGGGCTGACGATTGCGCAGATGATTGCGCAAGTGCACGGCGCGGACTTGCAGTTTGAAAACCGCGCGCAAGGCGGGCTGCGGGTGGCGATTGTGTTGCCGCAGTAAGCGCCTTGGTCGCCGCTAAACCGCACGGTCGATTCGCGTGCTAAGGTGAATCAGGCTTTCGGACGACTTCACCCCCGTCATAGCGCCGATCTGATCCAACACATCATCCAGTGCGGCGGTGCTGGCGGCAGACAGTTGCAGCAACAAATCGAACCGACCAGAGGTGGTAAAGACCCGCTCCACCTCGGCAATCGCCTTTAAGCGCGACAGAATCGCCGCCTGCCCGCGCGGTTCGATGGTCAGCAAAACCGAGGCCCGCAACCGCCCCTGCCGCGCCTCTTCGCCCAGCTTCAGCGTGTAGCCCGCGATGATGCCGCCCGTCTCTAACCGCTCTAGCCGCGCTTGAATGGTAGAACGTGCAACCTTAAGGCGGCGCGCCAAAGTGGCCACAGAAATCCGCGCATCGGCGCTCAGCAGGCCGATGAGGCTGCGATCTAGGTCATCCATACAATATGCCTTCCTTTTTCGTCATTATGACGAAGTATTCCGACAAATATATAGTTTTGTTCGGTGAAGTTGTCACGCATATGCAGCATCCTACGTTGCAGGAAAAGGGCGGCTCATACGCACCTGGCCTGGTTGGAAAAAACCAAGCTTGTGCCAAGGCCGACCTGTCCATTTATGGCAACGGGGAGGGACAAGCATCTTGTTGGCAGAAAGGAATACGCCGATGGGACTGTCCAAAACGATCTGGACCAATCCGACCGAATACCTGCGCAATCAGCAGCCGGAAAATCCGGTGCTGTTTTTTGCGCCCCAAGCCGTGCAGGCGACCGCGCGTCGTTTTCTGCAAGGATTTCCGGGCCTTGTGACCTATGCAGTCAAGTCGAACCCTTCGGAAGAAGTGGTTGAAAACCTGATTGCGGCCGGTGTGAAGGGGTTTGACTGCGCCTCGCCGTTTGAGATTGACCTGATCCGCCGCTTGGATCCGGATGCAGCGATCCATTACCACAACCCCGTGCGTTCGCGCGCCGAGATTGCCTTTGCGATTGACCGCAACGTCACCTCTTGGTCGGTGGATAGCCGCAGCGAATTGGCCAAGTTGATCGAACTGGTGCCAGCCCACGGCTGCGAGATTTCTGTGCGCTTCAAGCTGCCGGTGTCGGGCGCTGCCTATAACTTTGGCGCGAAGTTTGGCGCGACGGCCGAAGTGGCGGCAGAATTGCTCAAAACCGTGGCCGAAGCAGGCTTTGTGCCCTCGATCACCTTCCACCCCGGCACGCAGTGCACCGATCCGGAAGCTTGGGCGTCGTATATCCGCGAAGCGGCGGTGATTGCGCGCAATGCGGGTGTGAAGATTGCCCGCCTGAACGTGGGCGGCGGCTTTCCCAACAACCGCGTTGACGGGGAAAGCGTTGATCTGCACGCGATCTTCGAGACGATTGACCGTGTCACATCGGAAAGCTTTGGTGCCAACCGTCCGGCCTTGGTCTGCGAACCGGGCCGTGGGTTGTGCGGCGACGCTTTTGCTGTGGCGGCCCGTGTCAAATCGGTGCGCGATGACGCGCATGTGTTCTTGAACGATGGCATCTATGGGTCGATGTTTGAATTCAGCCAAATTGGCATCATCAACCGCATCGAGGTGATGGATTCAAACGGCCACCGCCGCATGGGCGACGTGCAAGGCCGTGTGGTCTTTGGCCCCACTTGCGATTCGGTGGATCGTTTGCCCGGTGAAGTGCCCTTGGCCTCTGACGTGCAAGAAGGCGATTTCATCGTTTTCCAAGGCATGGGGGCCTATTCCACCGTCACCAACAGTCGTTTCAACGGCTTTGGCGAGTTGGGTGTTGTCACCGTTCTGTCGCTGAAAGTCTAAGACGAGCCTTACAAGTTGAAACCCCGGCAGGCGCAATCCTGTCGGGGTTTTTTATTTGCACCCCTTCCCCTTGTCCCCAAGCGCCGCCATAACCAGCGCAAAACCAGCAACGGATGATCCCATGCGCAACCTGACCGTCGCCGCCACCCAATTTGCTTGCTCATGGGACTTGCCCGCCAATCTGGACAAGGCCGAGGCTTTGGTGCGCCAAGCCGCAGCCCAAGGCGCAGGGCTGATCTTGATTCAAGAGCTGTTCGCCAGCCCCTATTTCTGCATCGAACAGCACCCGACCTTTTTCCCCATGGCCCAGCCCTTTGCAGGTCACCCGCTGATCGCGCGCTTTGCCGATCTGGCGCGCGAATTGGGGGTGGTGCTGCCGTGCCCCTATTTCGAAAAGGCGGGCCCCGCCTTTTTCAATTCCTGCGCCATCATCGACGCCGATGGGAAAGTTTTGGGCAACTACCGCAAAACCCATATCCCGCAAGGTCCGGGCTATGAAGAGAAGTATTACTTCAGCCCCGGCGATACCGGCTATAAGGTCTGGGATACCGCCGTGGGCCGCATTGGTTTGGGCATTTGCTGGGATCAGTGGTTCCCCGAATGTGCGCGGTCGATGGCGTTGATGGGGGCCGAAGTGTTGCTTTACCCCACCGCCATCGGCTCTGAACCGCCCGCGCCGGATTACAACAGCCAACCCCATTGGGAAGTTTGCATGAAAGGCCATGCAGGGTCGAACATCATGCCTGTCATCGCCGCTAACCGCATCGGGCATGAAGTGGCACCAAATGGGCGTGATCTGACCTTTTACGGATCAAGCTTTATCTGCGACCATGCGGGGCAAATTTTGGCCAAGGCCAGCCGCGACCGTGAAGAGGTAATCACCGCCAGCTTCGATCTGGATCAAATCGCCGACCTGCGCGCGTCGTGGGGGATATTCCGTGACCGCAGGCCCGAAACTTACGGCGCTGTCGCCACGCTGGATGGCGGGGTGCGCTAAAGTGCGTCAGGACCGCGCAACTGCGCTTCAAGTTCGGTCTTTAACCGATTGATCTGCGCGCCGTTGGGGCGCAGCAATTGGGCGGCGTTTACAAGGCGTAACGCGGCGCGCGGTTCGGTCTGTTTCAGTGCTAAGGCCGCCAAGCGCAAATCATCTGCCGTCAAATCCTCCATCACGGTTTTGCGTTTGCCCAGTGTGGCGATCACCGCCCGCATGGCAGATTCGGCTGTGTCATGCGTCCAGCCATCGGTCGCGGCATCGGGGAAGTCGTCGAAATCGTCTGGGAATAGGTCTGGAAACGGGGTTATCGCCAACCGTTGATTCAAAACGCGGTTGCTTTCGCGGTAAGGTGCCAGAAACTCCCGCGCCGCCGCAGCAGAGGGCATCATGCGCGCCTCGTCCTGCGGCAGGGCGCGCAGCAGGGCGCGGGTCAGGGGTTCGTTGTCAAACACCTCATTGGCCAAATGGCCAATTTTCGCCTTTTGCAGACCAAGCGCGTGGTTCATGCTGGGCGCGGGTATGATCCCTTGGGCCGAAATGCCTAAGACTTTCAGCACATCCGCAACACTGTCGCCATCTTGCAGAAACCTGCGGTCATAGATCCGCACCGTAACAGCCTGACGCCCAAAGGCATTTTCCCACAGGGCCAAGCGGGTGTTGTAGTTCAGATACTGCGCCTGATGTGGCCAAGACTGGGGCAGGGCGGTCAGCGCATGGCCCCAAAGTTGCCCCTCTGGCGGACGATCAGGCCGCGCGCCTTCTTGGTGGTGCGAAATCGCGTGGCGGTCTTGGCGGCGGATATAGGCCAATATTCGCACGTCGCTAAAGCGCGTTTTCAACGCCTTGGCCAAGGCGTCAATCGGCGCTTGCTGGAAGAAGAAGGAAAAGTTTTCCGAAGACCCAAAAACCTCTGGCCCTGCGGTGGCGGCCAGATCATCGGCAAACCTATCAGGATCAAGCACGCCGTACCCTTGGGTCAAAACCGAAGCGGGGTCGATCACCGACAGGTATTCATGCAAATGGCAACTGCCCGCGCCATGCGCATACCCAAGGCCACGGCTTGCCAGCAAGGCTTTGTTCAACAAGAAGGTTTCCTGCAAAGCCGTGGTGCCGGTTTTATGCGCGCCAATATGCAGGGTCAGTCGCCGCATCGGATCTTTCCTGAAATTTGTGGCTTAAGAACGTGAGGGTCAAAAACAAAACTGCCGGACCCTAGCAAGGATCCGGCAGCTGTTTCAATCTTTAACTGTCGCGCCCTTAGCGGTGGCGCACATCGACATAATCGCGCTTTTGCGGGCCGACATACAACTGACGCGGGCGACCGATTTTGCCGTTTTCGGTGATCATCTCTTTCCACTGGCTGATCCAGCCAACAGTGCGCGAAATCGCGAAAATCGGCGTGAACATCGAGGTGGGAAAGCCCATCGCATCCAGAATGATGCCAGAATAGAAATCGACATTCGGATACAGCTTTTTCGAGATGAAGTAGTCATCCGACAAAGCGATCCGTTCCAGTTCCTTGGCGACTTGCAAAGTGGGGTTGTTGTGAATGCCGAGCAGTTCCAACACTTCGTCAGCGGATTCTTTCATCACCGTCGCGCGGGGATCGAAGTTTTTATAGACGCGGTGGCCAAAGCCCATCAGGCGGAAGCCAGAGTTCTTGTCTTTGGCCTTGGCGATATATTCCGGAATCCGGTCAACCGTGCCAATTTCGCGCAGCATTTCCAAGCAGGCTTGGTTCGCGCCACCATGTGCCGGCCCCCACAGGCACGCAATGCCCGCGGCAATACACGCAAACGGGTTCGCCCCCGAAGAGCCTGCCAAGCGCACGGTCGAGGTGGATGCGTTCTGCTCGTGATCGGCGTGCAGCATCATGATGCGGTCCATGGCTTTTTCCAGCACGGGGTTGACCACATAGTCTTCGGTCGGCACGGCAAAGCACATGTGCAAGAAATTGGCCGCGTAAGACAGGCTGTTCTTGGGGTAAACAAAGGGCTGCCCGACCGAGTATTTATAGGCCATCGCCGCAATCGTGGGCAGTTTTGCAATCATCCGCATCGCGGCCACTTCGCGCTGCCACGGGTCGGTGATATCAAGGCTGTCATGGTAAAACGCCGACATGGCGCCGACAACGCCCACCATCGTTGCCATCGGGTGGCTGTCGCGGCGGAAACCCCGGAAGAAGTAGTGCATCTGTTCATGCACCATCGTGTGGCGCGTGATGCGGCTGGTGAAATCTTCCATCTGCGCTTTGGTCGGCAATTCGCCGTACAGCAGCAGGAAGCACACCTCTAGGTGGGTGCTTTCGGCGGCTAATTGTTCAATGGGATAGCCACGATACAGAAGTTCGCCCTTGTCGCCGTCGATATAGGTGATCGCACTTTTGCAAGCGGCGGTCGAGGTAAAGCCGGGGTCAAAGGTGAAAACATCCGCCTCGTCATACAGCTTGCGAATATCGACCACATCCGGCCCCATCACGGGCGACATCATCGGCAGGTCATACTCCTTGCCGTTCACGCTTAGCTTGGCAGTTTTATCAGCACACATCTCTCAATCCCCAATCTGTCCCGTGGTTCCGTGGCAGCGGAACTGGGCATTTCGTTACGGTCGCAAGGCGCGGGCCAGCGCCTTTGGCTTATCGGCTGGCGTCGCCAAGCCGCGCTATTGTCTCATCACGGCCAAGCACCAGCATCATGTCATAGACGCTGGGGGTGGCCGTTCGTCCCGCCAAAGCCGCCCGCAAAGGAGAGGCCAGTTTGCCAAATCCGATCCCCGCAGCTGTGGCTGCTTCGGTCAGAATGGCTTCCAAATTCGCTTTGTCCCAATTACCACTTTGCAACTGCAGCGTCAATGATTTCAGTATACCACGGGATACCGTATCAAGAAAGGCCGCCGCCGCAGGTTCGGGCGCAATCGGGCGGCTGACCAAGGCAAATGCCGCTTTTTCAAGCAGTTCCGGGAAGGTCTTTGCGCGGTCTTTCAGGCAATACATACCCTTTAACATCAGATCATGTTGATAGGGTGACAGCGGCTCTTTGCCCGCGACCGCCAGATAGGCCTGCAATTCGTGCAGCAACGCAGCCTCATCCGCCATGGCGATATGCTGGCCGCAGGTATGTTCCAGTTTCTTGAAATCCAACCGCGCGGGGGCACGGCCGATCCCGTCCAGATCGAACATGGCTTTCGCCTCTTGGCTGGTGAAAATCTCGGCATCGCCCTTGGCCCAGCCCAGACGGGTCAGATAGTTGCGCATCCCCGCCGCCGGATAGCCCATGGCCTGATATTCCTCGACCCCCAAGGCGCCGTGGCGTTTGGACAGTTTCTTGCCATCCGGCCCGTGGATCAGCGGAATATGCGCCCAAACCGGCACATCCCAGCCCATGGCCTGATAGACCATCGTTTGGCGCGCGGCATTGGCCAAATGGTCATCGCCGCGAATAACATGGGTGACGCCCATGTCATGGTCATCAACCACAACGGCCAGCATATAGGTCGGGGTAAGATCAGAGCGTAGAACTATCATGTCGTCCAATTGATCGTTCTGAAAGGTTACTTTTCCCTGAACCTTGTCATCAATCACCGTCTCGCCTTGGCGCGGAGCCTTCATGCGGATCACGTAAGGCAAGTCGGGGTGGGTGGCAGGGTCGGCATCGCGCCACGGGCTTAAGAACAGCGGATAGCGCCCTGCGGCCTCTTCGGCGGTGCGAAAGGCGTCGATCTCTTCCTTGCTGGAAAAGCACTTATAGGCAGTGCCGCGGTCTAGCATCTGATGCGCCACCTCGGCGTGGCGATCTTTGCGGTCAAACTGGCTGACAACATCGCCGTCCCAATCAAGGCCCAGCCATGTCAGCCCGCGCAAGATGGCGGCGGTCGCTTCGGGTGTCGAACGCTCGCGGTCGGTATCTTCGATGCGCAACAAGAACTTACCGCCCCGCCCGCGCGCGTAAAGCCAGTTGAACAGCGCTGTCCGCCCCCCGCCGATGTGCAGATAACCCGTGGGCGAGGGGGCAAAGCGGGTGACGATCTGTTTGGTGGTCATGGGGGCGTTAACCTTATGGAAACTTTGGGCAGCTAGCTTGGCGGCAGCTTTAGGCAAATGCGGGACGGCTGACAAGGTGGGCAAGGCGGCGCAAGCAGGGGCGTGGGTGGCGCAATGGGCCAAGGGCAGCGCGCCGGTTGACCCGTTCTTGGCCACGCCGGTGTTTTTGGCCGTGGGGATCGGCGTGTGGTTTGGCCTAAGGGCTGAACCTGTGCCGCAAGTTTATGCCGTACTGGCGGGGGTGCTGCTGGCGCTGGCTGGCTTGGCGCGGCTTGGCCCGTGGCGCTTGCGACCGCTGGCGATTGCCTTGGCCTGTGTGGTCGCAGGGGCCTTGGCCTGCGGTGCGCGGGTTTGGATGGTTGCAGCCCCCATGCTGGCGCAGCCCTATTATGGCCCCGTGCAGGGCCGGATTGTCGATATCGACCGCTCGCAATCTGATGCCGTGCGCCTGACACTGGATCAGGTCGTCTTAAGCGAAGTGCCGCCCGACCAAACCCCTTTGAACCTGCGCATATCCTTGCACGGTCCGCCGCAGGACGTGCCCTATGAAATGGGGCGTACCGTCTTGGTCACGGCCCGCCTTGCCGCCCCCGAAAGTGCTGCCGAACCGGGGGGCTTTGATTTCCGCCGGATGGCGTGGTTTGCGCAACTTGGCGCTGTGGGCTACACCGCCAGCCCCGTGGTCACTTGGGCGCTGCCCGGCCCTTGGGACGCCAGAATAAACCACCTGCGCAACCGCTTGTCGGCGGGCATCATGGCGCGGGTTTCTGGCGATGCAGGGGCCTTTGCGTCAGGCGCTTTGACGGGCGACCGCTCGCAGATCTCGGCCGAGGTTGTCAGCGATCTGCGCATATCCTCGTTGGCGCATTTGCTGGCGATTTCGGGCATGAATATGGCTTTTCTGACCGGTTTTGTCTTTGCCATGGTGCGCTATGGCTTAGCCCTTGTGCCGCCCGTGGCGCTGCGCATCAACACCAAGAAAGCGGCAGCGATATTGGCCTTTGGGGTTGCGCTGTTTTATCTGGTTCTGTCTGGGGCCAATGTGGCCACCACGCGCGCCTTTTTGATGGTGTCGCTGCTGCTGGGCGCTGTCTTGCTCGACAGGCGGGTGATATCGCTGCGCTCGGTGGCACTTGCGGCGCTGATTTTGCTGATTGTGCAACCCGAAAGCCTGCTGGCCCCCGGCTTTCAGCTGTCGTTTGCGGCGACGATTGCGTTGATGACAGGCTATGCTCCGGCCGAGCGTTTCTTGCGCGCGCAGGGCCTGCCGGGGTGGCTGATGCCTTTGGCTATGGTGGTCGTCACCTCTGGCCTTGCGGGCTTGGCCACCGCCCCGTTTTCGGCGGCAACCTTTAACCGCATGACGGCTTACGGCTTACTTGCGAACCTGCTGACCGTGCCGGTGATGAGCCTTTTGATGGGCGCAGGGGCTGTTGCGGCCCTGCTGGCCCCCTTGGGTCTGGCCGCCCCCGCACTGTTGGTGATGGGGTGGGCCGCGCAGTGGATCTTGGCCGTGGCGCATTGGATCGCGGGATTGAACGGGGCGATTACGCCCATCCCGCAACCGGGCCCTTGGGTCATTCCGTTAATCACAATCGGCGCACTTTGGGCGCTGCTTTGGCAGGGCAGGGCGCGGGTGTTGGGCCTTGCCCCTTTGGCGCTTGGGTTCGGGCTTTGGGCTATGGTGCAGCGGCCCGAGGTGCTGATTTCGGCGGACGGCGTTTTGGCGGGGGTTCTTGGCCCGCAAGGACGCGCCCTGTCTGCGCCACGGGGGGCCGGATTTGCCGCCGAATCGTGGTTGGCAGATGACGGCGACTTGGCGCTGCAAAGCGAAGCGGCGCTGCGGGTGGGGTTTGCAGGCGAAAAAACCCAACGCGGCTTTGAGATTGCGGGTTTGCGCGGGGTGGTTCTGTCGGGCAAACAGGCGGCTTTGGCAGTCAAATCCGCCTGCGCTGCTTTTGATCTTGTCGTGCTGCCGCAACGCTACGGGCCTGCGCCGATCAAACCTGATGGCTGCACGGTCATTGACGCGGGCCTGTTAAACCAAAGCGGCGCTTTGGCGGGCCGCGTGCAAGATAATGGGCTGCTTTTGGTGCCGGTTCACAGCGGCACAAGGGTTTGGTCTGGCATCACGAACCCCGTGCCCCCGCTGTTGGTGCAGCCCAACGTGGCGCGAGTTGCGGGCCTGCACAGCCGCCCTGATCCCTAGGCGGCTTAATAGCTGCGGATCAGGCCCACCAGTTTGCCCTGCACCTTCACCATATGGCTGGGAAACACCCGCGTTTCATAGATCGGGTTTGCCGCCTCTAGCGCAATCATCGCGCCCTTGCGGCGAAAGCGCTTCAGTGTCGCTTCGGCGTCTTCCACCAAGGCCACGACGATATCGCCATTCTCGGCATCTTGCTGTTCTTGGATGATCACGATGTCGCCATCGTTTATCCCGGCTTCAATCATCGAGTCGCCCTTCACCTCTAGCGCGTAATGCGCGCCTTTGCCCGAGATCAGCGCATTGGGCACGGTGACATGGTGGCTGATGTGCTGAATGGCTTCAATCGGCACACCCGCCGCAATCCGCCCCATCATGGGAATTTCCATCGCATAGGATGTTTCAATCGCCAAAGCCGCAGCAGGGCGCGGCGGCGGATCGGCGGGTTTTGACCCTTGCACCACGCGCGGCTTGAAGCCGACTTTTTCCATCGCCTCGGGCAGTTTGACGATTTCCAGCGCGCGCGCGCGGTGGGCCAAACGGCGGATAAATCCGCGCTCTTCCAGCGCGGTGATCAAGCGGTGGATGCCAGATTTCGATTTTAAATCAAGCGCATCCTTCATTTCATCAAACGAGGGCGGCACGCCATCGCTGTCAATGCGGGTGCGAATGAAATCCAAAAGTTCGATCTGCTTGCGCGTCAACATGGGCGTCACCCTTTTATGAAATCACGGGGCCAAGGCGGATTTGCGGCACAGGTTGCCACAAGTGTTAATGCAATGTTCTATCCGTGTTCTTGTTTTGTGTCAATACTTTTGCAGTTTACAGCGCGATATAGCGCGCCGCCGCCCCCTTGGGTTGCGCGGTGTCACCCACGGGGCGGATCAGAAGGGCGTTGGCTTGGGTCAAAATGCCAATCAGCGCGGAATCTTGCCGCTCGAACGGGGTGATCACGCCGTCTTTCAGCCTTGCGCGCATATAATGCGTGCGCGGCCCGTTGGCATCGACATCGGCACCCAAGGTGGCCGAATGTTCCACAGGCGCCACGTCTGGCCGGCCCTGCAAGGCGCGCACCATAGGCCGCACAAACAGATGCGCGCAGACGATCGAGGATACCGGATTGCCCGGCAAGCCCAGCATCGGCGTGCCCGAAACCCGCCCTGCCATAAGGGGCTTACCCGGCCGCATCGCGATTTTCCAAAAGGCGCGTTCCAACCCTAGGCTTTCGGCCACAGGCCCGACCAAATCATGGTCGCCCACCGAGGCCCCGCCGATGGTAACGATCAAGTCCGCCCCCTGCGCCAGCCCAAAAACCGCCGTCAGGTCTGCCACAGTGTCGCGCGCTATGGGCAGGATGCGGGCAATTGCGTCTTCGGCTTCCACCAAAGCGGCGATGGCGAAAGAGTTTGAACAGATGATCTGCCCCGCGCCCGGTTCTTCCCCCGGCATCACCAATTCATCGCCCGTGGCGATGATCGCCACTATGGGGCGGCGGTGGACTTGCACTTGGGGGATATTCATCGCCGCCAAAAGCGCCAGATCATGCGGGCCGATGCGGCGCGCTTCCAAGCCTTCGCCCGCTTTGAAATCTTGGCCCTGTGGGCGAATATGGCGGGCAATATCGGCTTTGGGTTTCAGCGCAATCATATCGCCCGCAACGCTGACATCTTCTTGCAAGACCACACGGGTGGCCCCCTGCGGCACAGGCGCGCCAGTGAAAATGCGCACGGCTTGGCCATCTCCCACAGCGCCCGCAAAGCCAAGCCCCGCTTGCGCTGCGCCGATAACAGCAAATCTATCGCCCGCCACAGGGTCACCGCGCAGCGCGTAGCCATCCATCGCCGAAGCCTCAAAGGGCGGTTGGTCGCGCCCAGCCAGCGCAGGCTGCGCCATCATCCGCCCCACAGCATGGCGCAGGGCCACGGCTTCGGCGGGCAGGGGGGTGACCAGCGCCAAGCAACGTGATAGCGCTTCATCGACCGAGATCACGCTTTAACCTCGTAAAGCCCCGACTTGCCGCCGTCTTTCAACAGCAGGCGGATGCCCTCGATCTGCATGCCTTTTTCGACGGCTTTGAGCATATCATACACCGTCAGGCAGGCGACGGATACGGCAGTCAACGCCTCCATCTCGACCCCTGTCACCCCCGAGGTTTTGACCGTTGCCGTCACCCGCACGCCGGGAAGGGCGGCATCCGGCACCAAATCCACCGCGACTTTGGTGATGGGCAGGGGGTGGCACAGCGGAATAAGGTCAGAGGTTTTCTTGGCAGCCATAATCCCCGCCAGCCGTGCCACGCCCAAAACATCGCCCTTCTTGGCACGCCCTTCGGTGATCAGGCCCAAGGTTTGCGCTGTCATCACAATGCGCCCTTCGGCGGTGGCGATGCGGTCTGTCACGGGTTTTGCGCCCACATCGACCATATGCGCATGGCCCTGATCGTCAAAATGCGTCAGGTCTGAGGATTTAGGGCCGCTCATGCGCCGCCTGCGGTGAGGGGGTTTGCCAAGATGGTGCGGGTGGCTTGCGTCACATCGTCTTGCCGCATCAGGCTTTCGCCGATCAAGAAGCAGCGCACGCCGTAGCGGGCCAGATCGGCCAAATCTTGCGCGGTATAAAGCCCGCTTTCCGAAACAATCAGCCGCCCTTCGGGCACATGGCGCGCCAAGGTGCGCGTGGTGTCCAGCGTGACATCAAACGAGTGCAAATTGCGGTTGTTGATCCCGATCAGCGGCGATTTCAGGCGGCTGGCGCGCTGCAACTCTTCCAGATCATGCACTTCGATCAGCACATCCATGCCAAGGGCAAAGGCTGTCGCTTCAAGCTCGCCCGCTTGGGCGTCAGACACCGAAGCCATAATGATCAAGATGCAATCCGCGTGCAAAGCGCGGGCTTCGACGACTTGGTAGGGATCATACAGAAAATCCTTGCGCAGACAGGGCAGTTTTACCGCCTGATGCGCTGCCAAAAGATAGGAATCGTCGCCTTGGAATGAAGGCCCATCTGTCAGCACCGACAGGCAAGTTGCCCCACCCGCTTCATAGGCTTTGGCCAAAGCTGGCGGGTCAAAATCGGCCCGTATCAACCCCTTAGAGGGGGAGGCTTTCTTGATTTCCGCAATCAGCCCATAGCCCGACCCTGCCGCATCTGACAAGGCGCGGGCAAAGCCGCGTGGGGGGGGGGCGGCGGCTGCGGCGTCTTCGACCAAGCGCAGGGGGCGCGCGGCTTTGCGCGCGGCAACCTCTTGCAGCTTATAGGCCTTGATTGTGTCTAGGATCGTTGCGCTCATGGGCCAGACTTAGCGCGGGCGCGGGCCAAAGGGAAGAGATCGCGCGCGCTGGATTTGGCTTGCCAGAACAAAGGCCAAAGCGGGCCAGAAGGCTTGGGCCATGGCATAAGCCCCCACAATCCGCCGGTTGCCACCTGATGACAGGGCCACAGCCTCGGTCGTTAGCGTCACGATGCGCCCGCCGCCCAGCAGCAGCGTGGGCAGGTATTGCCCGATTGACACCGCAAACCCCACCGCCGCCGTGGCTGCGAGCGGCCCCGCCAGCATGGGCAGACGCAGGCGCGTTAAGATGCGCCACGGTTTTGCCCCAAGGGTGGCGCCTATGTGGCCCAGATGCGGGTTCCAGCCGCGAAAGGGGCCAGATAGGCCCAAGGCGACATAGGGCAGCACATAGATGAGATGGCCCAAAGCCACTGCGCCCAAAGGCGGTACGGGCAAGCGCAGCAGCACGGTGGCAATGCCGGGCAGGACAACGATTTGCGGGATGATCAGCGGCAAAAAGATCAGCGTGTCATGGCGCGGGCGTGAACCCTCGGCCTGTAAGGCCCACAGGGTCAGGGCCAAGGCAACAGCGGTCACGCATAAAGCCAGCGCCACGCTTATGGCTGACGCTTGCACCAGCGCAGGGCCTGCTTGGGCCCAAGCTTGCAAGGTGATCTGGTCGGGCAGGGTGTGGGGAAAGGCCCAAAGCCCCGCGACGGACCAAAGTGCCAATCCTGCCAGCCCCAGAACCGGCAGCACCGTCAACCCAAACACTGCCCCCACAGCAAGTGGCGCAAACACGCGTTCAGCCCAAGCCGCGCGCATACCATTCAGCGTCAGGCTTTGGCGCAGGGCGAAACCTGCCGCCTCGACCCCGCGCCAAAAGATCAGCGCAACCACGACCAAGCCCGCTTGCAGCACAGCGGCGGCTGCGGCTTGGTCTTGATCTGTCAGGCTTGGCGCGCTGTGCCACTGGCTGATCTGGGCTGACAGGCTGTAAGGCAGGCTTGGCCCCAAGATCAGCGCCATATCGACACTGGTCATCCCATAGACCAGCACCGCCAGCACGGGCAGGCGCAAGGCCGCATACAGGCTGGGCCAAACCACCAGCGCAAAGGCCATAAACCGCCCATAACCCAAAGTCGCAGCGACGCTTTGCCTGTGCCGCAGCGCTGGCGTCAGCGCGGCCAGCGCCATCAGCAGCAGGAAGGGCGTTTCTTTCAGCACCAGCCCCAAGGTCAGCGCCAGCCCCCAAGGGTCGTTCAGCGTCATCAGGTCGGGCGGCGCAATCCACCCCGTTGCCCAAGGGGAAAGGGCGCGCGCGACCCAGCCGGACGGGGCAATCACAAAAGCCAAGCCCAAAGCCGCCGCTGCATGGGGCAGGGCGAGCAGGGGGGCCAAAAGGCGTTCCAGCCAAGCTAAGCTGCGCGGTTCAGCCCCCAAGATCAGCCCAACAAGGGCCAACGAAAGCCCTGTGGCCCCAAGCCCCGGCCCCAAGGACAAAAGGCACGACCGCCACACCCCGTCCCAAGCCAGCACATCGGGCAGGCTGGCAGCCCCTTGCGCCAAAGTCACAGCCAGCCCCAAGCCCACAGGCACAACCAGCAACGCCTGCAAGATCAGGGGGGCAAGCTTCATGCGGGGTTACGGGGCGACGCCGTAGCGCGCCACCCACCCGTCACTGATCTGAGCCATCCATGTTGCGTGCGGTTCCAGCAAGGTTGGCCCCAGTTCGGCAGGTGACAGGGTGGCAGGGCCGCGCGGGGCCTCTTGAAACAAGGCGCGGTCGGCGGGGGTAAGGGCATCCATATTCAACACGGTTTGAAAACCCAACACACTGGCATCTTGGGCGCGTGCCTGAACGGCGGGGTCAAGCAGCAGGTTCGCCACCACCTGCGCCCCTGCGGCGGCATTGGCGTTGAACGGGATCGCCACGTAAGACGCATTCCCGATTGTGCCACCGTCTAGCACAAAGGTGCGCACTGTATCGGGCAGGGTGCCTGCGGCGATTTCAGCACTCGCGCGGCCGGGATTGAAGGCAAAGGTTATGCCCACCTCGTCATCGGCCAGCAACTGGCCAAGGGCGGCTTCGTTGGGCGGAAAGGCTTTCGCTTGCCGCCACAGGTTTGGATGCAGTGCGTCAAGAAAGCGCCACAGGGCATCCAGCGCAGGGTCGGCATCGGTGGCAGGGCGTTGCAAGATCAAAGGGTCGGGCAAAAGGGCGTAAAGCACCTGCTTTAGAAAGGTCAGCCCCAAATAGTCGGGCGGTTGAGGATAGGTGAAGCGGCCCGGGTTGGCCTTGGCCCAATCGGCCAGCGCTGCAATTGACTTGGGCGGAGTGGCGAGCTTGGTGCTGTCATGTTCAAAGACCAGTTGCGCCATGGCCCAAGGACTTTCCAAGCCTTGCGTGGGTTCGGTGAAATCTGTGACCGTGGCGGGCTTGCCCACGCTATCCACCAGCGCCCAATTGGGCAGGCTTTGGGCAAAGGGGCCAAACAGCATCCGCGCGCGCTTCATCGCCGCAAAGTTCTCGCCGTTGATCCAGATCAGGTCGACCGCCCCACCACTATCCTTGCCCGCCGCTTGTTCAGCTTGCACCCTTGCCACGGCATCGGATGTCGCTGCAAGTTTCACATGGGTCAACGTGACGCCGTAGCGTGCTGCGGCCTGTTCACCCACCCAAGCGATAAAGGCGTTGATCTTCGGATCACCGCCCCAAGCGTGAAAGAACACCTCGCTCCGCTTGGCCTGCGCCAGCACCGCTGCCCAATCGCCCGCCCATGCGCGCCCCGCCCACAAGGCCGCCAAAGTCAAACCGCCAAATTCGCGTCTGTTCACGTGAAGACTCCTGCCAATTGGCCTAACCTAGCGGATAGCGGTCCCCCTCAGCAACCAGTGCGCGCACAAACGCCCTTGAACCTTGCCAGACCCTTCGCCACTGGTGGGGGGCATCACATAAGGGAAGTGCCCAAGATGTTTGACGGTGTCGCGCGCAAAGTTGTGGACCCGCTTTTAACCAAAGCTGGCGCTTGGGCCGCAGCCCAAGGCTTTCGCGCCAATCAGGCCACATTCACCGGCCTTGCGCTGGGCGCACTGGCTGCCGCGATCATCGCCGCAGGGGCACCCACCGCATTGGCGCTGACCCCGCTTTTGGCCAACCGCATCTTGGATGGGCTAGACGGGGCCATTGCGCGGGCCAAGGGCAAGACTGACTTTGGCGGGTTCCTAGATATCGTTGCCGATTTCGCCTTTTACGGCCTGATCCCCTTTGCCTTCGCGCTGCGCGACGGCGCTAACGCCCTCGCGGCCAGCTTTTTGCTTTTGACCTTCTACATCAACGGCGCAAGTTTTCTGGGCTTTGCCATACTGGCGGAAAAGCGCGCAATGCACACGGCGGTGCGCGGCGACAAGTCACTGTATTTCACCGTCGGGCTGATGGAGGGGGCCGAGACGATCTTGGCCCTAACCGCCATGTGCCTGTGGCCGCAGCATTTTGCCCCCATTGCATGGGTTTTTGGCGCGCTGTGCTTGGTTACGGCGGCAGCGCGCATTCTTTTGGCGCGCCAAGTCTTTGGGCGCTGACCCAACTGCACCTAACGCGCGCCCGTTAGCTTTTCTTTGACCTTTTGGCGCAATTATCCCGCCGGTGTCAAAGATTGCGCCCCCGCCCTTGCAGCCCCCGATGCACCAAACTAAGACTCGTGTAATTCCTTGGCGATATGCCGTCACGTGACAACAGGCAGGATTGATATGCGCGACCCGATTGACACCTATATGAACACCCTTGTCCCCATGGTGGTCGAACAGACCAGCCGGGGCGAGCGCGCCTATGACATCTACTCGCGCCTGCTAAAGGAACGGATCATCTTTCTGGCAGGCCCCGTGCATGATGGCATGTCGTCGCTGATCTGCGCGCAGTTGTTGTTTCTTGAGGCGGAAAATCCGTCCAAGGAAATCTCGATGTACATCAACTCGCCCGGTGGCGTGGTGACTTCGGGCCTGTCGATCTACGATACGATGCAATACATCCGCCCCAAAGTGTCGACCATGGTCATGGGGCAGGCCGCTTCGATGGGCTCGCTTTTGCTGCAAGCGGGCGAAAAGGGGATGCGGTTCAGCCTGCCCAATTCGCGCGTCATGGTGCACCAACCTTCGGGCGGGTATCAGGGGCAAGCGACCGATATCATGATCCACGCGCGCGAAACCGAAAAGCTCAAGCGCCGTTTGAACGAGATTTACGTCAAGCACACCGGCAACCCCTATGAAGTCGTTGAAGCAGCGCTAGAGCGTGACAACTTCATGTCGGCCGAAGATGCCAAGTCTTGGGGCTTGATTGACGAGATCCTCGAAGGGCGTGGCAAGATGGATGATACGTCCAAGTAACAGGCAAATCTAACACTGGGGCAGGCGCGGCGCTTGCCCTAGACAAATTCGGATTGTGGCGGCGCGGGCCTTGGCCTAGACTTCCATCATACGCCCTTCGGGGCGCTGGGCAGAGGACGACAATGGCGACCAATTCGAGCAGCGACAGCAAAAACACCCTCTATTGTTCGTTCTGTGGCAAGAGCCAACATGAGGTCCGCAAGCTGATCGCGGGGCCGACCGTGTTCATCTGTGATGAATGTGTTGAGCTTTGCATGGATATCATCCGCGAAGAGACCAAGACGACAGGGTTGAAAGCCACGGATGGCGTGCCAATCCCGCGCGACATCTGCAAAGTGCTGGATGATTATGTGATCGGCCAAGAACATGCCAAGCGTGTGTTGTCGGTGGCGGTGCATAACCACTACAAGCGCCTGAACCATGCCTCTAAATCGGATATCGAACTGTCCAAGTCGAACATCCTGCTGATCGGCCCGACGGGCTGTGGCAAAACGCTTCTCGCCCAAACCTTGGCGCGTATTCTGGATGTGCCCTTTACCATGGCCGATGCGACCACGCTGACGGAAGCGGGCTATGTCGGCGAAGATGTTGAGAACATCATTTTAAAATTACTGCAGGCGTCAGATTATAATGTCGAACGCGCTCAGCGCGGTATTGTCTATGTTGATGAGATCGATAAAATTTCTCGCAAATCTGATAACCCCTCAATCACACGCGATGTTTCAGGCGAGGGCGTTCAGCAGGCCCTACTAAAAATAATGGAAGGCACGGTGGCCTCTGTTCCGCCACAAGGCGGGCGCAAGCACCCGCAGCAAGAGTTTTTGCAGGTCGATACGACC
>CAIQOV010000045.1 GCA_903873585.1 uncultured Rhodobacterales bacterium
CTGCCGCCCCCCAGACCCCCCGCGCGTAGTTGAACCTTTGTGAAGGGGGGACGGGATGAGTTTGATCGGACAAAGGGTGACGGTGCTTGGGGCGGGCGTGGCCGGTCTGGCCGTGGCGCGCGCCTTAGCCCTGCGCGGGGCGCAGGTGGTGGTGGTAGAGCAGGCGGCGGCCGTGGCCGAGGTCGGGGCGGGCTTGCAGATATCACCCAATGGCGCGGTGGTGCTTGACGCTTTGGGCTTGGGCCACGCGCTGCGGGCGGTGGCGCTGCGGGCACAGGCGGTGGACTTGCGCGACGGGATCAGTGGCGATTTGGTATCGCGATTAGAGGTGGGGCAGCTTGCGCCTGATCAAGACTATCACTTTGTGCACCGCGCCGATTTGATTGAGGTTTTGCGGCAAGGTGCTGTTGAGGCGGGGGTTGACCTGCGGTTGGGGGCGCGGGTTTTGTCGGTGTCGCTTGATGGCGCTGTTCCCGTGGTGGGGTTGGACAGCGGGGCGCAAGAGGCGGGTTTGCTGATCGGGGCGGATGGGCTGCATTCGCTGTGTCGGGCGGCGTTGAACGGGGCAGAGGTGCCTTTTTTCACCCATCAAGTCGCTTGGCGCGCCTTGATTGCGGGCGATGGCGGGCCGGATGTGGCCGAGGTGCATATGGGCGCGGGGCGGCATTTGGTCAGCTATCCGCTGCGCGGCGGGGCCTTGCGCAACATTGTCGCCGTGGAAGAGCGGCAGGCGTGGGTCGAGGAAAGTTGGTCGCTGCGCGATGATCCCATGGATTTGCGGGTGGCGTTTGAAAGCTTTTCCCCGCGCGTGCGCGGTTGGTTGGATCAGGTGCAAGATGTTGGCCTGTGGGGCCTTTTCCGGCACGAGGTGGCGCTTGTGTGGCAGCGCGCTTTGCCACACGGCGGAGTGGCGATTATGGGCGATGCAGCACACCCGACCTTGCCGTTTCTGGCGCAGGGTGCTTGCATGGCGTTAGAGGACGCTTGGGTTTTAGCCGCGTCTTTGGCAGGCAGCGACAGCATGGTTGCGGGCTTGGCCGCCTATGAAGCCGCGCGCAAGCCGCGTTGTGCACGCGTTGTGGCAGCGGCCAATGCCAATGCGCGGTTGTATCATCTGGGCGGGGTCGCGCGGCCCTTGGCGCATCTGGCGCTGAACTTGGGCGGAAAGCTGGCCCCTAATGCCGTTTTGGGGCGGTTTGATTGGCTTTATGGCCATGACGTGACCAAGGGGGCTTAACGCAACAGGACGGCACTGGGCGTGCCGTCCTTTTCCATGTCATAGTTTACTCTTACGCCTTAGCCAGATCGCGCAGCACATAGTGCAGCACGCCGCCGTGGCGGACGTAGTCGATCTCGATCTCGGTATCTATCCGGCATTTGATCTGGATCGTGACCACTTTGCCGTCAGCGTAGGTGATGGTGCAGGGCACAGTCGACAAAGGCTTCAGATCGCCCTCAAGCGCTGCAATATCAACCACTTCGTTGCCCGTCAGCCCTAACGACTTGCGCGTTTGGCCGCCGGTGAATTCGAACGGAATAACCCCCATGCCCACAAGGTTCGAGCGGTGGATACGTTCAAAGCTTTCCGCAATCACCGCCTTTACGCCCAGCAAAGCTGTGCCCTTGGCCGCCCAATCGCGCGACGACCCAGCGCCGTATTCGATGCCGCCAAAGATCACCAAAGGCGTGCCAGCGGCCTGATAAGCCATCGACGCATCGTAGATCGAGGTTTGCACCCCATCGGGGCCCTTGGAATAGCCGCCCTCAACCCCGTCAAGCATTTCATTCTTGATGCGGATATTGGCGAAAGTGCCGCGCATCATGACTTCATGGTTGCCGCGCCGCGCGCCGTAAGAGTTGAAGTCGGCCACAGGCACTTGCCGTTCGATCAGGTACTTACCAGCGGGGGTTGATGCTTTGAACGACCCTGCGGGAGAAATATGGTCAGTCGTGATCATATCGCCCAAAACCGCCAGAACCCGCGCGCCGGTGATGTTCTTGATCACGCCGGGGGTTTTCGACATGCCACGGAAATAGGGCGGGTTTTGGATATAGGTGGAAGCGGCGGGCCAATCATAGGTTTCCGAATCGGTGATCTTGACCGCTTGCCACTTGGCATCGCCCTTAAAGACATCGGCGTATTTCTTCAAAAACGCCGCACGGGTCACGGTGGCTTCGACCAGATCGGCGACCTCTTTCGTCGTGGGCCAGACGTCTTTCAGATAGACGGGGCCGTTGGTGCCCATGCCCAAAGGCTCGGTTGTTAGGTCGATGTTCAAATCGCCCGCCAAAGCATAGGCCACAACCAAGGGCGGCGAGGCCAGATAGTTGGCGCGCACGTCAGGCGAAATGCGGCCTTCAAAGTTGCGGTTGCCCGACAAAACCGCCGTGGCGACCAGATCGCCCTCGGCAATCGCGGCCGAAATCGCAGGGTCCAGCGGGCCAGAGTTGCCAATACAGGTGGTGCAGCCATAGCCCACAAGGTTGAAGCCCACGGCATCAAGGTCTTCTTGCAAGCCTGCGGCGTTCAGATATTCGCTGACCACTTGGCTTCCGGGGGCGAGCGAGGTTTTCACCCAAGGCTTCGCCGTCAGCCCCAAGGCGCGTGCTTTGCGTGCCACAAGGCCCGCGCCGATCATGACATAGGGGTTGGATGTGTTGGTGCAAGACGTGATCGAGGCGATCACGACCTTGCCCGACGACATGGTGTAATCGTGCCCCTTTACAGGCACTTGCACGCCTTGGGGGCGATTGAACGCGCCTTCCATCTCACGCGCGAAAGAGGCTTTCGCATCGGTCAGCGCCAAGTAGTCTTGCGGGCGTTTGGGGCCGGAAATGGCGGGAACGATGGTGCCCATATCCAGATGCAGGGTCGAGGTGTAGATGGGCGCATAATCTGCGCCGCGCCACATGCCGTTGGCTTTGGCATAAGCCTCGACCAGCGCGATGCGGGCTTCGTCGCGGCCGGTGCCGCGCAGGTAGCGGATGGTTTCGCCGTCAATCGGGAAGAAGCCACAGGTCGCGCCGTATTCGGGGGCCATATTGGCGATGGTGGCGCGGTCTGCCAAGGGCAGGTGATCAAGACCTTCGCCGTAGAATTCGACAAACTTGTTCACCACGCCGTGTTTGCGCAGCATTTGCACCACTTTCAGCACCAGATCGGTGGCAGTCGTGCCTTCCACCATGGCGCCGGTCAGCTTAAAGCCGACCACTTCGGGGATCAGCATGGAAACGGGTTGGCCCAGCATGGCGGCTTCAGCCTCGATCCCGCCCACGCCCCAGCCCAGAACGGCCAGACCATTGACCATGGTGGTGTGGCTGTCAGTGCCCACCAGCGTGTCGGGGTAAGCCACTTGCACGCCGTGCTGGTCGGCATCGGTCCACACGGTTTGGGCCAGATATTCAAGGTTGACCTGATGGCAAATGCCCGTGCCGGGGGGCACAACGCGGAAGTTGTTGAAGGCTTTTTGGCCCCACTTCAGGAACACATAGCGTTCCATGTTGCGTTCATATTCGCGGTCAACGTTGGCTTGAAAGGCGCGCGGTGTGCCGAATTCGTCGATCATCACCGAATGGTCGATCACCAGATCAACCGGCACCAGCGGGTTGATCTTGGCAGCCGACCCTTTCAGCCCCAAAATCCCGTCGCGCATCGCCGCCAGATCGACCACAGCGGGCACGCCGGTGAAATCTTGCATCAAGACCCGCGCAGGGCGGTAAGCGATTTCGCGCGGGTTTTGCCCGCCCAGTTTGGCCCATTCGCCAAAGGCGCGAATGTCATCCAGCGTGACGGTTTTGCCATCTTCAAACCGCAGCATGTTTTCCAGCACCACTTTCAGCGCAGCGGGCAGGCGCGAAAAGTCGCCCAAGCCTGCGGCTTGCGCTGCGGGGATCGAATAGTAATCCACCGACGCGCCGCCCGATTGCAGGGTCTTGCGGGTTTTTGCGCTGTCATGTCCAACGGTGACGGTCATTTTGGCCTCCTAGGGGGCAAGGGGATCTTTGGGCGCCTTTTGCCGCAGGACGGCAGGCAGGGCAAGGAATCAATCAGGATTGCGGGGATTGTATGCAATTGTATGCCGAAAATCCAGACCGAATTTCCGTTAGTTTGCCCTCATTTCGCCCTGAAGTGCCAAAAACATCGCAAAACCTTGATTGGCTTGCCCCCGTGGTTCTGGGTAGACAGGGCAGGCAAGGGAGACGTGCTTGATGAACTACTTGGCAATCAGCGCCGCTGCATTGGGCCTTTGGGCTGCAAGCGGCACTTTGGTCACAGCGCAAGACTTGGCCAAATCGGGCACGGTGGTAGAGCTTTTCACCTCGCAGGGGTGTTCGGCTTGCCCGCCAGCGGATGCCTATTTGCGCCAGTTGGCGCGTGATCCGGATGTGATCGCGCTGGCGCTGCATGTCGACTATTGGGATTATATCGGCTGGACCGACGACTTTGCCCAACGCAGCTTTACCGCCCGCCAAAAAGCCTATGCGCACCGCGTTGGGTCTAGCACGATTTACACGCCGCAGATGATTGTCGGCGGGCGCGATCGCGTGGTGGGGTCTGACCCTGCACAGGTTGAACGCGCCATCCGCCGCGACCAGCGCGTCAAGCGGGCGGTGCAGTTGCATGTCACCCGTCAGGGCGACCTGCTTGACATTGTGGCCGAGGCCGACCCGCCGTTGAAAGCGCCGGTCGAAATGCAACTGGTGCGGTATCACCCGCTGGCTTCGGTCGATATTGAATACGGCGAGAACGCGGGGCAGGTGTTGGATTACGCCAATATCGTCACCGATTGGGCCAGTTTGGGCCAGTGGGATGGCGCGAGTGCTTTGCATCTGACGGCAGCGGTGTCGGGTGACGATCCGGTGGTGGTGATCGTGCAAGCCAAGGGACCGGGCGAGATTTTGGCCGCAGCCCAGCTTAAGTAGTCTTGCGCCAGCGGCGATGCACCCAGAACCATTGTTCAGGCCATGCGCGCACTTGGGCGGCAAGGCTGTCATTCAACGCTTGGGTCATCGTGACAGGATCGGTGTGGGGAATCGGCGCTTCGATCAACAGATCGAAGTGCAGGCCATCGGCTTGGCGGATGCCGTAAACCGGCACCAGCAAGCAGTTGTATTTCAACGCCAATTCTGCCGCCGAAAGCGAGGTGCGCGCCTTGCGGCCCATGAAATCCAGCACGGCACCCGTGTGAAAGTGCTGGTCAATCAGCATCCCCAACATACCGCCCGCTTTCAAATGGGTGACAAGTTCGGCCAGCCCCCGCCTGCCGCGCGCGAACAAGGGTTCGGATATGGCGCGGATGGTGGCGGCAAAATGGCGATCGAAATAGGGGTTTTGTTGCGGGCGGTACAGGGCGGCCACAGGCCTGCCCTGACTGGCCAAGACCGCGCGCGCGATATCATGGTTGCCAAAATGGCCTGATACAAAGATCACCCCGCGCCCCTCGGCTTGGGCGGCAAGCACAGGCCCCATGCCTGCGCCCAAGATCGGGGCACTTGCTACGAGGGCCTTGAAATCTTTGGGAGAATAAAGCTCTGCCAAGGTGCGCCCAGCATTGTCGCACACGGCGCGGGTGATGGCGGTGACACGCTGCGGGGGCAAATCGGGCCAGATCAGCGCCAGATGCGTGCGCACCCGTTTGCCGTAGCCTGCAAATGGCGCAATCAGCGCGCGCATGGCCCAACCGCCCAAAGGAATGCGAAAGCGGTAGGGCAGGGCGCGCAACAGGGCCAGCAATGCCACCACACCCCAATTTTGCGCCCTGTCCAACAGGTCAGACAGACGCAAAGCCATGGCGGAAGGTGCGCGCTTTTTGCCCAAGGATCCTATGCCAGCCGCTTGGCCGCGCCGGCCCTTTCTTGACGCCAGACATAAAGCCCCGCAAGCGCGATCACAAGCGCGCCAAGCAGGGTAAAGCGGTCAGGCCAAGCGCTATAGGCGGCAATTGACCAGATCACAGCAAACACCATGTCCAGATAGCCAAAGGGGGCCAACACCGCAGCCTGAGCCAGCGAATAGGCGCGGATGGTGAAAAGTTGGGCAATGGCCCCTAATGCTCCGACCAAAGCAAACAGCGCAATATCGGCCAAGGCGATGGGTTTCCATGCAAAGGGCAAAAGGGCCGACGTGATGATCGACCCGAAAAGGGCTGCGTAAAACATCGAAGCCCAAGGGCTTTCTTGCGCGCCGACCAGCCGTGTTAGCAGCATATTGGCCGAATAACACACCGCACAGGCCAAGGGCAAAAACGCCGCTGCGGTGAAAACGCCAAGGCCCGGGCGGATCAAGATCAAGGCCCCGATCATCGCCACACCCACCGCAATCAACCGCGCGCGGGTTAGCTTTTCGCCCAAAAACAACCCTGCGCCCAAGGTGATCAGCACGGGGTTAATGTCGGCCAAAGCCGTCGCCTCGGCCAAGCCGATGTAGTTGAGCGAGGTGAAAAACAAGATCGTCGTGCCCAATTGCGTGGCCGATCGCAGCACATGCCAGCCGGGCAGCTTGGTGCGCACAGCCGTGGTGACTTTGGGGCCAAGGTAGATCAGCACAAAGGCCAGTTGGCCCACATTGCGCGCCCAGACCACCTCTATCGCGGGATAACTGGCCACCAAGTGTTTGGCCAAGGCATCCATCGCGGTGAAAAAGAAGATTGCGATGGCCAGAAAGGCGATGCCCTTGCTGGTGGCGGGAAGGGCCGTCTTGATCACGAGATGTCCTTGGGCGTTAGGCGGTTGCGCGCAAACTAGGCGCGCGATTGGCCAAGGGCAAGGGCTGGCGGGTGGGGCGATCACGGCCTAATCGTCGGGCTGTTCCAAGGTGATCTCGCCGCTGGTTTCCAGCTGACGGATCACGGCGACGATTTTGCCCAAAGCCTCCTCTCCGTCTTTGGATTTGACCTTGCCGCGCGATGCGGCCTCTTCGCGCAGGGTTTGGGCCATGCGTTGGGGCAGGCTGGCCAGAATGAATTCGGCGGTTGAGTCTAACTTGGGCTGGGCGCGCGCAAAGGCCAGCGCGGTGGCCATGGCGGCTTGATCAACCAAGCGGATCACGGCGGGCACATCGCGGGGGGCAAGTTTGGTGCGGATATCTTCAAAGGGCAGAATGCTTTTTTCCACCGTTTCGGCAAATTGCGCATCGTCTTCTTGCAAGCCTTTCATCAAGCTGTCGCGCAAAGCGGCGGGCGCGCTGGTTAAGATTGCCCCCACCCTTTCGCCGGGCTTGGCCTTGAACGCCTTGATCGGGCGATTGTCGAGCTGTTCTGCCACCGAAAGGCCGATGCGGCGCACGGTTTCGGGGGCAATATCGCCGGTCAAAGACAGCGCATAAGCCAAATGGCGCGCCCTATCGCCGGGCACTTTGGACAAAAGCTCTGCCGCAAGGGCGGCGGGCAGTTTTGAAAGGATGACGGCGCAGACCTCTACCCCTTCTTCCAACAAGACCGGCAGCAGGAATTCGGCAGGAACCGACACGATTCTTTGCCACGGATCATCGCCGCTGTGATGGGCCGACAGGCGGCGTAAGCGCCCCGTGGCCCCGTCAGACAGGTGGCGTTCCATCAATGACAAAGCGCCAGACAGGCCGTGGGGGAAAGACAGGCCCAAACCTTCCAGTTCGCCCAAAAACTCGCGCACGACGTTGTGCATCGTGCTGCGCGACACCCTGCGCATCTGGCCCATTTGCTGGGCAAGGGCGGTTTGCAAATCTTCGGGCAGCGAGGCAAGATCAATACTCGCCCCTTGCGACAGCAAAAGCCGCACGATGATGGCGGCTTTTTCGCGCGAACTGACCGATTCTGCCCCGGCCCCCGTGGATGTTAGGGTGGACCTTGCCTGTGAATGAACCGCCATTGCGCCCCCGATTCGTGCTGAGATTCAGCTTAAGCGGGGGCGGGTAAAGTGCGGGTTAACGGCGCAGGGTTAAGCGCCAAAAACGCGGCGGAAAATCGTATCAACATGTTTGGTGTGGTAGCCTAGGTCGAATTTTTCTTCAATCTCGGCCGGTGAAAGGGCGGCTGTCACCTCGGGGTCGGCCAGCAGTTCGGTTTTGAAATCGGCCCCCTTTTCCCACACTTTCATCGCGTTGCGCTGCACCAGACGGTAGCTGTCCTCGCGGCTGACACCGGCTTGGGTCAGGGCCAAAAGCACACGCTGCGACATGACCAAGCCTTTGAACTGGTTCATATTCTTCAGCATATTTTCAGGGTAGATCACCAGCTTTTCAATCACGCCTGCCAAGCGGTGCAGCGCGAAATCCAGTGTGATTGTGGTGTCAGGGCCGATGGCGCGTTCGACCGACGAATGCGAAATGTCGCGTTCGTGCCACAGCGCCACATTTTCCAAAGCCGGCGTCACGGCAGAGCGTACCAAGCGCGCCAGACCTGTCAAATTCTCGGTCAAGACCGGATTGCGCTTGTGCGGCATGGCGGATGAGCCTTTTTGACCCGGAGAAAAAAACTCTTCCGCTTCAAGCACTTCGGTGCGCTGCATATGGCGAATTTCGGTTGCGACGTTTTCGATGGAAGATGCAATCACGCCCAAAGTCGCGAAATACATGGCATGGCGGTCGCGCGGGATGACTTGGGTTGAAATGGGTTCAGGCACAAGCCCCATCATGGCGCAGACGTGTTCTTCGACCGAGGGGTCGATGTTGGCGAACGTGCCAACAGCGCCGGAAATCGCGCCTGTCGCCACTTCGGCCCGCGCGTTGATCAGGCGGGCGCGGCCACGGGCCATTTCGGCGTAAAAGCGCGCGAAGGTGAGGCCCATGGTGGTGGGTTCGGCGTGAATGCCGTGGCTGCGGCCGATGCGCACGGTGTTCTTATGCTCAAAGGCGCGGGTTTTTAGCGCAGCCAGAACGCGGTCCATCGCCACCAGCAAAAGGTCGGCGGCGCGGCACAGTTGGATGTTGAAGGTCGTGTCCAAAACGTCTGACGATGTCATGCCTTGATGCACAAAGCGGGCTTCATCAGCGCCGACAATCTCGGCCAGATGGGTCAGGAAAGCGATCACATCGTGCTTGGTGACGGCTTCAATCTCGTCAATCCGCGCCACATCAAAGGTCGCGTCTTTGGCTTTCCACACCGCCTGTGCGTTGGCTTTGGGGATCGTGCCATTGGCGGCCATCGCATCGCAGGCATGCGCTTCGATCTGGAACCAGATGTTAAAGCGGCTTTCGGGCGACCAGATGGCGACCATTTCAGGGCGGGAGTAGCGCGGGATCATGGGGCGGCCTTTCACTGCGGGATGCGCCCCCTTAATCGCCAAGGGGGCGGGGCGCAAGATCGTGGCCTTGGAGGTTCTAGCCCAAAAGGCGCGGGTCGAAGGGGTATTTCGTCAGGTTTTCAAAGCCTGTGTCGGTGATCAGCACCTGATCTTCCAGCTTGATCGAAAAATCACCGCCTTCGGGCGACACCAGCGCTTCGACGCAAAGGGTCATGCCCGGTTCCAGCACATGGTCAAACGACCCTTCCACCCAAGAATCCGGATAGGGCACATAGGGCCATTCATCGCACAGGCCCACGCCGTGCATTTTGCACGAGTATTTGCCCTTCCAATACTGACCATCCAGCTGGTGGCCGGAATGCACAATATCGCGAATCCGCGCGCCGGGTTTGAGCAGGTCCATATTCACGCGGATATGGTCCAACGCGTGGTGCATGGCGGATACCATGGCATTGGTTGGCCGCGCATCGCCCACCCACCATGTGCGTGAGATGTCGATGCACATGCCGTAGCAGCCGATCAGATCGGTATCAAAGGCCACGATTTCGTTGTTCTGCACGATCCTTGGGCCGCATTCTTGAAACCAAGGGTTGGTGCGTTTGCCCGAGGCTAAAAGCCGCGTTTCGATCCACTCGCCGCCGCGTTTGATATTGCCCTTGTGCAATTCGGCCCAGATCGCATCTTCCGACATATCGCCCTTGGGAACGCCCAAGCGGGTGGCCTCTTCCATCTCGGCCATCGCCGCCTCGCAGGCGTGGTGGGCGCAGCGCATCGCCAAAATGTCATCGGGGCCTTTGATCGAACGGGCACGTTCGGTGACTTCTTCGCCCTCCATCACCTCAAACCCCGCGCGTTCTAGGGCGCGCAACCCGTGGACCATGATTTTATCGACAGCCAAGCGGCGGTTTGAACCGGCATGGGCGCGCATCACTTCATCGACTTGGGCGGCGAAGTTTTTGGCATCATTGGCAGAGGTGTCGCCCGTCACCGAATAAAAGAACGAAGCGCCAGAGCGCAGTTCTTTGACCAAAGGGTTGAAGGTGACCAGGAAGGGAGAGTTCTTATATTCCCACATCACCATATGGCCGTCGGCACAGATCAGGCAGGCGCGAAAGGGGTTGTGGCTGTTCCACAGCTGCATGTTGGTCGTGTCAGTGGCGTAGCGGATGTTCATGGGATCATACATCAGCAAGCCGCCGTAGCCGCGTGCCACCACGGCATCGACCATGCGCTTCCAGCGGTATTCGCGCATTTGGGCAAGGTTGGGCAGGGTTAGGCCAGCGGCCTCCCACTCGCGAAAGGCCAGTTGGGTCGGGCCTATTTCGATGCGGTCATTGTCGTTGGGGGTGCCGTCGCCCAGCGTGGCCCCGCGCGATGGGTCAATCTTGCGCCGCTCTGCGTAATGGTCTGCCATGTTTGCCCCCTGTTTCATGGCAGTTTGCGCTGTGGGGGCGGTTCTTCATTGCCAAGGGCGACAGGGGGTGTCGGATTTTGGCCTGCCATCAAACGCAAAAGGGGCGCATCGCTGCGCCCCTTTGTCGTCACGCTGATCAGATCAGCACGAGTAGTACATCGCGTATTCAATCGGGTGCGGGGTGTGTTCAAAGGCGTAAACCTCTTCCCACTTCAGCGCCATGTAGGATTCCAATTGGTCGCGGGTGAACACGCCGCCAGCCAGCAAGAAATCCATGTCTTTCGACAGCTCATCCAGCGCTTCGCGCAGCGAACCGCAAACGGTCGGGATTTCGGCCAGTTCTTCCGGCGGCAGATCGTACAAGTCTTTGTCCGAAGCAGGGCCCGGGTCGATCTTGTTCTTGATGCCGTCTAGACCAGCCATCATCAGCGCCGCGAAGGCCAGATAGGGGTTGGCTGCCGGATCGGGGAAGCGGGCTTCCACGCGCTTGGCTTTGGGCGATTCTGTCCACGGAATACGAACGCAACCCGACCGGTTGCGGGCCGAGAACGCGCGCAGAACCGGCGCTTCAAAGCCCGGAATCAGGCGCTTGTAGCTGTTGGTCGACGGGTTGGTGATGGCGTTCAGCGCCTTGGCATGGGTCAAGATACCGCCGATGAAATACAGCGCTTCTTGGCTAAGGTCGGCGTATTTGTCGCCTGCAAACAACGGCTTGCCGTCTTTCCAGATCGACATGTTGACGTGCATCCCCGACCCGTTATCGCCCTTCATGGGCTTGGGCATGAAGGTCACGGTCTTGCCGTAGGCGGCCGCGACGTTGTGGATGACGTACTTGTATTTCTGGATGTTGTCAGCCTGTTCCACCAAGCCGCCAAAGATCATGCCAAGTTCGTGCTGGGCGGTGGCCACTTCGTGGTGGTGCTTATCCACCCGAATGCCCATGCGCTTCATGGTCGACAGCATTTCAGACCGCAGGTCTTGGGCTGCGTCAATCGGGTTCACCGGGAAATAGCCGCCCTTGTGGGCTGCGCGGTGCGCCAAGTTGCCGCCTTCAAACGCGGCATCGGTGTTCCAAGCCGCATCTTCCGAATCGATCTGGTAAGACACTTTGTTGGGGGCAACCTGATAGCGCACATCGTCAAAGATGAAGAATTCAGCTTCGGGGCCGAAATAGGCGGTGTCGCCAATGCCCGAGGCTTTCAAATAGGCTTCCGCCTTCAGCGCGATCTGGCGCGGGCAACGATCATAAGCCTCGTTCGTGTCGGGCTCGACCACGTTGCAATGCACGCACAGGGTTTTTTCGGCGTAGAAGGGGTCCATATAGACCGAGGCCGCATCGGGCATCAGTTTCATATCGGACTGGTCAATCGACTTCCAGCCGGCAATGGACGATCCGTCGAACATAAAGCCTTCTTCAAAGAAGTCTTCGTCGACCAGATCCGCCACCAGCGTCACGTGCTGTAGCTTGCCCTTGGGGTCGGTAAAACGGATGTCGACGTATTCGACGTCTTCGTCCTTGATCAGTTTCAGAGCTTTCTTGACTGCGCTCATCATGCTGCCTTTCGGGTTGAGGTTTAAGACAAATGTAGGGGATCGGATGGATCCGGCGGGTTAGATGGCGTCGTCGCCCGATTCGCCGGTACGAATGCGAATGGCCTGTTCGACGGTGGACACGAAAATTTTGCCGTCACCAATCTTGTCGGTGCGCGCGGCAGATATGATGGCTTCAATCGCGGCGTCAACCATGTCGTCAGACAAGACGACCTCGATTTTCACTTTGGGCAGAAAGTCGACAACATATTCTGCGCCGCGGTACAGTTCGGTATGGCCCTTTTGACGGCCAAAGCCTTTGACCTCGGTCACAGAAAGGCCTTGAATGCCGGCCTCTTGCAGTGCCTCTTTGACTTCATCAAGTTTGAATGGCTTGATGATCGCCTCGATCTTCTTCATGCGGTCCCCCAGGGGTACGGTGTGAAGCCGTCTGATCACTTTGCGCTGCCTGCTACAATTGACGAGGCGGCGGGCGGGCTTATTTGACGGTGGAATCTGGGCAATGCGATGAAAATATGTGCGATATGGCCTAAATATTAGGCGAATGGCAAACAAAGAAGTGCGCAAGTTATGACCGATGTTCTGACCAATGCCCAAATGCGCGCCGTTGAGGGCGCTGCCTTTGCTTTGGGGCGGGTTAGCGGGGCTGACCTGATGCAGCGCGCGGGGGCGGGGGTGGTGGCGGCGATTTTCGCCACTTGGCCAGAGTTGCGCGCGTCTTCGCATCGCGCGGTGTTGTTGTGCGGGCCGGGCAATAACGGCGGCGATGGCTATGTGGTGGCCCGCTTGCTGCGCGATTGGGGGTGGCAGGTTTTTGTGCATGGGGTTGGTGCGGGTGGCGGTGATGCGGGCACCATGGCGCAGGCTTGGGGCGATGCGGGGGGCCAAGTGCTGCCTTTGAGCACGAAGGCGCTGACGGCGTCGATGCAGGGCGCTGCGGTGGTGGTCGATGCGCTGTTGGGCATTGGGCAAATGCGTTCGGCGGATGCGTTGCTGGGGCCGGTTTTGCAGGCAAGGGCGGCTTGCGCCCCCGTGCGCTGGGTCGCGGTCGATCTGCCCACGGGCCTGAACGCCGACAGCGGGCGGCTGACGGGGGCGCTGGTTTGTGCGGCGGACCTGACGGTGACGTTTCACCGCGCCAAGTTGGGCCATCATTTGGACCAAGGCCCTGCGCTGTGCGGGCGGTTGGTCGTGGCGGATTTGGGGCTTTCCAACGGCGGAATTGCAGGCGTGCGGCTGACCAAGCCCGCTGCGGGGTTGGGCAAAGAGGCGGGTCACAAGTTCAGCCACGGTCATGCGCTGATCTTGGGCGGCCCGTCAGGGCACAGCGGTGCGGCGCGCCTGACGGCGCGGGGGGCGTTGCGGGTTGGGGCGGGGCTGGTGACGCTGGCTTGCCCTGCGAATGCTTTGGCCGAGAATGCGGCGCGGTTAGATGCCGTGATGCTAACAGTGGTTCAGGACGGCGCGGCTTTAGCGACTGCGCTGGACGATACCCGCATCAGCGCGCTGTGCCTTGGGCCGGGGTTGGGGCTGGACGCGCGCGGCGCGGGTTTGGTACGTGCGGCCTTGCAGGTGGGGAGCAAACGGGCCTTGCCAACAGTGCTTGACGCCGATGCGCTGACCTTGGTGGCGCGCGATGCCGGCTTGTTTGATGCGCTGCATTCGGCCTGTGTGCTTACCCCGCACGGCGGCGAGTTTGCCCGCCTGTTCCCCGATCTTGCCGCCAAGCTAGACACCAAGACCTCGGCAGACATTGGCTATTCTAAGATTGATGCGGCAAAAGATGCGGCACGGCGGGCAGGATGTGTGGTGCTGTTCAAAGGCGCAGATACCGTCATTGCCAGCCCTGACGCCACCTGCGCGCTGAACGCCGCAACCTACGACGCCCAAGCGCCTTGGCTTGCCACGGCAGGGGCGGGCGATGTGCTGGCGGGGATCATCACGGGCCTTCTGGCGCGCGGCATGGCCGTGCAGCAGGCGGCAGAAACTGGCGCTTGGCTGCACCGTGAAGCGGCACGCCAGTTTGGCCCCGGCCTGATTGCCGAAGATTTGCCTGACCAATTGCCCGCCGTTTTTCGCGCCTTGGGCCTTTAGAGCATCGCCGGAAACAAACACCGCCCAAATCGCGCGATTTTCCCCTCGCATCCGCGCGAAGCCTTTGTTAGAAGGACGCGGATTTTGCTGGCAATGTGCCTGGGCCCGTCACGGGCAAGGGCGCATCTTTGGCGAAAAATGCGGGTGTGGCGAAATTGGCAGACGCACCAGATTTAGGTTCTGGCGCCGCAAGGCGTGGGGGTTCAAGTCCCTCCACCCGCACCAGACAGGGATGAGAAGGACGAAAGAATGCAGGTCACCGAGACCCTTAAAGACGGACTGAAGCGCGCCTACACCATCACGGTGACGGCAGCCGAACTGGACGCCAAGGTCAACGAAAAGCTGGTCGAGGCGCAGCCCGACGTTGAAATCAAGGGCTTTCGCAAGGGCAAAGTCCCGATGGCCATCCTGAAAAAGCAATTCGGTCAGCGCATCATGGGCGATGCGATGCAAGAAGCGATTGATGCGGCCATGAAAAGCCACTTCGACACTTCGGGCGATCGCCCTGCGTTTCAACCCGACGTGAAAATGGTCGGTGGTGAGGCTTGGAAAGAAGGTCAGGACGTTGTGGTCGAGATGACCTACGAAGCCCTGCCGCCCATTCCGGATGTTGACGCTGCGAAAATCACCCTCGACCGCTTGACGGTAAAGGCGGATGACGCTTCGGTAGATGAAGCTTTGAAGAACCTTGCCTCTTCGGCGCAAAGCTTTGAAGACCGCAAAAAAGGCACCAAAGCCAAAGACGGCGATCAGGTGACGATCGACTTCAAAGGTTCGGTTGACGGTGTGGCGTTTGACGGTGGCGCTGGCGAAGATTATCCGCTGGTTCTGGGATCGAACTCGTTCATTCCGGGGTTTGAAGCGCAACTGGTTGGCGCTGCGGCGGGCGACGCTGTCAGCGTGAACGTGACCTTCCCCGAAGCTTACGGTGCCGCCCACTTGGCTGGCAAAGCGGCGGTGTTTGAATGCACGGTGAAAGCTGTGAAAAAACCCGTTCCGGCCGAGTTGAACGACGAGTTGGCCAAGAAGTACGGCGCAGAAGATATGGCTGCGTTGCGCGGCCAGATCAGTGAGCGGCTTGAGGCGGAATATCGCACCGCCTCGCGCGCTGTGATGAAACGCGCCTTGCTGGACCAGTTGGACGCTTTGGTGAAGTTCGATCTGCCCGCGTCTTTGGTGGATGCAGAAGCCAACCAAATCGCCCACCAACTGTGGCACGAAGAAAACCCGCATGATCATGGCCACAACCATGGCACCATCGAAACCACAGACGAGCACAAGGTTCTGGCAGAGCGCCGTGTGCGTTTGGGATTGCTGTTGGCCGAAGTGGGCCGCAAGGCCGAAGTGACCGTGACTGATCAGGAAATGACCCAAGCCGTCTTGAACGCGGCGCGTCAATATCCGGGTCAAGAGCGCGCTTACTTTGAGTTTGTGCAGAAAAACCAGCAAGTGCAGCAACAACTGCGCGCGCCGATCTTTGAAGACAAGGTTGTCGACCATATCGTGGCCGGCGCCAAAGTGTCGGACAAGGATATCAGCAAAGAAGAGTTGCAAAAGCTGGTTGAAGCGCTCGACGAGATGTAAGGCACGATTTTTCTGCGAAAAATCAAAGGGGCTGCGACTGTGTGTCGCGGCCCCTTTTGTTTTGCGGCAGGATGGTTGGGGTCAGGATGCGCCACGTGATTTTTCGCAGAAAAATCGGCGGAGGTGATCGGGGTTTGAGACGCCTTAGGGTTTCGTTTGGGTTTCTTGCACGCCTTCGGCACGCAATACATACACACCCGCCGCCACGATCACCGCAATTCCCAGCCAGCCCATAGCATCGGGCCATTGCTGCCAGATCAGCCAGCCCCACAAAATGCCCCAGAAGGCGAAGCTGAATTCAAACGGCGCTACGACCGAAGATTGTCCGATGCGGTAGGCTTGGGTCAGCAGCGTCAACCCGACGGCGGCAATCAGCCCACAGGTGCACATGAGGGCCGCATCAAACAGGGTAGGTGTGGCCCAACCGCGCGTTAGGAAGGCGAGGCTGGGGTGCATCGCTTCGGTGTGATTTCCTGTGCCAAAAACAACCGACAGCGCCAAGCCGCACAGAAGAAAGGCATTGTTGCCCCAAAACGCCATCGCTGCGGCGGAATCTTTGGTGCCCATGGTGCGGGCCATGATCATCGACAGGGCATAGGCAAAGCCGCCTAAAATGGGCAGAAAGGCCGCCCAGTCGAACAGATCGCCACCGGGGCGGATGATGATCACCACGCCGACAAAGCCAACACCTACAGCAAGCCAGCGGTGCAGCGAGACGTGTTCTTTCAGCATCAAGACCGACAAAATCACAATGATCAGGGGGGCTGTGAAATACAGTGCCACGGTGGTGGCCATCGGCAGGGCGGCAAGGGCCAGATAATACGACGTATAGGCCACAAAGTTCAAAAGCCCGCGCGCCAGCATCGCGCCCCAGCGTTTGGACAGCAGGCCCGAAAGCCAGCCGTCATACCAAGCAACGATGCCCAGCATAAAGGGAATGGCGGTGATCGAGCGCAGCACCATCGCCTCGGACAGCGGATAGCTGGCCGATAAGAGTTTCAAGATCAGGTCTTGCACGGAAAAGATCGCGATTCCGGCGCACAGGCACAGAATTCCCACAACATTGGCTGAACGTTTCATAAGGCGTGGTCCAGCATGGGGAATCTTTCAAGGGGTTTCGCTCGCAGACTGCGGCGGTGGGCGCTGCGGGGCTGTTCTGGCTGCGACATGGTGCGTCGGGCAAGCGAAAGCCGCGCAAGGTTTCCCCTGCGCGGCTGACGTGAGAGTTGCAGACCCAGATTAGCGCGCGTCGCGCGGATCGAAGTCGTTGGCAGCGCCGATATCGTCGAAAAGTTCGGCGATTTCGAATTCTGCGGCGGCTTCCGCTTCCGCAGCCAGTTCTTGGATCGATTTGCCAGCCGCTTGCAGTTCGGCTTCTTCGACCGAACGGGCGACGTTCAGCTTGACCTTGATCACGACCTCGGGGTGCAAGGTCACGCTGACCGTGTGCATCCCAAGTTCTTTGATCGGACGATCCAGCACAACCTGCGCCCGATTGACGGTAAAGCCCGCATCGGTTGCAGCGTCAGCGGCGTCACGGGTGGTGACGGAACCGTAAAGCGCGCCGGCATCCGATGCCGAACGGATGACGGTGAAGATTTGGCCATCGAGCTTGGCGCCGACGGCTTCGGCTTCTTTTTTCGTCTCAAGGTTGGTCACTTCCAACTGGGCTTTCTTCAGCTCGAACGTTTTCACGTTGGCCGCCGAAGCGCGCAGGGCTTTGCCTTGGGGCAAAAGGAAGTTGCGGGCGAAACCGTCTTTGACGGTGACGACTTCACCCATTTGGCCCAGCTTGGCCACGCGTTGCAGGAGAATCACTTGCATGTCTGTGTCCTCACTTCACGGCATAGGGCAGCAAGGCAAGGAAGCGGGCGCGCTTGATGGCCGTGGCCAGTTCGCGTTGCTTCTTGGCCGAGACGGCGGTGATGCGCGAAGGAACGATCTTGCCACGCTCAGAGATGTAGCGTTGCAGCAAGCGCGTGTCCTTGTAGTCGATTGCCGGAGCATTGTCGCCCGAGAAGGGGCATACTTTGCGGCGACGGAAAAATGGTTTGTTCGCCATGATTTAGCGTCCTTTCCTGTGCCTGAAGATCAACGACGCGGGGCCGAGGAGCGTTCGCCCCCAAACCCACCCGAACGTTCACGGTCGCCGCCGCCAAAGCCGCCGCCACCAAAGCCGCCCGACCGTTCACGGTCGCCGCCAAAGGAGCGTTCCCGACGTTCGCCGCCGCCAAAACCACCCTCGGGGCGGTCGCCGCGTTCACGTTCGTCGCGCTTTTGCATTTGGACCGAGGGGCCCTCGACATGGGCGTCAACCTTGATGGTCAAAACGCGCATCACGTCGTCATGCAGGCCCATCAAACGCTCCATCTCCTGAATCGCTGCCGAAGGGGCATTCGATTTCAAAAAGGCGTAGTGGCCTTTGCGGTTTTTGTTGATCTTATAGGCCATCGTCTTGACGCCCCAGTATTCGCGTTCAACGATGGACCCACCGTTGTCAGCAACGACTGTTGCGAAATGCTCGATCAGCCCTTCGGCCTGCGCGGAGGACAAATCCTGACGCGAGATGAAAACATGCTCGTAAAGCGGCATGTAAGCTCCAGTTTTCTGGGCGCATTTCATAGGACGGGCAAAGACTTTCCGCGGCCCGTCCACGAGAGGCTGCGCCGGTTCATGGGAATGCGGAAGGTTTGGGGTGTATAGCGGGTTTTGGCGGGGATGCAAGGGTTGCGGGTGGAGCGCTTGGTGGGGGGCGTTGAAGCGAGGGGTTTCACACCCCTCGCGCTCCCTGTGGGATATTTGGGCACGTATGAAAGGGATTTATTTGGCGGAGTTCGGCAGGCCCAGCACTTTGTCGAAGGCCCAGGTGAAGGCCCAAGCATAGACAAGGAATAGGGCGATCAGGACGGCTTCGTAGGTAAAGGCCAGCCAAAGTGTGGTGGACAGCCACCATGCCGTGGCGGGCAGAAGGATGAGGACGAGGCCGCCTTCGAACAGCACGGCGTGGACCGTGCGGCGCAGGGGGGAGCGGCCTTTGGTGGTTTGGCGCGTCTCCCACGCTTCGAACAGGGTGTTGAACAGGAAGGACCATGACAGGGCCACAGCGGCGCTGAAGACGGCAAGCGATAAGGATTTGCCGCTGCCCGCATCGGACATCAGGCGCAGGGCGGCTGTGGCCATCAGGATGCCGCCGGTTTCAAAGGCGACGGCGTAGATGATTTTGCGAAGGGCGGGGCGCATGATGCTCGGATTCGTTTTGGGGCACAATGCAGGTCGGGGCGTTGCGCGCAAGGGCTGTATTGGGTAAGCCCATCCAAACGCGAGGGAGGATCACATGAGCCGCGCCTATGTATTTCCGGGCCAAGGGGCCCAAGCCATCGGGATGGGCAAGGCCTTGGCCGAGGCTTATCCGCAAGCCCGCGCTGTCTTTGACGAGGTGGACGCGGCTTTGGGTGAAAAGCTGTCGGCGCTGATCTGGGACGGCGACATTGAAACGCTCACACTCACGGCCAATGCGCAGCCAGCGCTGATGGCGACATCCATCGCGGCGCTGCGCGCGTTGGAGGTTGAGGGGTTCGGCATTGGGCAGGCGGCTTTTGTCGCGGGCCATTCCTTGGGGGAATATTCCGCCCTGTGCGCCGCAGGGGCGCTGGGGCTGGCGGATACAGCACGCCTGTTGCGCATTCGCGGCCGCGCGATGCAAGAGGCGGTTCCGGTGGGCTTGGGGGCTATGGCAGCTTTGCTGGGCTTGGATTTCGCGGCGGCAACCGAAGTCGCGGCAGAGGCGGCGCAGGGTGAAGTATGCCAAGCCGCCAATGACAACGACCCCGCGCAGGTGGTGGTTTCGGGTCACCGTGCTGCGGTGGAGCGGGCTTTGGATATTGCCAAGGCCAAGGGCGCCAAGCGCGCCATTCTTCTGCCGGTCAGCGCGCCGTTCCATTGTGCCTTGATGGCGCCTGCGGCAGAGGTGATGGCGGGGGCTTTGGCTTCGGTTGTGATTTCGAGGCCTGTGGTTCCTGTTGTGGCAAATGTGCGGGCCGAGGCGGTCAGTGATCCGGACCTGATCCGGCAATTGCTGGTGGAGCAGGTCACAGGTTCGGTGCGCTGGCGGGAATCGGTGCTTTGGATGCAAAGCGCAGGTGTTGGCGAGTATTGGGAGATTGGCACGGGCAAGGCGCTGTCAGGCATGATCAAGCGGATCGCCAGCGGGGCTGTCACGCGGGCGGTTGGGACGCCTGAGGATATCGTGGCGGTTAAGGGATAGGCGAAGTTTTTCGCAGAAAAACTGTGGCGGTCGATTTTTCTGCGAAAAATCACGTCACACAATCGGATAGGAAAGAGCATGTTCGACTTGAGCGGGAAATCAGCGCTGATCACGGGCGCTTCGGGCGGCATCGGCGCGGAAATTGCGCGGGTGTTGCACCGTGCTGGGGCCAATGTGGCGCTGTCGGGCACGCGGGTAGAGCCGTTGGAGGCTTTGGCCTCTGAACTGGGTGCGCGCAGTTTTGTGCTGCCGTGCAACTTGGGGGATGCCGAGGCGGTTGAGGCTTTGCCTAAGGCGGCTGTCGCGGCCATGGGTTCGGTGGATATTCTGGTCAACAACGCCGGTGTGACCAAAGACAATCTGTTCATGCGCATGTCGGATGACGAATGGCAGACGGTGTTGGATATCAACCTCACCTCGACCTTTCGTTTGTGCCGTGGCGTCTTGCGCGGGATGATGAAGGCGCGGTGGGGGCGTATTGTGAATATATCCTCTATCGTGGGGGCCACGGGCAATCCGGGGCAGGGCAACTATGCGGCCTCTAAGGCGGGCATGGTGGGGATGTCAAAAAGCTTGGCCGCAGAAGTGGCCAGCCGCAACATCACCGTCAATTGCGTTGCCCCCGGCTTTATCAGCACCGCGATGACCGACAAGCTGAACGACGAGCAAAAGGCGCGCATCCTGACCCAAGTGCCTGCGGGTCGGATGGGCGAGCCTGCCGAGATTGCGGCGGCGGTGCTTTATCTGTCCTCGGCCGAGGCGGGTTATGTCACGGGGGCCACGTTGCATATCAATGGCGGGATGGCGATGATCTAAAGCGCCGCGATTGGCTATGGAAA
>CAIQOV010000046.1 GCA_903873585.1 uncultured Rhodobacterales bacterium
CATCCGTCCAGCGACGGCGGCGACCGGTATCCGAAACCGACAAAATCTGAATGCGGGGGGTGTCTTCGTGTGCGTCCATAAGGACACTCGATAACCCATCAAGAGAAAACCTCTCAAGACGGCCCTCGGCGGATGTTTACGACTTTGCCAGAGGGCGACGACGATTTTTCGACCCGTTGGCGGTTGATCAAGTCGCGCTTTTCGCGGGGCCTGCCCAAAGGGCACTTGCGCCCCAGCCACATCGCCCGACAAGAGCGGGGTCTGTGGCAGCGCCGGTTTTGGGAGCATCATATCCGCGACGATGCGGATATGGCGGCGCATGTGCAGTATTGTTGGGTCAATCCGGTGAAGCATGGATTGGTCGACCGGCCCGAAGCGTGGCCCTATTCCTCGATCCACAGAGATTTGCGGTAGGGTGCGTGCTTGCACGCACCGCTGGTTCGTGGGGTGCAAGGTGCGTGCAAGCACGCACCCGACGTGGCGTTCCAAATTGCCCAAAGTTGATCTGACATGAGTTGCACAAATCGTGCGGTAGGGTGCGTGCTTGCACGCACCGTTGGTCGGCGAGGTGCAAGGTGCGTGCCAGCACGCACCCTACGTGATGCTCTTAATATCCAAAGGCTGAACTCACACCGGTTGCACCAATCATTCCGTCGAGTTGGTGCATCCCCCCCTCACCCCCCCGTATGGCTCATATGCCGGCTGACTTGGCCCGCCACTTTGGCGCGCGAATAGTCAAAGTCGTGCCCCTTGGGCTTGCGCGTGATCGCCGCCCTGATAGCGACCTCTAGCCCCGCATCTGACGCACTTGCCCGCAAGGGCGCGCGCAAGTCTGCCATGTCTTCTTGGCCAAGGCACATATACAACTCGCCCGTGCAGGTGATGCGCACACGGTTGCAGCTTTCGCAGAAGTTGTGCGTCAAGGGCGTGATCAGCCCGATCTTCTGCCCCGTCTCAACCAGCCGCAAGTAGCGCGCCGGCCCGCCTGTGCGCTCATCCAGATCGACCAGCGTGAACCGCTCGGCCAAACGCGCGCGCAGGTCTGACAGGGGCCAATACTGGTCGACCCGCTGCGCCTCGCCCATATCACCCATCGGCATGACCTCGATAAAGGTCAGATCGTGGCCTTCGCGCGCACACCAATCGACCAGCGTGAACAGCTCGCTTTCGTTAAACCCTTTCAGCGCCACGGCGTTGATCTTCACCCGCAGGCCCGCCTCTTTCGCCGCCGCAATCCCGTCAAGCACCTGCGCCAAACGGCCCCAGCGCGTGATCTGGGCGAACTTCGCATCGTCCAGCGTGTCAAGCGAGACGTTGATCCGCTTCACCCCACAGGCCGCCAGATCGCCCGCATATTTGCGCAATTGCGAACCGTTCGTGGTAACCGTCAGCTCTTGCAAGCCCGCACCCAACTGCCGCCCCATGGCTTCAAAGAATGTCATGATCCCCTTGCGCACCAAGGGTTCTCCACCCGTGATGCGCAGCTTTTGCACGCCCATGCGGATGAAGGCGGAACACAGGCGCTCTAGCTCTTCGAGCGACAACAGCTCTGCCTTGGGCAGAAATGTCATATGCTCGGTCATGCAATAGGCGCAGCGAAAATCGCAGCGGTCGGTCACAGAGACGCGCAGATACGATATGGCGCGGGCGAAGGGGTCGATCAATGGAGCTGTCATGCCAACCAAGATAGGCGCAATTGCCGCAAGGTAAAAGCCCGCCCCTTTCATACGTGCACAAATATCCCACGGGGGGTCTGGGGGGTGTGAAACCCCCCAGCCGGAGCCGCCGCGCGCCTTGCTTGGATCAGTCGCTGCGGGTGGGGCGGTCAAACACCTTGCGCCCCATCAGGCTGCCGACCAGATCAACCATCAGGTTCGCCGTCTTGCCGCGCTCGTCCAGAAACGGGTTCAGCTCTACCAAATCAAGCGAGGTCACCAGCCCGCTTTCGTGCAACAATTCCATCACCAGATGCGCCTCGCGAAAGGTTGCCCCGCCCGGCACGGTGGTGCCCACGGCAGGCGCAAGTGACGGGTCTAGAAAATCGACATCGAGTGACAGGTGCAGCATCCCACCCGCCGCTTTCACCGCCGCCAAAAACTCGCGCAACGGGACCACCACGCCGCGCTCGTCTAAAACGCGCATGTCGTTGATGGCGATGGCATGGGTCAAAAGCGCGGCGTGTTCCGCCGGATCAACCGACCTTATGCCATAAAGGCAAATCCGCTCGGCCGCGATCACGGCGGGGAAGGGGCCAAAAGCGTCAAACCCGGCGCGGCCTGCGGCATAGGCCACGGGCGTTCCGTGCAGATTGCCCGATGTTGTGGTGAGCGGTGTGTGAAAATCCGAATGCGCATCCAGCCACAGCAAGAACAGCGGGCGGTCTGCGCTTTTGGCAAACTCTGCCGCGCCAGCAACCGATCCTAAGGCCAGCGCATGATCCCCGCCCAGCACCATGGGCAAAGAGCCTGCCTGCAAAGCCTTGGCGACCGCCGCCTTTGTGGCCTGCGCCCAAGCCGCAACTTCGGGCAACGATTGCACAACAGGGTTTGGGCAAGCCAAGGGTGACAACGGGGGCAGGGCCAAATCGCCCTGATCAATCACCTGATGCCCAAGCTCTGCTATGGCTGCGCCGATCCCCGCCACGCGGTAAGCCGCCGGCCCCATCACACAGCCCGCACGGCGCTGGCCTGCATCCATCGGCACGCCGATCAAAGTCACCTGTGTCATGGGCCTGTCCTGTTGTGCGGGTCTAATCCCACTACCGCGCCGGTGCGGCCAAGGTCTATGCCAAAAGTGTGCCTTGATCACAAGGTAGCGCGCGGGCGTGCAAAATCCCCGCCCCCCATTGGATCGCCCCGCGTTTCGTCTTATGCTGACACCAAAGCGCCACCCAAAAGGACCAACCATGATTGTCGAGCTTGGCCATTACGCCCTGATCCTTGCCTTTGTTGTGGCAAGCTTGCAGGCCATTCTGCCGATGGTGGGCGCGCAGCGCCGGGATCGCGTTCTGATGGCGCTGGCAGGCCCTGCGGCCACCGCGCAATTTCTGCTGATCGCGGTCAGTTTTGGGGCTTTGACCTATGCCTTTGTCACCAGTGATTTCAGCTTACGGCTGGTGGTGAACAATTCGCACACGCTTAAACCCATGCTCTACAAAGTCGCGGGCGTTTGGGGCAACCATGAAGGCTCGTTGCTGCTTTGGGTGCTGGCGCTAAGTTTTTACGGCTCAACGGCGCACTGGTTTGGCGGCCAACTGCCCGAACGGCTCAAAGCGCGTGTCTTGGCGGTGCAAGGCGCGATTGGTGCGGCCTTTTTGGCCTTTATGCTGTGGACATCAAACCCTTTCCTGCGCCTAGCCAGCCCGCCGATGAACGGGCACGACATGAATCCTTTGCTGCAAGATCCGGGATTGGCCTTTCACCCGCCGTTTTTGTATCTGGGCTATGTCGGGCTTTCGATGGCATTTGCCTTCGCCGTAGCGGCTTTGATTGAGGGGCGTGTAGATGCCGCTTGGGGCCGCTGGGTGCGCCCGTGGACGCTGGCCGCTTGGCTGTTCTTGACCATCGGCATCACCATGGGCTCACTTTGGGCCTATTACGAACTCGGCTGGGGCGGGTTTTGGTTCTGGGATCCGGTGGAAAACGCCAGTTTCATGCCGTGGCTGATTGCCACCGCCTTGCTGCATTCGGCCATCGTGGTGGAAAAGCGCGAAAGCCTGAAAGCTTGGACCATGCTTTTGTCGATCTTGGCCTTTGGCTTTTCGCTGGTGGGCACCTTTATCGTGCGCTCGGGCGTTATCACCTCGGTTCATGCCTTTGCGTCTGATCCGACACGGGGGATGTTCGTGCTGGCGATCCTCGCCGTGTTTGTCGGCGGGGCGCTGACCCTGTTCGCACTGCGCGCTGGCGCGCTAGAGGCGAAGGGAGTCTTCGCCATGGTCAGCCGCGAGACGGGGCTGGTGGTGAACAACCTGCTGCTGACCGTGGCCTGCTTTGTTGTCTTTATCGGCACGATCTGGCCCTTGGTGGCCGAGATTTTGTGGAACCGCGCCCTATCGGTCGGCGCGCCCTTTTTCAATGCCGCCTTCATGCCCTTTGCCATCGCTTTGGCCATCGTGCTGCCCATAGGCGCGGTTTTGCCTTGGAAACGCGCCGATCTGGGCCGCGCGATGAAGCCCTTTGCCGGGGCCTTGGCCCTGACAGTGGCAGCGGCGCTGTTGGCCTATGCGATCACCGGCGGGGTTTCCACCCTTGGCCCCTTGGGCGTGGCGCTGGCCGTTTGGCTGGTGGCCGGTGTTGTCGTTGATCTGTGGCAACGCTGCGGGCGGGGTTCGTTTGGCCAAAGGCTGGGCCGCCTGACGCGGTTGCCCCGTGCCGATTGGGGCCGTGCGATGGCGCACGCTGGCTTTGGCGTGGCAATCTTTGGCGTGGTCACGCTCACCACTTGGGCGGTCGAGGATATTCGTGTGGTCAAGGTGGGTGAAAGCTTTGATCTGGGGCCCTATCAGGTGCAACTGATGGGCCTGTCTGAGGAAACCGGCCCGAACTACACCGCCAAAGTGGCCGATATGCGCGTGACCAAAAACGGGGCCGAGGTGGCGATGATGCACCCCGCCAAGCGCACCTATCCCATAGCGGGCATGGCCACGACCGAGGCCGCCATTCGCCCCGGCATCTTTGGCGACATCTATCTGGTGGTGGGTGATCCGCAAGACGGCGGCGGCTATGCAGTGCGCTCGTATCTGAAGCCCTTTGCCGATTGGCTGTGGCTGGGGGGCATGATGATGGCTTTGGGCGGTATGCTCAGCCTGTCTGACCGCAGGTTTCGCGTGGCGGCAGGGGCGCGGCGGTCAACGACTGTTGCGGTGGCCGCAGAATGAAGCGCCTTGCCGCCGCCTTAACGCTTGCTCTGCTGGCCACGCCGGCCTTTGCGGTGCGCCCCGATGAAATGCTGGCTGACCCAGCACTAGAACAGCGCGCCCGCGCCCTGTCGCAGGGGCTGCGCTGTCTGGTGTGCCGCAACGAAAGCATCGACGATTCCGATGCCGATCTGGCCCATGACCTGCGCGTGCTGCTGCGCGATAGGTTGACGGCGGGCGATAGTGACGCGCAGGCGGTCGACTATATCGTGGCGCGCTACGGTGAGTTTGTGCTGCTGAACCCGACAACCAAGGGCGCAAACCTGATCTTATGGGGCGCAGGCCCCGCAGCCTTACTAGCTGGGGCGTGGCTGGCCTTTAGCGTCACGCGCCGCCGTGCTCGCGCAGCTGACGTGGGCGAGCTTTCGCCCGAAGATCAGGCCCGCGTCAAAGCGTTACTGGAAGACACGCCAAGCTAACGGCGGGGGCCAAAGGCCCCCAGCTCGTCAAGCCCCGCGCGCCAGTGCTGCCACACCTGTGCGCGCAATCTCGCGCAAACCAAGCGGGCGCATCAGATCGGCGAAAGCGTCGATCTTTTCCGGCGTGCCTGTCATTTCAAACACAAAGCTTTCCAAGGTCGAATCCACCACATTGGCGCGGAAAATCTCGGCCAAACGCAGCGCTTCAATCCGCGCTTCCCCCCGCCCTGCCACCTTGAACAGCGCCAGTTCGCGCTGCACCGAGGGGCCTTCAGCGGTCAAATCATGCACTTCATGCACCGGCACCAAGCGGTCAAGCTGCGCTTTGATCTGGGCGATCACCGGCGGTGTGCCGCGTGTCACAACCGTGATGCGGCTAAGGTGGCCTTCATGGTCCACTTCGGCGACTGTCAGGCTGTCGATGTTATAGCCCCGCCCCGAAAACAGCCCGATCACCCGTGCTAGAACGCCGCTTTCATTGTCGACCACCACGGCCAGCGTGTGGCTTTCGATCAAATCACCGTTCGGATCGCGCAACTCGTAAGCCGAATGGCTGGAGGAGCCTTTTTTGATATTGAGAGCGCTCATCTTCGCCCCTTTCATACTTGTATAAATATCCCACGGGGGTGCGGGGGTGTGAAACCCCCGCTTTGCCCTCTCACACCAAAACCGCGCCCTTCGCCCCGATCACGCCCTGCGTATCGGCATCGCCCAGCAGCATTTCGTTATGCGGCTTGCCTGACGGGATCATGGGGAAGCAGTTTTCGTGCTTTTCCACACGGCAATCGAAAATCACCGGGCCGTTATAGGCCAGCATTTCCTTGATCGCCTCGTCCAGATCGGCGGGGTCGTCGATGCGAATGCCTTTGCAGCCAAAGGCTTCGGCCAGTTTCACAAAGTCGGGCAAGGCTTCTGACCAGCTTGACGAATAGCGTTCGCCGTGCAGCAGCTCTTGCCACTGGCGCACCATGCCAAGGCGTTCGTTGTTCAAGATGAACTGCTTGACGGGAGCGCGAAACTGCATCGCGGTGCCCATTTCTTGCATATTCATCAGCCAGCTCGCCTCGCCCGCGACGTTGATCACCAAAGCGTCGGGGTGGGCCACCTGCACGCCAATGCTGGCGGGCAGACCATAGCCCATTGTCCCCAACCCGCCCGAGGTCATCCAGCGGTGCGGGTCTTCAAACCCAAGGAACTGCGCGGCCCACATCTGGTGCTGGCCCACTTCGGTGGTGATATAGCGGTCCATCCCCTTGGTCAGCGCTTCCAGCCGTTCCAGCGCATATTGCGGCTTGATCACGGTGGAAGAGTTCTTATAGGTCAGGCACTTCACCGCACGCCATTCGGTGATCTGCGCCCACCATTTGGGCAGTGCGGCGCGGTTGGTCTTTGATCCGCGCGCCCGCCATTGGCGCAGCACCTCTTCCAAGACCAGCGTCACATCGCCCACGATGCCCACATCCACCCGCACGACCTTGTTGATCGAGGACGGGTCGATGTCGATATGCACCTTTTTGGAATGCGGGCTGAAATCTTTGATCCGCCCCGTGATGCGGTCATCAAAGCGCGCGCCGATGTTGATCATCACATCGCAGCCGTGCATGGCCAGATTGGCCTCATACAGCCCATGCATCCCCAGCATCCCCAGCCAGTTCTTGCCCGAAGCAGGGTAAGAGCCAAGGCCCATCAGGGTCGAGGTGATGGGGAAATCCGTCTCAGCCACCAGATCGCGCAGCAAGGTTGATGCGGTGCGGCCAGAGTTGATCACGCCGCCGCCGGTGTAAAACACAGGGCGTTCGGCGGTTTCGATCAGGTCAACCAGCTTGGCAATCAGCGCTTCGTCCCCGCGCACGCGCGGTTGATAATGCGAGACTTTGGCCGCTTCGCGCGGGGTATAGTCGGCGGTGGCAAATTGCACATCCTTGGGAATGTCGATCAACACAGGGCCGGGGCGGCCGTGGGTTGCGACATGAAAGGCTTGGTGCAGCGTTTCGGCCAGTTTGGCGGTGTCTTTGACCAGCCAGTTCATCTTGGTGCAGGGGCGGGTGATGCCCACGGTATCCGCCTCTTGGAAGCCATCGGTGCCGATCATAAAGGTGGGCACTTGGCCGGAAATCACGATCAACGGGATGGAATCCATCAAGGCATCGGTCAGGCCCGTCACTGCGTTCGTGGCACCTGGCCCCGAGGTCACCAAGGCCACCCCCGGCTTACCAGTAGAGCGCGCATAGCCCTCGGCCATATGCACAGCGCCTTGTTCATGGCGCACCAAAATGTGTTTGATGTCGTTTTGCTGAAAAATCTCGTCATAGATCGGCAGCACGGCCCCACCGGGATAGCCAAACACCACCTCGACGCCCTGATCTTTCAGCGCCTGCACCACCATTCTTGCCCCGGTCATCTGCCGCATCGTCTGGTCCTTTATCTCAACAAAAAGCCCCCAAAGTCTGTGGGGGCGTGGGGTGAAGCCTGTCAGCGCCCCCCGTAACGGGTGGAGTGCTGTCAGGGCATGGCCCCTTGGTTTCTTACCTATCGGCGGGGACACTAGGGTTGGGCTGCGGGGGCGTCAACCGCAAATCGACGCGCAAAATGTCGTGGGCGTGGGAAATTTTGTACTATTGTTGCGAAAAGATGAATTTATGCGCAAGTTTCGGTAAAATGCTCTGTGCCTCCACCCTGATTTGGCGCGCGCAGCGCACCCTGTCTTTGTGTCAGCGCTGTAACAAGACCCTTGGCGCGGGCCCACGGCCTTGCTAACGTGAAGCCATCATAATTTAATTTCAAAGGCCGCCATGCGCCACACGCTTCCCATAGCGCCCCAGTTTTACGTAACTGCGCCCCAACCCTGTCCTTATCTGGACGGCAGGTTTGAACGGAAGCTGTTCACGGCCTTGCAGGGCGAACATGCGCAAAAGCTGAATGATGCGCTGTCAAAGCAGGGGTTTCGCCGCAGCCAGAATGTGTTGTACCGCCCCTCTTGTGCGGAATGTTCGGCCTGTTTGTCGGCACGCATTGATGTGGCCAAGTTTGTTCCTTCGCGCACGCAAAAGCGGGTGCTGAAAGGGGCAGGGCACTTGCGGCGCAACCCCACCTCGCCTTGGGCCACCGAAGACCAGTTCACCCTCTTTCGCCGGTATCTGGATGAGCGCCACGCCGATGGCGGCATGGCCGATATGGATGTATTCGAATTCGCGGCCATGATTGAAGAAACGCCGATCAAATCGCGCGTCATCGAATATTCGCGGCCCGCAGGACCGGGCGAGCATGGCCGCCCTTTGGCCTGCGTTAGCCTGACCGACGTGTTCGAAGACGGGCTGTCGATGGTCTATTCGTTCTACGACCCCAGCTTGCAGGATCTGTCCTTGGGCACCTTCGCCATTCTTGACCACATCGACATCGCCCGCGATGCGGGCTTGCCCTATGTCTATCTTGGCTACTGGGTGCCCGGATCGCGCAAGATGGGTTATAAGGCCAACTTCTCGGCGCTTGAGATTTTCAAGGGCGGTGAATGGGTTCCGGTCGGCGACCCCGCCGACCACAGCGCCGCTTTGCACCCTTTGTCAGTCGAACCGATCGCTGAACAAGTGGCCCACATCGCCCTGCCGCAAGCCCGCAACGGATGAGACTGGCAGCCATTTCCCTGCTGGTGCCCGATTATGACGCAGGCATTGCCTTTTTCTGCCAAGGATTAGGCTTCACCTTGGCGCAAGACATTCCCCAAGGCCCCAAACGGTGGGTCACCGTAAGCCCCCCTTCCCAAGATTTTCGCCTGATCCTTGCGCGTGCTGACACGCCCGCGCAACGGGCCGCGATTGGCCAGCAAGGCGGTGGGCGGGTTTGGCTTTTCCTGCACTCGGATGATTTCGCGGCCGACGCTGCCAAGATCACTGCTGCGGGCGGCACCTTTGAAGAACCTCCGCGCCATGAACCTTATGGCATCGTCGCCGTTTGGCGCGACCCGTTTGGCAACCGCTGGGATCTGATCCAGCCCAACTCCTGACGCGCCGCTGGCGCGGGGGTGTGAAGCCGCAGCCTGTGACACAGGGCGCGGGCTTGCTGGCCAAAGGCGCAGCGGGTACAAGACGCCATGGCCCACACATACCTCACCCACCCCCGCGCGATCTTGGCGCTGGGGTTGCCGCTGATCGGCTCGCATCTTGCGCAAATGGCGCTGCATGTCACCGACACCGTTTTGATGGGCCGCTACGGTGTGCCTGAACTGGCCGCTGTCACCTTGGCGGGGTCGTGCTTCTTTATCGTCTTTGTGCTTGGATCAGGCTTTGCCCAAGCTTTGATGCCGCTAATCGCGATTGCGGTTGGCAAGGGGGATGAAACCGAAGTGCGCCGCGATGCGCGGATGGCGCTTTGGCTGTCGCTGGGCTTTGGCCTTGTGACCTATCCGGTGTTCTGGACATCGGGCACATGGCTGTTGGGTTTGGGGCAAGAGCCTAAGGTGGCCCAGCTGGCGCAAGATTTCTTGCGCATCGCGGGGCCGGGGATGGTGCCTGCGCTGCTGGTGATGGCGCTGAAATCGTACCTGTCAGCCTTGGGGCGCACGCAGGTGGTGCTTTGGGTGACGCTGGGGGCCGTGCTGGTCAACCTTGCCTTGGGCTGGATGCTGATTTTCGGCCATTGGGGCGCCCCTGAACTGGGGGTGCGCGGCGCAGCCCTTGCGACGCTGACGGTGCAATGGGCCACGTTTCTGATCATGGCCCTTTATGCCCAGTTCCAACCCGCCCTGCGGCGCTTTGGCCTGTTCAACCGCTTCTGGCGGATGGACGCTGCCGCGTTGGGCCGCGTGTTTCGCCTTGGCTGGCCGATTGGCATGACAGGCCTTGCCGAAAGCGGGCTGTTTGCTGGCGCGTCTTTGATGATGGGCTGGGTTAGCACCGTGGCGCTGGCTGCGCACGGCATTGCCATGCAGGTCGCGGCCTTGGCGTTTATGCTGCATCTGGGCCTGTCAAATGCCGCCACGGTTTTGGCAGGCCGCGCGTCGGGGGCTGGCGATGTGCGGGGCCTGCGCCAGATTGCCATCGCGGCGATTGGCCTGTCATTGGTGCTGTGCGCCCTTGGGATTGCGCTGTTCGTCAGCCTGCCCGTGGCGATCATCGGGCTGTTTCTTGACACAACCAAGCCGGAATCGCCCCAGATTTTGGCCCTTGGCACCCGCCTGTTGGCCTTGGCCGCGTTGTTTCAACTTGGAGACGCGATGCAGGTCATGGCGCTTGGCCTGCTGCGCGCCATTCGTGACACGCGCGTGCCGATGTGGGCCGCAGCCTTTAGCTATTGGGGTGTGGGCATCCCCGCCAGCGCGATTTTGGGCTTTCACTTTGGCCTTGGCGCCGAGGGGATCTGGCTGGGCCTGTGCATCGGGTTGCTGTTCGCCTCGACCAGCCTGATGGCCCGCTTTTGGACGCGCGCCCCGCGCGAGGCTTTGCTCGCCTGACTGGCGGTTTTGGTTGGATGATAAAAGAAGGGCACGTCTTGCGACGCGCCCTATCTTTTTCAAGCTCTTGAAGAATTTGGCTCCGGCGGTAGGGATCGAACCTACGGCCAGCTGATTAACAGTCAGCTGCTCTACCGCTGAGCTACGCCGGAACACGAGGGGTCTATAGCAAGGGTGTTTGGGGGCGGCAAGGGGAAATGGCGGGAAAAATCAAAGGTTGTGAAAAGAGTGGGTTAGCGCAGCTGGAAGCTGGCCGAGCCAAGCGGTCCATCCCCAAGGCGGGCGACTTTGGCGCGGGCTTGCAGGTCGATCAGGTGGGCCAGAACGTTGCGCGTGGCGGCGGCGTGCAGGTGTGGGGCAAGGTCGGTGTAAATGCTGGCGGTCAGCGCTTGTGGGGTGGCGGGGCCTTTTGACAGCGCTGCCAGCACCGACGCTTCGCGCCCCAAGCGATGCGCAATCAGCGCAGACAATCGGGCGGCAGGGTCTTGGACCGGTGCGCCGTGCCCCGGGTGAAACCTGCGCCAGTTGCGCGCCGCAAGCTTATGCAGCGATGCCATATAGGCCCCCATATCGCCATCAGGCGGCGAGATGAGCGAGGTTGACCACGCCATCACATGATCGCCCGACAGCAGGTCTTCGCCCAAGCCAAGGCAGATGTGGTTGCTCATATGGCCGGGGGTGTGGATCACCTCGATTGGCACGCCGGCAAGGGTCAGCGTCTGCCCATCGTGCAAGCAAACATCTGGCGCAAAGCTTTCGTCGCGCCCTTCCCCGCCTGCAATCCCCTCGGCCTGCAAGGCGTGCATCTGTGCTGACATGCCCGCCCGCGCATCGCCGTAAGCCAGCACGGGTGCGTTTGTGAGGCGCGACAGCTTGGGGGCCAGCGCGCTGTGGTCGCCATGCGCGTGGGTCACGATGATCGCCTCGACCTTATGGCCGCCCACTTGTGCCAGAATCGCCGCCAGATGGGCGGGATGGTCGGGGCCGGGGTCGACGATGATCTGGGCGGATTGCCCCAGAATATAGGTGTTGGTTCCAAGGCCGGTGAAGGGGCCGGGATTGTCAGCGCGCAAGGTGCAAAGGGGCAGGGGCATCGGGAACCGCTTTTGGGCATAGCTGTGCTACCATTGCGCTGCTGATGCCAAGGCTCAAGTCCCAATTCAAGCAAATTGGGTCTTTCCAACCTGCCCCTGCGGCGGCTAGGCTGAACCCATGGCATTCACCTTGAAATCCTACGTCCCACGCAGCGTTTACGGACGCGCGGCGCTGATCTTGATCTTGCCGGTGGTTGTTGTGCAGCTGGTGGTGTCGGTGATCTTCATCCAGCGCCATTTTGACGGCGTCACCCGCCAAATGTCGCGCAGTGCCGCGCTTGAGGTGGGCTTGGTTCTGGCACAAGTTGACACGGCGCAAGATTTGGCGACGGCCCAAGCGCGGGCGGGGGCTTTGGGTTCGGGTTTGAAGATCATTGTTGACCTGCCAACCCAAGTTGCTGCCCCGCCGAGCGATCAGCGCGATTTTTGGGATCTGTCGGGGCGCGAGGTGGGGGCGATCTTGCACAATGCCCTGCCACAGGTTCTGGCGGTGGATCTGTCAAGCGATCCGCGCAATGTGCAGGTTTGGGTGCAAACGCTCCACGGCGCCATGCGCCTTGCCATGCCCCGCGTTCGGGTATCGGCCAGCAATCCGCACCAGCTTTTGGTGATCATGGCACTGGCCTCAATTTTGATGACGGGGGTGGCCTTTGCCTTCTTGCGCAACCAACTGGTTCCCATCACCCGCATGGCCGCCGCAGCCGAGGCGTTTGGCCGTGGCCAAAACCTGCCCTACAAACCGCGCGGCGCGGTAGAGGTGCGCGCGGCAGGCATGGCCTTTTTGGACATGCGCGCACGGATTGAACGCCAGATCGAACAGCGCACCTTGATGCTGTCGGGTGTCAGCCACGACCTGCGCGGGCCTTTGACGCGCATGAAGCTTGGCCTGTCCTTGATGGACGAAACCGAAGACACCGCAGCCCTTCTGAGCGATGTGCAAGAGATGCAGCGCTTGGTGGATGAGTTCCTTGCCTTCGCGCGCGGTGATGCGCAAGAAGAGCCAAGCTTGGTTGACCCCGCCCAATTGGTGGCCGACATCGTGGCCAAAACCCAGCGCGGCGGGCAAGATGTGGCTTTGGGCGCGTGCCACGGCCAAGGCCATTTGCGCATCCGCCCGCAAGCTGTCACGCGCGCTTTGGATAACCTGCTGGGCAATGCCCTGCGCTATGGCACGCAAGCGCGGCTGTCCTATCACCTGACCGACCGATCCTTGCGCCTTGTCGTTGAAGACAACGGCCCCGGCATTCCCGCCGCCCAACGAGAAGAGGCGCTGCGCCCCTTTACCCGCCTTGATGCGGCGCGTGATCCAAACCATGGTGGCGGGGTCGGGCTGGGCCTGTCGATTGCGGCGGATATTGCGCGCTCGCACGGCGGGGTGCTGCGGTTGGGGCAAAGTGCTGATCTGGGTGGATTGATGGCGGAACTGGTCTTGGCGCGCTAGCCTTGCGGCACGGCCTATCGGCTGCTATGGGGTAATTCTGATGAAAACTGTTGGGAATTGACCTTGTCCACGCCCCGATCTGATGGCCCCCGTTCTGATGCGCCCCGATCTGATGCGCCCCGATCTGATGCGCCGCGCCTTGTTGTGCAATCGCTCTCGCGGTCTTATGGTGGGCAAAAGGTGGTGTCTGACCTGTCATTGGTGGTGGAGGCGGGGCAGGTGACCTGCCTGCTTGGGCCATCGGGCTGTGGCAAATCCACCACCTTGCGGATGATCGCAGGGGTGGAAACCCCCGACCAAGGCCGCATCCTGATTGACGGGGTCGAGGTGTTTGGCCCCACCACCGCCACCCCGCCCGAAGCGCGCGGTGTGGGGCTGATGTTTCAAGACTTCGCGCTGTTTCCGCACCTGACGGTGGCGGGCAACGTGGCCTTTGGCCTGCGCCGCGATGTGCCGCAGCGCGCAGCACGGGTGGAGGCTTTGCTGGAAAAGGTCAACCTGACCGGTTTTGGTGACAAACACCCGCATCAGTTGTCGGGCGGTGAACAACAGCGCGTAGCCCTTGCCCGCGCTTTGGCGCCGCGCCCGCGCGTGATGCTGATGGATGAACCCTTCTCGGGCCTTGATAACCGCCTGCGCGATGGCATTCGCGATGCAACGCTGGACCTGCTGAAAGAAGAGGGTGCTGCGGTTCTGCTGGTAACCCACGAACCCAATGAAGCCATGCGCATGGCCGATGAAATCGCCCTGATGCGCGCGGGATTGATCGTGCAAAAAGGCGCGCCCTATAACCTGTACAACGCCCCGATTGACCGCGCTGCGGCGGCGTTCTTTAGCGATGTGAACGTTATTTCAGGCACTTCGCGCGGGGCCTTAACCCAAACGCCGTTTGGTGTCTTCCTGACACCGGGCCATGCTGACGGCACACCCGTGCACATCGTGATCCGCCCGCAGCACTTAAAGATCGACTTTGACCGCGCCGGTCGCGGCCCCAATCCTACCGCGCAAGATGGCACGCCTGCGCGCGGCACCGTGACGCGGGCGCGCTTTTTGGGCCATGAAAGCCTTGTCGAATTCAAGATGGATTTTGACGGCTCCCCCCTCACCGCCGCTGTCCCCGGCGTGTTCCTACCCAAAGCGGGAACGCCCCTTTGGCTGATGATCCGCCGTGACCGCTGCTTTGTCTTCGCGGGCTAAAGCGCCTTACTTTTCCATTTCATACTTGCTTAAATATCCAATCCCTCGGCCAGCCCCAAGCCCAAGGCCTGCCATTTGCGGTAATCGGCCAGCCGCTTGCCCGCCTCGCGCGGGAAAACCTCGCCGCGCGGCACGATGTCTAGCAACCGGTCTAGCCCGAAGGTGGCAAAGCCTGCTTTCGTGTCGCACCAAGCGGCCAGCACCCATGTCTGACCTGTCAGCGCCAAGGCCAGCGGGCGAATGTCGCGCTGGGTTAACTGGCCAGAGGCGTCCAGCACCGCAATCGTCAACCGCTCGCTTTGCCGGATCGCTTTGCGCAGCAAGGGCAGATGCGGGCTGGCGCGTTGCGGGGCGGGGGCTGCGGGGGCGAACAGGTCTTCGCCGGCGTCTGTATCACGCGGGGCAGGGGCCACGGTGGCGATTTTGCCGGCCAAGCTGCGGGCAGCGGCGGCAAGGTTCGCATCATTCCCCTCGGCCACAAGCCGCACGCCCAAGCGCAAGGCAATCAATTCCGCAGGTTGCAGCATCATGGGGGGCAAGGTGATCGGTTGGCGCAGAATATAGCCCACGCCGCGCTCTCCTTCGACTGGCATGCCCGAGGCTGTCAAAACCGCCATATCCCGCCAGATAGAGCGCACCGAAACCCCCAAATCCGCCGCCAGATCCGCAGCACGGTGCAAGCGCCCGTCGCGCAGAATCTGGATCAGGTCGAACAAGCGGTCAGAACGGGCCATATGCGCAATCCTTTGGCAATCGCGGGGCTTACTGACAGAAATATGGCGGTAAGTCGCCCGTTTCGCAAGCCTAGCCCCGATTTGCCGCAAACTTGACCTTGCCCTTAGCGCCGCAACGGGCACAGTTGCTTCCAGCACGGGCGCATCCCGCACCCAAAGGAGTTTTCGCATGCACATGACATCGCCCATCGGCCTTCTGGTCATCGCCGTCGTCGTTCTGGTTCTTTTCGGGAAAGGCAAAGTGTCTAACCTGATGGGCGAAGTGGGCAAGGGTATCAACGCCTTCAAAAAGGGCATTGATGACGGCAAAGCCGATATCGCCAAAGAAGAAGCCGCCGCTGCCGCGACCCCTGTCGCCAAGGATGTGACACCGGCTGAGACGAAAGATCAGGCCTGATAGGCCGGATTGACGCATCATGTTCGGATTTGATTGGCCAGAACTTATCATCATCGGCATCGTCGCGCTGATCTTCATTGGCCCCGAAGACCTGCCAGCCATGTTCCGCCAGCTTGGCCGCTTCACCGCCAAGCTGCGCCAGATGAGCCGCGAGTTTTCGCGTGCCATGGATCAAGCTGCCAAAGATACCGGCGTCAGCGATGTTGCCCGCGATCTGAAAACCTCGACCTCGACCAAGGCCATGGGCTTGGACAAAATGCGCGAGGCGGCGGATAAGTTCGAAAAATGGGATCCGTTGAAGAATACGGCCAAGCCCACCGTCACGATGCCCGCACGCACCCTGACCCCGCCGCCGATGCCCGCAACGCCTGCGCCCAAACCCGCAGAACCGGCTTTGGCAGATGAGGTGGATGACGACCTTGCCGCCGTGGCCGAGGACGATGCTGCAACGGCGGCCAAAGCTGTTGAACACGGGTCTGTGCAACACGCGTCTGTTGCACACGGGCCAAACACGCAGGCCCTGTATGACAAGCAGGCCCTGCGCGCCAAGGTTCTGGCCGAGCAAACCGAAAAGTTAAAAGCCATCGAGGCGGGAACTTACACCGCGCCCGCCGAAGCCGACCCCAAACCCAAACCCGCCCCGCGCAAACGCACGCCCAAGCCCAAGGCGGATCCAGCCCTTGTCGCCGATGCGCCCGCAGACCCGCCCAAGAAACCCGTGCGCAAGAAAAAGGCGGACCTGACATGACGCAAGCCGAAAACCTTGACAGCTCGGCTGCTCCGCTGATCGAACACCTCAAAGAACTGCGCAACCGCATCATGGTGTCGATCGCCGCCTATGCGTTGGCGTTTATGATTTGCTATGTCGAATGGGGCTATGTCTTTGCCTTTCTGTCGCGCCCGATGTGTCAGGCTTTGGCGGTGCGCGGCCAAGACTGCACCTTTGTGCTGGTCAAGGTGCAGGAAGGCTTCTTTGTCACGCTGAAAATTGCCATGTGGGGCGGCTTTGTTCTGGCCTTTCCGGTCATTGCCATTCAACTGTGGCGCTTCATTGCGCCGGGGCTGTATCGTAATGAAAAGATGGCGTTTTTGCCGTTTCTGGTCGCCTCGCCCGTGATGTTCTGCCTTGGCGGCGGCTTTGCCTATATGGTCGTGCTGCCCTTCGCCTTTGACTTTTTCCTAAGCTATCAAGACAGTTTCAAAGCGGCGATGCAAACCACCAACACTTTGGCGCAGGTGCCCAAAGGCGTGGTGTTCCAAGGCTCGGTCGAGGCGTTCTTTGCCTTGACCATGCAGTTCTTGTTGGCCTTTGGCCTGTGTTTCCAATTGCCTGTTTTGCTGACGCTGATGGGCAAGGCCGGATTGATCGGGTCAAAGGGGCTGAAATCAACGCGCAAATACGCGGTCGTGGGCATTATGATCGTCTCGTCGATGATTGCACCGCCCGATGTCACCTCGATGATGATCTTGTTTGCGGTGATCTATCCGCTGTACGAAATCTCGATCTGGATCATCGTTTACTTCGAAAAGCAGGCCGAAAAGCAAGCCAAGCTGGATGGCACGTGGGAAGAGCCTGACGCGGAATGACCGAACTTGAACGCATTGCAGCGGCGCTGGAACGCCTAGCGCCGCAGCCCTTGGCCAGCCCCGATTTCGCGCTGGCCGAGGCCTTTGTGTGGCACACCGCCCCCGATAGGCTAGACCCCGTGGCCAAAGTGTCGCGGGTCGATGTGGGCCTGCTGATCGGAATTGATCGGTCGCGCGACACGCTGATGCAAAACACCCGCCATTTCGCGCGCGGCCTGCCTGGGAACAACGCGTTGTTGTGGGGGGCGCGGGGGATGGGCAAATCCTCGCTGGTCAAGGCCATTCACGCCGCTGTGCGTGCCGAAGGGCATGATCTGAAGATTGTTGAACTCAGCCGCGAAGACCTGCCTTCGGTGCAGCGCCTGCTGGCCCATTTGCGCGCAGCTCCCTGCCGCTTTATCTTGTTTTGCGACGATCTGTCTTTTTCCAGCGATGATCAGCACTACAAATCGCTGAAAGCGGTGCTGGATGGTGGCATCGAAGGGCGGCCTGACAACGTGCTGTTTTACGCCACCTCAAACCGCCGCCACCTGATGCCGCGCGAGATGATTGACAACGAACGCGCCTCGGCCATCACGCCGGGGGAAGCGGTCGAAGAAAAAGTGTCGCTGTCCGACCGGTTCGGGCTGTGGCTGGGCTTTCACCCGTGTACCCAAGACGATTACCTTGCCATGATCCGCGCTTACTGCGCCGCTTACGGCGTCAAAATCTCTGAAGACCGGCTATGGGCCGAAGCCATCGAATGGCAAGCCACGCGCGGCTCGCGCTCGGGCCGTGTGGCGTGGCAATTCTTTTGCGATCTGGCTGCCCGCGAAGGTGTGGCGCTGTAACGCCCCCCCGCACCCCCCCCTTTCATACTTGCCCAAATATCCCACGGGAGGTCCGGAGGGTGTGAAACCCTCCGGGATCATAGGGCGAAGCCTTTAATCGCTTATTGCAAATACGTCAGCGGGTCGACCGAGACTTGGCCGTGGCGCACTTCAAAGTGCAGTTGTGCAGGGCTGCCGTCTTTCACCGTGCCAATGGTTTGCCCGCGTTTCACGCTTGCCCCTTTTTCCACAGCGGCGGAATCAAGGCCGGCGTAAACTGTCAGCACCCCGTCGGCATGGCGCAAGATCACGATCAGCGCGCCAGTTTTGGCGTCATGGGTGATCACGGCCACTGTGCCCGCCTCTGCCGCGTGCACCGCTGTGCCCGAGGCGGCGGCGATGTCGATGCCTTGGCTGGTCTTGCCATCCCAGGCGCGCAAAATTTTGCCATCCACCGGCATCACCATCGCCGTGGCCGAGGCTGCGGTGCGCTGGCTGCCCAGATCGGGGGCTGGGGTGGGTTGTTGGGCGGCCTGCGCGGCGGTCACGGTCGGCTCATCGGGCAGGGGTTCTTTGGACGACGGCGGGTTGGGCGTGGGCGACCCTTCGCCGGGCGGGGTGGCATCGGCCACAGGCTCGGCGGGCAGGCGCGACAGATCGGCCAAGGTCGGGATGATCAAGATCTGCCCTTCGCGCACCATCAAGTCAGGCCCAAGGCCGTTCCAGTCCGCCAGCGACTTGGCCGAGATGTTGAAGCTGCGCGCGATGGTAAAGGCCGTCTCACCACGCTTGACCTGATAGCGCACCGGTTCTGGCCCCGATCCTTGGGTGGCAAAGGGCAGCGCGCCTTTGGGGGCCGCCCCGCTGCCAATCGTCGCACCGGTTTGCGCCGTGCCAGTTTGCGCCGTGCCAGTTTGCGCCGTGCCGGTATCGGCGCGGTCAAGGGCTGTGGTGGCAATCGCGGCCACGTCAATGCCGCCGGTCGCAGCACCAGCCCCCGGCATCACACCGGCCGAGGCGACGCGGGTCGGCAAGGCCAAAACCTCGCCCTGACGCAGGGTGTCGTTCGGGGTCAGGGCGTTGTAGCTGGCCAGTTGCTCTGCCGGAATTGCCAAGCGCGCCGCGATGGATCCCACCGTATCGCCACGCCGCGCCACCACCACCTGATAGCCCGGATAAGAAATCACCCCCTGCGCATCCGCCGCAGGCCGCGCGGCGGTGGCTTGTTCCACCGCCCCCGAGGTCGCCCCGCCATTGCTGCGCAGATCCCAGTCCAGCGACTTGGTTTCCATACAGGCCGACAGCGCCAAGCCTGCCAGAATGGGCAGGGCAAAGGCCGGTTTGGCTGTGCGACGTTCGTTCCTATATTTCATGTAAATCCTCACTCGACTGACCCAATACACCCGCCCGTTGATCCGGACCTTTGTTTCATTCTGATGCCAACCCTGCGACCAGCGGCACAAAGCGCACGGGGCGCAGTTCTTCGTAGTCGTAGCCACTGTCAAGACGCTTCACCTTGATCAAGGTTTGCACCGTATCAGATTGGCCCACCGGAACCACCATAATACCGCCAATCTTCAACTGCGCCAAGAGCGGGCCGGGCGGGTCTTCGGCGGCGGCAGTCACAAGGATGCGATCAAAGGGCGCTTGGTCGGGCAAACCAAAGCTGCCATCGGCGGTGAAGGCGGTGATATTGGCCAAGGACATGGCAGAAAACACACTGCGCGCCTCGTCGACCAAGGCGCGGTGGCGTTCAACCGTATAGACCCTGCGGCACAAAAGGCTCAGGATTGCGGCTTGGTAGCCTGACCCTGTTCCCACCTCTAGCACCTTGTCGCGCGGCTGCGGGTTCAGCGCTTGGGTCATCAGCCCCACAACCGACGGCTGGCTGATGGTTTGCCCGCATGAAATCGGCAGGGGCAAATCCTCGTAAGCGCGCGCGGCAAAGACACCGCGCACAAACGCACCGCGGTCCACCCGCTCCATCGCGGCCAGCACGCGTTCATCTGTCACGCCAGTGGCGCGCAGGCCAAAGATCAGCCGCGTCAGCCTGTCTGACGGTGCGGGTTGGGGGGGCAGGTCTTTCTTGGTCATTCCAAGGCGGCCGCAAGGTCGCCTAGGCGGTCATGCGCTGTCAGATCGGCGCGCAGTGGGGTGACAGAGATGTAGCCTTCGACATTGGCTGTCACATCAGACCCGGGCAGCGTGGCGCGGCCCTGTTCACCGCCTTTGATCCACAAGAACTGCCGCCCCGTGGGCGACAGATGCGGTTCCAGCGAAAAGGCGGTGTAGCGGCGAAAGCCTTGGTTGGCAACGCGCGTGCCTTTCACATCGGCGGCGGGCAGGGGCGGGAAATTCACGTTGTAAAACAAGCGGTAATCGGCCTCATCCCACAGGCCCTTGTCCAGCAACCGCTGGATCAACCCCGCGCCGTGGATCACGGCGGCGTCATAGGGATCCTCCAGCTTGGCATTCAGCGGGCCAAAGAACTGCGACAGCGCGATGGATTTGATCCCTTGCAACGCCGCTTCCATCGCAGCGCCAATTGTGCCCGAATACAGCACATTCTCGCCCGCATTGTTGCCACGATTCACACCTGACAGCACCAGATCGGGCTTATGGTCTTTCATCACATGATACAGCCCCGCCAAAACGCAATCGGCAGGCGAACCTTCTGCGGCAAAGCGGCGCGGCCCAAGTTCGGCGATCATCGTGGGGTGGGTGTAGCTGATGCAATGGCCCACGCCCGATTGTTCAAACGCGGGGGCTACCACCCAAACCTCGCCCTTCGGGCCTGCCAAAGTGGCGGCAATCTGCTCTAACACGGCCAAACCGGGCGCGTTGATACCGTCGTCATTTGTGATGAGAATACGCATGAAATCCCCTTTCGGCCTAGATAGACGAGGGGGGGCTTAAGGGCAAGCAGGCGGCGAAGGGCATCAAAAGATACGTTGACGGGCCAATCAAAGCCGCCCATTGCTAAAGAATGCGTGTTTAACCTTCGGTGTGGAGCGTGTTATGGCGGACCATCAGATGAAAACCAAACTCTTTGCCGGCGTATCGGCGATCTCATTGTTGTGCGGATCGGCGGTTTGTGCCGAGCCGGCCTTGACGCTGGGTGGCGTGTTCAGCTTTGGGCGGGATCAGGGGTCTGACTTCGGTGTCGCTGTCGGATTTATCACCAACAACCAAGCGGATAAAGTGACCTTCGGCGGCGCTGCGACCTATTATCCCGTCAGCGGCGACTTCGGCACGGATGTCTTTGCGGGATGGGTCTTTGACAATGGCGTGCTGGGGGCCGGATACGACTTTTCCCAACGCGCCCCGACGGTTAGCCTAAGCTATGCCAACGTTGACCAAGGCCACACGGCATCGCCGCCACCGCCGTGATAGCTGCCCGCCACACTGCGCAGCGGTCTAGGGCGGCACTTTGTCAGATCACAAGAAAACACAAAGCGTTCCGCCTAGCCCGCCAAAGTTCACGGCCTTTCGGTTGGAAGACGATGCGCCCAAGCTTGTTGCAGCCGAAAGCGCGCGGCCTTGGATGGATGCGAGCAGCCAGCGATGTGCCTATCGCTAAATCCGTTTAAGCACGCCAATTGCACGGGGTGGGAACTGTTTTATCACACCCGTGCCCCATGCCGTCTTGGGGCAAATTCAACCTGTTATCCGTGACTTGGAGGGCGACCCTCAACTATCCTCCAGCCACCGCGCTTGGGCGGCAAAGCGCAAAACCTTTGCCGAGGGGCTATTGGCGCGTGACCCTGAAACGGTGCAAAAAGGGTGGCAGTGCTGCCGATTTTCACCTAACCAAGCGTCGGATTAAGACGCCGATTGCAGGCGATTAGGTGGTTTCGGGCAACTTTCCTCGGCGCAACCGCGCCACGCTTGATTGCAAGCCGCACTGTTTTCGCATCTCGCGCCTGTGCCAAGCCTGCGTTATAGCGCCTTGACCCTTTTGAGCCGGACACTTGCCCATGACGCTTGCCCCCGCTTCGCCCTCTCCGCTGGCGCACCGCTTGTCGGTGGCACCGATGATGGATTGGACCGATCGGCATTGCCGCGTCTTTCACCGCCACATGACCCGCCGCGCGATGCTGTATACCGAGATGGTGACAGCCCCTGCTGTACTGCACGGTGATGCGGCGCGGTTGTTGGGGTTTGATGCTGTCGAACATCCTGTGGCCTTGCAATTAGGCGGCTCTGACCCTGCCGAACTGGCCGCCGCTGTGCGGGTGGCTGCGCCTTATGGGTATGACGAGATCAACCTCAACTGCGGCTGCCCGTCTGACCGTGTGCAATCGGGCTGCTTTGGCGCGGTGTTGATGGAGCGTCCGGCACTGGTCGCCGACTGTGTCGCGGCGATGCAGGCCGAAAGCCGCGTGCCCGTGACGGTCAAGTGCCGCATCGGGGTTGATGACCAAACCCCTGCCGATATCTTGCCGCGCTTTTTGGAAACTGTGGCGGCCGCAGGGGTGCGCCATTTCATCATCCATGCGCGCAAAGCGTGGCTTAAGGGCCTGTCGCCTAAAGAAAACCGCGAGATTCCGCCGCTGGATTATCCTTTGGTGCTGGCGATGAAGCAGCGCTTTCCTGAGCTGACCCTGTGCCTGAACGGCGGTGTCACCAGCCTATCGCAAGCGCAGGGCCTGTTGGATCAAGGGTTAGACGGTGTGATGGTGGGGCGGGCGGCGTATCATGATCCGGCCTCGGTCTTGATGGGCGCTGACAGCTTGTGGGGCGAAGGTTTTGCGCCTGATGCCCATCAGGTGGTGCAAGCCATGCTGCCCTATATCCAAGCGCATCTGGCCCAAGGCGGGCGTTTGCACCAGATCACGCGGCATATGTTGGGCCTGTTCACCGGCAAACCCGGTGCGCGGGGGTGGCGGCGGGTGTTATCGGAAGGCGCAAACCGCCCCGGTGCGGGGACGGATTTGTTGTTGCACGCGCTCGCCCAAGTTCAAGACAGCGCCAGCTCTGCCGCTTAGGCTTTGCGCGGCACAAGCAGCGTTAAGGCCAGCGTTACGCAGGCGGCAAAGGCGATGCCTGCAATCATCGGTGTGGCACTTGCGCCAAGCCATGGGCCCAAAGCCACCACCATCGCGCCCCCTGTTAACATCTGCAACGTGCCGCCCAAGGATGACGCCAAGCCCGCCTTGTCGCCCTGATCATCCAGTGCCATCACCATCGTGGCAGGCACGATCAGCCCCAAGCAGGCATTGCCCAGCCCCAAGCATGCCATGCACACCCATAGGTTCACCGCGCCCCCCAGCGCCAAGACCAACAGCCCCACGGTCGCCAGCGCAAACCCCGCACTCGCCCAGATCAGCACAGGCATATTGCCAAAGCGCACCGTCGCACGGCTGGCCCCTTGGCTGGCCCCGATGAACGCCATGGCATTGACCGCAAAGGCAATGGAAAACTGGGTCGAGGACAGGCCGAAGCCTTGCTGGTAGACGTAAGAGGCCGAGGCCAGAAAGATGAAAAAGCTGCCAAAGCCAAAGGCCCCAACGAAGGTCAGCAGCAGGAAGGTTTTATCCACCAGCAATTCGGCGCAGCCCTTCAGCAGGAAGCTCATCTTGAACGGGCGGCGGTTGTCTTTGGCCAAGGTTTCGGGCTGTGCCACGGCGAGCAGCGTTAGGCTCACCACCGATGCCACCAACAGCGCGCCAAATATCCCGCGCCAGCCCGTAATCACCAGCAGCGCTGATCCAACCAAGGGGGCCAGCATGGGCGAGACGGAAAAGGTCAGCATAATCTTTGACATCATCCGTGTCGCCTCTGCCCCTGTCATCATGTCGCGCACGATGGCGCGGGGGACAACGCCAAGCGCCGCCCCGCCCATGCCTTGCACAAAGCGCCCAGCGATCAGGCCGGTGGCGGATGTGGCTGTCATGCACAAGATCGTGCCCAGAACGAACATCGCGATCCCCGCATACAGCGGCAACTTGCGCCCTGATTGATCAGCCCAAGGCCCATAAAACATCTGCGTTATGCCGAACGACGCAAAGTAAGCCGTGATCGTGCTTTGCATCCCCATGGGCGAGACGGCCAAGCTGTCGCCGATCACCGGCATGGCGGGCAGATACATATCAATCGCAAAAGGACCAAGGCAGGACAAAAGCCCCAAAATCAGCGCGGGGCGGGCTAATGAGCCAGACATGGGGAACCTTTCCAAAGCAAGCCGCACAGCTAGCGCCCAAGGGATAGAAGGGCAACCCCGCCTCTGGCCCTTTTGGCTTGGCGCGGCTAGGTTGATGCGAAACAGGCCGAGGTGATGATGGATTACGCAACTTTCCTGCCCATGCTGGCACTTTTGCTGGCGATTGGCGCTGCCACCGGCGTGATTGCGGGTTTGCTGGGGGTAGGGGGCGGTATCGTTTTGGTGCCGGCGTTCTTTTACCTGTTCGGGCAGTTGGGCTTTGCGTCAGACCATCTGATGCAGGTGTGTATTGGCACGTCGGCGGCGACCATCGTCGTCACCTCGGTTCGGTCGGTTCTTTTGCACAATAAGAAGGGCGCTGTGGATTGGGGGATCTTAACCTCTTGGGCGCCGTTTTTGGTGTTGGGGTCGTTGATCGGTGCGCTTACCGCGATTTATATGTCAACCACATCGCTGAAGGCGATTTTTGGATTTTTGGCGATGCTCGCTGGGCTTTACATGGCTTTTGGTCGAGCAACTTGGCGTTTGGGCACTCAGATGCCGGCCCAACCGATGCGAGGGATTGAAGCCACTTTGGTCGCATTTTTCTCCACGTTGATGGGGGTTGGTGGCGGTACTTTTGGCGTACCCTTGATGGCGCTTTATGGCCTGCCAATCCATCGTGCGGTAGCGACGGCCTCTGGCTTTGGAGTATTGATCTCGGTTCCCTCTTTGTTGGTATTCTTGTTTTTGGTGAATGTGCCTGATGCGCCGCGGTTTACGGTCGGCGCTGTCAATCTGCCTGCCTTTGCCGTGATCATCCCGATGACCTTGCTGACCACGCCTTACGGGGTGCGCTTGGCACATGCGATGAACCCAAAGCCGCTGAAACGCGCCTTTGCGATTTTCATCACGGTGGTGGGGGCGAATATGTTGCGCAAAGCGCTGGGATGGTAAGGGGCTGGCAACGCCTTGGCCCCACGGCGGGGATCAAGGCTTGGGCCGATGCCGCGCTGCCTTTGGCGCAGGCGGCATTGGCTGCAACCAACGATCCGCTGCGCTGTGGTGGCACTTGGGCTGTGGGGTTGGACCTGCTGCCCAATGAAGACACGGGCAGGGTAGGGGGCGTTGATCTGCCTTGGGCCGATCTGGGCCTTGTGCGCGAACCGCTGCACCGCGCGCAGCTTTCCACCATTCATCCGAACTACCCCCAGCCCTCTGCCGAGGAAAGTGCCACGGCCTATGCGTTCCGCCTGAACCGCGATGCCGCGCATTTGGATGGGCTGTTGCCCATCGGCCCAGACCGTCACCGCATGGTCAAAGAACCCCATGCGTGGATCTTGGGCCTGCCGCTGAACCTGTCTGACGCCTCGCCCTTGGTGGTGTGGGAGGGCAGCCATTTGATCTTGCAAGAAGCCCTGCGCGAGGCTTTGGCCCCGCATAAGCCCGAAACATGGGGCGATGTGGATGTGACGCAAGCCTACACCGCCGCCCGCCGCCGCATCTTTGAAACTTGCCGCCGCATTCCGCTTCAGGTGCGCCCCGGAGAGGCCACCTTGCTGCACCGCCTGACCCTGCACGGCGTGGCCCCGTGGGAGGCGGGGGCCACAGCCCCGCCCGAAGGCCGCATCATCGCCTATTTCCGCCCGCTGATGGGGTCAGTGCAAGACTGGCTGCTGCATCCCTAACGGCGCAGCACCATCTGATCGCCGGAAATGGTGATCTGGAACTGGCTTAGGTATGACATGCCCAAAAGCGAGCCGTCCATGTCCCCCTCGTTTACCGAGGCCCCAAGGCTTGCATCGCGAAACGGCCCAAAGCGCACATCGCCCAATTCCACCCGTGCGGTGCGCACGGGGCCATTGGCGGTGAAGGCTTGGCCCAGATACAACAACCCAGCCGGATCAAACCCCAGTTTGCGCGCATCGGCTTGGGTTAGCACCACATCTGACGCGCCCGTGTCGACCATGAAAGAAATCTGTTGCCCCTGAATTTCTAGCTGGGCGTAATAATGGCCATCTTCGGCGCGGGGCAGGGTGACTTCGGCCTCCCCCGCTTGCTGGCTGGGCCGCATCCCGCGCGTGATATCGCCCCATAGGCCATAGACGGCCATCAAACCCAAAAGGATCATCCCCCAAGCGAGGGCCATCTTAACCGTGCGCCCCAAGCCCTTGCGCAGTTCGACAATCGCCCAACCGGCCAAGGTGGAGAGCAAAAGGCCCAGATAAATCAGGCGCATCACGGTATCGTCGGGCATCAGGGGGCCTTTCGGGCAAACAACCCAAGGTAGCTAAGCGCCACAGGCCCCCGCTTCAAGCCGCTTGCGCGGCTTCTAGCTTTTCGGTGGCAGACAGCCACATGGCTTCGGCACGGTCCAAAGCCTCCATCACTTCGGAATACTTGCGGTTCCACGTTTCCAACTCGCCAATACGGGCGGCTTCGTACAATGCGGGGTCAGCCAGCTTTTTGGCCAGCTTGTCGCGCATATCGTTGATTTTTTCCAAACGCTCTTCGCATTTGCGCACTTCGGATCGCAGAAGCAAAACTTCGTCGCGCGACAGTTTCTTGGGCTTGTCGATGGGCTTTGCGGCAGGCTTTGCCACTTCGTCGCCTGCCAAAAGCTGGCGGCGGTAGGCTTCTAAGTCGTCGGTGTAAGGGGTGACCGCGCCGTTTTTGACCAGCCAAAGCCGGTCAGCGACCAGCCCCAACAGGTGCATATCGTGGCTGACCAGCACAACCGCGCCTTTATATTGGGTTAACGCTTCCACCAGCGCCTCGCGGCTTTCGATATCAAGGTGGTTGGTCGGTTCGTCCAATATCAGCAGATGCGGCGCTTCGATTGTCGCCAACAGCAGCGACAGGCGCGCCTTTTGCCCGCCTGAAAGACGGCCCACAGCGGTTTCGGCCTGATCGGGGCCTAGGCCAAAGCCTGCAAGGCGCGCACGCAGGCGGGCTTGCTGCTCCAAGGGCTTGACGGCCTGAATGTGCTGCAAGGGCGTTTCGTCAATGTGCAGCTCATCCACCTGATGCTGGGCAAAATAGCCGATGCGCAGCTTGGAGGACCGTGTGATCTTGCCGTCTTGCGCCACCAGTTTGCCTGCCAGCAGCTTGGACAGGGTCGATTTGCCCTGACCATTGCGGCCCAACAACGCAATGCGGTCGTCTTGGTCTATCCGCAGGTTCAGCTTTTTCAAAACGGGCGGCCCGCCGTAGCCCACAGCGCAACCGTCCATGTTGATGATCGGCGGGGCGAGTTCTTCGGGCTCTGGGAAGGTAAAGACCACGGCCTTCGCCTCTTCGGGCGGGGTGATCAGCGTCATCTTTTCCAGCATCTTGACGCGCGATTGGGCCTGCACGGCCTTAGATGCCTTGGCTTTGAAGCGGTCGACAAAGCTTTGCAAATGCGCGCGGCGGGCGTCTTGCTTTTTCGCCTCAGCCGCTTGGTTGGCGCGGCGTTCGGCCAATTGGCGCGCGAATTGGTCGTAAGGGCCGTTCCACAGTGTCAGCTTCTTTTGATCAAGGTGCAAAATGGCCCCGACCGCTCGGTTCAACAGACCACGGTCGTGGCTGATGATGATGACGGTGTGGGGGTACTTTTGCAGGTAGCTTTCCAGCCACAAAGCGCCTTCCAGATCAAGGTAGTTGGTCGGTTCGTCAAGCAGCAGGTAATCGGGCTGGGCAAACAGCACACCGGCCAAAGCCACGCGCATCCGCCAGCCGCCGGAAAAGTCGGAACAGGGGCGGCGCTGCGCTTCGGGTTCAAAGCCCAAACCGCGCAGGATAGAGGCAGCGCGGGCCTCGGCACTCCACGCATCAATATCGTTCAGGCGGGCTTGGATGTCACCGATGCGGTGGGCATCGGTGGCCGTCTCGGCCTCGGCCAGCAGGGCCGCGCGTTCGGTATCGGCGGCCAGAACCGTGTCAAGCAAAGACACATCCGATCCGGGCACCTCTTGCGCCACCCCGCCGATGCGCGCGCGGTTGGGCATGGAAATGGACCCACCCTCAAGGGCCAGCTCGCCCTTGATGATGCGAAAGAGCGTGGTCTTGCCCGCCCCGTTGCGGCCAACAATGCCCACCTTGTGGCCCGTGGGAATGGTGGCAGAGGCCCCTTCAAACAGCGGGCGGCCTTCGACAGAATAGGTGATGTTTTCGATTTTTAACATGGCCACGGCCTTGCCCCACCTTGGGCCTGCGGTCAAGCACGGATGACACGGTTGGGCCTGCCCCCGCTTGGGGCGGCGCGCCAGATTGACGCTTTTCAAAACACCGGCCCCATGCTAGAGGCCCCGCCTGTGAAGCGGCCGGTTTTTTGCGCGCCGCGCGTCTTGTCAACTGGAGTCTCTCATGGCCACCGAACGCACTCTGTCGATCATCAAACCCGATGCCACCAAGCGCAATCTGACTGGCAAAATCGTTGCCAAGTTTGAAGATGCGGGCCTGCGCGTTGTCGCATCCAAGCGCATCCACCTGTCGACTGCAACGGCTGGTGAATTCTACGCCGAGCATAAAGAGCGCGGTTTTTACGGCGAGTTGGTGGCCTATATGGCTTCCGAGCCGGTCGTGGTTCAAGTGCTAGAAGGCGAGAATGCCATTGCCAAGAACCGTGAAGTGATGGGCGCAACCGATCCGGCCGCTGCGGCTGCGGGCACGATCCGCAAAGATTTTGCTTTGTCCAAGGGCGAAAATTCGGTGCACGGGTCGGATTCGCCTGCCGCTGCGGCGCGTGAGATTGCTTTCTTCTTCTCGGGCCTTGAACTGGTCGGCTGATAGGGCGCAAAGGTAAAGATTGGCCCGCAGTTTCACCAGATTGCGGGCCGTTTTATGTGCGCTTTGGCGCGATGACGCCAAAGTAATTCAACGCCGCTTCTAATTCAGAGCGTTCGGTTGAATTGCATTGCGCTTAGAGCGCGTCAAATCTGACGCGCAGGGTTTTTTTCTCATCGCCTTTGCAATCATTCCACGGGCGATCTTGCAGCGCCATAACAAGCACATAATAGCCAATGAAATGCGCGGGCAACCCCGCCATCAGCCAAGCGCGGTAAGCCGCATCGGCCCCCATCTCACGCAGGTCTTCGGCACTGGTGATGCCGGCCTTGGCAAACTGCGCCTCGGTCGCGGGGCCAAGGTTGCGAATCGTCGAGATGGCGGACATGGCGGCCCTAACTGATGCGGGTTTCGCCAAGACCTATCGCAGCGCGAAAGGTTTGCCCAGATCGAGGCGATTGGGTTTGAAGATGCGCGTGGGGGTTTGAACATGCTGCGTTTTCAAGCGATCGTTGAAAACCTGACCCTTGTGAACAGGTCGGTGTTGTAAACCGCTTTGGCCCATGTTTGACTGACACCATCGTCTTTCGCCCCTTGAACAAAGTCTATTTTCGCCGTCCAGTCCCCCAAAAATCAAAAGCGGTTTAGGGTCAAAATATTGTCAATAAACAGGTAGATAATGAAACTTTACCAGAAAATGTTTGCGGTAACAAAAAAAGCGCTCTTGAAAGGGCAAATGACCGCTTTGATCCCCCCGCGCGCCTTGACGGTGCCGCTGGGCAGGGTAGGCTCGTTTCCTGACCTAGCCCAATCGGTGGACAATATTTTGAACGACCTTAGCCTATCGCCCAACAGCTTGCGCGCAGATGTTCTGCGGCATTTGACCTCGACCATTGGCAAAGATGTGCCCAATGCCTCGATCTTTGATTGGCGGATGGCTTTGTCTTTTGCAATGCGCGAACGCATTGTGGCGCCTTGGTTCGCCTCTACCCGCAGAACATGGGCGGAAGATCGCAAGCGCGTTTATTACCTGTCGATGGAGTTTCTGATCGGCCGATTGCTGGAAGATGCCTGTGTCAACCTTGGGTTGCGCGACATGGCGATTGAGGTGATGGACGGCTTCGGCCAAGATTTTCGCGCGCTGGTTGAAGATGAACCTGATGCAGCGCTTGGCAATGGCGGTTTGGGCCGTTTGGCGGCTTGTTTTATGGAATCTATGGCAACGGTGGGCTGCCCCGCTTATGGCTACGGCATTCGCTACGAACACGGTTTGTTTCGTCAAAGTTTTATCGGCGGGGAACAGCGCGAACAGCCCGATGATTGGCTGATACACCGCAACCCGTGGGAGTTTGAGCGGCCCGAAAGTGCATACACGATCCCCTTTAAAGGCACAGTTGAAACCCGAGATGGCCGTGAAGTTTGGGTGCCGGGCGAAACCGTTTATGCATCGGCCTACGATACGCCGGTGGTGGGGTGGCGCGGTAAGTGGGCAAACACGCTAAGGTTGTGGTCTGCGCTGCCAACGAAGCAATTCGACCTCGACCGGTTCAATCGCGGCGATTACACCGCCGCAGCCGAGCCTGAAGCGCTGGCGCGTACCCTTTCGCGTGTGCTTTACCCCGATGATACGACCTATCAGGGAAAAGAACTGCGTCTGAAGCAGGAATTCTTTCTAACTTCTGCCGCGCTGCAAGACATCTTGCGCCGCTATTTGGCCAATCATTCTGATCTCAAAGCCCTGCCCAATTTCGTCGCAATTCAAATGAACGACACGCATCCCGCAATTGCCGGCCCCGAATTGGTTCGGCTTTTGGTAGATGATCACCATATGGAATTTGACGACGCCGTAAGCGTCGCGCAAAACTGCTTAGGCTATACCAATCACACGCTTTTGCCCGAAGCGCTGGAACGCTGGGCCACTTTTACCTTCGGCAATGTTCTGCCGCGCCATATGCAAATTGTTGAGCGCATTGACGCTTGGCACCGCAATGCCAACCCGTCGCGGCCACATTATGTGGGCATCGTAAAACACCATGAAGTGCGCATGGGCGAATTGGCTTTTATCATGGCGCACAAGGTGAATGGTGTTTCAGCACTGCATTCCGACTTGGTGAAAACGTCGCTGTTTCCAGAGTTGGACCGTCTGCATCCGGGTCGGATCATAAATGAAACCAACGGCGTAACACCGCGCCGTTGGCTAAAAATGTGCAATCAACCTCTGTCGGGATTAATAACTGAAACGATCGGGCAGGGTTGGGAAAGCAACCTTGACCGCTTGAAAGAGTTAGAACCCGCCATTGAAACGACCTCTTTCCGCGCTGATTTTGGCAGCGCCAAGCGGGCGAATAAGGTTGCTTTGGCTGCTTGGATCAAGTCGCAATGTGGCATAACTGTCAACCCCGACGCTTTGTTTGACGTGCAAATCAAACGTATTCACGAATATAAGCGTCAGCTTTTAAATGTGCTGCAAACTGTCGCACATTGGAACCGTCTACGCGAAAATCCGGGTGGCTCACACATTCCGCGCGTTAAGATATTCGGTGGTAAATCAGCGCCTGGTTATGCGGTCGCCAAGGAAATAATTCATCTTATCAATGATGTAGCGTCAGTCATTAACGCAGATCCGGTAACAGGTGATTTGCTGAAAGTGGTTTATCCGGCGAATTACAATGTGTCGATGGCTGAACGTCTTGTCCCCGGCACTGATCTGTCCGAACAAATCTCGACCGCGGGTAAAGAGGCATCAGGCACCGGAAACATGAAATTCATGATAAACGGTGCGCTGACGATTGGCACCTTGGACGGGGCGAATGTGGAAATATTGCAAGAGGTTGGGGCAGAAAACTTTTTTTTATTTGGCATGACAACAGATGAAGCCAACACGCGCCGTGAAAATCCTGATCACGCGCGCCACGCGATTGAGGCGAGTCCCGCTTTGCAAGTTGTGTTGCAACAAATTGCAGATGGTGTTTTTTCGCCCGGTCATGCCGACCGCTATCATGATCTTGTTCATCGCATTTGGAACCACGATTATTTCCTCGTGGCTTCGGATTTTGATGCCTATGATCTTGCTCAAATCGAGGTTGACAAAGCCTTCGCCGACCGTGATCGCTGGACTAAAATGGCTGCATTAAATACAGCACGATCTGGTTTCTTCTCTTCGGATCGCACGATCCGCAACTACATGCGCGATATTTGGTCGATCCCATCGGCTTTATGATTTCGGGTGAAAGATAAAGGACTTTAAATGACGCATCTTCTTCTCGACCCGGGCGCCGCTTTGGCCATCGCAGAGGGGCGTCACGGTGCACCGTTCGACGTACTGGGCCCGCACCCGAGGGGGAAAGATTGGGTGGTAACGGCTTACGTGCCGGGGGCGACTAAATTGCATGTTTTGACCACTGTTAAAACATCAAATCCGATTGAAGCGACGCCTGTGTCAGGGTTGGAGGGATTTTTTCAAGCAGTCTTGCCTAAAAGAATTCCGTACCGCTTTCGGGCTTCAAATGATCTTACCGAATGGGAATTTGACGACGCGTATCGGTTTAGTCCCGTCTTGGGCGAGATGGACGAATATTTGCTTGGCGAAGGTACGCATCGCCGGATGTGGCAGGTGCTTGGTGCCCATTTAATGACGCATGAAAACACGCCAGGCGTGCATTTTGCGGTTTGGGCACCTCATGCACAACGGGTTTCCGTCGTCGGTGATTTCAACCTATGGGATGGTCGTCGCCACCCGATGCGTCTGCGCGGGGCGACTGGGGTTTGGGAAATTTTTGTTCCAGACTTAAAAGAGGGTAATAGCTACAAATACGAAATTCGGATGCACAACGGTGTAATTTTGCCGCTTAAAGCTGATCCGGTTGGCTTTGGGTCGGAGCATCCGCCCGCAAACGCCAGCGTCGTGCGTGATATTTCGCCGCGCGATTGGGGTGATGGCGATTGGATGAAGACGCGCGCCACCAAACAAAATATCGACGCGCCAATTTCGATTTATGAAGTTCATCTGGGGTCATGGAAGCGTGCCCCGGGAAATCGGATGCTGTCGTATTTGGAATTGGCCGATCAATTGGTGGGTTACGCTGCCGACATGGGTTTCACCCATCTTGAAGTGCTGCCCGTTTCGGAATATCCATTTGACGGGTCTTGGGGTTATCAACCTGTGGGGATGTTTGCCCCAACAATTCGTCATGGCACGCCAGAAGAGTTTCGTGCTTTGGTGGAAGCCGCGCATCTTAAAGGCATTGGTATTCTGATTGATTGGGTGCCTGGTCATTTTCCAAGTGATGCCCATGGTTTGGGTTATTTTGATGGCACAGCGCTTTATGAACATGAAGATCCGCGTCAAGGTTTTCATCCCGACTGGAACACTTTGATCTATAATTATGGCCGGATTGAGGTGTCGAATTATTTGATTTCAAACGCTTTGTACTGGCTTGAAGAGTATCATGTCGATGGAATGCGCGTTGATGCTGTGGCATCAATGCTTTATCGCGATTTCAGCCGCGAAGCTGGCCAATGGATTCCGAATAAAGATGGTGGGCGTGAGAATTACGAAGTTATTGCAACTTTACAACGCACCAATACGATCTGTTACGGTCAAGTTCCCGGAATTATGACGGTTGCGGAAGAATCTTCGACCTTTCCGGGGGTTACGCGGCCTGTCGACAGTGGCGGGCTTGGCTTTGGGTTTAAGTGGAATATGGGGTGGATGAACGACACCCTGTCTTACATGAAAAAAGACCCGCTGTTTCGCAAATACAACCATCATCAGATGACCTTTGCGTCATCCTATGCGTGGTCGGAAAATTTTGTCCTGCCTATCAGCCATGACGAAGTTGTTCATGGCAAAGGGTCGATGCTGGGTAAAATGCCGGGCAATTCTGAAGAAAAGTTCGCAAACTTGCGGGCTTTTTATGGGTTCATGTGGGCGCATCCGGGTAAGAAATTGTTGTTCATGGGGCAGGAATTTGCACAAGGGGCAGAGTGGAATCATAAGCAAAGCCTTGATTGGCATCAATTAGATATCCCTGCCCATGCGGGCGTTCAAAATTTGGTGCGCGATTTGAATCGGGTTTACCGCGAAAACCCTGCGCTTTACGTGAACGATTCGCGGTATGAGGGGTTTGAGTGGATCGATGCCAACAACGCGGAAGGGTCAACCTATGCGTGGTTGCGTAAGGGCAAGTCAGATGATCCAATGGTGGCAGTGGTTTGCAATATGACGCCGGTCGAACGTCGTATGCGTTTGGGTTTGCCCGCCCTGGGAAGTTGGACGGAAATTCTAAACACGGATTCCGCGATTTACGGCGGGGGAAATCGTGGCAATATGGGACTGCTAAAGGTTGAAAATGAGGCGTGGAACGGCATGGCGCAATCGGCCATGGTTACTTTGCCACCGCTTTCGACGATCTATTTTCGACACGACTGACGACAAAATGCGGCAAAGACCGCACATCTCGGGAGGATGACATGCAGCCTAAACCCAACGCGCGGCTTGCAACCCAAGCGATGGCCTTTGTTTTGGCCGGGGGGCGCGGGTCACGCCTGAAAGAATTGACCGACCGGCGCGCGAAACCGGCGGTTTATTTCGGCGGAAAGACGCGGATCATCGACTTTGCCCTGTCGAATGCGCTGAATTCGGGCATTCGCAAAATGGCCATCGCGACACAGTATAAGGCGCATTCGCTGATCCGCCATATGCAGCGCGGTTGGGGGTTTTTGCGGGCAGAGCGCAATGAATATCTTGATATCCTGCCTGCCTCGCAGCGGATGGATGAGATCAATTGGTACCGTGGCACTGCCGATGCCGTGGCGCAGAATATCGACATCATCGACAGTTATGGCATCAAATATGTTGTCGTTCTGGCCGGTGATCATATTTACAAAATGGACTATGAAATTATGCTGCAACAACATGCAGCAACGGGGGCGGATGTAACCATTGGCTGTTTGACTGTGCCTAAGGCTGAAGCCAGTGCTTTTGGCGTGATGCATGTTGATACCAATATGCGCATCACATCTTTTCTTGAAAAGCCCAAAGATCCGCCAACAATTCCCGGTGATTCTGCCAATTCTTTGGCATCCATGGGGATTTATGTGTTTGATTGGGCCTTTCTGCGCGACCTATTGATCCGCGATATGGAGGATGACAACAGCCAACACGATTTTGGCATGGATTTAATCCCTGCCGTGGTGGCGGGTGGCAAAGCTATGGCGCATAAGTTTTCGGACAGTTGCGTTACCTCGGGTCGGGAAACCGAACCTTATTGGCGCGATGTCGGCACGATTGATGCCTTTTGGCAGGCCAATATTGATCTGACCGCTTTTGAGCCCAAGCTTGATATTTACGACAACGCTTGGCCGATCTGGACTTATGCTGAAATCGTTCCGCCCGCGCGGTTTATCCACAACGAGGCCGGTCGTCGCGGCACGGCGATTTCGTCTTTGGTGTCGGGCGACTGCATCGTTTCCGGATCAGAGGTCCGCAATTCGTTGCTTTTTACCGGCGTGCGGACCCATAGTTTTTCCAGTCTCGATTATTCCGTGGTTTTGCCCTATGTCACGGTCAATCGTCACGCGAATTTAAAGAATTGCGTGATAGATCGGGGCGTGGTCATTCCCGAAGGTTTGATGGTTGGCTTCGATCCCGAAGAAGATGCCAAGTGGTTTCGCCGCAGCGAAGGTGGTATCGTCTTGATCACGCAGGATATGTTGAACGCGCGGGCCGCCAAACGGGGCTAAGCGTAACCAAGGGTGGTCCCACTGGGATCATGGCAAAGGAGGCGACGCGGTGCAGGTTAAGGGCAGGGTTCTTTCGGTCGCTTCGGAATGTGTGCCGTTTGTCAAAACCGGTGGGTTGGCCGATGTCGTGGGCGCTTTGCCCGCCGCTTTGGCCCCATTCGGTTGGCAAATGCGCGTGATGCTGCCCGGCTACCGCGCTTTGCGCCACCGTGCCGCCAATTGGGCAGAGGTGTGGTACGAAGGCAATCTGTGGGGCGGTGAAGGGCGGGTTTTGTCGGGCAATATCGACGGGCTTGATCTGATGATATTGGATGCGCCGCATTTGTACGATCGCGAAGGTGGGCCATACGGCGCGCATTCTGGCCCCGGTGGTGATTTTTGGGACAATCCGCAGCGCTTTGCCTCTTTGTCTTGGGTTGCCGCCAAGATTGCGCGGCACGGCGCAGGGGATGGCTGGAAGCCTGATGTCTTGCACGGCCATGATTGGCACGCAGGTTTTGCGCCGGCCTATCTGGCCTATGGCGGCAAGGCGGGCGTGGGCTCAGTGATGACCATTCACAACATTGCCTTTCAGGGCTGGGTTGGCGCTGGTCAGTTGGATGATCTGCGCTTGCCACCAGAACAGTTTTACCCCGGTGCCTTGGAATATTACGGCAACCTGTCTAGCCTGAAGGCCGGTCTTGTCACCTGTGACCGTATCACCGCCGTCTCGCCCACCTATGCCGCCGATCTGGTGCGCCAAGAATCGGGCTTGGGGCTGGAAGGCGTCATCCGCGCGCGGTCTTCGATTGTTTCGGGCATTTTGAACGGCGTTGACACGGATATCTGGTCGCCCGAGCATGAGCCGATCCCCTATTCCGCCGCCGATATGCGCGGCAAGGCGATCAACCGCGCCAATCTTTGTGCGGAATTTAACGTTGATGTGCCCGGTCCCTTGGCGATTGTTGTCAGCCGGATGACGGATCAAAAGGGTATCGACCTGTTGCCGCAGGTCATGCCGGAATTCATCGCCAATGGCGGTGGGGTTATTATTCTAGGTTCCGGCGATGCGCAGTTGGAACGGCAGATGCACGACTTGGCATGGAACTTCCCCGGTCGTGTTGGCCTGCGGGTGGGCTATGACGAACCGATGAGCCATCGTTTGTTTGCGGGTGCGGATGCTGTGCTGGTGCCCTCGCGGTTTGAGCCTTGCGGGCTGACGCAGATGTATGGGCTGCGCTATGGCACTTTGCCGGTTGTGTCGGCGGTTGGCGGGCTGGCGGATACCGTGATCACCGCCAATCCTGCGGCGTTGTCGGCAGGGGTTGCCACGGGCATCACCTTTCATCCCACCGATGTGCCGGCCTTTGCCATCGCCTTGCGGCAACTGACGGCACTTTATGCCGATAAGCCGATGTGGGCCAAGGTGCAGCAAAGGGCCATGGCGCAGGATGTCAGCTGGACAGCCTCTGCCGCGAAATATGTGGCGCTGTATGAGGGTCTGCGGGGGTGAATTTGCGATCTGGGCCCTTGGCCGGTGGTTTGGCAGGGCTTGCGATTGGCGCGGGCAGGGCTTGGCCGATGGGGGCCACGGTGGATGCGGCGGGGGTGAACTTTGCCGTCTTTTCCGCTCATGCTGACGGCATGGATCTGTGTTTGTTCAGCGCCGATGGGTTGCGTGAAACAGCGCGCATTGCTTTACGTGAACGCGACGGCGACATTTGGCACATAAGGGTTGATGGCCTAAGCGCGGGCCAGCTTTACGGCTTTCGGGTGCATGGCCCCTATAACCCCGCGCAAGGCCAGCGCTTTAACGCCAACAAATTGTTGATAGATCCCTATGCCAAGGCATGGTCTGGCCGTTTGATCTGGACGGATGAGGTGTTGGGCTATCAGGCCGGTTCAGATGCGGGTGATCTGTCGTTTGATCAGCGCGACAGTGCCTTTGGTGTGCCCAAATCGGTCGTGGTCGATGACAGCGCCATTGCCCCCATGCCCGCAGGCCCTCGCCGCCCTCTGACAGACACGGTGATCTATGAGGCGCATGTTAAGGGCCTAACCATGCGCCACCCTGCTGTGCCCGATGCGTTGCGCGGCACTTACGGCGGCATGGCGCATCCGGCCATTATTGACCATTTGGTTACATTGGGGGTGACCGCGGTTGAACTGTTGCCGGTGCAGGGGTTCTTTGATGACAAGGTTTTGGCCGCCAAATCGCTGCGCAACTATTGGGGCTATCACACCTTAGGCTTTTTCACCCCCGCCGCGCGCTACGCTGTCACCAACCCCCGCGCCGAGTTTCGCGCGATGGTGACGGCCCTGCACGCAGCCGGAATAGAGGTGATTTTGGATGTCGTCTATAACCACACCGCCGAGGGGGACGAGATTGGCCCGACCCTGTCTTTTCGCGGCTTTGACAATCAAAGCTATTACCGCCTGAAAGACGGCGGGCGGTTTTATGACAATTGGTCCGGCACGGGCAATACGCTGAACCTGACCCATCCGATGGTTTTGCGCATGGTGACAGACAGCCTGCGCCATTGGGTTACACAGTTTGGCATCGACGGCTTTCGCTTTGATCTGGCCCCTATCTTGGGGCGGCAATCCGATAGCTTTGCGGCCGAGGCGGGTTTTTTTGCCGCCCTGCGCCAAGACCCTGTGCTGGCAGGCGTGAAGCTGATTGCCGAGCCATGGGATATTGGCCCCGATGGCTATCAGTTGGGCCGCTTTCCGCACCCATTTGCCGAATGGAACGACCAGTTCCGCGACGGTTTGCGCCGCTTTTGGCGCGGCGATGCGGGGATGTCGCATGATCTGGCCAAGCGGCTTTTGGGCAGTGCCGAGCGGTTTGATTGGGGCGGGCGGGGGGCGACCTCATCGGTCAACTTCATCACGGCGCATGACGGCTTTACCCTGCAAGACTTGGTCAGCTTCACCACCAAGCGCAACTTGGCCAACGGCGAAGACAACCGCGATGGCCATTCTGACAATCATTCCGATAACTTAGGCGTTGAAGGCCCATCCCCAGACCCGCGCATCACGGCCGCGCGTGCCCAAAGAAAGCGCAACCTTTTGGCCACTTTGCTTTTGTCGCAAGGCACGCCGATGCTGCTGGCAGGGGATGAGATGGGGCATAGCCAAGGCGGCAATAACAACGCCTATGCGCAAGACAATGACACAACTTGGATCGACTGGGCCAAGGCGGATACTGACCTAACCGCCTTTGTCGCCCGCCTGACCGCCCTGCGCCGTGCTCATCCCGTGCTGCGCCAGCGCCATTTTCTGCACGGGCGCTATCGCGGGCGCGAAGACGTGCCCGATGTGCTGTGGCACCGCGCCGATGGATCACGCCCCGAGGCTTATGATTGGCACGACCCATCCTTTCGCTGCCTGTGTGTCGAACTGCGCGGCGCTGCCGAAGGGCCGATCTTAGAGGATGTGATCTTTGCCGTCTTTAACGCTGGCCCGGAATGCGCGTTGGCCTTGCCTAAAAGCCAAAGTGCGTGGCAACTGGTGCTTGATACCAGCCGACCCACCGCCGCACCCAGCCATGAGCAAACCGACCTAACCGCCCCCGCCAACGCCGTTCTTGTCTTTACCGCTGCCCCCGAAGGAGCGCTTTCATGACCGCAACAATCGTGCCCACCAAACCCATCGCAGGGCAAAAACCCGGCACCTCGGGCCTGCGCAAGAAGACGCCGGTGTTTATGGGCAAGGATTATCTGGAAAACTTTATCCAGTCGATTTTTGATGTCGTGGGCGCGCAAGGCAAAACCTTTGTTCTGGGCGGGGATGGGCGCTATTTCAACGACCGTGCTGCGCAGGTGATCTTGAAGATGGCCGCAGCCAATGGCGCAGCGCGGGTGATCGTGGGGCAGGGGGCTATTTTGTCAACTCCGGCTGCCAGCCATCTGATTAGGCTGAATAAAACCGATGGCGGCATTATCATGTCAGCCTCGCACAATCCGGGCGGGCCGACAGAAGATTTCGGGGTCAAGTTCAACATGGCCAACGGCGGGCCAGCGCCAGAGTCGGTGACAGAGGCGATGTATCAGCGCACCACCACGATCAGCGCCTACAAGATCTTGACCGCCCCCGATGTCGACCTTGCAACGATAGGGCGCAGCACTTTGGGCGGCATGATCGTCGATGTCGTTGACCCCGTGGCCGACTATGCCGACCTGATGGAGACGTTGTTTGATTTCGCAGCCATCCGCGCAATGTTTGCCAAAGGCTTTGCGATGCGCATGGACTCGATGTGCGCGGTGACTGGCCCCTATGCCGTGGAAATTCTGGAACGCCGTTTGGGTGCAGCGTCGGGCACTTGCGTGAACGCCACGCCCTTGCCCGACTTTGGCGGTATGCACCCCGACCCGAACCCGACATGGGCCAAGGCCCTGATGGATGAGATGTTCAGTGCTGCTGCGCCCGATTTTGGGGCTGCATCCGATGGCGACGGCGACCGCAATATGGTGGTGGGGCGGGGGATTTATGTCTCACCCTCTGACAGTTTGGCGGTGCTGGCGGCGAATGCGCATTTGGCCAAAGGGTATAAGGGCGGGTTGAAGGGCATTGCGCGCTCAATGCCCACATCTGCTGCGGCTGATAGGGTGGCTGCGGCTTTGGGCATTCCTGCATATGAAACGCCCACGGGTTGGAAATTCTTTGGCAACCTGCTTGATGCAGGGCGCGCCACGATCTGTGGCGAGGAAAGCTTTGGCACCGGATCAGACCATGTGCGCGAAAAAGACGGGCTTTGGGCGGTGTTGCTTTGGCTGAACATTCTGGCTGTGCGCGGCCAAAGTGTGGCTGCGATCTTGGCCGAGCATTGGGCGCGCTTCGGGCGCAATTACTACTCCCGCCACGATTTTGAAGCGATTGAAACGGCTAAGGCTGACGCCATGATGGCCGCTTTGCGCGCCAGCCTGCCATCGCTTGCAGGGCGTCAGATCGAAGGCATGACCATAAGCGCTGCCGATGATTTCGCCTATACCGACCCTGTTGATGGCTCGGTCAGCCGCAACCAAGGCGTTCGTATCCTGTTCGCCGATGGCAGCCGCATCGTGCTGCGCCTGTCGGGCACGGGAACCGAAGGCGCAACTTTGCGCCTGTATCTAGAACGCTATGTGGCAGGCCCCGAAGGGCTTGACCATGACGCGCAAGACGCTTTGGCCCCCGTGATCCGTGCAGCGCATCTGCTGGCGGGGATTGCGGCCCATACGGGGCGGCAGGCACCTGACGTCATCACCTAAGGGCAATTCGTAAGAAACGACCCGCAAGGGTCGGTTTCGGCCAAGTGTTTGGCTCTGCTTAGCCTTTTGTTGTCCAAATGGCGGGGGGCAAACGATGAGCGAAGCGAAAAGATCAGGGCGGCAGGCACGGCAAGCGGAACGGTCCAAAAAGGGCACGGGGCTTGGTCGGCCGTTTATCGTTCGCAACATTCCGACCTATGACGTTTTGTCGGAAGAGAACTTGGTCAAGATCGAACACGCCGCCGACCGTGTTTTGGCCGAAACCGGGATCGAGTTTCGCGACGACCCCGACGCTTTGCAAATGTGGCGCAAGGCAGGGGCCAAGGTTGACGGGCTGTTGGTGAAGTTTGAACCGGGCCTGCTGCGCGAGGTTTTAAAAACCGCCCCCGCCACCTTTACCCAGCACGCGCGCAACCCTGCCAAATCGGTGGAGATCGGCGGCAAATCGGTGGTCTTTGCCCCCGCCTATGGCAGCCCTTTTGTGATGGATTTAGACAAGGGCCGCCGCTTTGGCACGATCGAAGACTTTCGCGATTTCATCAAACTTGCGCAATCCAGCCCCAACTTCCACCATTCTGGCGGCACGATCTGCGAACCGACCGATGTGGCCGTGAACAAGCGCCATCTGGATATGGTGTTGGCCCATATGACCCTGTCGGACCGCCCCTATATGGGGTCTGTCACCGCGGAAAACCGCTCAGAAGACAATATCGAAATGTCGCGCATTCTGTTTGGTGCTGATTTTGTTGACAAAAACTGCGTGATCTTGGGCAATGTGAACGTGAACTCTCCGCTGGTGTGGGACGGCACGATGACCAAATCGCTGCGCGCTTATGCGCGGGCCAATCAGGCGGCGGTGGTGGTGCCCTTCATTTTGGGCGGGGCGATGGGGCCTGTGACCAGCGCGGGCGGGATCGTGCAATCTTTGGCCGAAACCATGGTGGGCTGCGCGCTGACCCAGCTAGAGCGCAAGGGCGCGCCGGTGATCTTTGGCAACTTCCTATCCTCGATGAGCTTGCGCTCTGGCAGCCCGACCTTTGGCACACCAGAACCGGCCATCGGGTCGATGGTGATCGGCCAATTGGCGCGGCGCTTGAACCTGCCTTTGCGTTGCAGCGGCAACTTCACCACATCTAAACTGCCCGACGCGCAGGCGATGATGGAAGGCACCATGTCGATGCTGGCGGCGGTGCATTGCGGGGCGAACTTCATTTTGCACTCGGCAGGGTTCCTAGACGGGCTGCTGAGTATGTCTTACGAAAAGTTCATGCTGGACGCCGATCTGTGCGGCGCGCTGCATTCTTATCTGGACGGCGTGAAGATTGACGACGACCAACTGGCCGTCGATGCCTTTGCCGAGGTTGGTCCGGGCAACCACTTCTTTGGCTGCGCGCACACCATGGCGCATTATGAAACGGCCTTTTGGGACAGTGAGTTGTCAGACAACGAGCCGTTTGAAAAGTGGGAGGCCGCAGGGTCAACCGATGCCGCCACCCGCGCCAATGCCTTGTGGAAAAAGCGGCTGGCCGAATATGAAGCCCCGCCCATGGATATCGCCACCGCTGACGCTTTGAACGACTATGTCGCACGCAAAAAGGCCAGCGCGCCGGATGCGTGGTATTAAGCGCGCTTAACCCACAAGGCCGGTTTCTTTCAGCATCTTGCGGCGCTTGGCTTCGTAATAGTAGCCATGCGCATACCAATAAACCGCCTTGTCTTGGCTGCCATGTGATAAAAGCCACGCGCCGCGCAGATATTTGCCGGCGTATTTCAGGTTTGTTTCGGCATCAAGCAGGCCCGAGGCGGGGCCGTTGTACCCCATGGTCTTGGCGGTTTGCGGCAAGATCTGCATCAGGCCATAATACGGCCCATGCCGCGCTTGGGCGTTATAATCGCTTTCGCGCTGGATCATGCGGTGAATCAAGCTTGCGGGCATGTCGTACAGCTTGGCGTATTTATCAACCAAACGGTCCATTTCGGGTGTCCGCCCCCGATGGTTTTGCACCGGCAGCGGCTTTTGGGCGCAGGCGGCCAAAGCGGCAAGGCTAAGCGCCAAGAAGGCGCGGCGTTGAATTGGCATGGGTCGACCCTTTCGTTTTCAGCCTCTTAGCGGCGCAACCTTTCGCAGGATAGGGAAAGTTTTGTTCCTTCAGGTAAACTGGCAAAGGCTTGCCAATGTCATACCCGTGTCATGCGGGTTTGCCATGACTGGGCCTGCGAAACTGTGGGGGCTTGCCAGCGCAGAAACGCCATATATAGTGTTTTGTGGCGCGCCGTGGCACAGTTTGTGCCTTGGCGCGGGCCTTCAAGAAGGGCTTTGCGAAATGGACGGCGATTTTCGAACCAACTTTGTGCGCGATCCGGCGACGCTGAAATTCTGCCCCGCTTTGGTGCTGAATGCAGACTTTCGCCCGTTAAGCTATTACCCCCTGTCGCTTTGGTCTTGGCAAGAAGCGATCAAATCCGCAGTCTTGGACCGTGTGACGATCTTGGCCGAATACGATCAAACCGTGCGCAGCCAAAGGCACGAGTTCAGGTTGCCCTCGGTCGTGGTGCTAAAAGAGTTCATTCAACCTCAAAAGCGCGTGGCCTTCACGCGCTTTAATCTTTTCTTGCGCGATGAATTTTGCTGCCAATACTGCGGGCGCAAAGGCGATCTGACCTTTGACCACGTTGTGCCGCGCGCGCGCGGTGGCATCACCAGTTGGGAGAATGTGGTGGCGGCGTGCAGCCCGTGCAATCTGCTCAAAGGGTCGAAATCCTTGCGCCAATCGGGGCTGCATTTGTCACGGCCGCCGCGTGCGCCTTCGCCCGAAGAGATGCAAAGCCACGGGCGGCGGTTTCCGCCCAACCATTTGCACCAAAGTTGGGTCGATTACCTGTATTGGGATGTCGAACTCGACGCGTAACGCCGTTCGCCGCGATCTTGCACTTTCGTTGGCGGCGCGCAGTCGCTAGACTTTGCCTGCCGTTCGGGATACAAACGTATCGTTAGCGCTAACGGCGCACCGCAGCGGAAGAGGTCCTTGCATGGTTTCCCGTGTCATCCCGGTGGATACATTCGATCTGGTGATCTTTGGCGGCACGGGCGATTTGGCCCGTCGCAAGATTTTTCCGGGCCTTTATCGCCGCTATCTGGCTGGCCAAATGAATGCCGACAGCCGCATCATCGGGGCGGCGCGGGGCAAGATCACCGCCGACCAGTTCCGTGAGATGATCAGCGACGCCTTGGTGGAATTTGTGCCCAAAGACCGCCAAGACCACGCCATGATGGCGGCCTTTCTGGCGCATCTGGATTATGTGGCGATTGATGCCAAAGAAGAATCCGGCTGGGCCACGCTGAAAGCCACGATGCGCCCCAATGTGGTGCGCGCCTTCTATTTCTCGGTCGCGCCTGCCTTGTTTGGCGATTTGGCCGAACGCCTGCACGCCCATCAGATCACCGACGCGTGGAGCAGGATTGTTCTGGAAAAACCCTTTGGCCGCGACCTGATCAGCGCGCGCGCCTTAAATGCCACTTTGGCCAAGTATTTCAACGAAGCGCAGATTTACCGGATCGACCATTACTTGGGCAAAGAGACGGTGCAAAACCTGATGGCGGTGCGCTTTGCCAACATTCTGTTCGAGCCGATCTGGAAGGCGCAATATATCGACCATGTGCAAATCACCGTGGCCGAAACTGTCGGGGTTGAAGGGCGCGGGGCCTATTACGACAAGTCGGGGGCCATGCGCGATATGGTGCAAAACCATATGATGCAGCTTTTGTGCCTGATCGCGATGGAACCACCCTATCACTTTGACCCCGACGCTGTGCGCGACGAAAAGGTTAAGGTTATCCGTGCCTTGCAGCCTGTCCCCTCTGCCGACATCGTGCGCGGTCAATATCTGGCTGGCAAGGATGAGGGCGGGTATATCGAGCATTCCGAAGACCCCAATTCCAAAACCGAAAGCTACATTGCGCTTAAGGTTGAAATTGCCAATTGGCGCTGGAAGGGCACGCCGTTTTATCTGCGCACCGGCAAACGCCTGCGCGCGCGCTATTCTGAAATCGCCATCACCTTCAAAGAACCGCCGCATTCAATCTTTGATGATGCCAATGGCTGGAAGCCCAATGTCTTGGTCATTCGCCTGCAACCGAATGAGGGCATGAACCTGATGGTCATGATCAAAGAACCCGGCCCCGGCGGTATGCGCCTGATGCAGGTGCCTTTGGATATGACCTTTGCCGATGCCTTGGGCGCTGATGCCGAAGACGTGCCAGACGCCTATGAACGCCTGATCATGGATGTGATCCGTGGCAACCAAACCCTGTTCATGCGCGGAGATGAGGTTGAGGCCGCTTGGGCTTGGACTGATCCGATCATCCAAGGCTGGGAAGCGCGCGGCGACCGCCCGCAGGGCTATGATGCGGGATCGTCTGGCCCCGAAGATGCCTTGATGCTGCTGCACCGCGATGGCCGCCGCTGGCGCGAGATTAAAGAATGATCCTAAAGACTTATCCCGACCGCGCCGCTTTGATGGCGGGGCTGTCGGCTTTGATGGCGCAGGAATTGGCCGCAGCCTTGCGCCATGGCCCTGCGACCTTGTCGGTTCCCGGTGGCACCACCCCCGGCCCGGTGTTTGACGCCTTGTCAAACGCCGATCTTGATTGGGCGCGCGTCTTTGTGCTGCTGAACGACGAACGTTGGGTTGGCGAAGACAGCCCGCGCTCCAACACCCGCCTTCTGCGCGACCGCCTGCTGCGCGCCAAAGCCGCCGCCGCCACTTTGCTGCCGCTGTACGCCTCAGCCCCCCAGCCCGAAGACGCGCTTGACCGGCTGGCGCAGGGCATTGCCCCCTATCTACCCATCACCGTGCTGTTGCTGGGCATGGGCCGCGATATGCACACCGCCTCGCTTTTCCCCGGTGCAGATCACCTGATCCAAGCCCTGTCGCCCGATGCGCCTGTTGTGATGGCCCTGCGCGCCGATGCCGCAGGCGAGCCGCGCATCACGCTTTCAGCCCGCGTGCTGCAAGCCGCAAAACACATCCACGTTCTCATCACCGGCCCCGAAAAGCGCCAAGCGCTGGAACGTGCTTTTACCCTTCCCCCCGAATTGGCCCCAATCCGCACCGTGCTTGCCCAAGCCACCGTGCATTGGGCGGAGTAGCCCCTATGCCCCATCGTTTCGCAGCCCTTCAGGCCCACCAATCCCAATTCGCCAATCGCCCGATCCTGTCGTTATTTGATGACCAACGCGCGCAAGCCTTTTCGCTGCAGGTCGACGGCATGCTGTTTGATTTCTCTAAAACCAACATCGACGCGAATGCCTTGGCGCAGCTTTTGGCTTTGAGCGAAACCGCAGGTCTGGCTGAAAAGCGCGCTGCGATGTTTGGCGGGCAAAAGATCAACGACACCGAAGGCCGTGCCGTTTTGCACACCGCTTTGCGGGCAAGCGATGCAGCGCAATTGATGGTTGACGGCGCTGATGTCATGCCGCAAGTGCGCGCCACGCGGGCACGGATGGCGGAATTCGCTAATGCCGTGCGCTCTGGCGCTTTTCAGGGGCAGGGCGGGAAGATCACCGATGTGGTCAACATCGGCATCGGCGGGTCTGATCTGGGGCCTGCCATGGCCACGCTGGCCTTAGCACCCTATGCTGATGGGCCACGGCTGCACTATGTTTCAAACGTTGACGGGGCGCATATTGCCGACACGCTTAAGGGTTTGAACCCGCTGACAACTTTGGTGATTGTGGCGTCGAAAACCTTCACCACAATCGAAACCATGACCAATGCCGACACCGCCAAGCGCTGGATGGCGGGCAAGGTCGCCAACCCCGCCGCGCAGTTCTGCGCCGTGTCAACCGCGGCCGCCAAAACGGCGGCCTACGGCATTGATCCGTCACGGGTCTTTGGCTTTGAAGATTGGGTCGGCGGGCGCTATTCGCTGTGGGGCCCGATTGGCCTTGGCGTGATGCTGGCCGTTGGTCCGCAGGCGTTTGACCAGTTCTTAGCCGGTGGCCGCGCGATGGATGACCATTTCCGCACCGCCCCCTTTGCGGCCAATATGCCCGTGTTGCTGGCCCTTGTTGGCCTGTGGCACAACCAAATCTGCGGCTACACCACCCGCGCCGTGCTGCCCTATGACCAGCGCCTGTCGCGCCTGCCCGCCTATTTGCAGCAGTTGGAAATGGAAAGTAACGGCAAGCGCGTCGCGATGGACGGGGCCGATCTGCCCTATGCGTCAGGCCCTGTCGTGTGGGGAGAGCCGGGCACCAATGGCCAGCACGCCTTTTATCAACTGATCCACCAAGGCACCCGCGTCGTTCCGTGTGAATTCCTTGTGGCCAAAGCGGGCCATGAACCTGATCTTGCCCACCAACACCTGCTTTTGGTCGCCAATTGCCTTGCCCAATCCGAAGCCCTGCTGCGCGGCCGCTCGCTGTCAGATGCCACCGCGATCATGGCGCAAAAGGGTTTGACGGGGGCCGAGCTTGACCGCCAAGCCCGCCACCGCGTCTTCCCCGGCAACCGGCCTTCTACGACCTTGGCCTATGCCAAACTGACACCCTTCACCTTGGGCCAGATCATCGCGCTGTATGAACACCGCGTCTTTGTCGAAGGCGTGATCTTGGGCCTTAATTCTTACGACCAATGGGGCGTCGAACTGGGCAAAGAACTTGCTGTCGCCTTGCAACCGATCCTGGAAGGGCGCGAAAGCACCGCTGGCAAAGACGGCTCGACACAGGCGCTAGTGGCCTTTTTGCGCCCCTAACCCCTTGACCGAGGCGCAAATACTCAGAGGGTTGGCCCCCCGCTTAGGCCGCGCCCAACCGCGCATCCGCCATCTTCGCCGCCATGCGCAGGGCGGCAATGGTGCTGTCGGGCTTGGCCAAGCCTAAACCCGCAATGTCAAAGCCCGTGCCATGATCGGGTGAGGTGCGGATGAACGGCAAGCCCAAGGTCACATTCACCCCGCCGTCAAAATCCAGCGTTTTGATCGGGATCAGCGCTTGGTCGTGATACATACAAATCGCCGCATCATATTGCGCGCGCGCGCGGGGGTGAAACATCGTGTCGGCTGACAGTGGGCCTCGCAGATCGAAACCTTCGGCTTGCAGGCGCGCAATCAAGGGTGCGATCATCTCGATCTCTTCGCGCCCCATCGCCCCGCCTTCACCGGCATGGGGGTTTAACCCCGCGATGGCCAAGCGCGGGTGCGCCAGCCCGAAATCGCGGTGCAGTCCAAGGGTGGTGACGCGGATCACCTGTTCCAGCAGGGCCGGCGTCAGCGTGGTTGCCACCTGTGCCAAGGGAATGTGAATGGTCGCAGGCACCACGCGCAAGCTTTCGCAGGCCAGCATCATCACCACCGATGCCCCCCCCGCCAGATGGGCCAGATATTCAGTATGGCCCGGAAAGCCAAAGCCCGCCCCGTCTTGCAGCGCTTTTTTGTGAATAGGCAGGGTGCATATGGCCCGCGCTTGGCCCGATTGCACCAGATCAACCGCCCGCGCGATCACCTCTATCACGCCTTTTGCATTGGCCGGATCGGGCCGGCCCGCCACCGCTTGCCCCGCAAAAGAATGCGCCAGCACGGCCAGCACATCTTGCGGCACATCCGCTGCCTGATCGGGAGCAGAAATCTCGGCGAATGCCGTTCCTTGCGGCAAATGGCGCGGGTCGCCCAGCCAGAAAAATGGCAGATCGGGCAGGGCCAAGCGGGCCTTTAGGGCAATCTCGGCGCCAATGCCCGCAGGCTCGCCGCAGGTCAGCGCGATAGGCCGCGCCTCGCGCGCGGTCATTGCGGAACGATAATCGCTTGCGTGCGCAGGTCTTGCAGATAGGCCGTGGCCAGCAGCGCCAGTCTTTCGTTTACCATCGCGCTGCGCACATCATCAGCCGAGGCTGGCACCTGCGATTGCGGAATGCGCGAACACAGCATGACCAGTTCGCTGGCCCCGCCAGCCCCCGCCACCACTGCGCTTTCGCCCGCATCCAAGCCCGCCAGCACCCCGCGCAAAGCGGCGGGTACGGCGGCTTCGGCGACGGTTTGGCGTTGCAGGGCTTGTTGCGGCATTCCGCGTGCGGCCATATCTAGGCCCGCACAATCGGTGGCTTTGGCTTGCACTTTGGCCAGATCCTGCCCCGAGGCGGATTGAAACACGGCGTAATCCACTTGCGGTGCGCCTTTGGCAGGGCCTGCGGCCTCGCTTTGGTCGCGCACCAGATAGATGGCGACAGCGCCTTGCAAGGCGACCGGTGCGGTGATCTCGCCCGCCTTCAGGCCAGCCAAAGCCGTGCCCACTTGCGGCGGCAGGGTGGTTGTATCAACCCAACCCAAGGCCCCGCCATTGGCCGCCGTGCCGCCCTTAGAGAAGATGCGCGCGGCATTGCCAAAATCGGTTGCGGTTTTCATATTGGCGCGAATCTTCACGGCCAAGGCCATGACATCGCTTTTGCCATCGTCGGGCAGCACCAGTTCTGACAAAAACGCCCGCAAACCGCCGCCCGATGCCCCGCCTTGGGCAATGCGGCGCTCTACCTCGGCGTCGCTGACGTTCAGACGGCCAGCGAATTTGGCGCGCAACACGGCGCGCCACACCAGACCCGCCTTGACGAAATCGCGAAAGGTTTCGGGTTCAACGCCCGCATCCCCGATGGCTTTGATGAAATCCGGCGCTGCCATATTCGCGCGTGAGGCGAACTCCCCCATGCCTGCGCGCACGTCATCGGTGCTGACGGTTACGCCAAAAGACTTGGCGGCCTCCATCTGCAAACGGTCGGCGATCAGATCGTCCATCGCGCGCTTTTCCAGATCGCCGGTTTGCTGCAACGCTTGCAAAAAGGCCAAACGCTGGGCCAGTTCATACTTGGTGATCACCGCGCCGTTGACGGTGACCGCCGGCGTGAACATATCGCCCTCTGCCTGCGCGGGCTTTATCCCAAGGCCCAAGGCCAGCAGTCCAAGGCTTAGGCTAAAGGCCAGTGCCAGTCGCATCCCGATCATCACTTTGCGCGTCATAGGCTCATTCCTGTTGCGTCACTTGCGGCACATATGCTGCGGTCCTTGCGCAGCACTTCCGCCAAATCCCAATAGTTCGACCGTCAGGCCGAAATCCGTGCTGGGCGCTACACTAGTCGAGGACGTGTATCTGCGCGAGACGGAAAGATCGACCAAAAGGCATTCATTCTGATAGTTCAGCCGCAAGCCCGCCTGTGCCGTGCTTTCTGCTGCCAGATCATAGCGGTCAGTCAGATGCGCCGTCCAGTTGCTCGTCACGGCATAGGTGCTATCCAGCACAAGTTCGCGCACGTCTTGGGTGCGGTTTTCGGCGGGGTCTGCCAGAATATAGGTATATCCGCCCGACATATTAAGTTTGGGCCGGTTCAGATGCACCAGAACCTCGGCCTTGGTCAAATCCAGCCCGTCATTCAGCAAAACGCGCGACAGCAGGCCCAGATGGTTTGGGCTATCAACAAAGGTTGATACCAGCCAATCCGAATTGCGCCCTGACAGGCCCGATGGGTCACTGAATTGGCCCAAATCTTCCATCCGCAACACGCGCCCTGCGGTGGCCCCCGCGGTCCATCCGGTGTCCGTTGTGCGCAGGTAATTCACGCCCAGATTAACCCGCGTGCCGCCTTCGAACGCGTCAGCGCCGGGGAAGCGGTCAAGGCTGAACAGGTTGGCTTCGTCAAACTCTACCAACGAGGAATCCTCGTTTGGAATGCTTTTGTCAGGATGCGGGGCCGAGACGATTTGCACAACTGGTTCAATGACTTGTACCGTGTCCCTAGCGTTCGATTTCACCCAAGGCCAGCGCAGCGCCAAGCCGCCCGTGCCTGTGCCGCGATAGGGGTGGCCAGTGTAGACCGTATCTTGGCCAATGCGGTAAAAATCCGCCTCGGCATCAACGCCACTGGAAAGTTGCATACCGTTGTCAAAGGTCCAGTTGCGCCGCCAATTGCCCTTTAGGCTTAAGCGCACCATATCGCGGCCATCGGCGATGCCGTCGGCATTGGTGTCGATGGATATATCCGAGGGGCGATACAAGCTGTGCGCTTGCATTTCAAAATCGCCCTCGCCGCCCAAAATGGCGGGCAAAAAGCGGCGGTGCAGGACAAAATCTGATAGGGCGGCGGGTTGGGTGGTGTTGCTTTCGCCTTCGCGCAGCGAATGCAATCCGGTCAGTTGCCCCGAAAAATACGCATCGCGCTGCACGCGGGTGATGCCCACGGTTGAATCCAGCCGGTCTGCATCAGAAATGCCGTAATCCACCAGATAGGCATCGTCGCTGACCGTGATACCGTGAATCGCCAGCTTGTAGCCATGCCCTAGATCAAAGCTGCCCGTGCCTTCAAGATAGCCCCGCGCCTCTCCGGGCAGGGTTTGGTCGGTGGTCATCGCCCCGTTGATCGTGACCGTGCCATGGGTGAAGGCCTGTCGGTAGCGCAGGTTCAACGTGCTGCCCCCGCCGGATGTCAGATAGGGTGTCAGCGTAAGATCGCGGTTTGACCCCAGCACGATGAAATAGGGCAGCAGTACGCCGGTTCCCAGTGCCGTGGTGGTGCGGATATGCGGGGTCAAAAAGCCTGTGGCGCGGTCTAGCGTGGGGTCGGGCACGCGCAAGATAGGCAGATACAGCACCGGCAGGCCGGCAAACCGCAGGCTGGCATCGGAAAACCAGATTTGCTGCGCTTGGGCGTCATGCACCACTTCGCGCGCGCGAATCTCCCACAAGGGCGTGGTTGATCCGGCACAGATCGTGCAAGACGACGCCGCCACATGGCGCATCGCGGTATAGCGCCCGCCATCAGAGCGCTGCACTTGCGCGGCGGAAAGTTGCAGCTTTTGCTGCAACATGATGCGGGCCGAGGTCAGCAAACCTTCGGTCAGATCGGCGCTAAGGTCGGCTTGGTCCGCCAGCACCAAGTTGCCCATCCCATCGTCAATCCGGATCGGCCCCATGATCTGCAAACGGTCGGTTGACTTGTCATAGATCACTGAGCCTGCGGTGAGATGCTGGCCGTTGAAAAACACCTCGACATGGCCGGCGGCCTTTAACACGTTGGCCGATTGCACCGTGACCTGATCAGCCACCAACGTGGCCTGATCTTGCGCGCGGGCTGATGCCGCGACCAGCAGCGCTAAGGCAAGCAGCAGGCGGCGCATCAGCCATCCTCCAGATGCAGCAAAAAGCCCAAGGCCAATAGCACGGCAACGACGGGCGGGCTCCACGCGGCCAAGATCACGGGAATCTGGCCATTCTCGCCCAAGACCTGCCCGAAGTTGCGCAAAAAGAACACCCCGAAACCCGACAGCAGCGCGAAAAGCACCAAAACGCCGGTTTGTGTCATGCGGGCGTGGCGCATGGTAAAGCCTGCGGCGATCAGCACCATGGCGGCCAAAAGCAGGGGCTGGGCCAGTTCGATCTGATACCACACCACATGGCTGCGCGCCGAAAAGCCCGCGCGTTCAAGTTCGCCGATATAGGCGGGCAGGTTCCAAAAGCTGATGGCACTGGGGGTGCCGAAACTGTCATGAATCCGGTCGCGGGTCAGGTCGGTGGCCAAGGTGGCCCCTGTTGCCAAAACTTGCATCCCGCGCTGGGGGTTGGCATCGCTTAAAGGCCACAGGCGCGCTTGGGTCAGGGCCCAAAAGCCGGGCGTCAGGGTGGCCTGCGCGGCCTCGATGCGTTGGTTTGGGGTGCCGTCGGGGCCGAAGGTGAGAAAGGTGACGTCGTAAAGTTCGGTGCCATCCAGATTGGCCCGCTTCGCCTCGATCACCGTTTGCCCGCTGGCATCACCCTGCCGCAGCCAAAGCCCCGCATCCGAGATGGAAAGCACCGATCCCCCCCGCGCGTGGCCCGCCGACAGCACATCATAGCGGTGCGAAGTCGCGGCGACCAATGGATCCAGCACGCCCACCGCAAAGGCCCCAATCGCCAGCGCCGTCGCCACAGGGGCAAGCAAAAACGACAGCCCCGACCGCCCCGCCGTGCGCACAACGACCAGTTCTGATGACCGCGACAGGCCCAAAAACAAGGCAATCGCCGCAAGCGTCACAATCAAGGGCAAAATGCGGTACAGCGTGGCAGGCACGTTCATCGTGGCCAGCAAAAGCGCCTCTGACAAGGGGATACCGGGGTCGGAAAAACGGCGCATTTCGTCGATCATGTCGATCATCACGAACAGCGCGAAAAAGCCTGCGAAAATCTGCAAGAACACCAGCACGAACCGCCGCGCGATATACAGGTTCAAGATCATGCCAGCGCCCTTTGCACGCGCCGGTTCGCGCCAGCCCAGCGTAACAGGAACCAAGCAATCCCTAAGCCCAGACACGGCGCCACATAGGCCAAGGCCCAGCCCCCCGCGACCTTTGGCCCCAAATCTGCGCTAAAGGTGTTCACGCCTTGCACCAACACCAATAAGGCAATCGCCAGCACAATCTGCCGCCACAGGCCAAACCGGCTGAACCCGCCCAAAATCAGCGCGCCAAACCCCACCAGCGTGACGCACAGCGCCAAAAACGGTTCGGCCAAGCGGGCGTTTGCATCAAAGATCAGGCTTTGCGCGGTGGCCCCCGTTTCGGCGACAAGGGCGGGGGTGGCAGACAAAAGCTCGCCCGTGGTCAGCTCGGCGGCAGAGCGGTTATGTGGCCCGCCTGCTGTCAGCAAAGCCCCCAGATCAAAGGTGAAATCGGCAAACCGCGTCACCGCCAGCCGCTGCGTGGCGCGGTCTAGCCCTTGGGCCATGCCGTCAAACATGATCAACTTCGGCCCCGCATCGCCGCGCGCAAACAACGCCTTGCGCGCTGTATAAGTGGTGCGCACATCAGACGCGCGGTTATCGGCCAAAAACAGATCTAGCAGCTCCCCCTGCGGCGAGATGTCGCGGATATACAGCGTCACATTCGGGGCAGGATGGGTAAAGGTGCCTTCGGTCAAATACCGTGCGGTGATATTTTCAGAAATCGTCGCCCGCGCTGATTCGAGGGCAGAGCGGCTGGCCGGCACCAGCGCATGGCCCAAAATCGCCATCAACAGCCCCACAACCAGCCCAAAGTACAAAACCGGCCGCGCCAACCGATAGGCCGAAAAGCCCGTGGCCTGCATCACCACCAACTCGCTTTCGCTCATCATGCGATTGGTGACATAAACCGTGGCGATAAAGGCCGCGACGGGCAGCACCAGTTTGATCACCAAAGGCAGTGTCAGCAGCGAGAATTCCAGAAAGATCAGCGCCGATTGCCCATCGCCGATCAACTGGTCAAACAGGCCCACGGCCTTGTTCATCCAGTACACGCCCACCAGAACCAGCGCGAAAAACCCGAACAATTGCAGGAATTGCGACAGAAGATATCGGTCGATCCGGGGCAAATCCGATCCTTTGGGTGTTAGGGTGCAGCGCGCTTATGCCAACCCTAACCCCAAAGCGGGGCGGGGAAAACTGGTATCTGGCCAATCGCCCCTGCGAGGTCTAGCTTGCAGCGATATTGCCGACGCTGCGCCGCGCTCGGCCCCTTTGGTGGAGTTGCCCTGATGAGCGAAGTTTTGATCCCTGAAATCGTGGCCTATGACGGCGAAGATTTGGCCGCGCGGTCGGGCCGTATCGTGGTTTTGGTCGACGGCGATGCGCCAACCTCGCTTGGCGCGCGGCGGTTAGATCGGCTGACACGCGGTGCTGTGCGCCGCGCGATGGCGGGCGAGGCTTGGGGCCGTGTGAAACCGGGTGAGGCGCTGGAGCTGGCCTATCCCGCAGGGCTTGCGGCCGAAGCGCTGCACCTTGTGCGCCTGCCCCGCCGCACCGATGTGGCAACGGCGCGTAAGGCTGGCGGTACGATTGCGCGCCTTTACGGTGCAGCGCCCGTCTTGGCCTTGGTCGAAACCCATCCCCGCCATGCTGACCTGATCTTGGGCCTGTTGCTGCGCGCTTACAGCTTTGATGTGTATAAATCGGGCGAGAAAAAGGCCAAGGGCGCTGTGACGCTGATGGTAAGCGATGTTCCCGCCGCACAAGCGTCGTATCACGCCGCTTTGGCCCTTGCGCAGGGCGTGTTCCTGACCCGCGATCTGGTCAACGAACCTGCCAATGTGCTGACCACCACCGAATTCGCCCACCGCCTGACCGGTCTGCGCGACCTTGGCGTGCATGTCGAGGTGCTGGACGAAGACGAGCTGGAACGCCTTGGAATGCGCCTGTTGCTGGGGGTTGGCATCGGGTCGGAATGCCCCTCACACGTGGTCGTGATGCGCTGGAATGGCGGCGTTGCGGGCGAGGCGCCCTTTGCGCTGGTGGGCAAAGGCGTGTGCTTTGATACGGGCGGCATCTCGATCAAGCCTGCGGGCGGGATGGAAGAGATGACGATGGATATGGGCGGGGCAGGCGTGGTGGCCGGGGTGATGAAAACCCTCGCGCTGCGCGGGGCCAAGGCCAATGTCGTGGGGCTGGTGGGGCTGGTGGAAAACATGCCCGACGGGCGCGCGCAACGCCCCGGCGACATTGTGAAATCTATGAAGGGCGACACGGTTGAGGTGATCAACACCGATGCCGAGGGCCGCTTGGTGCTGGCCGATGTGCTATGGTATGCGCAAGAAACCTTTAAACCCAAGGGCATCATCAATTTGGCCACGTTGACGGGGGCGATCATTGTCGCACTTGGGTCGGAACACGCAGGCGTGTTTTCCAACAACGATGCGCTGTGCGGGGCCTTCCTGAAAGCCGCAAGGGCTGAACATGAAGGCGCATGGCGTATGCCGATGGGCCAAGCCTATGATGACAAGCTGAAATCGCGGCTGGCCGATATGATGAACGTGGGCGGGCGCGAAGGTGGCGCGATTGTGGCGGCCCAGTTCATCAAGCGGTTCATCAAGGAGGATATGCCTTGGGTGCATCTGGATATTGCCGGCGTGACTTTGCTGAAAGGCGATACGCCGACAGCGCCCAAAGGGGCCACGGGCTGGGGTGTTCTGGCGCTGAACCGGCTGATTGCAGATATGTTCGAAACCACACCGGCCAAGGCGTAAGCCGAAAATGCCCGCCACAGCGGTCTTTTACCACCTGATGCGCGCGGGTCTGGACGAGACGATTCTCACCACCGTCACCCGCGCGCAAGGCGCTGGCTGGCGCGTAATGATCCGCGCGCCAGATTTAGGGCTGTTGCAGCATCTGGACGCCAAGCTGTGGCTGGGGCCTGAGGAGGGGTTTTTGGCCCACGGCTTGGCGGGTGGCCCGCACGATGCCGATCAGCCGGTGCTGCTGGGGCAGGGGGCTATGACCAATGGCGCGCAAGGGCTGATGCTGCTGGCGGGGGCGGATGCCAGCTTGGATGAGGTTGCAGGTTTGCACCGCATCTGGGTGCTGTTTGACGGGTCTGACGATGCCGCCGTGGCCAAAGCCCGCCAAAGCTGGACACGCTTCACCGGCTGGGGGCTGGCCGCGCAATATTGGAGCGATGAGGGCGGCACTTGGGTCAAGAAATCCGAGCGTGCCGCAGCCCCACCGGCGCAATAGCTATCGTCCCGACCCAGCCGAAGCGGCGATACATCGCGTGCTTCGGGCGGCAGGCGCTGCGCCTTTACCCGCGCAAGCCCCGCGCTTCAGCGGCAAGGGCTGTGATCTGGGCCCAATCGCCCTTGGCCAAAGCCTCTTTCGGGGCGACCCAACTGCCGCCAACACACAGGATGTTGGGCAGACCCAAATAATCGCGCGCATTCTTCAGGCTGATGCCGCCCGTAGGGCAGAACTTAACTTGTGGCAGCGGCGAGCCAATGGATTTCAGATACGCCGCCCCGCCCGCCTGTTCGGCGGGGAAGAACTTTTGCACGCTGTAGCCCATCTCCAACAGCGCCATGATTTCTGATGCAGTGGCAGCGCCGGGCAGAAGGGGCAGCTCATATTCAGCGCAAGCGTCCAACAACCGCGCGGTCGCCCCCGGAGACACGCCAAACTTCGCCCCCGCCGCCTTTGCGGCTTTGACATCAGCCGGGGTCAGCAAGGTGCCCGCGCCCACAACACCGCCCTCAACCTCGGCCATGATGCGGATGGCCTCTAGGGCGACAGGCGTGCGCAGCGTCACTTCCAATGCGGGCAAGCCACCAGCGACCAAAGCTTGGGCCAAGTTGCGGGCATGGGCCAGATCGTCCACCACGATCACCGGCACCACAGGGGCAAGGCGGCAGATTGCGGCGGCTTGAAGCGATTGTTGGGCGGGGGTCATGGCGGTTTCCTTTCGCCCTTGGGCGCTTGGGGGATAGGGCAGGAGCCTCCGGCGGGGATATTTGGGCACATATGAAAGGGCAAGAGGATTGGGGTGGGCTGACCCCCCGCCACGGGCCGGAAACCGGGGGCGGCGAGGGGCCTTTCACACGTGGCGGTCATCGGCGTCCCCGCCTGTACCGCCCAACCATACTCCGCCTTTATCCTTTCATATGTGTTAAAATATCCCCGCCGGAGGCTCTTTCTTTGGCGGTTCAGTACAGGCTAGAGGCCCCTTCAGTAGATGGGCCCACTTGGGCGCGGAAGGCGGCGAAAAGCTCGCGGCCTAGGCCCCATGCGTTGGCTGACAGGTCTGCCGTGGCCAGCGGGCGGGCGTCAAAGTCGGGGGCCAGCACGGTCAGCGTGCCTGCCAGTGCATCCAGCCGCACCACATCACCGTCGCGCAGCTTGGCAATCGGGCCACCGGCGGCGGCTTCGGGTGAGATATGGATCGCGGCGGGCACTTTGCCCGAGGCGCCTGACATGCGGCCATCTGTCACCAGCGCCACCTTTAGCCCGCGCTCTTGCAGGATCGACAGCGTCGGCGTCAACGAGTGTAATTCGGGCATCCCATTGGCTTGCGGGCCTTGGAAGCGCACGACGACAATGGTGTCAGAGGTGAATTCCCCCGCCTTAAACGCCGCTTTGACCGCGTTTTGGTCGTGAAACACCCGCACCGGCGCTTCGATGACATGGCGTTCGGGTGCCACGGCGGAAACCTTGATCACGCCGCGACCCAAGTTGCCTGACAGTTGTTTCAGGCCACCGGTCGCGGCAAAGGGGCTGGCCACGGGGCGCACGATTTTGTCGTTGAGCGTTTCCTTGGCCCCTTCGACCCATGCGATGCGGCCCTCGGTCAGCTTTGGTTCCATCCGGTAAGCGGCCAAACCATCGCCCATCACGGTTTTCGCATCTTCGTGCAGCAATCCTGCATCCATCAGCTCGCGCATCAACAGCCCCAAGCCGCCCGCCGCATGAAAGGCGTTCACGTCGGCCATGCCGTTGGGGTAAACCTTGGCCATCAGCGGCACGGTTTGCGAGATCTCGTCAAAATCTGCCAAATCCAGCAGCACGCCCGAGGCGCGCGCCATGGCGGGCAGGTGTAAGATCAGGTTGGTTGACCCGCCCGTGGCCATCAGCCCGACGATCCCGTTCACATAGGCGCGTTCATCCAAGATATCGCCCGCGGGACGAAAATCATTGCCGAGTGCTGTGATCGCCGCCGCACGTTCCACTGCCGCCACCGTCAGTGCCTCGCGCAGCGGGGTGCCGGGGTTGACGAAGGAGGAGCCGGGCAAGTGCAGGCCCATAAACTCCATCAGCATCTGGTTGGTGTTGGCTGTGCCGTAAAAGGTGCAGGTGCCGATTCCGTGATAAGAGGCCATCTCGGCCACCATCAGCGCATCGCGCCCGACCTCACCATTGGCAAAAGCATTGCGCACGCGGGATTTTTCTTCGTTGGGCAGGCCAGATGTCATCGGCCCTGCGGGCACGAATACCGCCGGAATATGGCCAAAGGTTGCCGCCGCGATGATCAGGCCCGGCACGATCTTGTCACACACGCCCAAGTACATCGCCGCATCAAAAGTATTGTGCGACAGGCCAATGCCCGCCGCCATCGCGATGACATCGCGTGAAAACAGCGACATTTCCATCCCCGGTTGGCCCTGCGTCACACCGTCACACATGGCAGGCACGCCGCCTGCAACTTGAGCCGTAGCGCCGACGCGGCGCGCGGTTGAGCGGATCAATTCGGGGTAGTGTTCGTAAGGCTGATGCGCTGACAGCATATCGTTATAGGCCGTCACCACGCCGATGTTTGGCGCACGCGCGGCGGCGAGCGCCTCTTTGTCTGGCCCCATCGCCGCATAGGCGTGTGCCTGATTGCCGCAGGCCAAATGCCCGCGCACCGGCCCTTTGCCAATCGCTTGGCCGATCCTGTCAAGATACAGCCCCCGCGATGCGGCCGATCGTTCGCGGATCCGGTCTGTCACGCGGGCAATGGTGGGGTGCAGGGCCATGGGAACCTCGATCAAAATCTTTGACGCCTTTTAGCAAAGCTTGTTAGCGCTAACAACACCTTTTTGCACAGGCTGACATTACTGTGCCTGAAAGCGGGGCCTTTCGAAAGGGCGTCAAAGCGGGTAAAGGGGGGTATGAGCGACCAAACCCATCTCGATGACGAGCCCGCCTTCATTCCGGCCCCCACAGGCCGCACCCATTCCCGCCCTGTGGTGCGCCTGCGCCCAAAGGCCGAAGCCCGCGCCGTGCGATTGGGCTTTCCGTGGGTTTATGCCGATGAACTGGTGACCGACAGGCGCACTGCCGCCTTGGCCCCCGGCGCTTTGGCCGTGCTGGAAGATGGCGAGCGCCGCGAGATTGGGCTTGTGACCGTCAACACCAAATCCAAAATCATCGCCCGTATGCTGGACCGTGACGCCTCAGCCCAAATTGATCAAGCGTGGTTCGCTGACCGCCTGACCACCGCTTTGGCCCTGCGCGAACGCCTGCATGACACGCCGCATTACCGCCTGATCCATGCCGAGGCAGATGGATTGCCCGGTGTGATCATCGACCGCTTTGGCGATGCCGCCGTCATCCAACCCAACGCCGCTTGGGCCGAGGCGCATATTGACGCGCTGTCGGCGGCTTTGCAGCAGGTGACGGGCGTTTCGGTTGTGATCAAAAACGGCACGGGCCGCGCGCGTGCTTTGGAGGGGTTGAAAGACGAGAACGTTGTTCTGGCCGGCACCCTATCAGGCCCGATCCCCGTGCCGATGAACGGCGCGACTTATTTTGCCGATCTAGAAGGCGGGCAGAAAACAGGCCTGTTCTTTGATCAACGCCCGAACCACGCCTTTGCCAAGCGATTTGCCAAGGGTTCCAAGGTGTTGGATGTGTTTTCTCATGTTGGCGGCTTTGCTTTGGCCTCCCTTGCGGGCGGGGCTCAAAGCGCTTTGGCCGTGGATGCTTCGGCCCCCGCTTTGGCGCTGGCGGCCAAAGGGGCTGCGGCTTCGGGCTTTGCCAACTTTGCCACGCGGCAGGGCGATGCCTTTGATGTGCTGGAAGCTTTGGGCACCGAGGGGGCGTGCTTCGATATGGTGATCTGCGACCCGCCCGCCTTTGCGCCCAACAAGAACGCGCTGGAAGCCGGTTTGCGCGCTTACGAGCGGGTGGCAAAGCTGGCGGCGGGCTTGGTTTCCCCTGGCGGCTATCTGGTCTTGTGTTCGTGCAGCCATGCGGCGGATCTGACAGCCTTTCGCAACGCCTGTGCGCGCGGCATTGGGCGGGGTGGGCGCAAGGGGCAACTGATCTACACCGGCTTTGCTGGACCTGATCATCCGATGATGCCGGTTCTGGCCGAAAGCGCTTATCTGAAATCGCTGTTCTTCCGGCTGGATTGATGCGCGCTGTTCTGGACGCTTGCGTTTTATTCCCCACTGTCCTGCGCGAGCTGTTGTTGGGCGTGGCAGCCAAAGGGCTGTATGAACCGCAATGGTCCGACAGGATCTTGCGCGAATGGGTGCTGGCCACGGCCAAACTCGGCCCCGTGGCCCAAGCTTTGGCCGAGGGCGATGCCGCTTTGGCCAAGGCCGCCTTCCCCCACGCCAGCGTGCAGGCCCAACCCAATATCGAGGCGCGTTTATCCCTGCCCGACCCAAACGACATTCATGTTCTGGCCGTAGCCATCGCGGGCCATGCCGATGCGATTGTGACGTTTAACGCCGTCGATTTCCCCCGCCCCGTCTTGGCGGATGAGGGGATCGAGCGGCGTGATCCAGACGGGTTCCTGTGGGAGATGTGGTCGCGCCACCCCTCTGACGTGGGGGCTGTGGTGACGGCGGTGCATGCCCGTGCGGAAGAGATGGCTGGTAAACCCCTGCCAATACGCGCTTTTTTGAAACGTGCGCAGTTGTGGCGCTTGGGCAAGGCGATGGAAGGCGGCTGATCTAGCGCAGGGTCTTGATGCCCTTGGCCAAGCCCGCCAAGGTCAGCGGCACCATCTGCCCATCGAACAAAGTGCGGATCATTTGGGTGGAGCGGGTGTAGCCCCATTGCGGCTCTGCCACCGGATTGATCCACACATGGCGCGGCCATTGCTGGGTCGCGCGGGTCAGCCATGTGCGACCAGTTTCAGGGTTCCAATGTTCCACCGACCCGCCGGGGCTATCGATTTCATAGGGGCTCATCGTGGCATCGCCGACAAAGATGGCGCGGTAATCGGGGCCGTATCGGCGCAGAATGTCCCATGTGGGCAAGCGCTGGGTTAGGCGGCGGGCGTTGTCGGTCCACACCTCCTCATACAGGCAATTGTGGAAGTAAAAAAAGGAAAGCTGGCGGAATTCGGCTTTGGCAGCGGCAAACAGGGCTTGGGTCGCCAGAACGTGGCCATCCATTGACCCGCCAACATCAAGGAATAACAACAGCTTGACCGCGTTGCGCCGTTCGGGGCTTGTCTGCACATCAAGCCAACCTTGGCGCGCTGTGGCCGAAATGGTGGCGGGCAGATCAAATGTGCTTTCGCCCGTGCGCGCCCATTGCCGCAGGGCGCGCAGGGCCAGTTTCAGGCTGCGGGGCCCAAGGTCTGCGTCATCGTCAAGGTTCTTAAACTCGCGCTTTTCCCACACTTTCACGGCGCGGGAATGCGTGCTTTGCCCGCCAATGCGCACCCCTTCGGGGTTGTAACCGGAATTGCCAAAAGGCGAGGTGCCGCCCGTGCCAACCCATTTGTTGCCACCCTGATGGCGCTCTTTCTGCTCGGCCAACCGTTCGCGCAAGGCATCCATCAAGGCTTGCAAGCCGCCCAAGGATGTGACGGCCTCGCGCTCTTGCGCCGATAAGTGCCGCATCAGGCGGTCGTCCAGCCAATCGGCGGGCAGGTCTAGGGCTTGCAGCACCTCTTCCAGCGGCAGGGTATCAAGCCCTTGAAAGCTTTCGGCAAAGGCGCGGTCGAAACGGTCAAAGAAGCGTTCATCTTTTACCAGCGCCATTCGGGCCAGATGGTAAAAGCCTGTGACATCATGGGTCACAAGGCCGGTCTTTAACGCCCCCAAGAAGGCCAGATATTCGCCCAAACTTACCGGCACCCCTGTCTTTCGCAAGCATACGAAGAAGGGTTGGAACATCTTAGTGCGTCAGCCGATCAATCGCGATCGACAGCAATACCGCCAGCAGCCCAAGGCCAATGGCATAGACAGCACCGTATTGGGCGGCGTCTAACCGGTTGCCGCCGCGCTTGGTGGCGCGCACAGCACCCCAAACCGCCCCAATGATCATTGCCGGTAGCCAAATCATCGCCCTAATCCTTGTTCTGCAAGCTTACGCGCAGCCTTACCGCGCCAAGATGGGCCTGTATAGGCCAAGCCTTTACCTGTCGCGCCGCGCCATAAAAGCAAGCTTTTCAAACAGCGCCACGTCTTGTTCGTTCTTAAGCAAAGCGCCGTAAAGGCGGGGCAGGTTGGATTTGGCATCGCGCTGCAAATCGGCAGGCGTCAGATCATCGGCGAGCAACAGCTTGAGCCAATCCAACACCTCTGATGTCGAGGGTTTTTTCTTCAACCCCGGCGCTTCGCGGATGTCAAAGAACTGGGTTAGGGCTGCGGCAAGAAGGTCTTCTTTCAGGTTGGGAAAATGCAGGCGCACAATGGCGGCAAGACCCTCGGGCGAGGGGAAGCGGATGAAGTGGAAAAAACAGCGGCGCAAAAAGGCGTCGGGCAGCTCTTTTTCGTTGTTCGAGGTGATGATGACCACGGGGCGATGGGTGGCGCGGATGGTTTGGCCGGTTTCGTAAACATGAAATTCCATCCGGTCTAGTTCTTGCAACAGATCGTTTGGGAATTCGATATCGGCTTTGTCGATCTCATCAATCAACAGCACCACGCGCTGGGGGGCGCTGAACGCCTGCCACAGCTTGCCGGGGCGGATGTAGTGGGCCACATCATGCACCCGCGCCTCGCCCAACTGGCCATCGCGCAGGCGGGCAACCGCATCGTATTCGTACAGACCTTGGGCGGCTTTGGTGGTCGATTTGACGTGCCATTCCATCAGCTCCATCCCCAAACTGGCCGCAACTTGCCGTGCCAGTTCGGTTTTTCCCGTACCCGGTTCGCCCTTAACCAACAAGGGCCGCCCCAATGCGACAGCGGCGTTGACCGCAAGGCCCAGATCGTCGGGCACAACGTAGCCGGCGGTTGAGGTAAATTTCACTGACATTCCAAGCCCCTGCGCGCTGATCTTTGGCCAACCTAAAGCAGGCGACAGAATCGCGCAACGCCTAGTGACAAGGCTTTGGCTTTCGGCTAGAGGATCGCGCGACAGGATCGCACCTTGGACATAAGCCAAGGCCGCCCAAGGAAGGCCCCCTTGGTTGCGCCTGAAAAGGAGAGTGCTGAGATGAAAGCCGAAATCTTCCTGCCCGAAGATTACCGCCCGGCCGAAAGCGAGCCTTTCATGAACGATTTGCAGCTGGAATATTTCCGCCGCAAGCTGATCGTTTGGAAGCAAGAGCTTTTGGGCCAAAGCGCTGAAACCATTGACAACCTGCAAGAATCCGCACGCTCTGTGCCCGATTTGGCAGACCGCGCTTCGGAAGAAACCGACCGCGCGCTGGAACTGCGCACCCGCGACCGTCAGCGCAAGTTGGTGGGCAAGATTGATGCCGCCCTGCGCCGGATCGAGAATGGCGAGTATGGCTATTGCGAAGTGTCGGGCGAGCCGATCAGCCTGAAACGGCTGGACGCGCGGCCGATTGCGACGATGACGCTGGAAAGCCAAGAAAAGCACGAGCGCCGCGAAAAAGTGCACCGCGACGAGTGATTTTGCCATGCGGGCCGGTGGCCTATGGGTGAAAGCGCCGGGCCTTATGGTCCGGCGTTTGCGTTTGCGGGCCGGTTAAGGGCGCGCGGCGGCCACGGGGGGGGGGGGGGGGGGGGGGGGGGGG
>CAIQOV010000047.1 GCA_903873585.1 uncultured Rhodobacterales bacterium
CATGCGCCTTGGGATTGAGACGATCTATCAATACAACTCGATGGTTCCCCTGATGACCATTTCGCGCAACGTCTTTATCGGGCGCGAACCGCTGAAATGGTCGATCGGTGGCTTTGGCATTCTGGACGAGCAGAAGATGCGCGAAGAGTCCGTTAAGGCCATCGCCGATGTCGATCTGCACCTGCGCTCGCCGGATGCTTTGGTGGGCGAATTGTCGGGCGGGCAAAGGCAAGGCGTGGCAATTGCCCGCGCGATGCATTTCAAATCCAAAGTCATGATCTTGGATGAGCCCACCAACCACCTGTCGGTCAAAGAAACCGCCAAGGTGATTGGCTTTGTGAAGGGCTTGAAAGAACAGGGCGTGACCAGCGTCTTTATCAGCCACAATATGCACCATGTCTTTGCTTGCTGCGACAGGATTGTCGCTATGGCCTTGGGGCAGATCGTGCTGGATAAGCCTGTTTCAGAAACCTCAATCGAGGAAGTGTCGGAAAAGCTGTAAGCTATGACCAAGGGGACATTGTCAGGAAAACATGCCCTTGTGACGGGCGGCTTGGGGTCTATCGGTTTGGCCCTTGTGGCAGGCTTTGCGGCTGCAGGCGCGCGCGTGACGGTGCTGGATCGCCCAGACTTGGCCCCCATGGCAGGCCATGGCTGGCTGGGACTTGATCTGAACGATTTAAGCGGTGTGGAAGCCAAAGTGGCCGCCGCAGGTCCGTTTGACATCTTGGTTAACAATGCCGCGCTGATTATCAATAAACCGTTTGAGGACTTCAGCCTTGAGGAATATGACACCCAAATGCGGGTGAATTCATCCGCTACCTTTGCGCTGACGCGGGCCTGTGTGCCGGCGATGAAAGCCAAGGGCTGGGGGCGGGTGATCAACATGACGTCGCTGACGCTGAACGGGCAATGGGATGGCTACGTGCCCTATGTTGCCTCTAAGGGGGCGATGCTGGGACTGACCAAGGGGCTGGCGCGTGAGTTGGGCCAGCACGGCATAACGGTCAACGCCATTGCACCGGGGGCTGTGATTTCAGAGGCCGAAAATCGTGTCTTTGGCGACAGGCTGGCGGAATACAACAGCTTCATCCTGAAAAACCAAAGCGTAAAGAGGCGCATTTTGGCTGAAGATGTTGCCAATCTTGCGGTCTTTCTGGCCTCGGACGGCGCGCGCATGATTTCGGGGCAGAACATCGGCATAGACGGGGGCTGGTGACCACCGCCCCAAACTTTGGACGAAACGCAGCATAGGGAAGATGATGACAACAGCAGCCATCCCAGTTGGACAACGCGATTATGGCCTGACCGGTGCCGATGGGCGGCGGGCGGTGGAAATTGGCCTCGCCTCGGCGGAATGGTACCATTCCGAGGTGCCGCGGGCCGTTATGAAAGACCTGATGAAGCGCACCGACGGCCCCGCCTTGCGCGACACGGCGCTGTGGTTTGCCTTGCTGATTGGTGGCGCTTGGGGCGGCATTTATTTTTGGGGCACTTGGGCCTGCGTGCCGTTCTTTTTCGTCTACAGCGTGATCTACGGGTCGTCCTGCGACAGTCGCTGGCACGAATGCGGCCATGGCACGGCCTTTCGCACCGCTTGGATGAACGATGTGATCTATAACATCGCCAGCTTCATGGTGATGCGCAATCCCGTGACATGGCGGTGGAGCCATGCGCGCCACCACACCGACACCTATATCGTGGGCCGCGATGCCGAGATTGCGTGGATGCGCCCACCCAAAACCGTGACGAATTTTCTGGCGCTGTTTGATGTGATCGGCACGCTGAAATCGCTGCAAACCTTGGCGCGCAATGCCTCGGGCAATCTGACGGAGGATGAGAAAAGCTTCATTCCTGCCAGCGAATGGGGCAAGACGGTCTGGGTGGCGCGGGGGCATATCGCGATTTATCTGGCCACGATTGCTGCGGCTTTGGGGCTGCAAACATGGCTGCCGCTGTTGTTGATCGGCCTGCCGCGCATCTATGGCAGCTGGCATATGGTGATGGTGGGCCATTTGCAGCACGCGGGCCTTGCCGACAATGTGCTGGACCATCGGCTTAACACCCGCACCGTCTATATGAACCCGATCAGCCGCTATATCTATTGGAACATGAACTACCACGTCGAACATCATATGTTTCCCATGGTGCCCTATCACGCCCTGCCGCGCTTGCACGCGCTGATCAAGGATGATCTGCCCGCCCCCAACACCTCGATCTGGGATGGCTACCGCGAGGTCTTTGCCTCTCTTCGCCGGCAAAAAACCGATCCCGCCTATGCCTATCGCAAGGCGCTGCCCGCGACGGCAAAGCCCTACCGCGACGAATTCCACACGCTCAACATCGACCGCCGCAGCCATTAAGGAGCCCCCATGGCCCGCAAGAAACCCACGATCGCCGACCTGCGCGCCCACAAGGGCAAGGGTCAGTATACCATGCTGCGCGTGATGACCTTGGACGAGGCAGAAGCCGCCGAACAGGCGGGCATCGACATCGTCTCGGTGCCAGACCACCTTGTCACCCATCCGCGCTACCGCGAAGTGGCCCCGACGCTGTTTTCGATGACCGGCCAAACCCATCTCGAGGCGGGCACCCGTGACGATTACCTGCGCTGGGCCTGCCGCGTGATGAATGCGGGGGCCGATGCGGTCTATTGCTCGGGCGGGCTTGGCACGGTCGAACATGTCGCGCGCGAGCATATTCCCGTGGTGGGCCACGTGGGCTTGGTGCCAAGCCGCGCCACTTGGACGGGGGGCATGAAGGCGGTGGCCAAAACGGCGCAAGGGGCTTTGGCTTTGTTAGAGGAAATCCGCGCCTATGAGGCCGCTGGCGCCTTTGCGGTCGAGATTGAAGTTGTGCCCGAAGAAGTTGCCACCGAAATCAACCGGCGGGTGGGGATTTTGCTTTGGTCGATGGGGGCCGGCGCGGGCTGCGATGCGCAGTACCTGTTTGCCGAGGATATCTTGGGCACCAACCGCGGCCATATGCCGCGCCATTCCAAAGTCTATCGCAACTTTGCCGCCGAATACGACCGCTTGCAGGCCGAACGGGTCGCAGCGTTTAAAGAGTTCATCGCCGATGTCGCCGCATCTGCCTATCCAGAAGATAAGCACGTCGTTAAGATGGCAGCCACAGAACTAAGCGCCTTTCGGGCGGCCTTGAAGGGGGGCTGACCGGATCCGTGCCGATAGCGCCTTGTCGCTTAGACACGACATTCTGGCCACAAGCTGAAAATCTGCGCCAATCACAGCATTATGCAATTTGCTCCGGCGTATTGACGATCAAGCATCGTTGGGGCTGAATTTAGGATGAAACGGCCAGCGCAACCTTTCGGGTTCAGCGCTGCGGAACATCCGACTAAGAACCTGCGTGGGCACGAAAGGC
>CAIQOV010000048.1 GCA_903873585.1 uncultured Rhodobacterales bacterium
CGCACCCTTCGATCCAAACAAAAAGCCCGCTGAAATCAGCGGGCTTTTTGTTTGGACAAAGCTGGGGGGTTACGCCCCCCAGAGCCTTGCGCAGTCTTTGCACCCCGCTGAAAAGGTTAGCGGGCGGCGCGGATAAGGGCCAAAATCTCGGCTGCGGCTTTGGGGATGTTGGTGCCGGGACCGAAGATGGCTTTGACCCCTTTGGATTTAAGGAAATCGTAATCCTGTGCCGGAATGACACCGCCACAGATGACCAGAATATCGCCCGCGCCTTTGGCGGCAAGCGCTTCGATCAGTTTGGGCGCAAGGGTCATGTGGCCTGCGGCTTGGGAGGAAATGCCGATGACATGCACATCGTTGTCGATGGCGTCTTGCGCCGCTTCTTCGGGGGTTTGGAACAGCGGGCCCATGTCGACGTCAAAGCCCATATCGGCAAAGGCCGTGGCGATAACTTTGGCCCCACGATCATGGCCATCTTGGCCCATTTTGACCACCAGCATCCGGGGGCGGCGGCCCTCTTCGGCTTCAAAGGCGTTGATGTCGGCTTGAATCGCTTCAAAGCCTGCGTCGCCGTCATAGGCCGCGCCGTAGACACCGGCGAGGGTTTTGACCTCGGCCCTGTGGCGACCAAAGACGTTTTCCATCGCAGTTGAAATCTCGCCCACCGTGGCGCGGGCGCGGGCGGCGACAACGGCGGCGTCAAGCAGGTTGCCATCGGAACGGGCGGCGGCTTCCAAGGCTTGCAGGGCGGCTTGGGCTGCGGCTTCATCACGCGCGGCGCGGGTGGCTTGCAGGCGGGCGATTTGGCTGTCGCGCACGGCGATGTTGTCGATCGACAGGATATCGACCGGCGTATCTGTTTCGGGTTGGTATTTGTTCACGCCCACAATCACATCGGTGCCGCGATCAATCAGCGATTGACGACGCGCAGCGCTTTCTTCGATGCGCAGTTTGGGCATACCCGAGGCCACGGCCTTGGTCATACCGCCAAGGGATTCGACTTCTTCGATCAGCTTCCACGCCTCTTCGGCCAACTGCGCTGTCAGCGTTTCGACATAATAGCTGCCCGCCAGCGGGTCGGCCACATGGGTGATGCCGGTCTCTTCTTGCAAGATCAGCTGCGTGTTGCGCGCAATGCGGGCCGAGGCTTCGGTGGGAAGCGCCATCGCCTCGTCAAACGAATTGGTGTGCAGCGACTGGGTGCCGCCCAGAACAGCCGACATCGCCTCGTATGCCGTGCGGATCACGTTGTTGTAGGGGTCTTTTTCCTGCAACGACACGCCAGAGGTTTGGCAATGCGTGCGCAGCATCAGGCTTTCGGGCTTTTGCGCGCCAAATTCCGCCATGATGCGGTGCCACAACAGGCGGGCGGCGCGCAGCTTGGCGGCCTCCATGAAGAAATTCATGCCGATGGCGAAGAAGAACGACAGGCGCGGCGCGAAATCGTCAACATTCATACCGCGCGCGAGGGCCGTGCGGACATATTCGCGCCCGTCGGCGAGGGTGAAGCCCAGTTCCTGCACCAAATTCGCACCGGCTTCCTGCATGTGGTAGCCGGAAATCGAGATCGAGTTGAACTTGGGCATCTCACGGGCAGTATAGTCGATAATGTCAGCCACGATCCGCATCGAGGGTTCGGGCGGGTAGATATAGGTGTTGCGCACCATGAATTCTTTGAGAATGTCGTTCTGGATCGTGCCAGACAGGGCAGCGCGCGACACGCCCTGCTCTTCGCCCGCCACGATGAAATTGGCCAAGATCGGGATCACAGCGCCGTTCATCGTCATCGAAACAGAGACTTTGTCCAACGGAATCCCGTCGAACAGGATCTTCATATCCTCGACCGAATCTATCGCCACACCGGCCTTGCCCACATCCCCCACCACGCGGGGGTGATCGGAATCGTAGCCGCGGTGGGTGGCAAGGTCGAAGGCAACCGACACACCTTGTTGGCCAGCAGCCAGCGCCTTGCGGTAAAAGTTGTTCGACTCTTCCGCCGTAGAGAAGCCCGCATATTGCCGGATCGTCCAAGGACGCCCCGCGTACATCGTGGCCCGTACACCGCGCGTGAAGGGGGCAAGGCCGGGAAAGCCGCCCATATGGGGCAAGTTGGCGGTATCCTCGGCTGTGTAAAGCGGCTTGACGGGGATGCCCTCTAGCGTGGCCCAAGTCAGCGTATCGGGCGACTTGCCCTTTAGGTCTTTGGTGGCGAGGGCGTCCCAGTCAGCGCGGGTGGTCATGGCGTTGTCCTTGTGGCTAAGGGCGCACCGGGGGCTTTCTGCCCCCGGACCCCCGAGGATATTTGAACAAGAATGAAAGGGTCAGACGAATTCTAGGATTATGTCGTCGACCTTAAGCGAGGCGCCCGGGGCGGCTTTGACCGCTTTGACCACGCCCGCGCGGGTGGCTTTGAGGATGTTTTCCATCTTCATAGCTTCCACGGTCGCAAGGGTTTGGCCCTCTTGCACCTCATCCCCGACAGCAACGGCCAGCGTCACAAGCAGGCCGGGCATCGGGCAGAGCAGGTATTTTGATGTATCCGGCGGGGCTTTTTCCAGCATATGCTGCGACAGTTCGGCGGCACGGGGCGAGCGGACCAGCACCTTAAGATCGGCACCGCGCAGGCGCAGGCGGAAGCCCATGGGGATCTTGCCCACTTTCATCACCAGCGGTTGGCCATCGACCACAAGCCGTGCAAGGGCTTGGCCCGGTTGCCAATCAGATGTGACGCGCAGATGGGTGTGATCGGCAAAGGTGATGGTGGATCCGTCATGATCGGCGGCGATGCTTAAAGCGATGCGTTCGCCTTGCAGATCGACCACCCAATCATCGCCCACTTTGCGCTTGTGATTGTCCATCGTGCCAGAAATCCGCGTGCGGCGAATTTCGGCCACACGGTTCATCGCGGCAGCAGCGGCGGCAACGCGGCGCAGCAGGTCGGGGTCAAGGGTCGCACCTTGGAAGCCATCGGGGTATTCTTCGGCGATAAAGGCCGTTGTGATATTGCCTGATGTAAAGCGCGGGTGATCCATCACGGCGGCGACGAAAGGCAGGTTGTGGCCGATGCCTTCGACTTCGAACGTATCCAGCGCGAGACGCATTTCCTCTATCGCGGCGGCACGGGTGGGGCCCCATGTGCATAACTTGGCGATCATCGGGTCGTAATACATCGAAATCTCGCCACCTTCGAACACGCCGGTGTCGTTGCGCACAATCCCGCCGCGTGCGGTTTCGCCCTCGACCGGCGGACGATAACGGGTCAAACGACCGATTGAGGGCAGGAATTTGCGGTAGGGATCTTCGGCGTAAAGGCGGCTTTCCATCGCCCAGCCGTTGATCTTCACATCCGCCTGCGCAAAGGGCAGCTTTTGCCCATCTGCCACGCGGATCATCTGTTCGACCAGATCAATCCCCGTGATCAATTCGGTCACAGGGTGTTCCACCTGCAAACGGGTGTTCATTTCCAGAAAGTAGAAGTTGCGGTTGCCATCGACGATGAATTCCACCGTACCAGCCGAGGTGTAGCCCACAGCGCGCGCCAAGGCGCAGGCCTGTTCGCCCATGGCCTTGCGGGTCGCGGCGTCAAGGAAGGGCGAGGGCGCTTCTTCGATCACTTTTTGATTGCGCCGCTGGATCGAGCATTCGCGTTCGTTCAGATACAGCGTGTTGCCGTGCTTATCGGCCAGAACCTGAATTTCAATGTGGCGGGGTTGGGTGACAAACTTTTCAATAAAGATGCGGTCATCGCCAAAGGAGGCCGCAGCCTCGTTCTTGGACGATTGAAAACCTTCGCGCGCCTCGTCTGCATCCCATGCGATGCGCATACCCTTGCCACCACCGCCAGCCGAGGCTTTGATCATGACCGGATAGCCAATTTCGCCAGAGATTTTCACCGCCTCATCCGCATCGGCGATGATACCCATATAGCCCGGCACAGTGGAAACCCCCGCCGCTTGGGCGATTTTCTTTGAGGTGATCTTGTCGCCCATCTGTTCGATGGCAGATGAGGGCGGGCCGATGAAAACCACGTCTTCGGCTTCCAAAGCCGCCGCAAAGGCGCGGTTTTCTGACAGGAAGCCATAGCCGGGGTGAACGGCTTGCGCGCCGGTGGCGCGCACCGCTTCCATGATCTTGTCGATGACGATGTAGCTTTGGGCGGCAGGGGCGGGGCCGATGTGATAGGCCTCATCCGCCATTTTCACATGCAGTGCACCCCGGTCAGCGTCGGAATAGACGGCCACGGTCTTGATGCCCATCTTGCGGGCGGTCTTGATCACGCGGCAGGCAATCTCGCCGCGATTGGCGATCAGGATCTTGGTGAACATGGGCATTCCTTCGCAAGTGGGCCTTCCGCTGACGCGGTGGCAAGACGAGTGTTGAGGCAGGTCGCGCGCATCTTAATCTTCCCAATCCGCGTCGCCGCCACCCAAGGCATCGGGGGCGTCTTCAGCGAAGACTTCGGGAAAAGACGACCGCGCGCGGGCCGCATCTATTTTGAGCATGGCATCGTAAGAGGCGGGGTTGAATGGGTCTTCGGCGGGCACCACCTCGCGGCCAAACAGCCACGACAGGCGGCCCGCATCTAGATTGCCGCGCTCAAAGGGTTCTTCACCAAAATACTGCCAAAGGGCCGCCATAAAGCCCGCATCGGCCATGCGGTCCACATGTTTGCGATCGCGAAAGCGCTCGCGGTTGGTGATTTTTGTCGCACCCTCTTTCATATTGGCGCGCCGGATGACGAATTGAAAATCAGACCCCGGAAGACGCCCAGGAAAGCCACGGTGTTTCAGCATAGGCCAGACTTTCTTAAAGGGGCAGTCTTCTTAAAGAGGGGAACGTGGGGCATTCAGAACATCTCCCATTGACAAGCGCCATCTTCGATCCTGTAGGAATTGAAGAATTGCGTCGCTTCGGGATCGTCCTCGCCCAGGGGCACATCGCGGTCAGACAGCGAGATGATTATTTCGGCCGGTTTTGGGTCGTCCTCAGGCAGGTTTTTCAGCGCAAAGGTGGTGCACAGGTGATCCATATCACTGCCTGCGGTCTCGGCGTCAATGTTGCCCCCATCCCGCGCTATGGCGGGGGCCAAGAAGCGAAAGCGCAGCGCAGGGCCACTATTGCCCGGCACGTTCGACACCGCTTCCAACAAGGTCACGGCTTGGCCCGAGGGCACATTAATCGCATCGCTCGCCCAAAGGGGCAGCGGCAGCAAAATACCAAGCAAGGCGGGCCAACGCGGCATGAGGCTCATCTGTAACGGGTGCATCAAAGCGGGATATTGTCGTGTTTTTTCCATGGATTGGAAAGTTTCTTGCCCCGCAGCGAGGCAAAGGCCCGCGCCACACGCTTGCGGGTGGATTGCGGGTGGATCACCTCGTCGATGAAGCCTTTTTCGGCGGCAACAAAGGGGTTGGCAAAGCGGGTTTCATACTCTTTCACGCGGGCCGCGATCTTGTCTTTGTCGCCCAGTTCTGACCGATACAAAATCTCGACCGCCCCCTTGGCCCCCATCACGGCAATCTCTGCCGTGGGCCAAGCATAGTTGAAATCGCCGCGCAGGTGCTTTGAGGCCATCACATCATAAGCCCCGCCGTAAGCCTTGCGGGTGATAACGGTCACCTTTGGCACAGTCGCCTCGCCGTAAGCGAACAACAGTTTTGCCCCGTGCTTGATCACCCCGCCCAGTTCCTGCGCCACACCGGGCAAGAAACCCGGCACATCGACCAAGGTCAGGATCGGAATTTCAAAGGCATCGCAAAACCGCACAAACCGCGCCGCCTTGCGCGAAGCGTCAATGTCCAAGCACCCCGCCAGAACCATCGGCTGATTGGCCACAACGCCAACCGTCTGGCCTTCCAGCCGCACAAAGCCCGTGATGATATTGGCGGCATAATCGCGCTGAATTTCAAAGAAATCGCCCTCGTCCGCGATCTTATGGATCAGTTCTTTCATGTCGTAGGGCTGGTTGGGGTTGTCAGGGATCAGCGTATCAAGGCTGCTTTCGATCCGCGCCGGATCGTCAAAAAACGGGCGAACGGGGGCCTTTTGCCGGTTGTTGAGCGGCAAAAAGTCAAACAAGCGCCGCGCTTCGGCCAGCATTTCCAAGTCGTTCTCATAGGCCCCATCGGCGACCGAGGATTTCTTGGTATGGGTCGAAGCACCGCCCAACTCTTCGGCAGACACCACTTCATTGGTAACGGTCTTGACCACATCAGGGCCGGTCACGAACATGTAAGAGCTGTCTTTGACCATAAAGATAAAGTCGGTCATGGCCGGCGAATAAACCGCCCCACCCGCACAAGGCCCCATGATCAAGCTGATCTGCGGCACCACGCCAGAGGCCATGATGTTGCGCTGAAACACCTCGGCATAGCCCGCCAAGGATGCCACACCTTCTTGAATCCGCGCCCCACCGGAATCGTTGATCCCAATCACCGGCGCGCCGTTTTGAATGGCCATATCCATGATCTTGCAGATCTTCTTGGCATGGGTTTCAGAGAGCGACCCGCCAAAGACCGTGAAATCTTGGCTGAACACATAGACCATGCGCCCGTTGATCGTGCCCCAGCCCGTCACCACGCCGTCACCAGCAGGGCGATCGGTTTCCATGCCAAAGTCGGTGCAGCGGTGGGCAACGAACATGTCAAACTCTTCGAACGATCCTTCGTCCAGCAACAATTCAACCCGCTCGCGCGCCGTCAGCTTGCCTTTGCCATGCTGCGCATCAACCCGTCGCTGGCCGCCACCCTCACGGGCGGCTTGGCGGCGCGTTTCAAGTTCAAGCATCACATCCATGGCACGGGTCCTTTGCATTCGTGTCGCCCGTATGACAGGCTTTGTGCGCGCAACATAGATGTGCCGCGCCGCAGCGGAAAGCAAAAATGTTGCGCAAGGCCGCAATAAAATGACTTTTGGCGGCCAAATCGGCGCGGCTAAAGCCCCGCCGCCCCTGCCCTTGGCGCTGTTTATGCGCTAACACTTCAAGAAAATCGTCGAGGGTCACATGCCGCGTCTTCCCGTCCCTGTTCTCACTATTTTTCTGCTGATTGCATCGAACGTCTTTATGACCTTCGCTTGGTATGGCCATTTGCGGTTCAAGGCCGCCCCATTGGTCCTTGTGATCGCTGTCAGTTGGGGAATCGCCTTGTTCGAATATATGCTGCAAGTGCCTGCCAACCGGATCGGCTATGGCTATTTCAGCGCGGCGCAACTGAAAACCATTCAAGAGGTGATCACCCTGATCACCTTCGCCGTCTTTTCAACCCTTTACCTGAAAGAGCCCATCGGCTGGAACCACGCCCTAGGCTTTGCCTTCATCGCGCTTGGCGCCTATTTCATCTTTCACAAATGGTAAGCCCCTTGCCTGCGAGCGTGTTTTTGAACCGCAAAACGCCGCCGCGTTTGCTGACGCTGACCTTGCTGACGGGCCTTTCGGCGCTGACGTTGAACTTGATGCTGCCCTCGTTGCGGCAGATGGCGCTGTATTTCGGCGTGCCCTATGGGCTGATGCAACTGGCTGTGTCGCTGTATCTGGCACTTTCCGCCGTCATTCAAATCTTGATCGGGCCGATCAGCGACCGCTTTGGCCGCAGGCCGGTGGTGCTGGCGGCTTTGGTGGTGTTTTTGCTGGCCACCCTCGGCACGTTGCTTGCCCCCAATGCCACCATGTTCTTGGCCTTTCGCATGGTGCAAGCGGTGGTGACGGCGGGCATGGTGCTTAGCCGTGCCGTGGTGCGCGATATGGTCGAAGGGCCGCGCGCCGCGTCGATGATCGGCTATGTCACCATGGGGATGAGCTTGGTTCCCATGATCGGCCCCGTTCTGGGCGGCACATTGGAAGAGGCGTTTGGCTGGCAATCAACCTTTATCATGCTGCTGGTCTTAGGGCTGGCGGTGACAGCCCTAACATGGGCCGATATGGGCGAAACCGCCACCACCGCCCAGCGCAGCTTTGCCCAGCAGATCCGCCTGTATCCTGCCCTTTTGGGCGCGGGCCGGTTTTGGGCCTATTGCGGGGCGGCGAGTTTCGCTTCGGGGTGTTTTTACGCCTTTTTGGGCGGCGCGCCCTATGTTGGGGCCAAGGTGTTTGGCCTGACGCCCTCGTCCATCGGGCTGGCCTTTGCGCTGCCCGCCATTGGCTATGCGGCGGGCAACTTTATCGCGGGGCGCTTTTCGGTGCGCTTTGGGATGAACCCGATGATCGTGGCGGGCACGATGGTTACAACCGGCGGCATGGCGCTTTTGGGGCTGGTGACTTGGGCTGGGCTTTCCAACCCCGCCACATTCTTTGGCGCAATGGTCGCCTTGGGCGTGGGCAACGGCATGGCGCTGCCCAATGCCAATGCCGGAATGCTTTCGGTACGGCCAGACCTAGCTGGCACGGCATCGGGCCTTGGTGGGGCGATTGTGATTGGCGGCGGGGCGGCTTTGTCAGCCCTCGCCGTCGCAGCCCTGCCCCCAGGGTCAGGCGAGATGCCATTGATCGCGCTGATGCTGGGCTGCTCGGTCTTGTCGACCTTGTCAATCGCCCCGCTTTTGCGGCGCGCCAAAGGGTTGTGAATATGCGAAGTGCGCGATAGAGTATCCAAAAGTTATTGGATGAAAAATGAAACTTTACGGCTCAATTCACACAGTCGCTGCGCCTGAAAAAGTGTTGCAGCTTTTGCGCGACCCGATCACCTTGGGCAAAATCGCGCCTGATGGGTTTGTTTTCGCTGAACGCAGCGCAGACGCGATCCCTTTCACCTTCCGCCGCAGAATCGGGGTGATCGTGCTTAATCTGGCAGGCCATGTCGCCCTGCGCGAAATGGCAGGCTTGGCCACAAGCCAAGTCACAATCGAAGCAGATCACCGCATCGGCGGCGGGGTTTCCATCGCGTTGGATGTTACCGCACAGACAGGCCCCGATGGCACCCAAGCCTTGGCTTGGACGGGCACGATGGAAGCGCGCGGCCTGACCGCGCGCATCGTGAAAGAGCGCGCGGCCGAGGCGGACAAGATCGTTAGAAACCTGTTTGAGCGCCTAGCCGAGCAAGCCGCATCCTAGCGCTGCGCGGTGCGCCAGTTCGGGTTGATCCACGGTTGCTGATTAGACCGCGCCAGCATGCCTTTGCCCAAGATATGGTCAGCCGCCTTCTCGCCCGTCATGATCGACGGCCCGTTCAGGTTGCCGTTCGTGACCTGCGGGAAGATAGAACTGTCGACCACGCGCAACCTCTCCACCCCGATGACCCGCAATTCCGGATCAACCACCGCCATCGGATCATCGCGCCGCCCCATGCGCGACGTGCCGCAGGGGTGATAAGCGCTTTCCACATGGGCGCGGATGAACGCGTTCAGGTCGTCGTCTGAGTCGACCGCTGTGCCGGGCTGAATTTCGGCTTTGACGAAGGGCTTGAACGCCTCTTGCGCAAAAATCTCGCGCGTTAGGCGAATGGCGGTGCGGAAATCTTGCCAATCTGACGGGTCTGACATGTAGTTGAACACAATCTTCGGCGGCGCCAGCGGGTCAGCCGAACGCAACGTCACCGCCCCGCGCGAGCGTGACCGCATCGGCCCCGTATGCACCTGAAACCCATGCCCGTGGGCCGAGGCTTTGCCATCATAGCGCACGGCGATGGGCAGGAAGTGATATTGAATGTCGGGATATTCGATCCCCGCCTTTGACCGGATAAAGCCGCAGCTTTCAAACTGGTTGGAAGCCCCAAGCCCCTTGCCCGTCAACATCCACTGCGCCCCGATCAACGCCTTGCCCCACAGGTTCCAGTATTTATACAGCGTGATGGGCTGGCTGGCGGCGAATTGCAGATACAGTTCCAAATGGTCCTGCAAATTCGCCCCCACACCGGGGCGGTCTGCGACCACAGCTATCCCCATTTCGGCCAGATGGGCCGCGGGGCCAATGCCAGAGTGCATCAGGAGTTTTGGCGTATTGATCACCGAAGCCGCCACGATCACTTCCCGCGCGGCACGGATCACCTCGACCTTGTCGGCACGTTGCAGTTCAACACCAACCGCGCGGCCATCTTCGATCACCACTTTGCGCGCCAAGCCGTGATAAAGCTGCACATTGCCCTGTTTGATCGCGGGTTTCAGATAGGCATTGGCCGCAGACCAGCGCCGCCCTTTCCAGATTGTCGCCTCCATTGCGCCAAAGCCTTCTTGGGCTTCGCCGTTGTAATCTGCGGTGGTGTTGTAACCCGCTTGACCGCCCGCTTTCACAAAGGCGTCAAACAGCGGGTTGTTGCGCGGGCCACGGGTGATGTGCAGCGGGCCATTGGTGCCGCGAAAATCAGACGGCGCGCCATCTTCGCCGTGCCAGTTTTCCATCCGTTTGAAATAGGGCAGCACATCGGCGTAAGCCCAACCCTGCGCGCCCATGTCCTCCCATGTGTCATAATCGCGGGCATGGCCGCGCACATAGACCATACCGTTGATGCTAGACGATCCGCCCACCACCCGCCCGCGCGGCGTGGCCAAAACCCGTCCGCCCAAATGCGGTTCAGGTTCAGAATGAAAGCCCCAGTCATAGCGCGGCATGTTCATCGGATACGACAAAGCGGCAGGCATCTGGATCAAAGGGCCCGCATCGGTGCCACCCGCTTCAATCACAATCACCCGCATACCCGCCTGCCCCAAGCGGTAAGCCAAAGCCGACCCTGCCGAGCCGGAACCGATGATCACATAATCTGCCTGCATTTGTTAATCGCCCCCTACGGTGCGCCTTTTCTGTCGCTGGGCCAGAGACCCTATTTCATGGTTAGACCTGCGGCAGCGCCCAAATGCGCCGCCAGATAATCGCGCGCCATCGCTGTTGCTGCCGCGCCATCAGGCGCACCGGGGCGCAGCACTTGGCGCAGATACAGCCCGTCGATCAAAGCGCCTAAGCCTTCGGCAATGGCTTCAGCCCGCGCGCCTGCCAAGGGGCGCAGGCCCACCAGCAGGTTCGATTTCAACCGCCGCTGGTAAACCGCGACCAAGCGCTTGGCCTGCGGCACAGTCTGGGCCAGAACCCAAAAGTTCAGCCAAGCCCCCACCGCTTCACGACGGAAGTTGGCAGGGCTGAAAGATGCCACCACAATCGCCTCAACCCGCTCTATCGGCGATTGCGCCACGCACAAAGCGCCGCGCACCTCGGCCCCGTAGATCGTCATAACGTGGCGCATCGCGGCCAGAAACATATCTTCCTTGGACCCAAAGTAGTGATGCGCCAGCGCACTAGACATGCCCGCACGCTTGGCAATTTGGCTTACCGTCACGTCTAAAGACCCCGTCCGCCCGATCTCGGTGATCGTGGCTTTGACGAGCGCGTCTTTGCGTATAGGCTCCATCCCAAGCTTCGGCATGCTGTCCTAAAGGGGTGCTGTGAAAAACACTTGCTTTTTGCAGCTAGCTTGAAGTTTATTGACTCGTCAATCAACAAAAAACGGGGAGCCCCTATGACCTTCAAATCCACCCTGCTTGCCACCGCCGTGGCATTTGCCTTCACCGGTTCTGCCTTTGCAGCGGGCTGCGACAAGGTGACATTTTCCGACGTTGGCTGGACAGACATCACCGCCACAACCGCCACAACCAGCCTGATTTTGCAGGCTTTGGGCTATGAAACCGAAACGCAGGTTCTGTCGGTTCCGGTGACCTATGAAGGCCTTGCTTCGGGCGATGTCGATGTGTTCTTGGGCAACTGGATGCCCACGATGGCGTCAAACATCCAACCCTATCTGGATGCCAAAACCGTCGAATCGCTGACCGCCAACTTGGAAGGCGCCAAATACACCTTGGCCACCAACGAAGCTGGCGCGGCCCTTGGGATTAAAGATTTCGCAGATATTGCAGCCCATGCCGCCGATCTGGATGGCAAGATCTACGGGATCGAAGCTGGCAATGACGGCAACAAGCTGATCTTGGACATGATCGAAGCCAACGCCTTCGGCCTGAAAGACGCCGCAATCGAACTGGTCGAAAGCTCTGAACAGGGCATGCTGGCCCAAGTTGCCAAAGAAGATCAGGCGCAAAAAGCGATCATCTTCTTGGGTTGGGAACCCCACCCGATGAACGCCAACTTCAAGATGACCTACCTGACCGGCGGCGACGATTTCTTTGGCCCCAATCTGGGCGGCGCGACCGTTTACACCAACACCCGCGCTGGCTATTCGACCGAATGCCCGAACACGGGTAAGCTGTTGTCCAACCTCGTCTTCTCGCTTGCGATGGAGAATGAGATCATGGGCGCGATCTTGAATGACGGCACCGATCCGGCGGTGGCTGCCAAAACTTGGCTGGCAGCCCACCCCGATGTCATCACGCCTTGGCTGGCCGGCGTCACCACCAAAGACGGCGGCGATGCAGTGGCTGCCGTGACCGCAGCGCTGAAGTAAGCTTCTAAGGCCCCAGATCCCCTCTGGGGCCTTTTTCTTTAAGGGAAAGTCCGGCATGGATTGGCTGACAGCAACAAAGATCCCCGTGGGATCAGGGGCGAATGTGGTGTTCGTCTGGATGAAAACCCACATGACGGCCATCTTCGACGCCATATCTTGGGCGCTAGAGGGGCTGATCGCAGGCTTCTTGTGGCTGCTACAAGCGCCCAACCCCTTGGTTTTGATTGCGGTTTTCGTGGCCCTTGCTTGGGTCTTGCAGCGCAATTGGAAAATCTGCGTCGGTGTGGCGCTGGGGTTCTTGTTTGTGGTCAACCAAGGCTATTGGAAAGAAACCACCGAAAGCCTGACGCTGATCTTGTCATCTTGTGCAGTCTGCATGGCCATCGGCGTGCCCGTGGGCATCGCCTGCGCCCACAACGCACGGCTAAACGCCGCGATTTCGCCCATTCTAGACCTGATGCAAACCCTGCCAACCTTTGTCTACCTGATCCCCGCCATCATCTTTTTCGGCATCGGCATGGTCCCCGGCCTGATTGCCACAGTGATCTTCGTTCTGCCCGCCCCGATCCGCCTGACCGAACTTGGCGTAGCCTCAACCCCCACAGCGCTTTTAGAAGCCGCATCCGCCTTTGGTGCCACCCCGCGCCAGCGCTTGTGGAAGGTGGAACTGCCTTGGGCCTTGCCGCAGATTATGGTGGGGTTGAACCAAACCATCATGCTGTCGCTGTCGATGGTGGTGATCGCCTCGATGGTGGGGGCCAACGGCCTTGGCGTGCCGGTGATGCGCGCCCTTGCGTCGGTCAATGCCGCCAAAGGGTTTGAATCGGGGTTTGTCATCGTCGTGGTGGCCGTCGCCCTGCGCAGCATCTTTCAGCGCGAGGTGAAATGATGACCGCCGTTGTCTTTGACCGCGTTTCCATCGTCTTTGGCGACAATCCGCAACTGGCCTTGCCCTTGATGGATCAGGGGTTAAGCCGATCAGATATTCAAACCCAAACCGGCCAGATTTTGGGCGTGCATGACTGTTCCCTGACCGTGGCCGAGGGTGAGATTCTTGTTCTAATGGGCCTGTCAGGATCAGGCAAATCGACCCTATTGCGCGGCGTGAATGCCTTGAACCCCGTGGTGCGCGGGGAAGTCTTGGTGTCAGACGGGGCCAAGATGGTGTCTGTCACCAAGGCCGATGCGCCAACCCTGCGCGGCCTGCGCTTGAACCGCATTGCCATGGTGTTTCAACAGTTTGGCCTGCTGCCATGGCGCAGCGTGCGCGAGAATGTGGGCCTTGGGCTGGAACTTGCAGGGCTTGATGCCGCCACGCGCAGGCCAAAGGTTGATGAACAACTGGCCTTGGTGAACCTGACCCAATGGGCCGACCGCAAGGTGGGCGAATTGTCCGGCGGGATGCAGCAGCGCGTGGGGCTGGCGCGCGCCTTCGCCACCCAAGCGCCGATTTTGCTGATGGATGAACCCTTCTCGGCCCTTGACCCCTTGATCCGCGCGCGCTTGCAAGACGAATTGCTAGACCTGCAAGCCAAGCTGAAACGCACGATCATTTTCGTCAGCCATGATCTGGACGAGGCGTTCAAACTGGGCAACCGCATCGCCCTAATGGACGGCGGCCGCATCGTGCAAATCGGCACGGCGCGTGAGATTATCGCCAACCCTGTCAGCGACTATGTGGCTGATTTTGTAGCCCATATGAACCCGTTGGGCGTTCTGACAGCGCAAGATGTGATGGAGGCCGGTGCCACCGACACCGCCGCCAGCGTGGATGCCCAAGCGCCGGTGAAACAGGTTATGGCGCTGTTGGCCAAAGGGGCTGCGGAACTGGCCGTAACGCAAAACGGCGCTTGCATCGGTGTGGTGCGGGCGGCGTCCCTGATGGGACGCCTGATTGATCCGCGCAACGGGTAAAGCTTAGGTTTCCACCGCTTTGGCAGCCGGTTTCTTGACAGCGGCTTTCTTGACAGCGGGCTTTTTCGCCGGAGCCTTGGCAGCAGCGGTCTTTGCTGCCGTTTTAGGCTTGGCCGCAGCCTTCGGTTTAGCGGCGGCCTTGGGGGCCGCCGCTTTGCGCGCAGGCTTCTTGGCTGGCGCTTTGCCCGCCTTTTCCACAATCAGCGCCAAGGCGTCTTCCAGCGTCAAAGCTTCTGGATCGATCGTCTTGGGGATGGTTGCGTTGATCTTGGCCCATTTGACATAGGGACCATATTTGCCCGGCATAATCGTAATCGCCCCGCCATCGGGATGCGCGCCCAACTCTTTGAGCGGTGCCGCCACCGCCCCGCGCCCCGGACGACCAGCCAGCTTTTGCGCCAAGACTTCCACAGCGCGGTTCATGCCGATGGTGAAGACTTCCTCAACATCGGGCAGGTTGGCATAGGTCGAGTTGTGCTTGACGTAAGGCCCAAAGCGGCCAATGGCGGCCTCAATCGGGGCTGAATCGTCGGGATGCTGGCCCACAAGGCGCGGCAGGTTCAGCAAATCTAACGCGCGTTCCAGCGTTAGGCTTTCGGGCGGCCATGTCTTGGGCAGGCTGGCGCGCGGCGGCTTGGGTGCTTCGGTCGTCGCCTCACCTTTTTGCACATAGGGGCCAAAACGCCCCGTGCGCAGGCTAATCTCCAGCCCGTCTTCCAGCCCCAAAACGCGGCCTTCGACCGAGCCGCCCTCTTCATTGCCGGAAATTGCGCGGGTGTAGCGGCAATCGGGATAGCTGCCGCACCCAATAAACGCCCCACCAGAGCGCGCGGTTTTCAGGTGCAAACGGCCCTTGCCACAGGTCGGGCAAATGCGCGGATCAGACCCGTCAGCGCGCACGGGGTACAGGTGCGGCGCTAGAAATTCATCAATCTTTTCCAACACCTCGCCAATCCGCAGATCGGCGGTTTCGGCGATGGCGGCATTGAAATCGCGCCAAAAGCGGGTCAGCACATCAGTATAGCTGCGGCTGCCGGCGGATACATCATCAAGCTCGGTTTCCAAGCCAGCGGTGAAGTCGAAATCGACATAGCGGCGGAAGTAATTCGTCAAAAACGCCGTCACCAACCGCCCTTTATCCTCGGGGATCAGGCGGTTCTTGTCTTTCTTAACATATTCGCGGTCCTGAATCGTCGTGATGACCGAGGCGTAGGTGGATGGCCGACCAATCCCCAATTCCTCCATCCGCTTGACCAGCGTTGCTTCGGTGTAGCGCGGCAGGGGCTGGGTAAAGTGTTGTTCCGGCGCGATTTTGCGCTTTTCAACCTTATCGCCCGCGTCAATCTGCGGCAGACGGCCTTCGTCGTCATCCTCGTCATCGCGGCCTTCGTCATAGACCTTCAAAAAGCCGTCAAACAACACCACCTGCCCATTGGCGCGCAAACCCACCTGCCCATCAGGCGAGGCGATTTCCACCACCGTCCGCTCCATCCGTGCAGCGGACATTTGGCTGGCGATGGTGCGCTTCCAGATCAGATCGTAAAGCTTGCGCTGATCTGCCTCGATCAAACGCAGCTTGTCGGGCGAGGCCGCCATATCCGTCGGGCGAATACATTCATGCGCTTCTTGGGCGTTTTTCGCCTTGTTTTTGTACATCCGCGGGCTGTCAGGCACATAGGCCGCACCAAAGGTGGCCCTGATCACATCGCGGGCCGCCATGACGGCTTCAGGCGCCATGTCGATGCCGTCGGTGCGCATATAGGTGATATGACCCGCTTCATACAGCCGCTGTGCCGCCGACATACAGGCCTTGGCCCCCATGCCATATTTGCGGCTGGCTTCTTGTTGCAGGGTCGATGTCATGAAGGGCGCATAGGGGTTGCGGCTGGCCGGCTTCTTATCGGCGGAAACCACCTGAAAGGTTCGATTGTTGATAGCAGAAACAGCTAATTCAGCAGCTTCAGCAGTTGGAATATCGAATTTGTCTAACTTCTTGCCGCCCAGCACCACCAAGCGCGCTTCAAATTCCTGCCCGCGCGGGGTGGAAAGCACGGCAGAGACGGTCCAGAATTCCTGCGCGCGAAAGGCTTCAATCTCCATCTCGCGTTCAACAATCAGGCGAAGGCAAACCGATTGCACCCGCCCTGCCGATTTCGCGCCGGGCAGTTTGCGCCACAGAACTGGCGACAGGGTGAAGCCCACCAGATAATCCAAAGCCCGCCGCGCAAGGTAGGCTTCCACCAGCGGCTGGTCGACTTGGCGCGGATGCGCCATGGCTTCCGTCACGGCAGATTTGGTTATGGCGTTAAAGGTCACGCGGCTGACCTTTTTCTTGCCCTTGGCGATCACCGATGCCAGCGCTTCGGTCAGGTGCCACGAAATCGCCTCTCCCTCGCGGTCAGGGTCGGTCGCCAAGATCAGTTCGTCATCGGTTTTCAGCGCATCGGTGATAGCCTTGATATGCTTGCGGCTGTCGGCGGCGACTTCCCATGTCATGGCGAAATTGTCGTCGGGGTCGACCGAGCCATCCTTGGGCGGCAAGTCGCGCACATGGCCATACGAGGCCAGAACCGTATAGTTGCTGCCCAGATATTTGTTGATCGTCTTGGCTTTGGCCGGGGATTCGACAACGACAACGGGCATGGAATTCCTTTCACTTGCGCCAAAGGCCCCAAAAAACCGGGGTCTGCACAGCGGCGCAAGATGCGAGCGATTGGCGCGGAATGTCAACCTGCGCTTTGGCCCAGCGCTTTGGCAATATTCAGCGGCGCGCAACCAACCCGCCAGAGTGGCGTTCAATTTTGCCGTCAAGCTCTAGCGTAACCAGCTCGCTGGTCAGCGCAGCCGCAGCCACGCCCAAGTCGCGGATCAACTGATCTTCGGCCAAGGGCGATGGGCCAAGCCGTGCCAAGATCTGGGCATGCAAGCTGGCCGTGTCGCCCGAAGGGCGGCGGGGCGGAACGGGGCCTGCGGGCGGTTCGCACAGGGCCTGATCGGTGGGGTCTTTGCGCTGCACCACCTTTGCACCAATGCCCAGCGCGTCGAACAAATCCTGCGGCCCGCGCAGCAATGTGGCACCGTCGCGGATCAGCCGGTTGCACCCTTCGGCGCGGGCGTCAAACGGGTGGCCTGGCACGGCAAAAACCTCACGCCCTTGTTCAAGCGCTGTCTCTGCCGTGATCAGCGACCCTGACCGCGCCGCCGCTTCCACCACCACCACAGCCCGCGCGAGCCCCGAGATGATTCGGTTGCGCTGCGGGAAATGGCGGGTCTGCGGCGGCATTCCGATAGGTTGTTCCGAAATGCGGCACCCCTGTGCTAAAATATCTGCGGCAAGGTTGGCGTTTTCGGCCGGATAAATCACATCCACCCCACCCGCCTGCACCGCGACTGTGCCAGTCGCCAGCGCAGCTTCATGCGCCGCCGCATCAATGCCGCGCGCTAGGCCCGAAACCACCACCTGCCCTGCCCCGCCCAAGGCCAAAGCCAGCCTGCGCGCCATGCGCAATCCCAAAGACGATGCGTTGCGCGCCCCCACCAAGGCCACGGCAGGCCGGTTTAGCCACGACACATCGCCCTGCGCCCACAAAAGCGGTGGCGCATCGGGCAGCGTCAGCAAAGCTTGCGGATAATCGGCGCCACCAAAGCGCAGCAACCGCGCCTTGGCCGCACGGCCCTGCGCCAATTCGTGGCGCACAACGCCAATCGGGCAAACCTCATACCCCTCGACCCCTGCGGATTTGGCGATGTCGGGCAGTGCTGCCAAGGCCGCTTCCACACCGCCATGGTCAGCCACAAGCCGGTGAAACGTCACAGGCCCGATCCGGCGCGAGCGGATCAGTTGCAGCCAAAGGGCAGGGTCTTCTTGGGCAGGCAGGTAAGACATGAACACTCCGATCCACACCTACCTGCCGCCCAAGGGCTTAAAGAAGTGTAAACCGCGCCCCGCCCTAAGGCCCCTTTAAAGAAAAAAACTGCGCCGTGGGATTGAAGCCGCCCCCAAACTTCGTGCAAATAGCGCCAAAGCCGCAGGGGCAGGCCCATTCCCCCGATGCGGTGCATAGGAGAGCATGATGAAGAACGCAGATGTCGCCCTTCGCCGGACTGATTCGATTGCCCGTGGCGTGGGTATGCAGACCCAGATCTATGTCGACAAAGCCCTGAACTCTGAAGTTTGGGATATTGAAGGCAACCGCTACATCGACTTTGCCGCTGGCATCGCCGTGGTCAACACCGGCCACCGCCACCCCAAGGTGATTGAGGCGGTTCACAAGCAATTGGAACGCTTCACCCACACCTGCCACCAAGTGCTTCCTTACGAAAACTACATCCACTTGGCCGAACGCCTGAACGCGATTGTGCCGGGCGATTTTGACAAGAAGACCGTGTTTGTGACGACGGGCGCTGAAGCGGTGGAAAATGCGATCAAAGTGGCGCGGTATGCCACAGGTCGCTCTGCCGTTATCGCGTTTGGCGGGGCTTTTCATGGTCGCACGTTCATGGGCATGACCCTGACGGGCAAGGTTGAACCCTACAAAAAGGGCTTCGGCGCGATGATGCCCGATGTCTACCACGTGCCCTTCCCGCAGGAAGTGCACCACATCTCTACCGCCGATGCGATGGCGGGGATCACCAAGCTGTTCAAAGCCGATCTTGATCCGGGCCGTGTTGCCGCGATCATCTTTGAACCGGTTCAAGGCGAGGGTGGTTTTTATCCCGCCCCTGCCGAACTGGTGAAAGCCATCCGCGCTTTGTGCGATGAACATGGCATCGTGATGATTGCCGATGAAGTGCAAACCGGCTTTGCGCGCACTGGCACGATGTTTGCCATGGAAGGCTACGGCGTGTCAGCTGACATCACCACCATGGCCAAGGGCTTGGGCGGTGGCTTCCCGATTGCTGCGCTGACCGGCAAAGCCAGCCTGATGGATGCCGCTAACCCCGGCGGTCTGGGGGGCACCTACGGCGGCAACCCGATCGGCATCGCCGCAGCCCATGCTGTGCTGGATGTGATCGAAGAAGAAAAACTGTGCGCGCGCGCCAACGAATTGGGCAGCCGCTTGAAGCAAAAGCTGGAATCGATCCGCTCGACCACGCCAGAGATTTGCGACATCCGTGGCCCGGGCTTTATGGTTGCCGTGGAATTTGCCAACCCGTCGAACCACGAACCTGACGCCGGCTTTACCAACCGCGTGAAGAACGAGGCGCAAAAGCGCGGGCTGATCTTGTTGACCTGCGGTGTCTACGGCAACGTGGTGCGCTTCTTGGCCCCCATCACCATTCCGGACGCGCATTTCACCGAAGCCATGGCGATCTTAGAAGACTCGGTCGCGGCCGCGCAAAAGGGCTAAGCCTGCGCCTTGGGCCAAAGCCGTAGGGCCAGCGCCCCGAAGTGTTTTGACCGAAACGAAGACGGGGCGGCCCAAACGGGTCGCCCTTTTTTTTGCTTTGCGTGGGTCAGTTTGGCGGCTAAAGCGCAAGGCGGGATAAGGGACACATGGCATGGCGGGGTCGGGGATAGAACTGCGCGGGGTGGGCTACAGCGTGGCCGGCAAGGCTATTCTGACGGGGATTGACCTTCATCTGACCGAAAGCCGCATCGGGATTGTCGGGCGCAACGGGTCGGGCAAGACCAGTTTGTTGCGCGTGATGGCGGGGTTGGTAGCGCCCAGCGTTGGCACGGTGACGGTGGCGGGGAAGGATCCTGCGCGCGACCGCAGGGCGATGTTGGCGCAGGTGGGGATCTTGTTTCAAAACCCCGACCATCAAATTCTGTTTCCCACTGTGGGCGAAGAGTTGGCCTTTGGTCTGACCCAGATGGGGCAAAGCGCCAAGGCGGCGCGGATGGCCGCGCGCGCTCTTTTGGCGAACGAGGGCCGCGCCCATTGGGAAAGTGCCGCGACCCACACCCTTAGCCAAGGGCAGCGCCAGTATCTGTGCCTTTTGGCCATCTTGGCAATGCAGCCCGCAACGCTGCTGCTGGATGAACCCTTTGCAGCGCTCGACCTGCCCTCGCAGGCGCGGTTGCGGCGCAAGTTGGCGGGGTTAGGCCAGCAGATCATCACCATCAGCCACGACCCTGAAGCTGTGGCAGACTGTGACCGCGTGATCTGGCTAGAGGGCGGGCGCGTGGCGATGGATGGGCCTGCGGGGCCGGTTCTTGCGGCGTTTACGGGGGAAATGGCGCGGATCGGGGGGCTGGATGCTGACGCTGACCTCGCCAGTTAGAACATGGGCGCATGGGGTGCGGGCTTGGGTCAAGCTGGGGGCGCTGTGCCTTTGGACGGTTGCCTTGCTGCGCATCGACGGGGTTTGGCTGGCAGGGGCCGTAGTGTTGGTCTTGGCCCTTGCCGCCAGCGGCGGGCGGGTGTTTCTTGCCCAATGGCTGGCGATGCTGCGCCCGCTTTGGCCTTTTGCTGTGCTGATCACCCTGTGGCAGCTTTGGCTGGGCGCGCCCTTGGGGGCTTGGCCCATAATCGCACGGTTGGGGGCGGCTGTCGGGCTGGCCAACGCTGTGACCATGACCACCGAACTGGCCGAGATCATCACCCTTCTGACCCGCCTTGCCCGCCCCTTGGCACGCCTTGGCCTGAACCCAAAGGTTCTGGGCCTGTCTGTGGCACTGGTCTTGCGGTTTGTTCCCGTCATGCTGCTGCGCTATGACCAAATAGCGCTAGCCTTTCGCGCCCGCAGCCCGCGCCGCCCGGGCTGGCGCATTCTGATGCCCGTGCTTTTGGCCGCCCTAGACGATGCCGACCGCGTGGCCGAGGCCTTGCGCGCAAGGGGCGGGGCGGGCTAAGTGCGGGTCTGATTGAAAGGATCCCACTCATGGAACGCAACCTGACCCATATCGCGCTGTTCGCCGCCCTCATCGCTGTCTTGGGCCTGATCCCCAAGATCGACTTGATTAGCGGCGTGCCCATCACCGCGCAATCCTTGGGGATCATGCTGTGCGGCACGGTTCTGGGTGCCAAGCGCGGGTTTCTGGCGGTGGTTTTGTTTGTTGTGCTGGTGGCGGCGGGCCTGCCGCTGCTGTCAGGCGGGCGCGGCGGGATTGGGCTGTTTGTCGGGCCTTCGGCTGGGTATCTGATCGGCTTCCCCTTTGCCGCCTTTGTGGCAGGGCTGGTGGTAGAGCGTTGGCAGGTGCGGGTTGGGGTTGCTGCCTTTGCGGGGGCCATTTTGGGGGGCATCGTGGTGCTTTATGCCTTTGGCATTCCCGGCATGGCGCTGGCACTTGGCAAAACGCTGCCCGAGGCGGCTTTGCTTGCGACCCCATTCTTGGTGGGGGATCTGATCAAAGCCGTGCTGGCCGCACTGGTCACGCAAACCATCGCCCAAGCCCGTCCGGGCGCTTTGCTGTCGCGCGCCTAACGCGCGACCACAAGGGCTGTGCCCAAACCGCCCGCAGCCGCAATGGCCGCAAGGCCGGGGCCTGCGGCAAGGCTGTGAAACAACCTGACCGCTAGGATCGCGCCGGATGCACCGATGGGGTGGCCGCGCGCCAAAGCGCCGCCCTGCGGGTTGACGATGGCCGGATCGAGGGTTGAGGCTGCGACACAGGCCATCGCTTGGGCGGCGTAGGCCTCCATCACCTCGGCCATGCGCAACGCTGCGGGGGCAATTTCAGCAGTGCGCAGCGCTTGGGCCATAGCCTCAACCGGGGCAAGGCCCGGTTCAGCGGGGTCCGCGCCGCGCGTGGTGCCAGCCACGATGCGCAAAGGGTTTGGGCCTAACGGGCGGTCTGAAACAATCACAAACGCCGCCCCGTCTGCCGCCACGGCCGCATTGGCGGCGGTGATCTCGCCCACCAAGGCTGGCGCGCGCTTCGCCAAAGCAGGCGTGAGTGGGCGGGTGAAAGCGTCGCAGGATAGGCCTGCAAGCGGCACAATCTCGGCCATCAGGTGGTCGCGCGCGGCCAGTGCCTTGGCGTGACTGTGCATCGCCCAGTCGTCCATAGCGGCGCGCGAAAGCCCTAACCTTTGCGCCAAGTGCCAAGCCGCCACGTGCAGGTCAGGGTCACGGTCAGGGAACGGCGAGAAGGCGGGTCGGTCATAGGGCACAGCAGGGCCGCCATCAGGGTCAGTGGCCAAACGCAGCGGGCGGCGAGAGTAGCTTTCCGCCCCCCCCGCAATCACAATGCGCGCCGCCCCGCTTTGCACCAAGGCCCGCGCCAACAAGATCGCATCCAACCCGCCCACGCATTGCCGGTCTATCGACAGGCCCGCCACTCGTTCCGGCAAACCCGCCGCCAAGGCCGCCAATCGCGCAGGGTTGCCGCCGCCACCCAAGGCGTTGGACAAGATCACCTCGTCCACATCCTGCACACCAAGGCCCGCATCCGCCAAGCAAGCGCGGATCACAGGCGCTGCTAGGTCATGCACCAACATCCGCCGAAAGGCACCGTTCACGGGTGCCACAGCCGTGCGGCGGGCGGCGATGATCCATGTCATGGCAGCCCCTTTCCCAACCGCACCAGATCAGGCTTGCCAGAGGGCAACAGCGCAAAATCATCGCGCCAGATCAGCGTTTTGGGCGCTTTGAGCGGGCCAAACTGGGCACGCAGGGCCTGAAGGATCCGCTGTTCTTGCGCGGCATCGCCCTTAAGCACCGCCACCAAATGCACCCCGCGCAGCCCATCTGGGCGCGGCAGCACGGCGGCTTGGGTCACGCCGGTTTGTGACAAAAGGAATGTTTCGATCTCTTCGGGATACACCGCTTGGTCGGCCACTTTCACCATGCGGCTGGCGCGGCCTGCCAAGTACAGTTGGCCGTCTTGCAACGTGCCCATCTCACCCACCGAAAGGAACCCGTCTTGCCAACGCGCTGATCCGGCGTCGCTGGCATAGCTCTCAAACAGATAGGGGCTTTTCACCCAAACCTCACCTTTCACCACGCGCAGCTCAACGCCGGGGTAAGCGGCCCCGACGGCATCAGGATGCGTATCAGGCCCCGCAAGCGTGATAAAACTGGCCTCTGCCGCGCCGTAGAATTCATGCACGGCGCAGGCGGGGGCCATCTGGGCTAGGGATGCGCGCAGGGCGGGGTCGAGTTTTGATCCGCCCACCAAGGCATAGCGCAGATCGGGCAGCGGGGGGCCACCGGAGGCGACCAACAGGCGCAATTGGGCGGGCGTGGCGTAAAGCAGGCCAATGTGGCGCGCGGCCAAGGCGGCGCGTTGGCGGTCAGGGCGTAGGTCGGCAAGCAGGTGCAGCTCTGCGCCAAGGTGCAACGCCTCAACCGCGCCGTAGAGGGCGAGTGAGTGGATCAGCCCGCCCAGAACCGCGACCCGACTGTCAGGGCCAATGCCAAACAGACCGGCGTTGACCCTAAAGCTGGCGATCCAACTGGCTTGGCTGCGCCGGATGCGGCGCGGGACGCCACTTGACCCGCCGGTCAGGGTTTCAAACACCGGTTCAGGCCCCGCTTCGGGCGCAGGCCCCGCACCGCCAATGCGAAAGGCGGGCGCACCCAAAGCGGCCAGTGCGGCGCTGGCGGGATGGTCGGCGATCACACCCTGTCGCGGTTCCCCCCGCGCCACAGCCATTCCCGCCGCATCAAACAGCCGCGCTTTAGGATGCCACGCAAAGCCCTGTGCGGCAGGGTCGCCGGCCACGGGCCTAGCCTTTGGCAAGCGTGCTTGCCACACGGCGCAGCGCCAGAAGATAGCCTTCGGTTCCGCAGCCAGCGATCACCCCATCCGCCCGTGACGAAACGTAGGAGTGATGGCGAAACGCTTCACGCTTGTGGATGTTTGAGATGTGAACCTCGATCACAGGGCCGTCAAAAGCGTTGAGCGCATCAAGGATGGCAACCGAGGTGTGCGAATAAGCCCCCGGATTGATGACGATGGCACACCCTTGCAGGCGGGCCTCTTGGATCCAGTCGACCAACTGGCCTTCATGATTGGACTGCAGCGCTTTGACACTTAGGTGCAAACTGCCCGCCAAATCGGTGCACGCCTGCACCACATCGGCCAAGGTTTCGCGCCCGTAAATCTCGGGCTGGCGCTGACCAAGCAGGTTCAGGTTGGGACCATTCAGGATGTAGACGGGCTTGCTCACCAGATTTCTCCGCTCACGTTTATGAACAGAGTAGCGGAAAGGCGGCCCTTTTCACAACCAACAAAAGGGCCGGATCAGGGTGCCCCGATCCGGCCTAGGTTACCAGTGCCGCAAAGCGCTGGTCAGGGGTGGCAAAGACGCGCCCTAGGCGACACGCGAAAGGGCTAGGTCGGGGGCAAGGCCAAGCGCGCGCACGACATCGCGGGTCAGATCGGCGGCGTTGAGGGTGTAAAAGTGCAGGTTTGCGACACCTTCGGTAAGCAGGCGTTCGCAAAGGGTGGCGCATTGGGTCAGCGCGAACAACCGCTCGCGTCCGTCACGGGTGGCAGCGGTGAAGCCTTCATCCAGACGGGTGGGCACGGAGGCACCGCAGCGTTGAGCAAAGCGCTTGGCACCGGCCCAAGATTGGATGGGCAGGATACCGGGGATTATGGGGGCAGTGATGCCCGCCTTGGTGCAGGCATCGCGAAAGCGCAGGAAGGTGTCGGCCTCAAAGAAGAACTGGGTGATGGCCGAACTTGCCCCTGCGTCAATTTTGCGTTTCAGCCAATCGACATCGGCTTGGGCATTGGCCGCATCGGGGTGGCGTTCAGGATAGGCCCCAACGCGCAGGGTGAATTGGCCAGTTTTGGCAAGGGCGGCGATCAGTTCAACCGTGTTGGCAAAGCCGTCAGGATGCGGGGTGAAACGGCCCGTGCCTTGCGGCGCATCACCGCGCAGCGCGACGATCTGACGCACGCCTGCGGCGGCATAGGCTGCGGCGGTGTCAAGCGTTTGCGCGCGGCTTGCCCCCACACAGGTCAGATGGGCTGCGACCTGCACGCCGTGGTTGCGCTGAAGGGTGGCCAGCGTGTCTTGCGTTTGGCTGCGCGTGCCGCCCCCTGCCCCGTAGGTGACAGAGATGAAGTCGGGCGACAGGGGGGCAAGGGCCGAAACCGCCTCCGACAAACGTGCCGCGGCCTGTGTGTCTTGCGGCGGGAAGATTTCGAAGGAAACTTGGGCGCGGGGCATTGGAACTCTCCTATTCGGGTTGCCCTTTTGTCGCAGAACAGGAATAATGAATCCAATTCATATTTTTCACGATGATCATGAGGTTCATCGCATGTACCTAGAGCTTCGCCACTTTCGCACCCTGCGCGCCATTCAACAGGCGGGCGGGCTGGCCCGCGCGGCAGAGATGTTGCACACCACGCAATCGGCCCTGTCGCATCAGGTGGCGGGGCTAGAGGATCAGGTGGGGATGGACCTGTTTGTCCGCCGCTCTAAACCCTTGCGCCTGTCGGCGGCGGGCATCCGGATGCTGCGGGTGGCCGAGCGCATCCTGCCCGAGATTGCAGCGTTAGAGGACGAGTTTCGCGCCCTAACCTCGGGCAAAACCGGACGGCTGCACATCGCCATCCAATGCCACGCCTGTTTTGACTGGCTGTTTCCAGTGCTAGACCTGTTTCGCCATGCTTGGCCGGAAGTGGACGTCGACATCCGTGCGGGGCTGGCCTTTGACGCCTTTCCCGCACTGCTGCGCGAGGAGGTGGATTTGGTCATCTCGTCTAACCCTGAACCCTTGGGCGGGCTGACCTTTCACCCGCTGTTTGATTATCACCCAACCTTTGTGGCCTCTGCCCGCAACCCCTTGGCGGCAAAGGCTGTGATCGAAGCGGAGGATTTTCGTGACCAAACGCTGATCACCTATCCCGTGGGGCGCGATAAGCTGGACATTTTCACCGAACTTCTGACCCCAGCGCGGGTGGAACCGCGCGCGCAACGGGCGGTGGAACTGACGGCGGTGATCTTGATGCTGGTCGGATCAGATCGCGGGGTGGCGGTGCTGCCCGATTGGGTGATCCGCGATGTGAAAAGCCATGCCGATTACATCACCCGCCCCTTGGGGCCGGGGGTGATCACCAAGCGGCTGTTTGCCGCCACCCGCGACGAAGACGCTGCGCGCCCCTATATGGCGCATTTCCTGCGGCTTGGGCGCAGTGAGCCGGTCAAACTCCAACGGGGATAGGGTGCGCTTGTGGCCAGCGCCCCGGGGCGCTGCCCCGGACCCCGGGATATTTGGGCACGTATGAAAGGGGTTGACGAAAGGGCACGGGGCCGCGACCTTGGCTCTATGAAACACAGTTCGCAAAAGGCGCGCCTTCAAGGCCCTGTCTCTGCCCTGCGAATGTAGCAGGGCGGAAGTCTTGAGGCAAACTTCATGACCCGCCCCAAGGCGCTGTTGCGCGTGTTTTTCTGGAGCCTGTCATGAGCGTGCTTGCCGTAAAATCCCTGTCCCTGACCCTTGGTTTACCCTTGTTTTCCGATCTGAGCTTTGCGCTAGAGCCGGGGGATCGTTTGGGTTTGATTGCTGCGAACGGGCGCGGCAAATCTTCGTTGCTGCGGTGTTTAGCCGGAGAGTTAGAGGCTTCGGCAGGGGATATCACACGGGCGCGCGGCGTGACGCTGTGCCGTGTCGAGCAAGACGTGCCTGACGCGCTGCGCGCGATCACCCTGCGCGAGGCGGTTGCAGGGGCATTGGCCGATCCCGAGGGCGAGTTCTGGCGCGTTGATGTGGCGTTGGACGCGTTAGAGGTGCCAGAGCCGGTGCGCGATCAGGCTTTGGGCGATCTGAGCGGCGGGTGGCAGCGCACAGGGCTTTTGGCGCGCGCAGCGGTGGTGGAGCCTGACATTTTGCTGCTAGACGAACCGACCAACCATTTGGACCTTTCGCGCATCGGTATCTTGCAGCGCTGGCTAAAGGGCTTGGCGCGGGATGTTGCGGTGATCGTCGCCAGCCACGACCGCGCCTTTCTAGACGCGGTGACAACGCGCAGCCTATTCTTGCGCGATATGGGGTCACGCGCCTTTGCGCTGCCCTATGCGCGCGCGAAGGCGTCGTTGATCGAGATGGATGCCGCCCAAGGCCGCCAGTTCGAAAATGACCTCGCCAAGGCCGAACAATTGCGCAAGCAAGCGGCCAAGCTGAAGAACATCGGCATCAACAACGGATCGGACCTGTTGGTCGTCAAGACAAAGCAACTTAAGGAGCGGGCCGAAAAGATCGAGGCGCAGGCCAAAGCCGCGTTCAAAGAGGTGTCAGCCGGCGAAATTCGGTTGGCCAATTCCGGCACCCACGCCAAGGCGCTGGTCAGCTTGGCGGATGCGCAGATTGCCACACCGGATGGGCGACCCTTGTTTCGCAGCGGTCAGAAGTGGATCGAAAAGGGCGACCGTGTGGTGCTTTTGGGGCGCAACGGGGCGGGCAAGACGCAACTGGTGCAGGCCGTGTTGGGGGCGATTACGCGGGGCCATGACCAGATCAAGGTTCCCCCCTCGTTGGTTTTGGGCCATTCTGACCAGACCTTGGCCCAGTTGCCACCCAAGGCCAAGCCCCATGATCTGGTCGCTGCGTTTAACACCGGCGATGGCCCTGCCCGCAGCCTGCTGGCAGAGGCGGGCATCAGGCTGGACATGCAGACCAAACCCTTAGGCCCACTGTCGGGCGGGCAAAAGGCGCGGTTGGCCATGTTGTTGTTGCGACTGGCCAAGCCCAACTTTTACCTGTTGGACGAGCCCACCAACCATCTGGACATCGAAGGCCAAGAAGCCCTTGAGGCCGAGCTATTGACCCAAGGGGCCACTTGCTTGCTGGTCAGCCATGATCGCAGCTTTGTGCGCAATGTGGGCACGCGGTTCTGGCTGATCGACAAGAAGCGGTTGATCGAGGTTGACGACCCAGAAGCGTTTTTCAGCGGGGAAATTGGTACGGCCTGACCAAACCGGCCACGGCTGTGATACGAGCGCGCGCTACGCCACGGGGCGCTGCCCCGGACCCCGGGATATTTGAGCAAGTATGAAAGGGGGGTGCGGGGGGGCACATTTGCGCCATGCGACCTTTGGGCCTTTCCTTCATGGGCCGTGCCGTGTATTGCCCAGCCGTTCCATCCATCCCTTTGCGGAGTGCCCCATGCAAGGCAGTGCCAACCTTAACCTGATGATCAAAGCCGCGCGCAAAGCGGGGCGTGCCTTGGTTAAAGATTTTCGCGAGGTAGAGAACTTGCAAGTGTCGGCCAAGGGGCCGGGCGATTTTGTGACCAAGGCCGACCGTGAAGCCGAACGGCTGATCAAGGAAGATCTGATGGAAGCCCGCCCGACCTATGGTTGGTTGGGCGAGGAAACCGGCGCCACGGCGGGGGCTGACCCGACACGGCGCTGGATCGTGGACCCGTTGGACGGCACGACGAACTTTCTGCACGGTCTGCCGCATTGGGCGGTGTCGATAGCACTGGAACACAAGGGCGAGATCGTGTCGGGTGTGGTTTTTGATGCCGCCAAGGACGAGATGTATTGGGCCGAAAAGGGTGCAGGCGCGTGGATGAACGAGCGCCGCCTGCGCGTGTCAGGCCGCCGTCAGATGCACGAAGGGCTGTTTGCCACCGGCGTGCCGTTTGGCGCGAAAAAGACCCTGCCTGCGATGGTTGCCGATCTGGCGCGCCTGATGCCAGGATGTGCCGGTGTGCGGCGCTGGGGGGCGGCTTCGCTGGACTTTGCCTATGTCGCAAGTGGCCGCTATGACGGCTATTGGGAGCGCGAGTTGCAGCCTTGGGATATGGCCGCAGGCCTGTTGCTGGTGCGCGAGGCGGGCGGCTTTGCCCAAGCCGTGCGCGAGGGCCAAGACATCTTGGACTCAGGTTCCGTGATCTGCGGCAACGACGGGCTGTTTGACGCCTTTTCCAAGATCATCCGCAACGTCTAACGCAGCCCCTTTGGGCTAGGCGCGCAGGCCCTGTAGTTGGGGTTTTTTTTGGGATGACCTTATCCCTTAAAGGGCGCGCGTCTTAGGATGCGCCGAAGTTTATCCAACAAAACCGAGACAAGATTACGCCCCCGCCAACAACTGAGCGTTGCCGCCCGAGGCGGTGGTGTCAATGCAGATATGGCGTTCGAACTGGGCGTGGGCGGCGTCGGGCGCATCGCAGATCAGCGGCAGGATGGGGCCTGCGCGCTGGGACAGGTGCTGCGCCAAAGTGCGGGCTTGGGCGCTGTCACCCCACCACATCACTGCGCTAAAGCCTTGCAGGCGGGTGAGGGCGGCTGGGTCTAATCCGGGCGCTTCAACCGCTTGGCCGCCCATAGCGCGGATGCTTTGCGCTTGGGCTTGGGCGGTGGCGACGCTGGGGCCTAGGCATAGAACGGGCGCGCGGGCGTAGCGGATCAGGCGGTTGGATTCGCCTGTGGGGCCGGGCAGAGTTTCAGCACCAAGTGCTTGGGATGGCAGCACTTCGCGCAGGGCACTTTGCACCACGTTTTCATCGGTTGTAATATCCTTTGCCCCTGCCACGGGGGGAGGCATTTGCGTGAAGCGCGCCAGATATTGCGGGCCGCCTGCCTTAGGGCCAGTGCCAGAAAGCCCCTCGCCGCCAAAGGGTTGCGAGCCTACGACCGCGCCGATCTGGTTGCGGTTGACGTAGATGTTGCCCGCGTGAATCTGCGCCACCAAGCTTTGCACTCGGTCGTCGATGCGCGAATGCAGGCCAAAGGTCAGACCGTAACCTGTGGCGTTGATGTCTTGCACCACCTTGTCCAACGTCTGCGCAGGGAAGGTGGCCACATGCAGCACGGGGCCGAAAATCTCGTGCGGCATCTGGGCGATGCCCGCCACGCGCAGCACGGTGGGGGCGATGTAGGTGCCGGTTTGGGGCGCCGACAGCTCCTTGACCAGCCGCCCTTCGCTGCGGGCTTGGGCGATATAGGCCGAGATGTTGGCCTGCGCTTGGGCGTCGATCACTGGGCCTATATCGGTGGAAAGTGCCCAAGGGTTGCCCATAGTCAGCGCGTCCATCGCGCCTTGCAGCATGGGCAGGATGGCGGGGGCAATATCCTCTTGCAGATACAGGCACCGCAGGGCCGAGCAGCGCTGGCCTGCCGATTGGAAGGCCGAGGCCAGTACATCGCGCACCACCTGTTCGGGCAGGGCGGTGGAATCAACAATCATCGCGTTCAGCCCGCCGGTTTCGGCGATCAGCGGCGCAGAGGGGTCGCCGTGGTCGGCCATATTGCGGCGGATAGCGAGGGCGGTTTGGGTTGATCCAGTGAAGGCCACGCCTTTGATGCGCGGGTCGCGTGTCAGGGCAGCGCCGATGTCGCCGTCGCCGGTTAGCAGTTGCAACGCCGTGGCAGGAACCCCCGCTTGCAACAGCAGGTCAGTGGCTAAGGCAGCGATCAGGGGCGTTTGCGGCGCAGGTTTGGCGATCACCGCGTTGCCTGCGGCAAGGGCTGCAGCGATTTGGCCGGTGAAGATGGCTAGGGGGAAGTTCCACGGGCTGATGCAGGCAAAGGTGCCACGGGCGGGGGCGGTTAGGGCTTTGGCCCCATCGGCGTAGTAGCGCAGAAAATCCACCGCCTCGCGCAGTTCGGAAAGGGCGTCAGGCAAAGTCTTGCCCGCTTCGCGCGCCAGAAGGGCGAAGATGGGGCCTAGGTTTGCTTCGTAAAGATCCGCCGCGCGGCGCAGGGTTTCGGCGCGTTGGGTGGGTGCGGCGGCCCACGGCTGTGCTGCGCGCAAAGCGGTTTCAATGTCAGTCAGGCTGGCGGTGACGACATGGCCCGTCAGGCTGCCGTCAGCCGGATTGGCGATACCGATGCGGGCAGCACCTGTGACGGGGCCAGCAAGGCGGGGGGTCGCCTCAAACACGGTTTGAAGGTGGGGGGTGCGGGCGGCTTGGATGAGCGCAAGGTCAGAGGCATCGGTCAGGTCATAGCCCTGCGCATTGCGGCGTGGCGCGAACAGGGCGGTGCCTGCGGGGATCTTGGCGTTGACGGCAGGCATGGATTGCAACTGAGTCAAGGGGCAAGCGGCCACTTGGGCGGCGGGCACTTCGGCGTTGACGATCTGGTGCACGAAGGACGAGTTCGCACCGTTTTCCAGCAAGCGGCGCACAAGATAGGCCAACAGGTCGCGGTGCGCCCCAACGGGGGCATAAATGCGGCAGCGGGTGGCGTTTTGGGTCAGCACCAAGTCATGCAACCGCTCGCCCATGCCGTGCAATCGTTGGAATTCGTAAGCCGAGGGCGGCACGGCGGCTTGGTGTGCCATATGCAGCACGGCGGCAACGGTATGGGCGTTGTGGGTGGCAAATTGCGGATAGATGCGGTCGGTCAGGCTTAAGAGCTTGCGCGCTTGGGCCAGATAGCTGGCATCGGTGGCTTGTTTGCTGGTGTAGACCGGAAAGGACGACAGGCCCAAGATCTGGGCGCGCTTGATCTCGGCATCCCAATACGCGCCTTTGACCAAACGGATCATGATCTTGCGATCCAACCGCACAGCGAGATCGTGCAACCAGTCGATCACGGCCCCTGCCCTGCGCCCGTAAGCCTGCACGACCACGCCGAACCCGTCCCACCCTTTCAGGCTGGGGTCGGAGAGGGTGGCCTCGATCACCTCTAGCGACAAAGACAACCGATCCGCTTCTTCGGCGTCGATGTTCAACCCAAGGCCCGCAGCGCGCGCCAGACCGGCGAGGGCACGCAGGCGGGGCACCAATTCATCCAGCACTTGGGCGCGTTTGGCAACCTCGTAGCGCGGATGCAGGGCGGATAGTTTGACCGAAATGCCCGGATTGGTGCGGATATCGCCGCTTGTTGCGGCCCGCGCGATAGAGGTGATGGCTTGGGAATAAGACAGGTGGTAGCGGCGGGCGTCAGCTTCGGTGCGCGCCGCTTCGCCCAGCATATCGTAGCTGTAGGTGTAACCGCTGGATTCCAGATCCTTGGCGCGGATCATCGCGGCGTCAATCGTCTCACCCAGAACAAAGGTGCTGCCCATTTCCTTCATCGCGCGCGTCACAGCGCTGCGGATCACCGGTTCGCCCAAACGGCGCAGCGCTGCGCGCAGGTGGCCCACAACGCCCGGCTCGCGCTCTTCCAGCACCTTGCCGGTCAGCATAAGCGCCCAAGTTGAAGCATTCACAAGGCTAGAGGCCGAGCGCCCAAGGTGGCGGCCCCAATCGGCGGGGGCGATCTTGTCTTCGATCAGCGCATCCATCGTGGGCGCATCGGGCACACGCAGCAGCGCTTCGGCCAGACACATCAGCGCGATACCTTCGTCGGTCGACAGGCCATATTCGGCGAGGAACACTTCCATCAAGCCGGGCTTGGCGGACCCGCGAATTCGGGTGACCAGATCAGCGCCGTGGGCCGAGATGGTGGCGCGCGCTGCGGGGTCAAGGGCGGCTGTCGTCAGGTTTTGGGCGATAAGCTGTGCCTCGTCGGCCAAGGTATCATGTTGGATGCTGTCCCAAGGTGTCATCAGGCTTCCCCTTTGCTTTGGGGCAGTTTATCAGGAACTGCACTTGGCTTTGCCCTGCAAATGGGGGGCTTTGCAGGCGATTGACCTGAAAATGTGGAGTATATCATGCCGATTGACCCGCTAGACGCCTTCGATCAGGCCATCCTGTCGGTGCTGGAAGCCGATGGGCGCATCAGTGCCACGGCCCTAGCGGCCAAAATTGGCCTGTCAAAATCGCCCACACAAGCGCGGATCAAGCGGCTTGAGGGTTTGGGCGTGATCAGGGGCTATAGCGCGCGGCTAGACCGTGTGAAGACGGGCCAAGCCCATGTCGCCTTTGTGGAAGTGCGCCTGTCTGACACGCGCGAGGCGGCATTGCAGGCGTTCAACCGCGCTGTACTGAAAGTGGCCGAAGTGGAAGAGTGCCACATGATCGCCAGCCGGTTTGACTATTTGCTCAAGGTGCGCACAGCCGACATTCAGGCCTATCGGCGCGTTCTGGCCGAGCAAATCTCTGCCCTGCCCCATGTGGCGGGCACATCGACTTATGTGGCGATGGAGGCGGTGCGGGAGGGCAGCTAAGCCCCCCTTTGCGCTTATTCCTTGGGCTTGTTCACGTTCAGCCCGCCCTTAGAGCTGGCAACCGCGATAGAGGTCGTGGCCTTAGCCGCCTCTTTCTTGGGTTTTTTGACTTCTTTGCGTTTGTTCATGCCCTTGGCCATGTCATTCTCCTGCTGGCGCGACTGCGCTGTGATGGGGTCAGTGTAGACCTTTGCCGCGCGCGGGGGAATTCCCGATTTTTCTGCGAAAAATCAGATGCGTGCCGCTAAGTCGGGGTGAAACACCAAAGCAGCTGCCCCAATCAGGCTAGAGGTGGTGCCCAACTGCGCGCGGTGCAGGGCGACACCGTCGAAGCCCGGCTTCAGGTGGGTGGCAAGGGTGTGTTCGATCACTGGGGAGAGTTGGTCAAAGGCTTGGCTCATCCCGCCGCCCAAGATAATCGCTTGGGGGGATAAAATGTGGATCAGGCTGGCGCAGCCGATGCCTAAGAGTGTGGCTTCATCATGCACCAAGCTTTGGGCAAGGCTGTCGCCCTGCGCTGCTGCGTCATAAACAGCGCGAGCGTCTAAGGTGCGGCCATGCAGGGCCGAGGCGGGGGTTTGGGCGGCACGCGCACTGGCACGCTCGGCGAGGGCCGGACCTGCGCCCCAATCTTCAAAGCACGGCATAGCAGCCCCCGCATAGCGCGGCCAATCGCGGTGAAAGAACATATGCCCCAAATGCCCCGCCATACCGCGCCGCCCGCGCAGGGGCTTGCCATCTGCGATGATGCCGCCGCCGATACCGGTTGAGATGGTGATATAAACAAAGTCGCTATAGGCGCGCCCTGCCCCGTGGCACAGTTCGGCCACAGCGCCCGCGATGCCGTCATTTTCCACCTGCACCGGCATGGAAAGCTTGTGCGAAAGGGTGTCGCGCAGCGGGAAATCTTCAAACCCTTTGAGGGTTTGTACGCCAAAGACCCGACCTGTGATCGTATCCAGCGGGCCGGGGGCGCAGATGGCAGCCCCTTTCACCGGCGTGCCAGAAAGCACCTGCGCGCAAAGGTCGGCAATCTGGTCAAGCACCACCGCTGGCCCCGCCATCGCCTGTGTAGCTATGGCCTGTTGGGTGACGATCTGGCCCAAAGCATCCACCAGACCCACCCTGATCTGGGTGCCGCCAAGGTCAATCGCCAGCGCCAGATCGGCCATTACAGCGCTGCCAGCCAAGCCATGCGCGCGCCAAGGTCAGGCGCGTTGAAGGCAAGCGAGCCTAGAACCACCGTTTGCGCGCCTTCGGCCCGCATACGAGGCACAGTGTGTTCGCGAATGCCGCCGTCTGCCGCCAAGATCACCTGTGGGGCCTTGGCATCCAGCAAGGCGCGGGCTTCGGCCAGACGCAGATAGGTCGTCTCATCCGGTTGCACGCCTTTGATGCCGATGGGGGTGGATACCAGCGTCAGCATCGCCACATGATCCAACCAAGCCTCGGCCTGTGCCACTGGCGTTTCCAGTTGCAGCACCAGCCCCGCCTTTAGCCCCAGTTCCGCAATCCGCGCGAAGGCTTCGCGCAGAATGGCAGGATCAGTCTCGGCGTGGATCGAGATTAAATCCGCCCCCGCTTCAGCGAACTGCTCAATCTGTGACAGCAACACCGCCCCTGTTACCATCAAATGCACGTGCATCGGTTTGGCAGTTGCCTTGCGCAGATTGGCGATCTGATCGGGGAAGAACAGCAAGGCGGCGGTGAAATGCCCATCCGACACGTCGATATGCAGCATATCAACATGCGGCTCTACCCGCGCCAAATCGGTGCGCAAAGCGCCCAAATCGGCGCTCCACACCGAGAATTCGGCGATCAGGCGGGTTTTGGGCAGGCTTTGCAGCCAATTTGCGTCAGGTCGTGCCATGGGTCGTGCCTTCGGGTTAGCGCCAAGGGGCGTGGGGTTACAGTTTCGCTGCGACCAAAGCTTCCAGCTTCATCGCGTCGATGTGGAAGTTGCGAATGCCTTCGGCCAGCTTTTCGGTGGCCATGGCGTCTTCGTTATGGGCCCAGCGGAAATCAGCCTCTGACGTATGCGCCGCCGTACCCGTGACCGCCCCTGCGGTTAGCTTGCGCGCAAGCACACCTTCGTCGGCGGCAAGCTTTGCGATCAGGTCAGGCGAGATCGTCAGCCGGTCGCAGCCGGCCAGCGCTTCAATCTGGCCGGGGTTGCGGAAAGACGCGCCCATCACCACGGTGGCGATGCCGTGCGACTTGTAGTGGTCATAGATGCGGCGGACCGACAGAACGCCGGGGTCTTCCTCGGCCGTGTAGGTCTGGCCCGTGGCTTTGGAAAACCAATCTGTGATCCGGCCCACGAAGGGCGAGATCAAGAACACCCCCGCATCGGCACAGGCCTTGGCTTGCGCCATGGAAAACAGCAGGGTCAGGTTGCACTGGATGCCTTCGCGTTCCAGCACGCGGGCGGCTTGGATGCCTTCCCATGTGGCGGCGAGTTTGATCAAGATGCGGTCAGCGCCGACGCCAAGCTTGGCGTAAGCCTCAATCAAAGCGCGGGCCTTGGCGATTGAGGCGTCTTTGTCAAACGACAGGCGGGCGTCAACTTCGGTTGACACGCGGCCCGGCACGATGGCGGCAAGTTCTGCGCCCAAGCCCACGGTCAGGTTTTGCACAATCGCCGCCACAGCGTTGCTTTGGCCTTTCAGGCGCGCCACGGTTTGGGTGAATTTGTCCTGCATCGCGGGGCTTTGCATGGCTTTGAGCACCAGCGAGGGGTTGGTGGTGCAGTCTTGCGGGGCCAAGCGGCGCACGGCGTCAAGGTCGCCAGTATCGGCGACGACAACGGTCATGGCGCTAAGTTGGTCAAGTTTGCTGGTCATGAAGCGGTCCTTTGGCGAAGTTCGCGGGAAGCGGGGATGGCCTTGTTTGGCACGGCAGGCGCTGTTGGGAAAGGGGGTGCGGTTGGGCTGATAAGCGGGGCTTGCCCCAAGTCGGGCAAGGCAAACATCCGCGCACGCAGGCGGGCAGCAGCCCCGATGGCCGCCCCTTCACGTCCATAGCGCGCAAGGTGCAGGCTGGGGGCGGCGTGGCCTTGCAGCATCAGAGTTGCAAGGTGCCGTGTGACTTTATCGGCCACGGTGGGGTAAAGTTCTGACAGCGGGCCGCCCAGCACAATGCGGGCGGGGTCTAAAAGGTGGGCGGCGTTGGCAAGGCCAATCGCCAAAGCCTCGGCCCACAGATCAAGGGCGGCTTGGGTTTGCGGGGTCTGGGCGGTGGCGAGCAGGTCAGCCACGCCCTGTGCGACCGACCAGCCCGCGCGCATGGCGGCGGGAAAGCCTGCGGCCCCTGCCATGGTTTCCAAAGCGCCTGCCTTACCCCGAACAGACACAATCATATGCCCCAATTCACCCGCAAACCCATGCGCGCCGCTGATCATGCGGCCTTCATCCAGATAGGCGGAACCGACACCTTCGGCCAAAAGCACCATCAGCAGGCTGTCGGGTTCGGGGTCGGCGGCACGCTCGGCGCTGGCGAAGGCGAAGGCGTCATTGCACACGTCGATCTGCCATGCAGCAGGGGCGGCGGCGTGCAGCGCGGCTTGCAGGGCAAAGTTGCGCCATCCCAAAAGGGGCGCGTTGACGACTTGGCCTTGTCGGCCGACCAAGCCGGGGATGGCAACGCCAAGGCCCGTCAGGCGGGCGGGGTCTGTTTGGGCGGCGAGGGTCTGCGCCACAGACAGAATGCGCGGCACCATGGCTTGCGGGTCGTGGAAGGCTTCGCCCGTGGGGCTGGCGTGGCGTGCGACAACTTGCATATTCAGGTCCAACAGCACGCCAGAAATGGCGCGGGTGTCGATCTCAACCCCGATAAACAGCGCGCCTTGCGGGTTTAAGTGCAGCGCCACGCCGGGGCGACCGATGCGGTCGGGCGTGGGGGTGGGCGTTTCCAGAACCAACCCTGCCGCTGTCAACTCGCCCACCGCATGGCCGATGGTGGCGCGGGTGACGCCCAGCGCGCGCGCCATATCGGCACGGCTTAAGCGCTGCCCGCCTTGCAGCAAGCGCAGGCAATGGCGTGCATTCATGCGGCGTAACAGGCGGGTGGTGTTCACGCCTGCGCCTTTAAAAACTGCGCAAGGGCTTGGCGGAATGCGGCCACATGGGCGGGCTTGTCGCGGCCCTTGGCGGGCAGGTCGGTGAGGGTGGCATGGGGGACTAGGGCTGCGAGGTCTGCGCCGTAAGCGGCGGGGTGCACATAGTCTTGCCCCGTGGTCAGCACCAGTGTGGGCTGCGTCAGGGCGGCGATTTGTGCGCGCGTTACGCCCGGCCCATCAAGCGGAATGCTTTGTAGCAGGGCCACCGTGGTATCAGGGCGCGGGCGGGTGAAAAAGCTTGCGAGCGAGGCGGCGTTGTCAGGCGAGGCAAGGCTTAGGTCGCGGTAGACCTTGCCCGATTGAAACAACGCCCGCCCGATTTCGCCGTGACGGGCCAGTTGGCGGGCGACCTCGGCATAAGATTGCATCGTTTCGGGGGCGGCTTGGTCAACCCAAGCGGGGCGCGCCAAGATCAGCGCCTTGACGCGCTGCGGATGCGTCACCGCCAGCCGCAAGGCGATGGCAGCCCCCAGCGAAATACCACCCATTGCCACGCTTTGCAGGCCCAGATGGTCCATCAGCGCCAAGACATCTTGGCCAAACTGCGCGATAGACAGGCGGGCGGGGTCGCCAAGGTCTGACCGCTCATGCCCGCGACATAGCAGGGTGATGCGGGTAAATCCTTCGGGAAAGACCTCGGCCGGTTGGGCAGCGGTGGCACCTAGGCCGTGCTGCCATATGACAGCGGGGCCTTGCCCTGCGATGTCGTAGGCAAGGCGGCAACCGTCGGGGGTTTGGAAACTGTGCGTCATAGCGCGCAAAGCTCTTGCAGCACGCGGGCGGCGCGGGGGGCTTGCGCGGGGTCAAACCCGTGGCCAATCAGGGGGCCTGTGTAGCCCGCTTGGCGAAGGCCAGCGACAAAGGCGGGTAGGTTGATGATGCCATCACCGGGGGCCACAACGCGGCCAGTGGCATCGTGGTCTTTGGCATGGGCCAGCAGAAGGTCAGCCCCCAAAAGGTCGAAGGCTTGATCTAGAATCTTTTGCTGATGCACCGCCTGTTCGGGCGCAATCAGGTTGGCGGCATCCAGCACAATGCCCAAATGCGGCGCTTGCAACTGATCTAAGATCCGGCGGGCGGCGGGGGCATCGCAGATCACGTTGGCAGGTTCAGGTTCAATCCCCAAGCGCAGGCCATAGAACGCGGCGCGGTCCAAAGCGTGCGACAACTCGTCTGCCATATCGGCCCAAGCGGCGGCAGAGGTGTTTTGCGGATGATGCGCCCACATATTGCCCGCATCGCGAGAGCCTGTGCACAGCGTGACAATCGGCGCGCCGAGCGTTTGGGCCGCTTGCAGCACCAGTTCAAACCGTTCGCCCATTTGGGCGCGATAGGCGGCGTCAGGGTGGGCCATGTTCCACGTCCCCGACAGAGCGCTGATCACAACCCCCGCCGCAGCCGCCTGATCGCGCACGGCCTGCAAACCCTTGGGGGCGGTTTCGGGCAAGGGTTGCAGGCCCAGATTGGAAAGGTTGAACTGCACCGCGCCAAAGCCATCAGCCTTTACAGCGGCAAAGGTCGCTTCAGCCGTCGTCAGCGGATAGGTGCGCGAAAATATGGCGGGCGTCATACCGGCCCCGTGGCATCGGCCAGCTTCACCGGCTGCCCCGTTTCGGCAGAGCGCATCACCGCCACCATGGCGCGCACCGATTCCAGCCCGTCAACGATCGACGCCCCTGTCATCGGCGCGCCCTTTAAGATCACATCGCCGAAGCCTTCCAGCTGGCGGCGGTAGAAATGCCCATCCGCCCCCAGCACGCGGTGGGTTGAGGCGTCAGCCTCGCGGAAAATATCCACCTCGGATGCGCGGTAATACCACGGGTTCAGGATATTCGCCTTGATCGAGCCGTTCTGGCCGTAGATCTGAAAGCCCTCGTGCCAATCCATCCGCACGGCCAAGGTCAGGTCCAAATGGCCCAAGGCGCGGTTTTCAAATTCAACATCAATGAACCACGACATGGCCCCGTATTTCTCACGGTGGCGGGCGTGGACCTCGACAATCGGGCCAGACAGGTAGCGGGCAAGGTCCAAAAGATGGCAGCCGTGGGCCAGCATATTGTAGCGGCGCAGGTTGGCTTTGGGGTTCTCAGACGGCTTGATCGCTCGCGACCCTGTGCGCGGCACGGGTTGGATCGCATCGGTGTTGGTATAACGTGCAGTGGAATCGCAATACCACGCCTTTAAAGCCAAAATCTCGCCCATCTCATCGGTCAGAAAGTCTTTGGCCGACTGGATGCCCGGATCAAAGCGCAGCATATGGCCGACTTGCAACGTCTTACCCGTGGCATCGACAACCTTTTGCAATTCCAGCACTTCTTCGACCGACAGGCCGATGGGCTTTTCGCAAAACACATGCTTGCCCGCCTGCAAAGCGCGGATCGCGGCGGGGACGTGGAAGGCGTCAGAGGTGGCGATGATGACGGCCTCTACCGTGTCATCAGCCAGCATCGCGTCATAGTCCAGATAGATGGCGGCGGCGTCATAGAAAGCGCCAAAACGGTTGGCCAAGCCTTCATCAGCATCGCAAACGGCGCGCAATTCGGTGTTGCGGGCCTTTTGCACCGATTCCAGATGGCCGAATTGCGAGATGGGGCCACAGCCCAAGATCCCCACCCCAAGCAGGCGCTGTTCTTTCTTGATGGCCATCATGTCCTCCTGTGATGTAGTTTGTTTACGAATGATACGAATTCGCGTCAAGGCTTTGTCGCTTGCGAAATCACCGCATGGGCCGCATGATTTGCGCAGAACGAAAGGCTTTGACATGACCCTGACCTGCTTCACCTCATACGACATTCGGGGCCGCTTGGGCGTTGATCTGGATGCGGGCATTGCCTTTCGCATCGGGCGCGGCTTTGCGCGGGCCTTGGGGGCCAAGGTGGTGGCGGTGGGGCGCGATTGTCGGGCTTCATCGTTGGACCTAGCCGAAGCGGTGACAGCGGCGCTGCTGGCGGAAGGCGTGCAGGTGCTGGATCTGGGGCTGTCGGGCACGGAAGAGATGTATCACGCCACATCGCATTTCGGGGCGGATGGCGGGATTGTTGTCACCGCCTCGCACAATCCGATTGATTACAATGGCATGAAGATGGTGCGCAAAGGGTCTGCGCCGTTGGATGGGGCGACGGGGCTTTCGGCCATCCGCGCCTTGGCAGAGGCGGATGATTTTGGTCCAACGCAAGGCGGCGGTGAGCGGGTCAATGTGGCGGTGGAAGCGCGGGCGGCCTATGTGAAAACGGTGCTGTCCTTCGTTGACATCGCAGCCCTGCGCCCGCTGACGGTGCTGGTCAATGCAGGCAACGGCACGGCGGGGCCGACCTTTGATGCGCTGGCCGAAGGGTTAGCACAGCGCGGCTCGCCCCTGCGCTTTGTGCGGATGCACCATGCACCGGATGGAAGCTTTCCCAATGGCATCCCCAATCCTTTGCTGCTGGAGAACCGCCCCGTGACGGCGGCGGCGGTTCTGGCAAATGGGGCCGACCTTGGCGTGGCGTGGGACGGCGACTTTGACCGGTGCTTTTTCTTTGACCACACCGGCGCGTTTGTGGATGGTGAATACATCGTGGGTCTGCTGGCTGCGGTTTTCTTGGAGAAAGAACAAGGGGCGCGGATTGTTCACGACCCGCGCGTGGTGTGGAACACGCAAGACATAGTTGCCGCCCAAGGTGGCGTCGCCTTGCAATCGCGCACGGGCCACGCCTTTGTCAAACAGGTGATGCGCGACACGGGAGCGGTCTATGGCGGCGAAATGTCAGCCCACCACTATTTCCGCGACTTCGCCTATTGCGATTCTGGCATGATCCCGTTCTTGCTGATCTGCGAGCTGATCAGCCGCCAAGGCGCTTTGGCCGATCTTGTCGCAGGGCGCAAAGCGGCGTTTCCTTCTTCTGGGGAGATCAACTTTCGCCTTAAGACCCCCACGGTGGCCCTCGCCCGCGTGCGCGAGATGTTCGAACCCTTGGCCGAAACAGTCGATGAAACCGACGGGTTCAGCCTGTCCTTTGGCGATTGGCGCATGAACCTGCGGTCATCAAATACCGAACCCTTGGTGCGGCTGAACATTGAATCGCGCGGGGATGCAGACCTGTTGCCGCAAAAGCTGGCGCTGATTTCGAAGGTGTTGCTGGAAGAGTGACCTGCAAAAGCCCGTCAGGTGCGATTCATTCGCGCCACGCGCCGTTTGAACCGCGCGTCCATCTGCGCCTCTGCTTCAGGCGTTCCATCGTGCCAAGTGCCAAACAACTTGTCCAATGGCATCAGGCCATCTCCGTAGTTCACCTCAAAATACTTGTGGTGCAGATAGTGGGAATAGGCGTGGGTATCAAAACCGCCCTGCCCCACCTCGATCTTATCAAAACCGATGTGGCCCACCATCGCCCCGAAGCCCGCAAAATGCATCTGGTATAGCGCCAAGATAGGGTTTGACGGGATGATCAGGTGCAACAGCACCGAAGAAAAATACAAGATATGCTCAACCGGATGCATCGCCAGCGACGAAAACGGTGACGGGTTGACCGAGTTGTGGTGCACCGAATGCACCCATTTATACAGAAACGGCGTGTGGATCAGGCGGTGCACACAGAAAAAATGCAGTTCGTGCCAGATCGGCAGCACAAAACCTAAAGCAAGCAGGTACCACAAATTGCCGCTAAAACTGACCCACTGCACATACCCATTGGCAAAGGCCCAAAAGACCCCGACTTGATAGGCCGTCCAGATGGGCACGCCAAAGCCAAAACACCAAACCAGACTGTCCAGAGACTGGCGTTTGAAAAAGAACACATCGCTTTTGGTGTCATCGGGGAACCTGGCGTTGTATTTGAAACGCGTGCCCTGACGCCGCCGGATGTAAAGGCGCGCCTCAAAGACAGCGTAGAACACAAAAATCGCGGACATGTTCAGGGCCAACAGGCGTAAGACCCATCCCAAAGCCAGATGCTGCATCGTGGCGAAATCTGGCATCAAAAAGTGCCAAAACACCACAGCAGAGGCCATGAAGAGAACGTTCCATGGCAACAGATAGCCCGGCAGCCATTTCAAAATCTTGATAGGGCGAGGCGGAAATGTGAACAGAGGCGAGATTTGAAGCGCGCGCGAAGGCGCCCAATCGCCGCGCTTATTGCGCGTGCCGTGTTGCAGATCGTCCATAAGTGCCTCCTGCCGATGCAGGGGAACGATAGCTTAGGCTTGTTGGTTTGGCTATTGGGAAGGGCTGCGATCATCATCAGCGCGCCCGAAACAGGCATTACCTAGTCATTCCCCGATTTTCTTGGTGCCCGCGGCCGGACTTGAACCGGCACGGCCGTTCGGCCTAGAGATTTTAAGTCTCCTGTGTCTACCATTTCACCACGCGGGCGGCTTTGGGTACACTATCCGAAGCCATGGGGTGGGGTAAAGGCTTGGCAAACACCTTCGCGCAAATCTGCTGCAACGCGGCATTGACTAACGCGGCGCGGCGCGGTTTGGTGCTGCCGAGAGTTTGCGGGAGGGTAAGATGAATAAGGAATATGCCAGTGCGTCAGCCGCGCTGGAGGGATTGTTGTTTGATGGCATGACCATCGCCAGCGGCGGGTTTGGTCTGTGTGGCATCCCCGAACTGTTGATTGAGGCCATTAAGAATGCGGGCACCAAAGACCTGACCATCGCGTCTAACAACGCAGGGGTTGATGGCTTTGGCTTGGGCGTTTTGCTTGCCACCCGTCAGGTCAAAAAGATGATCTCGTCCTACGTGGGCGAAAACGCCGAATTCATGCGCCAGTATCTAAGCGGAGAGCTGGAACTGGAATTCACCCCGCAAGGCACTTTGGCAGAGCGTTTGCGCGCAGGGGGCGCTGGCATCCCCGGATTTTACACCAAAACCGGTGTGGGCACGGTGATCGCCGAGGGCAAAGAGCATAAGGATTTCAACGGCCAGACCTATATTCTGGAACGTGGTATCGTGGCGGATTTGTCGATTGTGAAAGCGTGGAAGGCTGACCCGTCAGGCAACCTTGTCTTTCGCAAAACCGCGCGCAACTTTAACCCGCCTGCGGCTACGGCTGGTAAAATCTGCGTGGCAGAGGTCGAAGAGATCGTGCCGCTGGGCAGCCTTGACCCCGACCTGATCCACCTGCCGGGCATTTATGTGCACCGCCTGATCACAGGCCCGCACGAAAAGCGCATCGAAAACCGCACCACGCGCAAGAAGGAAACACTCTGATGGCTGACGCGATCAAAGGCTGGGACCGCAATCAAATCGCCGCTCGTGCTGCGCTGGAACTGCGCGATGGCACTTATGTCAACCTTGGCATCGGCATTCCGACGCTGGTGTCAAACTACATCCCCGCAGGCGTCAACGTGACGCTGCAATCAGAAAACGGCATGCTGGGCATGGGCCCCTTTCCGGTTGAGGGCGACGAAGACCCCGATCTGATCAATGCCGGCAAGCAAACCATCACCGAACTGCCGCAAACCGCTTATTTCGACTCTGCCCAGTCGTTCGCCATGATCCGTGGTGGCAAAATTGCCATGGCGATCTTGGGCGCGATGGAGGTGAGCGAGGCGGGCGATTTGGCCAACTGGATGATCCCGGGCAAACTGGTCAAGGGCATGGGCGGCGCTATGGACCTTGTGGCAGGCGTGGGCCGCGTGGTGGTGGTGATGGACCACACCTCTAAGCACGGGGAATCCAAGGTGCTGCGTGAATGCACCTTGCCCTTGACCGGCAAAGCCGTGGTCAACCGCATCATCACCAATCTGGGCGTGCTGGATGTGGTGGCTGGTGGGTTGAAGATTGTCGAATTGGCCGACGGTGTAAGCGAAGCCGATCTGCGCGCCGCAACCGAGGCGCGGATCGTAGGCTAACCGCAAAGGGTTGAGCGCGAAGGCATTTCAGCACCTTTGCGAAAAAAATAGCGAAAAAGGCCAAGCTCCCGCGGCTTGGCCTTAGTTTTGCCGCAAATCAAACTTATCATTTTCTTGCATTTCTAAAACCGCAACCAAAAGGGCCTTATCTCGACCGTCGTTTGTCAAAAAGGATTGGCTTTATGAAAACAACATTCCTGAGCAAAGCCGCAAGCAAAGCGAACACTCGCATCGATTGGGTGGTTATCGCCGCCTTTGCTTTGGGCGTGGGGGTGATCTTGCTCACCTCGGTAGGGGGGCTGCTGAACGGCTTGACCTTTCAGCTTTGGGGTGAGGTTGGCAGCCATATCACCGGCGCCACACAGCAAAACCCCTAAGCCGCGGTTTTACGCAAACCAGCGCGGGCCGTGTTCGGTTACGACCAGATCCAGCTTTTGGTCGAACGCATCTATGGGCACTTCGTCAACCTCTTGCGCCCCAAAGGCGAAGCCTATGGCCAAGACCGGCCCCTTGGCACGCAAGCCTTGCAGCGTGCGGTCGTAAAAGCCCCCGCCATAGCCCAAGCGAAAGCCCCGCGCGTCAAAGGCCAAAAGCGGCACGATCACCACTTGGGGGGTCACCCAAGCGCCTTCAGCGGGGATCAGCGCGCCGAAGTCTCCAGCCACCATCGCCACACCGGGGGCCCATTCGCGAAACTTCAAGGGCGTCGCTGCGGCCATTATCACCGGCACGCCAACCAAGCCCTGATGGGCAGCCATGGCGGGCAGCGGGTCAATCTCGGTGCGCATGGGCATATAGCCCGCCAAGGCTTTGCCCTGATGGGCGCTTAACACATCAGCCAAAATCTCAGCCGCCTGGCCCTGCCCTGCGGAAAAGGCCACCTTGCGCCGCGCGAAGGCCGCTGTGCGGGCGGCTGCTTTTGGATCGCTCATGTCACTTTCCCCCGAATTTACGGGCCAAATACACCAAATGCCCCGCCCTGTCCGCCCCATAATGGCACGCGCCCTTTGGCATTGGGGCGGCTTGGCGTTAAGCTGTTTCTGCCAAAGGCTTGCGAAAGGGAAATTTACCCCTGCCGCGAAAGCCTTTACCCTTTGGCTCAAAGAAGAAGGTGACCTATGGCTGATCTTTTGCTGGGGCAGGTTTTGTCCTTTGACGGCGACCCTTTTGTGCAAGGGGAAAAGGCCGCGCGGGTCAGCGAGGCCGTCTTGGTCGACGCGGGCCGCATTTGTGCCGTGGGCACCGCCGCAAACTTGCGCGCCGCCCACCCCCAAGCGCGGGTGACAGATTATGGCAAGGCCCTGATCTCGGCCGGATTTGTCGACGCCCATGTGCATTACCCGCAAACGGCGATCATCGCATCGTGGGGCAAGCGGTTGATTGATTGGCTGAACCAATACACCTTCCCCGAAGAGATGCGCTTTGCCGACCCCGCCTATGCCGTCGAAGTCGCCGCGCGCTACTTCGATCTGGCCTTAGCCCACGGCACGACGTCGATGTGTTCTTATGCCACGATCCATCCCGCTTCGGTCGATGCCTTCTTTGATCAGGCGCAAGCACGGGGATTGCGGGCCTTTGCGGGTAAGACCTGCATGGACCGCAACGCGCCCGAAGGGCTGCGCGATACGGCGCAAAGCGCTTATGACGACAGCAAGGCGCTGTTGACCAAGTGGCACGGGAAAGACCGGCTGTCTTACGTCATCACCCCGCGCTTTTCGCCGACCTCTACGCCCGAACAACTCGCCGCCATGGGGGCCTTGTGGCGCGAACATCCCGATTGCCTGATGCAAACCCACCTGTCTGAACAGACCGATGAGATTGCTTGGGTCAAAGACCTGTTCCCCCAATCGCGCGATTATCTGGATACCTACGAAGCCCAAGGCTTGCTGCGCGAAGGCGCGGTTTACGGCCACGCCATCCACCTGACCGCCCGCGAAAAGGCGCGGCTGGCCGAGGCGGGGGCGAGTGTGGTGCATTGCCCGACATCAAACACCTTCATTGGGTCGGGTCTGTTTGACATGGGGCTGACGCAAAGCCTGCGCGTGGGGCTGGCGACTGACACCGGCGGCGGATCGTCGTTTTCTATGCTGCGCACAATGGCTGCGGCTTACGAAGTCGCCCAGTTGCGCGGCCAAGCGCTGCATCCTGCCCAACTTTGGTGGCTGGCAACCCAAGGATCAGCGCGCGCGCTGCGGGCAGAACATCAGATCGGCAACATCGCCGTGGGGCACGAGGCTGATTTGATCGTGGTCAACCTCGCCTCGACCCCTGCCATCGAACAGGCGACACGGCGGGCCGAGGATATTTGGCAGGCGATTTTCCCCACGATCATGCTGGGCGATGACCGCGCCATTCAGGCGGTTTGGATATCAGGAAGCCTCGTCCTCTAGCCCCAGATCCCAGCCATCGGGGTAAAAGTCATAAGCCAGCGCCACTTCGGTTGCGACACGCTCATGCGTCCAGATCGCTTCGGGGGTCACGGGAATCGGGCCAACCTTGGCCACCACCAGATCGTCATCGCGGGTGCACCGATACCCCTTGGCGGTCAGCGCCTTCATCACGGCGCCGTAGTTGGCGTCATGCTCTTCGGGGTAGAACAGAAAATCAACTTCCGCCCGTTCGGGCAGCTTTTTCATGCCCTTGGGCATATCCCGAAAGGTGTTGAAAGTCTCACGGCGTTGGGCGTCGAAATTATGGCTCATGGTGGCGGCCTATCACGCCATCAACCGGCGGGCCAGATGGTTTTGGCGTTCGACCACGCGGGGCAGGTCGATGGTCAGCATTTGCCCGTCGCCCACCACTTGGCGGCCTTCGACAAACAGATCGCGCACGCGGGTGGGGCCTGCCAACAAAAGCGCTGCCGGATCCCACGATCCGGCACTTTCCACGCCCGACACATCCCAAATTGCCACATCGCCGCGCTTGCCCACGGCGAGCGCGCCGCAATCAGGCCGACCCAGAACCTGCGCGCCGCCTAGGGTGGCGATTTCCAGCGCCTCGCGCGCGCTCATGGCATCGGCACCAAGCGATACGCGTTGCAACAGCATCGTCTGGCGCGCCTCGGCGATCAGGTTGCCTGCGTCATTGCTGGCCGACCCGTCAACGCCCAACCCCACCTTCACCCCCGCATCGCGCAGGGCACGCACGGGGGCGATGCCTGACCCCAGCCTGCAATTGGAACAGGGGCAATGGGCGATGCCAGTTCGGGTGCGCGCAAACAGATCAATCTCGGCGGCATCGAGTTTCACACAATGGGCGTGCCAGACGTCATCGCCTGTCCAGCCAAGATCTTGGGCGTATTGCCCCGGACGGCAGCCGAATTTGGCCAAGGAATAGGCAATATCCTCGTCATTCTCGGCCAAATGAGTGTGCAGCATCACGCCTTTGTCGCGCGCCAAAAGGGCCGCATTGCGCATCAGATCGCGGCTTACGGAAAAGGGCGAGCAGGGCGCAAGACCTACGCGCAGCATAGACCCTTCGGCGCTGTCATGGTGGGCATCGACCACGCGGATCATGTCTTCCAGAATGGCCGTTTCGCGTTCCACCAAACTATCCGGCGGCAAGCCACCGTCACTTTCGCCAATGCTCATCGCCCCCCGCGTAGGGTGAAAGCGCAGACCCACGTCAGAGGCGGCGGCGATGGTGTCATCCAACCGCGACCCATTGGGGAACAGGTACAGGTGATCTGACGTCAGCGTGCAGCCCGACAGCGCCAGTTCCGCCAAGCCCACTTGGGTCGAGGTGAACATCTCTTCCGGCCCAAAGCGCGCCCAGATCGGATACAGCGTTTTCAGCCAACCAAACAGCAGCGCATCTTGCCCGCCCGGCACAGCACGGGTCAGGGTTTGGTACAGGTGATGGTGCGTGTTCACCAAGCCGGGTGTCACCACACAGCCCTTGGCCTGCACCACGCGGCCTGTGGTGGTTAGCCCCTGCCCCACAGCGGCCACAACGCCACCGCGCAGCAAAACATCCGCGCCGTGCAATTCGCGCCGTGTCGCATCCATCGTCAGGATGGTGTCGGCGTTCTGGATCAAGATTTCAGACATAAGACCCTTTCACCCCCTTCGGTGCTGGGTCCACGGCGCGACAGAAGGGGAAAGGACTCGCGCCGTGTGCCTTTGGCAAAACTAGGCGTTCAAGATGGCCAAAGCCTGCGCATGAATCTCGCGGTTGGCGGCGGCCAGAACATGGCCGCCCATCGGGCACGGGTTGCCCTGCCAGTCGGTAACAATGCCACCCGCGGCTTCGATCACGGCGATGGGGCCTTGCACGTCATAGGCCAAAAGCCCCGCTTCAATCACAAGATCAATCTGCCCCGCAGCGATCAGGCCATAAGCGTAGCAATCTGTGCCATAGCGGGTCAGGCGGGCTTGGGCCTTCACACGGTTAAAGGCAGCGCCGTCTTCGGGCGTGCCCACTTCGGGAAAGGTGGTGAACAAGATGGCCTCTGACAGCGGACGCGGGGCGCGGGTTTTCAATTGGCGCAACCCCATCGGCCCGCGCAGATCGGCGCGGCCAAGGCCACCTGCGAATCGCTCGCCAATATAGGGCTGGTCGATCAACCCGTAGACGGGGCCGTTTTCATCCGACACAGCAATCAACACCCCCCAAGTCGGCGTGCCCGACAGATAGCTGCGCGTGCCGTCAATCGGGTCTAGCACCCATGTCAGCCCCGAGGTGCCTGCAGTTGTGCCAAATTCTTCGCCCAAAATGCCATCATGCGGGCGGCGTAGGGCCAAAATCTCGCGCATCATTTGTTCCGAAAGGTGATCGGCCACCGTCACCGGATCGAATCGGTCGATCTCTTTGTTATTGGCCGATAGCCCATCGACGCGGAAATGCTGCAAAGTGGCAAAGCGCGCGGCGTCAGCCAGCGCATCGGCAACTTCTATCAACTCTGCGGCCAGTTCTTTGCTGATCTGCACCATCGCATCCCCCATCTGATGCCTTGGCGCTACAGATGGGCGCGCTTTGGGTCAAGCCACGTCTGACAAAACCTTGGCCAGATCGAACAACCGCCGCCGCTGCGCTTCGGGAATGGCGAAGTAAGAGCGCACCAGTTCAGCGGCTTCCTTATCGGCAATCACATCGGCTGGGGCAGGCTTGGCCCCGTCGATCCCGTCAAAGAAAAAGCTGATCGAAACGCCCAAAGTTTCGGCGATGTCCCACAGCCGAGAGGCCGAAACCCGGTTCATGCCGGTTTCGTATTTTTGCACCTGCTGGAACTTTATCCCAACCTTTTCGGCCAGTTGCTGCTGGGTCATGCCCACCATCCACCGCTGGTGCCGGATACGCTTGCCCACATGGGCGTCAACTGAATGCTTCATCGCGCTCTCCATTGCGCGCGGATGGTCTTGGTGATCAAGAAAGATCCGCGCTAAATTTTTGTTTTTAAAGAAAAGAATATTCTATTCGAAAGGTGGTAAGGGAGAACAGAGCCTACGGGGCGTGTTCTTGCTCACCCCCCAAGGAACCCTGTCGCGGTGGCCACGGCCTGTCAAAATCAGGGCCTTGAACGTCATTTTCAATCTTGCACGTGATGTGGATAAAGCTTGCATTTGGCGCCTAATCGTCTGGCTGAAGTTGTGGAATGTTTTGTTTTTTATAAGTTTTCTTGCAAAGGGTTAGGACTGGATAGGTCTTAGTGAACCTCTTTGGGTAGATACTCCAAAAGCGGTGCACCATTCGTAATAACTTTTTATCAGTCGGTCAACAACTTTTGGAACCCCTACCCATGCCTTTGCTGCGGAAAAAGACAGGCTGCTGCTTTAACATCAGGTGACAAGATTGGGCGGCACAGCGCCATTTACGGTTTACCCGCAAATCGGCAGGGAAAACCTTGAACTTGCGCTCCACAATGCCGATATTCACCTCAAGAGGTCGGCAAACGTCCGGCCCGCCACAAGAACGGAGGCTTTGATGGCTCAATTTCAGACAAGACCCTATGGCGAAACCGCTGGCCTTGCCATTGACGCAGGCCTGCGCGCGCATATGAACAGCGTTTACACCACCATGTCAGTTGGCATGTTGGTGACAGCGGGCGTCAGCTGGGCCGTGGGCACCAGCCCTGCGCTGCTGATGTCGTTCATCAACCCGACAAACGGGCATTTGAACATTCTGGGCTGGGTGATCACCTTCCTGCCCTTGGTGATGGTCATGGCGTTCAGTGCTGCCTTGCCGCGCTTGTCGGTCGGCGCGGCCCAACTGTTCTTTTACGTTTACGCCGCCGCCATGGGACTGTCGCTGTCGTTCATCTTCGCGATCTACACGGGTGCCTCGATCTTCACGACCTTCTTGGCCACCGCCGCATCTTTCGCGGGGCTTAGCTTGTATGGCTACACCACCAAGAAGAACCTGTCGGGGATGGGCTCGTTCCTGATGATGGGGTTGGTTGGCATCATGGTTGCGATGATCGTCAACATCTTCGTCGGCTCATCGGCCTTGCAATTCGCGATCTCTGTCATCGGCGTGCTGATCTTTGCAGGCCTGACCGTCTATGACACGCAGGCGATCAAGGGCGAGTATGTCGCCAATGCGCGCGCTGGCAATGAAGAGTGGATGGCCAAGTCGGCAATCATGGGCGCGCTGCGGCTGTATCTAGACTTTATCAACATGTTCACCTTCCTGTTGCAGTTCATGGGCGACCGCCGCTGAACCAAGCGCAAGGCAAGTATACGGGGGGCCAGAGGAAACTCTGGCCCTTTTGCTTTGGCGTTAGACCACCGCCCCAAACAGATGCCCCACCAGCGCTGTCACAGCCATCGCCACAGCGCCCCAGAACGTCACCCTGACCACGCCGCGCACCATGGGCGCACCGCCTGCCTTGGCCCCGACAGCGCCCAGTAGGGCCAGAAACCCCAGCGAGATCACCGTGACCCACAGGCTGATCGCCGCCTCCGGCACCAAGAAAGCCGCAGCCATCGGCATCGCCGCCCCAACAGCAAAGCTAAGGGCCGAGGCCGCTGCCGCAACCAAGGGCTTGGCTTCGGAATGCTGCGAAAAGCCCAACTCGTCGCGCAAATGGGCTGCCAGCGGGTCTTTGGCGTGCAAAGCGGTGGCGACTTGCAGCGCCAGATCCGCCGACAGGCCACGATCTTCGTAAATACCTGCCAAGGCGCGCAGCTCTTCTTGCGGATCAGCCTCAATCTCGGCGCGTTCGCGGGCGGTGTCGGCTTTTTCGGTGTCGGCTTGCGAAGATACCGACACATATTCCCCCGCCGCCATCGACAAGGCCCCCGCCGCAAGGCCCGCCATGCCCGCCAGCATCACGCCTGACCTGTCAGACGCCGCAGCAACCCCCACGATCAGTGAGGCGGTCGACACGATCCCGTCATTGGCCCCCAGCACAGCGGCACGCAACCAGCCCACGCGGGCGACGTAATGTTCTTCGTAATGATTGCGTTCCATGGGGGCTCCTAAGGGGAATTTTCTGACCCTACCCTAACCCAGAAGTGCTTGAACTGACAGGGATAGCGCGCAAACGAAAAAGCCGCGCGAAACGCACGGCTTTTTGGGTCTTACATGTCTGGCGCGATCTTACTTGATCTTGCCTTCCTTGTATTCCACATGTTCCCGCTTCACGGGATCGTACTTATTGACCGTCATCTTTTCGGTCATGGTACGGGCATTCTTCTTGGTCACATAGAAGTGCCCGGTGCCAGCCGTCGAGTTCAGACGGATCTTGATCGTCGCCGGTTTGGCCATAGTCGTCTCTCCTGCATCAAAGGGCTAGGCCCTTCGCAAATCCTTGAAGCCCGCCTTTTACCCATCGGGGCGGCAGAGTCAACGGCATCTGGCCATTGTAACAGGAAAAATGCGCGGATGGCCTGTAAGCCGGATTCTGTCCAAGGCTTTCGCCTCTGGATGACCATTCCTCTGCCGCACCTGTTACCAGGGCGGTCAAGCTGCCAACCCGGGCCTAAGGGCTGAAGCGTCCCCGCGGAGGTCTCCGGCATCGCTTGCGCGATGGCACTCCGGACCTTTCCGCACAAGGCCCCTATTCGGCATTGCTCCGGGTGGGGCTTGCCATACCGTCCCGGTTGCCCGGTCCGTGGTGGGCTCTTACCCCACCGTTTCACCCTCACCTTGGCTTTGCGTTCAGCTAGGCC
>CAIQOV010000049.1 GCA_903873585.1 uncultured Rhodobacterales bacterium
GGTTTCACACCCCCCGGACCCCGCGCCAAAGCCGGGGGGTTTCACACCCCCCGGACCCCCCGTGGGATATGTGTGCAAGTATGAAAGGGGCAAATGGCCCCTGATGAGGCGGCGTGGCCCTGTTACAGACCCTTATTCTGCGCGTTATCACCACCGCTGTGACCCTGTTGGGCGTGGCGGTGATTGTGTTTTTTGTGATCCGCGTGGTGCCGGGCAACCCGATTGCCATGATGCTGCCGCCGGGGGCTACGGCAGAGGATATTGCCAATCTGACGGCGATTTATGGCTTGGATAAGTCGATCCCGCAGCAGTTTTTCATCTGGGGCGCGGGGGTTTTGGGCGGGGATTTTGGCACGTCGATCACATTGAAACAGCCTGTGCTGGAGCTTGTCTTGGGGCGGTTGCCGGCCACGTTAGAGCTGTCGGTGCTAGCATTGGTCATGGCGATTGTCATCGGCGGGGCGGCGGCGCTGACGGGAACGCGTCTGCGCGAGACGCGGGTGGAAGGCGGGATCGACGTGGCGCAAGGTGTGGCGCTGTCGGTGCCGGATTTTCTGTGGGGCTTGGTGTTGATTTTGGTGTTTGGCGTGTTGGTGCCAGTGTTCCAAATCTCGGGCCGTGTGACGCCTTCGCTGCAACTGCCGTTTGTGAGCAATTTTTACTTGGTCGAAAGCCTGTTGCGTTTGCGGTTTGATCTGACGTTGGATCTGTTGTCGCATATGCTGCTGCCAGCCTTGGCCTTGGCCATTCCGCTGGCGGCGATCATCGGGCAGCTTTTAAAGCAAAGCCTGAAAGAGACGATGCATCTGGATTATGTCACTTTGGCGCGCACGCAGGGCTATTCCGAGGCCAAGGTGATCTGGTCGCAGGCGCTGCCCAATGCGATTTTGCCGACGCTGACCTTGGTGGGGGTGCAGTTCACCTTTCTAATAGGCGGCACGGTGATTATCGAGCGGCTGTTTTCATATGAAGGCTTGGGCAACATGGCGATTGATGCGGTGATCAACCGCGATTTGCCGCTGATACAGGGCATTGTGATCTTGTTTGCTGTGATCTTCACCGGTGTGAACCTGTTGGTCGATCTGACCTATGCCGCTCTAAACCCAAGGCTGCGTCATGGCTGAGGGTCGGTTTCAAGTGCGCCGCAGGGCAGGCGTGCGGCTGTGGCTTTCGGCGGCTTGGCTGATCGTGCTGGTCATCGTGGCGCTGTTTGCGCCTTATATCGCGCCGAAAGACCCGCTTGAGCAGGATTTGTTCGCAGGCCGTTTGCCACCATTTTGGATGCATGGGGCGGATGCGGCGTTCTTGCTGGGCACTGACAGTCTTGGGCGTGACGTGCTAAGCCGGATCATCTTTGGCACCCGCATTGCGCTGACGGTGGCGCTGATTTCAGCCAGCCTGACCTGCTTTGTCGGCGCAGCACTTGGCCTGCTGGCGGGGTTTTATCGCGGCTGGGTCGATGTGGTTATGTCGCGCTTTATCGACATTTGGATGGCCTTTCCGCCGGTTCTCTTCTCGATCCTGCTGATTGCTGTCATCGGGCCGGGCCTGTTTTCGATCATCTTGGCGATTGTGGTGATCGACTGGACCCGCTTTGCCCGCGTGATCAGGGCCGAGGCGATGGCGCAGGGCGCGATGGACTATGTCGCATCAGCCCGCGTGGCGGGGCGGGGGCGGTTTGGCATCTTGCTGCGCGAGATTTTGCCCAATGTGCTGCCGATTATCGTGGTGCTGCTGACGCTGGAAATGGGCATTGCGGTGATTGTAGAGGCGATTTTGTCTTTCGTGAACCTGTCGATTTCCACCGATGACCCGACATGGGGCGGCATGATTTCGGAAGGGCGCACATCTATCCACCAAGCGTGGTGGGTGCTGGTTTTCCCGCTGATTACGTTGTTCTTGACCGTGCTGTCGTTTTCACAACTGGGCGAGGGGTTGAAGAACCGCTTCGATCCGGTGCTGCGATGAGCTATTTGTCAGTGCGCAACCTGTCAGCACGGGTCAAGGGCGGCGGGCCCTTGCTGCGCGATGTGTCGTTGAATGTGGCTGTGGGCGAAGTGCGCGGCTTGGTTGGCGAAAGCGGTGCGGGCAAGTCGATGATCGGCAAGGCGGTTTTGGGGATTTTGCCCAAGGCGGTTGAGATTACATCGGGCCAGATTATGCTGGACGGGGTTGATCTTTTGGCACTTCCCCCCGCCCAGCGCCGCATCAAGGTCGGGGCCACCTGTGCGCTTATTCCGCAAGACCCGCTGACGGCGCTGAACCCCTCACGCCGGATTGGGCCGCAGATCACCGACCGATTGGTGGATATTCTGGGCTGGACGCGGCAGCGGGCCGAAGAGCGCGCCTTGGCCTTGCTGGGCGAGGTGCAAATCACCAACCCCGCCCGCGTGCTGCGGCAATATCCGCATGAACTGTCGGGCGGAATGCGCCAACGCATTCTGATCGCATCCGCCTTTGCGGCGGAACCAAAGCTGATCGTGGCGGACGAGCCGACAACCGCCTTGGATGTGACGGTGCAAAAGCAGATCCTAAAGCTGATCGCGGCGCTGCAAGTGCGGCATGGCACGGCTCTGCTGTTTGTGACGCACGATTTGGGCGTGGTCAGCAAGGTGTGCCAGAAGCTGTCGGTGCTTTATGCGGGCAAGGTGGTGGAAGACAGCGCGGTCGCTGATTTCTTTACTGCGCCCAAACACCCCTATTCCGCAGCCCTGCTGGCCGCGACGCCGAAATACACCGACCCTTCGGCAGGCTTGCAGCCTGTGCCCGAAGCCGTGATCGCCGCCGTTCGGGCAGAGGTGGGGCATGGCTGACCTGTACACCATCACCGACCTGCATCTGTCTTTGGCAGATATGACGCGCAAGCCCTTGTTCGGGCTGGCACCTAGGTTGGATATCTTGAAGGGCCTAAGCTTCAGCATCGAAAAAGGCGCGGTGCTGGGGATTGTGGGCGGGTCAGGGTCGGGCAAGTCAACGCTGGGGCGGGCCTTGGTGCGGTTGTTGGAACCTTCGGGCGGGCGGGTTGTGTTTGACGGGGCCGATATCACCCACCTGTCCGACGCCGAATTGCGCCCCCTGCGGCGCAGGTTTCAGATGATCTTCCAAGACCCGATGAGCAGCCTGAACCCGCGCCACCGTGTTGGCACGATCATCGCCGAGCCGTTGCGGCTGCACGGGTTTGACGGCATCGCTGCGCGGGTGCTGCGCGCGCTAGACCATGTGGGCCTGCCCAAAGAATTCGCGCAGCGCTACCCGCATGAATTGTCAGGCGGGCAGCGGCAAAGGGTGGGCATCGCGCGGGCGATTGCGCTAGAGCCGGATTTTATACTGGCCGATGAGATTGTGTCGGGTCTTGATGTCTCTTCCCAAGCGCAGGTGCTGAACCTGTTGGAACGCTTGGTGGCAGACCTTGGGATGACGCTGGCCTTCATCTCGCACGATCTAAGCGTGGTGCGGCGGTTGTGTCAGCGGGTGATGGTGTTGCAGCACGGGCAGATCGTCGAGAACCGCAAAACGGCCGCGCTGTTTGCCGACCCGCAGGCGCAATACACCCGCGACTTGCTGGGGGCCATTCCGCTGCCTGACCCAAATCAGGTGTGGGTCTAAGGAACCGGTGACCCGACCAGCCGGGAAGGCTTGACAGCGCGGCGCAGTCGTTGCAACTGGGCGCGAAACAGGGGGCATTTATGACAAAACATTCTGACGACCGACTGATTGTGGCGCTTGATGTGCCCAACCTGATCCAAGGCATGGCGCTGGTGGACCGGCTTGGTGACAGCGTAAGCTTTTACAAGATCGGGCTGGGGATGCTGACCGGCGGCGGCTTGGCCTTGGCGAACGAGCTGAAGCAAGAGCGCGGCAAGCGGGTGTTCTTGGACATGAAGCTGTTCGATATTGGCGCGACGATTGAGGCCGCCGTGCGGGGGCTAGCGCAATATGACCTTGATTTCCTGACCGTCCACGGCGACCCGCAAGTGGTGCGCGCGGCGGCAGAGGGTAAGGCGGGGTCGGATATGAAGATCTTGGCCGTGACGGTGCTGACATCATTAGACCGCGCCGATCTGGACGCGAACCTGATCAAAGCGGGCGATATTGCCCAGATCACGCTAGAACGCGCCGCCCGCGCGTTAGAGGCGGGGGCGGATGGGGTGATCGCCTCACCCCAAGAAGCAGCGATGATCCGCGCTTTGCCACAAGCGCGCGGCAAGCTGATCGTCACCCCCGGCGTGCGACCAGCGGGGGCAGCGCAGGGCGACCAAAAGCGCATCGCGACCCCCGCGCAGGCAATTGCCGACGGCGCCGACCATATCGTGGTGGGGCGGCCTATCTGGCAGGCGAGCGACCCTGCGGCGGCGGCGCGGGCGATTGTGGCGGGGTTGGGGTAGGCTTTTTCTAAAGATACGACTTGATCACGTCTTCAATTTTGCTGCTGTGCGCATATAGGTCGGAGAGCGATTCAATCTGAACGCGCTCTTCGCTCTTTTCCGCATTGAAAAACCCAACATGACGGGCGGATTTTGCATTAAAGTAAAGCCTGCAAACCGGCTTTCTGTTGTTGTCGTCAACGAATATGCTGCAATAGCTTTTTGCATCGCGCATGGTCACCCGATCTACAGGTGCAACGCGGGCTGCGATGGCGCGCACAATCATAAAAGCCTGAATTTCTTCCTGCGTCGTTATGATTTCTGATTGCTCTAGGGCCTGTGACGATTTTTCGATGTTAGAATCTACAGTCAAAATCTCTGGACGAAAGGCAACATTTAGCTTTTCACGTATGCGATCACGAATGACTTCATCTAGCGAAGCTTGGATGGAGGGTCTGAGTTGTTCTAATACGCTCTTTGTCAAACTTCCTTCATAAATTTGCTTTGCAACCAGTTTTGTAAATTCATCATCTGGATTTTCCAGTTGTGTCCTAATATAAGTGGCTGCGGCTTTACGATACTTTATTGTTGAAGCGGTTTCTAAAATCTTATCAATTGAAAAATTTTCTTTTGCGAATTTTGAAAATTCCGAAATTTGCTTTTCGTCATAGGCCTGCAAATCGAAAACAAAGAAAGGTTTCTTGTCCATTTTGTTTGGTTCATCAACGTCAGAAAAGAACCACACTTCTCTTCCATTTGTTAATATTGCAAGTCTTGCCTCAGTGACTGCGAAATAACGATACAACTGACTAAACTGCGCTGCGCCGAGCGACATGGTAATTGGTTTTACCTCTATTAATACAGCAAGCTTGCCACCGATGCGTAAGGCGAAATCAACTTTTTCACCCTTCTTCAAGCCTACATCTGCAACAAATTCAGGAATGACTTCTTCAAGATTGAATACATCATAGCCGAGTGTTTGAATTAAAGGCAGGATAACTGAGGTCTTCGTGGCCTCTTCGGTCAGGGCGTGCTTCATCGCATGGCGAGAGCGACTTTCAAGTTCCTTGATGCGTTCAGATAAGTCCATTGCACCCTCTCGGTGGAAATTTTTGATTCAAGATATGAAAAGACGTTCGGGTCTATTCTTGATTTGTTAGAGTAAATAGCGCCCGCGACGAATGTTTTCATCTTTCGCGGCAATAATACAACTAAAGTTTACACCTTACAAGCACCTCTTCGCAAACCGCAGACACTTCTGCAACCCCTCCCCCCATGCTACCCTCCCCCGCATCATGCCCAGCCTGTGTCGCGATTGCCTTTCTCTTTTCCCCAGCGGTGCGCGGTGTCCCACCTGTCGCAGCCCGCGCATTGTGGCGCACGGGGAACTGGAAAGCCTTTCCATCGCCCATATGGATTGTGACGCTTTTTATGCCAGCGTCGAAAAGCGCGATGATCCGGCGTTGCGCGATCAGCCGGTGATTGTGGGCGGCGGGGCGCGGGGGGTGGTTTCGACCTGTTGTTATCTGGCGCGCATTCATGGCGTGCGCTCTGCCATGCCGATGTTTCAGGCGCTGAAGCTGTGCCCGAATGCGGTGGTGGTGAAGCCGCGGATGCAGGTTTATGTCGACACCTCACGCCAGATCCGCGCTTTGATGGAGGCCTTGACGCCTGCCATCGAACCTCTGTCACTGGACGAGGCATTTTTAGACCTGACCGGCACCGCCCGCCTGCACGGCGCGCCGCCGGCGGTGATGCTGGCGCAGTTGGTGCAGCAGATCGAGGTGCAGGTGGGGGTGACGGGGTCGATCGGGCTGTCGCACAACAAGTTTCTGGCCAAGATCGCATCAGACCTTGATAAGCCGCGCGGGTTTTCGATCATCGGGCTGGCCGAGACGGCTGAGTTTCTGCGCCCCAAGCCTTTGCGCATTTTGTGGGGCGTGGGGGCGGCGACCCAAGCCTCGTTAGAAGCGGCGGGCATTCGCACCATCGCCGACCTGTTGCGCTGGGATAGGGGCGATTTGCAGGCGCGCTTTGGGCAGATGGGCGAGCGGTTGTATCATCTGGCGCGGGGGCAAGATCACCGACGGGTGTCGCGCGATGAGAAGGTGAAGTCGATTTCCAAAGAAACCACGTTCTTTGAGGATACCGCAGATCTTGATTTGCTCGATGGCCATATCTGGCGGCTGTCAGAGCAGGTGGCCGACCGTGCCAAGGCCAAGCGGCTGGCAGGGCGCACGGTGACGCTCAAGCTAAAGCGCGGCGATTTTCAACTGATCACGCGGCGCAGCACTTTGGGCGATGCAACGCAGTTGACCGACCGCATCTACCGCGCCGCACGCGATTTGTTTGTGCAGGCGGCGGGGAAGGGGCCGTTTCGGTTGATTGGCGTTGGGATTTCTGACCTATGTGGCGAAGACCAAGCCGACCAGTCGCCCGATCTGTTAGACCCAGACGCCACCAAGCGCGCCGCAGCCGAACGCGCCGCCGATGCCATTCGCGCACGTTTCGGGCCAGAGGCGATTATCAAAGGCCGTTCGCTGCGCTGATCATTCTGCCGCAATGGGCAGGGCTTGGCGGCCTATCGCAGCCAATTCGCCCACAACGCGGTTGATGCGCTGACAAAAGGCCGAAAAGTTGGGCAGCGGTTCGACCTTGCGTTCGTCCAAGTACAGCGAGCGGTCGATTTCCACCTGTACGACGTGCTTGTTTGACACAGGGTGCCCGTAGGCTTGGGAAATATAGGCCCCCGCAAAGGGCGAATTGCGCGCCACGCGAAAGCCTGCGTTGGTAAAGATCGCCTCGACCTGATCGACCACGCCGCGTGCTGCGGCAGCGCCAAAGCGGTCGCCCAGCACGACTTGTGGGGTTTGTTGGCCGGGGCGCATATGGGCGGCAATCGCCTCGTGCGGCATAGAGTGGCAGTCGATCAGAATCGCCTCGCCGAAAGCGGTGTGGGTTTCGTCGATCACCCCCTGCAAAGCGGTGTGCCACGGGTGCCAATGGGCGTTTATACGGGCTTGCGCCGCAGCGCGTGTGATCTTGCCATGATAAATCGCCCGCCCGCCTGCGACCACACGGGGAATCACCCCAAGGCCTGATGCGATGCGCGGATTATGCGCGCCGCGTGGCACGTCTTCGATCACGGCGGGGTCAAGCTCATCAGCGCCCCGGTTCAGGTCGATGTAGGCACGCGGCGCTGTGGCGCACAACAGGGGCGCGCCACACAGCGGGGCGCGGGCGAAAAGCCTGTCAACATAGGCATCTTCCGAGGATCGCAGCACCAAAGGGGCCAAAGGGCTGGCCTCTAGAAAGGCCTGCGGGTAATCGCGGCCCGAGTGGGGTGAAGAAAAGATGACAGAGGTCTGCTGCCGCACGGGGCGGATCAGACGAAACGCCAGATCTGGCGCAAGCAGGGTGATCTTATCTTCCATCCCCATAGCATAGCGGAATAAAGACAGATGGAGAAAGCCCTTGAACAGGCTGACGACTCTGTTTAATAGACCCGTCACCGACGCGGTTCCGCCCGCGTCCTTTTATTTGGGCAAGGCGGGATCTGGCGGCAAGGCGGGCGGTTAGCTCAGCGGTAGAGCACTACGTTGACATCGTAGTGGCCACTGGTTCGATCCCAGTACCGCCCACCATTCATCGCTGGTCGCAAGGCCAGTACAGTTTTCAATTGGCGCGTAGACGCGCCGCGAACCAGAGGAGACAGCCATGAAGGTTGCAAACTCACTCCGCTCGCTGAAGACGCGTCATCGCGATTGCCAAGTCGTGCGCCGTAAAGGCCGCGTCTATGTGATCAACAAGACGCAAAAGCGTTACAAGGCCCGTCAGGGTTGAGGATCGCTTTTCAGCACGGTTGATGGGCCGCCAGGGTAACCTCGGCGGCTTTTTCATGTCTGGAGACTGCCCATGCACCCCAATCCCGCCTTTCGCAAAACGGCTGCTGACCGCAACTTGGCCTTCGCACGGGCGCGGGGGTTTGGGGTTTTGTCGGTGAACGGGCCGGATGGGCCGCTGATGGCCCATGTGCCCTTCTTGTTGTCAGACGATGGCACCACCGCCGATCTGCATCTGGCGCGCTCAAACGCGGTGATTGCGGCGGGGCTTCCTGCGCAGGCGGTTTTGGCGGTGATGGGGCCAGATGCCTATATCTCTCCGGATTGGTACGGCGTCGACGACCAAGTGCCCACATGGAACTACATCGCCGTGCATCTGCGCGGCACCTTGGTGCAACTGCCCGATGACGCGATGGATGGCCATGTGAACGCGCTGTCTGACACGTTCGAGGCCCGCTTGGCCCCTAAGCCTGTCTGGAAATCGTCAAAGATGGGTGACGGCGTGATGGACCGGATGAAGCGGATGATTCTGCCGTTTCGCCTGCACATCACCGCTGTCGATGGCACTTGGAAGCTGAACCAGAACAAAACTACTGCCGCACGGGCGGGTGTGATCGCTGCCCTAGAGGCCCAAGGCGGCGCGGCGGCAGATATCGCGCAGGCCATGCGCGACTTGTCTGACGGGTAGGCTGCTTTTTAAGTATCACTTGCGGTCAAGATGGGTAGGATGCGCCAACCGTTCCTTCCAACAAGGCCTTTGCCATGAAACTTTACCACTCTCCCACCACGCCCTTTGGCCGCAAAGTTATGGCGATGATTCTGGAAATCGGCTTTGCCGACCGGGTCGAGATTATGCCCGCCTCTGGCACGCCTTTGGCGCCGGGCAGCATGCCGGTCGATCTGAACCCTTTGGGCAAGATCCCCGCCCTTGTGCGCCAAGAGGGTGGCACGATCTATGACAGCCGTGTGATCTGCCGCTATCTGGATGATCTGGCGGGGTCGAACCTGTATCCAAAGGCCAATTTGTGGGAGGTTTTGACGCTGGAAGCCACCGCCGATGGCATTCTAGAGGCAGCTTTGTTGATGGTGTACGAAGACCGGCTGCGCCCTGAGGAGAAACGCTTCCCCGATTGGGTCGAAGGCCAATGGTCCAAAATCGCCCGCACGCTTAATGCGCTGGAAAGCTCTTGGATGGGGCACCTGAATGGCCCGCTGGATATGGGGCAGATCGCTTTGGGCTGCGCCTTGGGCTATCTAGACTTTCGCCATGACGCGCGCGGTTGGCGCGCGGGCCACCCCAAGCTAGCCGCTTGGGAGGCGGAAATGGTCAAACGGCCGGCGATGCAGGTCACAATCCCGCGCGCTTAAGGGCTAATCCCGCCCTAACTGCGGGCGCAGACTGTGGTTTGAAGGCGTTGAATGCACGAAATCGGAAAATGCCGGGGATTCGCCCCCTTTGTCCGCTGGACCTTGCGCCAATCCTTGTCTAAAACCCGCGCTGCAAGGCTGCGTCACGGGCGCAGTCTGTTTCGAATTAAGGGCCTGCCCGCCGGGCGGCCAGCCGAAGGGAGAAGCATTCGTGTCCCATGCTGAAGATACCGCAGGAACCCGCCGGGATTTCCTGTATTACGCGACCGCCGGGGCCGGCGTTGTCGCAACGGGGGCCGCGGTTTGGCCGCTGGTCAACCAGATGAACCCCTCTGCCGACGTGCGCGCACTGGCCTCGATCGAGGTTGATGTCAGCGGCGTGGCCGAAGGCAGCCAGTTGACCGTGCTATGGCGCGGCAAGCCGGTGTTCATCCGCTACCGCACGGCGGATGAGATCAAGGCGGGCCAAGATGTGGCCTTGTCGGATCTGGTCGACACCAATGCCGAAAATGACAACCTGCCCGCCGGATCAGAGGCCACAGACGCCAACCGCGCCTTGGACAAAGACGGCAAGTGGCTGGTGATGATGGGCGTTTGCACCCACTTGGGCTGCGTGCCCTTGGGCGACGGCGCTGGCGACTTTGGCGGCTGGTTCTGCCCCTGCCACGGCTCGCAATATGACACCGCAGGGCGCATCCGCAAAGGGCCCGCGCCGCGCAATTTGGCTGTGCCGGTTGCAGCCTTCACCAACGACACCACGATCAAGCTCGGGTAAGGAACGCATCAGATGGCCGGTATCCCGCACGACCACTACGAGCCCAAACCGGGCTTCCAAACATGGCTTCATAACCGCCTGCCGGTTGTCAGCCTACTGTATGACACATTGATGCTGCCCACACCCAAGAACCTGAATTGGATGTGGATCTGGGGCATCGTGCTGACCTTCTGTCTGGCGCTGCAAATCGTGACCGGCATTGTGCTGGCCATGCATTACACGCCCAACACCGAACTGGCCTTTGCCAGCGTTGAACACATCATGCGCGATGTGAACGGCGGCGTGATGTTGCGCTATCTGCACGCCAACGGGGCGTCTTTGTTCTTCTTTGCCGTCTATTGCCACATCTTCCGTGGCCTGTATTACGGCAGCTATAAAGCACCGCGCGAAGTGACTTGGGTGATCGGCATGATCATCTATTTCCTGATGATCGCGACCGCGTTCATGGGCTACGTTCTGCCTTGGGGCCAAATGAGCTTCTGGGGCGCCACCGTGATCACCGGCCTGTTCGGTGCGATCCCCGGCGTGGGCACGGCGCTGCAAGAGTGGCTGTTGGGCGGGTTTGCTGTTGGCAACGCCACGCTGAACCGCTTCTTCAGCCTGCACTACCTGCTGCCCTTCGTCATCGCTGGCTTGGTCGGCGTGCATATCTGGGCCTTCCACACTACGGGCAACAACAACCCCACCGGTGTCGAAGTGCGCCGCACCTCGAAGGCCGAGGTTGAGGCCGACACCGTTCCCTTCTGGCCCTACTATGTCGTCAAAGACCTGTTCGCGCTGGCGCTGATCATGATGGTGTTCTTTGCCATCGTGGGCTTTATGCCGAACTATCTGGGCGACCCTGACAACTACATTCAGGCCAACCCGCTGGCGACACCGGCGCATATCGTGCCCGAATGGTACCTGCTGCCGTTCTACGCCATCTTGCGGACGTTTGATAACACCGTTTGGGTCGTGCAACTGGTGCAGTTCCTGACCTTTGGCATCGTCGACTCCAAACTGTTCGGCGTGATCGCAATGGCTGGCGCCATTCTGGCAATGGCGCTGGCACCTTGGCTTGACACATCCTCGGTTCGGTCGGGCCGCTATCGCCCGATGTTCAAGGCGTGGTTTGCCGTGCTGGTGATCGACTTTGTCGTGCTGATGTGGTGCGGCAGCCAAGTGCCTTCGGCCTTCACGGGCTGGGTGGGCTTGATCGCGTCGACCTACTGGTTCGCCTATTTCCTCGTGATCCTGCCGCTGCTGGGTGTGCTTGAAAAGCCGCTGCTGCAACCGGTCTCGATCGAGGCTGACTTCAAGTCGCACTACGCCGATCCGGCCGAGTGAGAGAAAGGAACTGACTGAGATGTTTCGCAAAATCGCAATCAGCGCCGTTTCCGCACTGACCCTGATGTCCGGCGCTGCCTGGGCAGAGGGTGAGGGCGCTACGACCGATGTCGCCTTTAGCTTCGAAGGCCCGTTTGGGGCGTTCGACGAACACCAACTGCAACGCGGGCTTCAGGTTTACACCGAGGTTTGCTCTGCCTGCCACGGGCTAAAGTTCCTACGGATCGGCGCTTTGGCCGAACCGGGTGGCCCGAACCTGCCCGAAGAGCAGGTTAAGGCCTATGCCAAGAACATCACCGTGACCGACGCTGTGACGGGCGAAGATCGTGTGGCAACACCCGCCGATCACTTCCCACCCAACCTTGCCGCTGGCGCACCTGACCTGTCGGTCATGGCAAAGGCGCGTAAGGGCTTTTCCGGCCCCTACGGTCTGGGCACCAACCAGTTGTTCAAGGGCATGGGCGGCCCAGAGCATATCTATTCGATCATCACCGGCTTTACCGGCGAATCGAAAGAGATTGCTGGCGTGACGCTCTATGAAAACCACGCCTTCCCCGGTGGTTGGATGGCCATGATGAACGAAGCGCTGGTGGCAAATCAGGTCACCTATGCTGACGGCACAGAAGCCAGCTTGGAAAACGAAGCCAAGGATGTTGCAGCCTTCTTGATGTGGGCCGCTGAACCCAAGATGATGACGCGCAAGGAATCCGGCTTCAAAGCCGTGTTGCTGCTGGGTCTGTTGTCGGTTCTGCTGTACCTGACCAACAAGAAACTGTGGTCGAAGGTTAAGGGCAAAAAGCTGGCCCACTAAGGTTTCGCACATGATTTAAAAGGCCCCGCACATCGTGCGGGGCCTTTTTCGTTCAACCCAGATAATCGCGCAATGCTGGCGGCGGATCAGCAAAGATCGCATCCGTCGCCACAGGCGCATCGGCCACGCCGTCATGCACCAAGCAAACCCCCTCTGCAAAGCGCCGCGCATCGGCGGGGTCGTGCGTTACCAGCACAACGGTTGTGCCATTCTCAGCGGCAAGTTCCGTGACCAAGCCCAACAGATCGGCTTTCAGCGCAGGGCCAAGGGCGGCGAAGGGTTCATCTAGCAACAACACTGGCCGCGCTTGCAGCAACACACGGCCCAAGGCGGCGCGACCCAGTTGGCCACCCGACAGGCTTGCAGGCTTACGCGCGCCCATGCCGTGCAGGCCCAAGCGGTGCAACACCGCCTCTACCCGCGCCAGATCGCTGGCGCTAAGCCGTAGCCGAGGATCAATCGCCAGCCCAAGGTTCTGCGCCACGCTTAGATGCGGGAACAGGTTTTGGTCCTGAAATAAGATCGACACCGGCCTTTGCGCAGGCGTCAGCGCCGCCAAATCGCGCCCTTGCCACAGGATCCGCCCCGCACTTGGCGCGATAAACCCCGCCAGCCCCATCAGCAACGTCGACTTGCCCGCCCCCGAAGGCCCCAGCATAGCCAAGCGCGCCCCTGCGGGCAGGTGCCAGTTGGCCGAGACGTGAAAGCCGTCTTGCGTTAGGCGCAGGTGGTCAAGGTGCAGCACGGCGGCCTCCGATGTCACAAAGGGCGAACAGGGCGAAACTGCTCGCCACCAGAACAAGGGCAGCGGCGGCGGCTTGGTCCATCCGGTAAGCCCCCGATAGGCGCTGCACCACCAAGGGCAACGTGGCCTGATCGTGCCCCGCAAACAGCGCCACCACACCCAGATCGCCCATCGACAAAGCCGCCGCCAACCCTGCCCCCATGCCCAAAGGGCGGACCAAGCGCGGCAGAGTCAACCAGCGCAAGCGCGCAGCGCCTGACAGCCCCAAGGTCTGCGCCAAGCGGTCGTAATTGCGGTGCAGATCGCGGGCTTGGGGCAACAGCAGGCGAAACAGAAAGGGCAGCGCCATCAAGGCGTTGACCAACACCGTGACGGGAAGTGCAATAGTTTCAGGCTGCACGAAAGATCGCGTCAGCAAGAACAACCCCGTGCCCAGCACAAGCCCGCTGGTGGCCAAGGGCAACATCGCAGCAGCTTCCACCCAAGCAGCCCCCACGACCTTGGCCTGCACCAACACCAGCGCCGCCGTCACCGACAACACCGCCGCCGCCATCGCCATCAACGCCGATCGCAACGCCGCTTGCCAGACCATCGCTGGCAACTGCAGCACCGCAGGCGCACCGTCCGCCACCACAGCCACCAGCGGCAGAATCAAGAACACCGCCGCCAAAGCCAACACCGGCGCATCGACCCAATGCGCCTTTTGCCCCGCCTGAGCGCGGTCAAGCCCAAGGCCCAAGCCTTCGGGCAGGGTAAAGCGGGCAGCCACCGTCACCGCCACAGCACAAACCGCAAACTGCACCCCAGCCAAAAGGGCGGCATGGCCGGGATCAAAATCAAACCGCAGCGCTTGGTAAATCGCCAGTTCCAGCGTGGTGGCGGCAGGCCCGCCACCCAAGGTCAGGGCCACCACAAAGGACGTCAGGCACACCAGAAAGATCGCCAAAGCCACCCCCGGCAGAACCGCAGCCAGCATGGGCAGCTCGATATGGCGAAAGGTCGATGGCAAGCCAAGCGTTTGCGCCAGACGAAACCGCTCTGCCGGAATAGACTGCCAGCCGTTCAGCAGCATTCTGGTGGCAAGCGGCAGGTTGAAAAACACATGCGCCAGCACCACGCCGTGCAGGCCATAGATCGTGACCGTTGGCAGGCCCAAGGCCGCCAACGTCTGGTTCAGCACCCCGTTGCGCCCGTAAAGACTTACCAAGCCCAAGACCGCCACAATCACCGGCAGCAAGAACGGCGCGCCCATCAGCACGATCAGCGCCCTGCGCCCCGCAAAGCGGGTGCGCGCCAAGGCGCGGGCGACGGGCATCGCCAAAAGGCACGACAGCAGGGTGGAAAGCGCCGCTTGCATCAGCGTAAAGCGCAGCGCTGCCCAATCGGCGGGGTGCAATGCAACACCCTTAGCCTGAACCGCAAGCGCCAGTGCCGTTCCCAGCACCAGCGCCGCAATGCCGCTTGCCAGCGCCCAAGCGCTTATTGCGACAAAACGGTTTGCCATTCTTCCACCGCCGCCTTGCGGCCAGCCTCGGCCTCTACCGGCGTCAGCAACAGCGATTTCGCAGGCTGGATCAGGGTTTCAAAGCCCGCAGGCAGGCCAGCGGCGGGGGTTTTGGCGGGATACATCCAGTTGGTGGTGGGGATCACGGCTTGGGCGGCATCGCTGGCAAGGTAGGCCAAGAACTGATCCGCCAGCGCTTGCTGCTTAGAGGACGCCAGTTTGCCCGCCACTTCGATCTGCATATACTGCCCCTCGTCAAAGGCCGCCGCCGACTTGCTGGCGTCTTTCTCGGCGATCAGGTGGTAGGCGGGGGAAGTGGTGTAAGACAAAACCATATCCGCCTCGCCCTTTAGGAACAGGCCATAGGCTGCGTCCCATGATGGGGTGACGGTGACGATGTTGTCGGCCAAATCTTTCCAGATCTGCGCCGATTGGTCGCCATACGCCGCTTTCACCCACATCACCAAACCCAAACCGGGGGTGGAGGAGCGCGGATCTTCGATCACGATCTTTAGGTTCGATGCCGCGAGTTCTTTGAACGACTTCGGCGGCGCGGTCAGCTTGGTGTTGTCATAGACAAAGGCAAACCAGCCCCAATCGAAGGGTGCAAAATTCGCGTCCGTATAAGGAACGGGCAGATCGTTCGGGGCCTGCGCAGCCAAGGGCGCAAACAGGCCGGTGGCGCGGGCGGTTTCTGTCAGGGCCGTGTCCAGCCCCAGCACGATGTCGGCCGACGATCCTGCGCCTTCCATCTGCAAGCGCGATAGAACGGCGGCACCGTCGCCTGCGGTGACATAAGCCACGGTGCAGGCGCATTCAGCTTCAAAGCCCTTGGCGATGGCAGGGCCGGGGCCCCATTCAGCGGCGAAACTGTCGTAGGTCAGAACTCTCAGCACAGGGGTTTCGGCCATGGCCATGGGGGCCAAAGACAGGAACGCCAGTGCAAGATGGATGGTTTTCATAGCTCTCTCCATTTTGCGACGGGCGGGAATGGAGTGGACTTATCCAGCACCTTCCCTCCGCCGGTATGATCCGGGTCAGGTTCAACGGGTCCGCTTGCGCATCTCAGCCTGTTGTCAGGCACCCCGAGGTGAGGCGGAAGATAGGGCTTTCGAAGGTGGGCGCAAGGGTGAATGCGCAAAAGGCGGATTGCAAAAAGGGTGGCGCGGCGCGGGTTTTGGCCTATGCTTTTGGCATGGCATGGCGGGGATGGGCAAAATGATGCTGCGGGCGGCGCTGGTGTGGATGATGTGCTCTCCCGCTTTTGCGGGGTGTTTGGGGGAGGATGACTTGCTGAAAGGCGTGCAGGTTAAGCTGCAAGACGGGTCAAACTGGCATGTGCAGCGCGGCGCGCATGACATGATCAGGGCCGATCAAACCAACGCCGAAGGAAGCTATGCCCGCTATGTGGTGACAAAGTTCGGGGTTTACCCCGCTGAAAGCACCCGCAATGGGCACGGCGATATGTCGGAATACACCTATGCCCGCAGCCAGCCAACGCCTGTGGCGGGGCTGGATTGGACATCAAACGCGCGGGCGGTTGTGACGCCCGTGGGCGGCGCGCCAAACGCCAAGTGGCGCGAAAAGGTGCATGTCACGGTGGGCGCATTGGAGCAGGTGCAAATCAGCGACTGCACCTATGACGTGCTTGCGATGGATATGGGCCACCTAGGCGGCCCCAACCCGACCGTGCAGCATTTCACCTATTTCCCCGACCTGCGCTTTGGCATCCAGACGCGCATCACCTATCCGGCGGATACGGTGAAGAAATCAGCCGTTTTGGCGATGACGGCGGATTAGGGCCACGATTTTTCTGCGAAAAATCTGTTGCTACCGCTGCGATTGCCTTAAGGAAGCCAAAAGACCGGAGACGACCATGAGCCTGAACACCTTTGGACATATGTTCCGCTTCACCACTTGGGGTGAAAGCCATGGGCCGGCTATTGGGGCGACGGTGGATGGCTGCCCCTCGGGCATCGCGCTGACGGAAGCAGATTTGCAGCCTTGGCTGGATAAGCGCAAGCCGGGCACATCGAAGTTCACCACCCAGCGCAAGGAAGCCGATGAGGTGCGCATTCTGTCGGGGGTGTTTGACGGACGCACGACCGGCACGCCCATTCAGCTGATGATCGAGAACACCGACCAACGCTCAAAGGATTACGGCGATATTGCCCAAGCCTTTCGGCCGGGCCATGCCGACATCACCTATCATCAGAAATACGGTGTGCGCGATTATCGCGGCGGTGGGCGGTCTTCGGCGCGCGAAACGGCCAGCAGGGTGGCGGCGGGCGGGGTGGCGCGGGCGGTGCTGGCGCATCTGGTGCCTGCGCTGACCATCACGGGCTATATGGTGCAAATGGGGCCGCGTCAGATTGACCGCAGCCGGTTTGACTGGGCGCAGATTGAGGAGAACCCGTTTTGGTGCCCCGACCCTGTCGCAGCAAAGGATTGGGCCGAGTATTTGGATGGGCTGCGGCTGTCACATGACTCGGTCGGTGCGGTGATCGAGGTGGTGGCGCGCGGTGTGCCTGCTGGCTTGGGTGCGCCGCTGTATGGCAAGCTGGATTCTGATTTGGCCAGCGCGATGATGTCGATCAACGCGGTCAAGGCGGTTGAAATTGGCGACGGAATGGCCTCGGCTTGCCTAACGGGTGTTGAAAATGCCGATGAAATTCGCATGGGGCCAAACGGGCCAGAGTTTTTGTCGAACCACGCGGGGGGCATTCTGGGCGGCATCAGTTCGGGCCAGCCGGTGGTATGCCGCTTTGCGGTGAAGCCGACCTCTAGCATCCTAACCCCGCGCCGCACGATCAACACGCGCGGGGAAGAGGTTGATCTGATCACCAAGGGCCGCCACGACCCCTGTGTCGGTATCCGCGCCGTGCCGGTGGGCGAGGCGATGATGGCGCTGGTGCTGGCGGATCATCTGCTGCTGGATCGTGGGCAAACGGGCGGTGTGCGCGGCGTGATCGGGTAACTAGCGCGGGGCCTGACGGGCCATTTGCACGGCCAAGATGCCTGCCATGGCGATCAGCACGCCGATGATGTCAGTCAGGCTGACGCGCTCGCCCAGCAAGACGGCGGCGATGGCGACGCCGAAGAACGGGTTCAGGAAGTGGAAGGTGCTGGCGCGAATGGCCCCTACGCGGCCCACCAGCGCGAACCAGACCATGGTTGCGGTCAGGCCGGGGATGAAGATTTGATAGGTTAAAGTCGCCACAAGTTGCGGGGTGACATGGAAGCGCGGGGTTTCAAAGGCCAGCGCAGCCACGGCCAACAGCGCTGATCCAACCAGCATTTGCAAGCCAACCACCATCAACAGGTTGCCCCCAGCGCTGACCGCTTTGACCTGCCGTGTGGCAAAGGCCAAGGCGGTGGCGGCGATGACGCACAGGGCCACGCCCGTCACATCAGCGCCTTGGGTGATACGGCCGGCCATAATCAACGCCACGCCAGCAAAGCCTGCGACAAGGCCGCCGAAGCCCAAACGCGACAGACGCTCTCCTTGGGCAAAGCCGATGGCGGCGACGATCAGGGGCATGGCAGAGGCGATGACAGAGGCAAGCGCGCCTTCCACCCATTGCAAGGCGACAAAGTTCAGGCCCAGATACAGGCCGTTCTGGCAAAAGCCAAAGATCAGCACGCTGCGGCGAATGGCAGGGCTAAGGTGCCAGCTTTGGCCGCGCATCCGCGCCACCATCACGGCAATCGCGCCCGATATCGCAAAACGCAGCGCCAGCACCGCGAGGGGCGAGGCGTCGACCACAATGATCCGCCCCGTCGCAAAGGCCGAGGACCACATCAGCGAAAAGCAAAGGCCCATCAGCAGGGCAACAAAATCCATAGCGCGCCGCCCAATGAAAAAGGGTCGCCCCAAGGGCGACCCAAAGCCGTGATCTGTTAAGATCAGGCGTTAACGCTGTCTTTCAGCGCCTTGGCGATGGTGAACTTGACCTGCTTGTCAGCAGCCTTGGTCACGCTTTCGCCAGTGGCGGGGTTGCGAACCTGACGCTCGGGCCGTGCGCGGCAGGCCATTTTGCCAAGGCCGGGCAAAGTGATTGCGCCGCCAGCGGCCACTTCGCGCGCCACAACGGCGGAAATCGCATCCAGCGCAGCCGAGGCGGTCTTTTTGTCAGCGCCCATGGCGTCGGCCAAAGCGGCGATCAGTTGGGTCTTTGTCATCGGTTTGTTCATGGTACTGTCCCTTTGATGCGATCCCGGTTCCGGGTATCGGCGGTTCATTTTAAAGGCTTTGTCGCTGGCTACACAGGTTTTTGCCGCCGAAAGCAAGCTTTTTTGCGACTTTCGTTGGAAATTCCCGTCAAAGGAACGCTGTTTCGTCAAAGCTACGCAGTTTTCGGCTGTGAATTTGGCCCAAGGGCATGTCGCGCAGATGCTCCATCGCGCGGATGCCGATTTGCAGGTGGCGCGAGACTTGGGTTTTGTAGAAGTCTGACGCCATGCCGGGCAGTTTCAATTCGCCGTGCAGGGGCTTGTCTGACACGCATAGCAAAGTGCCGTAGGGCACGCGAAAGCGAAAGCCGTTGGCGGCGATGGTGGCGCTTTCCATATCCAGTGCAATGGCGCGCGATTGCGACAGGCGGCGCACGGGGCCGGATTGGTCGCGCAACTCCCAATTGCGGTTATCAATCGTTGCCACAGTTCCGGTGCGCATGATGCGTTTTAGCTCATAGCCCTCTAGCTGGGTCACCTCGGCCACGGCATCTTGCAGGGCGATCTGAATCTCGGCCAGCGCAGGGATGGGCACCCAGACGGGCAAGTCATCATCCAGCACATGATCTTCGCGCAGATAGGCATGGGCGAGGCAGAAATCGCCCAAAGACTGCGAATTGCGCAGGCCAGCACAATGGCCCAGCATCAGCCACGCATGGGGGCGCAGAACGGCGATGTGGTCAGTGGCGGTTTTGGCATTGGAAGGGCCAACCCCGATGTTGACCAAGGTGATCCCGTTCCCATCGGCGCGCTTCAAATGATAGGTCGGCATCTGCGGCGTTTTGGCCGAAGGCGTCAGCACCCCGTCGCCCGTGGTAATGGTGGCATTGCCGCCCGCGACAAAGGCCGTATAGCCAAGCGACGGGTTCGACAGGGCAGCGCGGGCCATGAATTCAAACTCGTCCACATAGAACTGGTAGTTGGTGAACAGCACATAGTTTTGAAAATGGATCGGATCGGTGGCCGTGTAATGCGACAGCCGCGACAGCGAGTAATCGACCCGCTGTGCCGTGAACGGGGCGAGGGGCTGCGACCCGTCGGCGTTGTGGCTGCGCTGGCCATTCACAATGTCATCGTTGGTGGTCGACAGATCGGGCACGTCGAACACATCGCGCAGGGTAAAGTTCAACTCTCCTTGATGCGGCACCGACAGGTCGGGGTTGCCTGCTACGGCAAAGTGCAGCGGAATGGGCGTGTCTGACACGCCGATTTGCACGGGCACGGCGTGGTTTTCCATCAAGAGCGTGATCTGCTGGATCAGGTAGTTGCGAAACAGATCAGGCCGCGTGACGGTGGTGGCATAGGTGCCCGGGTGGGCCACATGGCCGAACGACAGGCGGGAATCAATCTTGTCATGGCTGACAACGGTCAGGCGGATTTCGGGGTAATAGGCGCGCAGGCGGGCCGTGGGTTTGCCTTGGGCCACGGCTGCGGCAAAGGCGTGGCCTAGGAACTGCGTCGCCTCGGTGTAAAGCTGCTCTAGGTATGTCACAGCGGCGACAGGGTCTGTAAAGCTGACGTGAGCCTTGGCGGGCGGGGTTTGGAAAAGGTCGTCTGGCATCGCGCGCTTCCTGCTTTTGATCGGCCATGTAAGGGCTTGGGGACGTGCAAAGCAAGTGAAGTTCTTATGACGCCGCACAAAGCGCCTTGCCTTTGGGCGAAAGCACAGCAGATAAAGTCGCCATGAACACGCTTTTGTCCATCGGCCACGGCTATTCGGCCCAAGCGCTTGCCCGCCGCCTTTTGCCGCAGGGCTGGCAGATCATTGGCACAACCCGCACCGAGGCGGGGGCCGAGGCCCTGCGTGCTACGGGGGTGCAGGCGTTGGTCTGGCCGGGGGCGGATTTGACGGCGGCGCTGGCACAGGCCACGCATCTGCTGACCTCGGTCGCACCGGGTGACAGCGACCCTGTGCTGCAAGCGATTGGGCCGCAAATTGCAGCATCAAAGCTGCAATGGATGGGCTACCTTTCCACCACAGCGGTCTACGGCCACCACAACGGCGATTGGGTCGATGAAACCACCCCCTTAGCGCCCACCACCGCGCGGGGCGCTGCACGCGTGCAGGCCGAGGCGGATTGGACAGCGCTTGGCCTGCCCTTGCACATCTTCCGGCTGGCGGGAATTTATGGGCCGGGGCGCGGACCGTTTGAAAAGGTGCGCGATGGTACTGCGCGGCGCATTCACAAAGCGGGCCAAGTCTTTTCGCGCATCCATGTCGATGACATAGCCAACGTACTGCACGCCGCTTTGCTGCGGCCGCATCCGGGCATTTACAACGTCTGCGACGACGACCCCGCCTCGCCCGAGGATATTTTGGGGCTGGCCGCAGAACTGCTTGGCCTGCCCCCACCCCCCATCGTGCCCTATGAAAAAGCCGATATGACCCCCATGGCGCGGTCGTTTTATGCTGAAAACAAGCGCGTGCGAAATGACCGGATCAAAGCGGTTCTGGGCGTGAAGCTGGAATATCCCACCTACCGCGAAGGGCTGGCCGCGATTTTGGCCGCGGGGGGTTGAAGACTGCCACAGCGTGCTTAGATTGACCCTGCGGACCGGGCCCCTCTGACGGTTTAAGAAACGTGATGTCGGACCGCATCAAGCACGCTTGATGTGGGCCAAACCCATGTCGGGCCTTACAGAGAGGTCGAGATGGATTTTCTGATTTACAGCTTTATGGGCACACCGGTCTGGATGTGGCTAAGCTTTCTGGGCATCGTTGGCGCGCTACTGGCCGCCGATTTGGGCCTGTTTCACACCAGCGCCAAAGAGATCGAGGTGGGCGAAAGCCTGCGCCTTTCAGCGATCTACATCGCGCTGGGTCTGGGTTTTGCGGGCTTTGTCGGCTGGCAAATGGGCGGAGTTGCGGCATCAAGCTATCTGACGGCCTTTGTGGTCGAAAAGTCGCTGTCGATGGACAACGTCTTTGTCATGGCGCTGATCTTTTCTTCGTTGGCAATCCCGCGCGCCTTGCAGCACCGCGTGCTGTTTTGGGGCGTTTTGGGCGTGATCGTGCTGCGCGGCATCATGATTGCCATCGGGGCCACCTTGGTCGCGCAGTATCATTGGGTGCTGTACGTCTTTGCCGCCTTCTTGATCTTGACGGGCATCAAAATGCTGTTTGTCACGGGCGACCACGCGCCGCAAGACAATGCGGCGGTGCGCTGGCTGAAAAGCCGTCTGCGCCTGACAGAAACACTGGAAGGCGAGGCGTTTTTCGTGAAGCGCAACGGGTTGGTCTATGCCACACCGCTGTTCTTGGCGCTGATCATGGTGGAAACGGCCGACCTGATCTTTGCCGTTGATTCCGTGCCAGCGGTTTTCGCCATCACGTCTGACCCGTTCTTGGTCTACACATCCAACATCTTCGCGATCCTTGGCCTGCGTGCGCTGTACTTTGCGCTGGCCGCGATTTTGCACCGCTTTGCTTATCTGAAATACGCGCTGTCGGTGCTGTTGATCTTTATCGGATCAAAGATGTTCATCGCAGATTGGCTTGATTGGGAAAAGTTCCCCGCCAGCCTGTCTTTGGGCGTGACCGCCTTGATCCTGACAACAGGCGTGGCGATAAGCCTGTGGAAAACCCGCAGCGTTTAACGCAGCGATGGCTGGACGGCGGGCGTTTGTGTGGAATGCCCGCCATCCCCTTTTTCAGGATGCGTCATCATGCGGATCATAGAGTTCAAGATGATGCGCTGATGTTCGGCCGTTCCGAACAACAGGCTGCCTTCCAGCAGGGGGTAGCGGCACAGATAGACGATGCCGCGCAGATACATGACCAGTTCTTGATCTTCAAAGGGGCGAAAGGTGCCGGTTTTGTCACGGCTGACGGCGGCATGAATGGGCTGCACCAAACGTTCAACCACTTTGTCGTGCAGCTCTGGCTTGGCGGCTTGCGACACGGCCATGTTATAGGCACGGCGCAGCACGATCGGCTTTATTGCGCTGCAAATGGTGAACAGCGCCTCCACGATCTGGGCACACAGCGTTTCGACCGGATGGTCGGTACTATGCGCCGTGATGATCGCTTCGATCCGTTTCATGGTTTCGGTCTGCCGCTTTAGAACCAGATGCGACACAACATCCCCGACAGAGGTGAAATAGTTATAGATCGTGCCGACAGAAAAGCCTGATTTCGCCGCAATTTCCCGCGCGTGCGGGGCGCTGCCCATCTTTTCGGTCAGCAAGACGCCGGCAGCGTCAATGATCGCCTGAATCGTTGCGTCTTTCTTGCGACGCATCGTGTCATCAGCCATCGGAGGCATCATCTTGCCCGCCCCGCCGTCACTGAAATGCGCAGCTTTCTGGCCTTTGATTGGGTCGCCTTGATGCAGCTTTTCAGGATCATTCTCCAACTTGGTGCGATGAAACGGGCATGGCCGTTAAGGTGTTTGGCCGATCGCACTCGGCCGAAAGAACATCTTGCGCGGTGTTGCAAAGTTTAAAGTCTTTTGCACTTGGGTTTCGGCAAGTATAAATGAACAGGTGCAGCGGTTTAGATCAAAAGTTGCTATAAAATTCAGCAGGATGAACAGGTTAAAGGCTTGTCATTTTTCGAACATCTAATTCATCTATTTTCACTAAATCGCTGAAATTCTGTGCAGAAAAATGATCGGTATCACAAAGCGTTTGGCGCGCATCCAAAACGGTGCACTTTTGGGTCTTCAGCGGCGCAGGCCTGTGGTCGGCGCGGCTGGTTAGGTCTGCTCTAGCAAGCGGCCCAGCACGCGACCGCCGAGAATATGCAGATGATAGTGCGGCACTTCTTGCATTCCGTGCGCACCGGCGTTGGTGATGGCACGGTAGCCCTGACCGGGTGCTATATCTATCATAGCACAAACTTTGGCCGCTGTCCGATGAAAATCTGTCAGCTCTTCGGCGCTGGCCTCAGCGGCGAAGTGGTCAAAGGTGACATAGGCCCCCTTTGGGATCACCAGCACATGAATAGGCGCTTGGGGGTGGATGTCGTGAAAGGCCAGCGTGTGGGCGGTTTCCAGCACGGTTTTGTTGGGAATTTCGCCGCGCAGGATGCGGGCGAAGATGTTTTGCGGATCATAGGTGTGCATCGCAGGCTCCGTCAGCGGGGGTTAGATCAGGGATTCTTGGCGAAACAGCGCCTGAAGATCAGCTTCAGGCCGCGCACCATAGTGCGAGATCACCTCGGCCGCGGCAACACATCCCATGCGCCCACAGGTGGCCAAGGGCTGGCCTGTGGCGATGCCGTACAGAAAGCCAGCGGCAAACAAATCGCCCGCGCCGGTGGCATCAACCGGCACAATGCGGTTCACCGGCACCACCGCCTGTTCATCGCCGCGCAGCAAGATCACCTCTTCGCCGGAACGGGTGCAAACCACCATGCCCGCATCGCGTGAGGCTTGTTCTAAAGCGCTCGACAGATCGGTTTGGTAGAGCGAGGACCATTCGTGTTCATTCCCGATCACATAGTCTAAATCCTTGACCAAGCGGCGAAAATCGTCGCGGTGACGATCCACACAGAAGGGGTCAGACAGCGCAATTCCCGCCTTGCCACCCGCCTGCTGGCACAGCTTGGCCGCGCGTTCAAAGGCCAGTTTGCCCTTGGGCTTGTCGTACAAATAGCCCTCTAGGAACAAAAGGTTCGCTTGGCCGGCCACCGTGTCTGATACATCATCCGGCCCCAGTTCGGACGAAATGCCCAGATAGGTGTTCATCGACCGTTCGCCATCCGGCGCCACAAAGATCATTGAGCGTGATGTGGGCAATTCACCGCCCACCACCGGCGGGTTGACAAAATCTGTGCCGCCCTGCGCCATCTGCTGGGCGTAAAAGCGGCCCAAGGTGTCGTCATGCACCCGCCCGATAAACGCCGTGGTCAGCCCCAGATTGCCCAAGCCCGCCAAAGTGTTCGCCACCGACCCGCCGGGGGCCTGCACGCGATCAGACATGGCGGCATAAAGCAGTTCGCCGCGATCTTTTTCGACCAGTTGCATGATGCCCTTTTCGATGCCCATCTTGGCCAGAAAGCTGTCCTCTGCGGCGCAGAACACATCAACAATCGCGTTGCCGATGCCGACGACCTGATATTTCTTCATGATTTTTCCTTGAACAAGCAAAGGGCGTGAATGGGGCAAAGGCTGCATTTGGGGCTGCGCGCGGTGCAGATGTAGCGGCCATGCAGGATCAGCCAGTGGTGGGCGTGGGCTTGATATTCCACCGGCACGTTGTCTTCAATGGCGCGCTCCACCGCGATTTCATCTTTGCCCGGTGCTATCCCGGTGCGGTTGCCCACGCGAAACAGGTGCGTGTCGACCGCTTGGGCCGGATGGTGAAACCACATATTCAACACCACATTCGCCGTCTTGCGCCCCACTCCGGGCAGGCTTTGCAGCGCTGCGCGCGAGGAGGGCACTTGGCCGTCAAAGTGATCAATCAGCATCTGCGACAGGCGGATGACGTTCTTGGCCTTGTTGCGAAACAGGCCGATGGTCTTGATATGCTCGATCAGCGCCGCTTCCCCCAAGGCCAGCATCTTTTCCGGCGTATCTGCCACGGAGAACAGCGCCTTGGTGGCTTTATTCACCCCCACATCGGTCGCCTGCGCTGAAAGCGCTACGGCCACCAGAAGGGTGTACGCGTTGGTGTGGTGCAACTCTCCTTCAGGGGCGGGGTTGGCCGCCTGAAAGGTTTGGAAGATCTGTTGCAGCGTGGCATAGGGCAATTGCGCGGTCATGGTCGCGATATGCCTGCTTGGGGGGCTTTGGGCAAGCATTTGCGCAGGATTCGGGTGTTTTTGGCGGCGTTCTGGGGTTAAATGGGCGGCATGGATAGCAAATACCACTACGGCGTGATCGAACGTGCCCTGCGTGAGATTGACGCAGGCGGCCCCTCCCTGACGCTAGAAGCCTTGGCCGACCGCATGGGGATGAGTGCGGCGCATTTTCAGCGCGTCTTTTCCGCTTGGGTGGGCGTATCGCCGAAGCGGTACCAGCAATACCTAACGCTGGACCATGCGCGAAACCTGTTGGCGGACCGCTTCACCGTGCTGGATACAGCCCTTTCCACCGGCCTATCCGGCCCTTCCCGCCTGCACGACCTGTTTCTGACATGGGAGGCGATGAGCCCCGGCGATTATGCCCGTGGCGGGGCGGGCCTGACGATTGCTTGGGGTTGGTTTGACACAACCTTTGGCCCCGCCGTGGTGATGGGCACCCATCGCGGCATCTGCGGGATGGGCTTTGCCGCCGACATGGGCGAAGCGGCGGCGTTTGAAGATTTGCAGCGCCGCTGGCCTTTGGCTGATTTTGTGGAAGACCCCGCGCGCCTGCGCCCTTGGGTGCAAGCGGCCTTGGGTGGGCAAGCAGCCCCACTGGCGCTGATGGGCGCGCCGTTCCAGATCAAGGTGTGGGAGGCGTTGCTGCGCATCCCATCGGGCCATGTCACCACCTACGGTGAAATCGCCGCCGCCATCGGCAACCCCAAGGCGGTGCGCGCGGTGGGCACGGCGGTGGGGCGCAACCCGATTAGCCTGCTGATCCCCTGCCACCGCGCACTGCGCAAAACCGGTGGCTTGGGCGGGTATCACTGGGGCCTGCCAGTGAAGCGCGCCATCTTGGCATGGGAGGCGGCCCGCGCAGACGCGGCTGGCTAACGGCGATTTGATGCGCGAAAACCCGCGCAAAGTGACGCATGTATGGGCTGCAACCGCCGATGGTGCTAAGCTTGGCACAGGGCCGTAAGGTCGGCCCGTTTAGACGAGGCAGCAGAATGATGAAAAACAATCTCACACTTTCCTTTGCATTGGTCGCGGGCCTTGGGCTTGCAGGGTGCCAAAGCACCACGTCCAGCATTCAAGATCCGAATTACCGCACCAAAAACGGCGCTGCGACCGGCGCGATTGCCGGCGCGGTTCTGGGCGGGCTTTTCGCCAAAGACGACCACGCCGAAGGCGCTTTGCGCGGGGCGTTGATTGGCGGCTTGGTGGGCGGTGGCATCGGCGCCAACCTTGACGCGCAGGCCGCTGATATGCGCAATAGCTTGGGCAACCCCAACGTGACCGTCACCAACATGGGCAGCTATTTGCTGGTCAACTTGCCCGATGACGTCTTGTTCGCCAGCGGCAGCGCCACCTTGCAGCCCACTTTGCAGGGCGAAATCCGCTCTATCGCGGCAAACCTGATCACCTATCCCAAAAGCAAGATCGAGGTGGTCGGCCACACCGACAACGTCGGCGGCGCTATGATGAACATGGACCTGTCGCAGCGCCGCGCCTATTCGGTGGCGGATATTCTGGTGGGCGCGGGCGTTCCTGCCAGCCGCATCACCGCCTATGGCCGTGGCATGGACCAACCGGTTGACACCAACGACACCGCCCTTGGCCGTGCGCACAACCGCCGTGTGGAAATTTTGGTTCGCCCGACGAACTAAGAACAGCTTAACGCAAAGCAAAAGGGCCCAGAGTTTCCTCTGGGCCCTTTTGTCATGGACTGCTTGGCTTAGTGCAGCTTGGCTGCAACCTGCTCGATCGACGCATCAATCGCAGCGTTGGCCTGTGAGGCGGTCATCTGGCGCTTGAGCACATCAGCCGCAACCGCGACCGATACCGAAATCGCCTGATCGCGCACAGCCCGCTCTGCCGCCTTGACCGAGGATTCGATCTGATCCGCCGCAGCCGTCATACGGCGTGCAATGGATGCTTTCAGATCAACCTTGGCTTGTGCCGCAGCCTCTTCAGCCTCTGCTTTGGCAGTGGCAACGATGCGGGCAGATTGCTCTGCCACTTCGCGTTGCTTGGCTTCATAGGTTTCCAGCAAAGCGCGCGCTTCATCCCGCAACTGGCGCGCTTCGTCGAGATCGGTCTTGATGCCAGCGGCGCGGGCATCCAGCATGCCGCCAACCTTTTTGGGAATGCCCATATAGATCAGCAGACCAATGAAGGCGACAAAGGCAACGCCCACAACAAACTCGGCATTGCGCAGCGAGAAGAACGGGCCTTCTTCAGCCGCAAAGGCAGGGGCAGCGATAAGGATCAAGCTGGCAGAGGTCAGAAGTTTTTTCATGATCTTACCCTTTCAGCCGGGCAGCAACCGCTGCCTCAATCGCTGCGTCATCGGCGGTGCCGCCAAGGGCCACAACCAAAGCCCCCGCCGTTTCACGCGCCACTTCCGACACGGCTTGCACCGCACCAGCGCGAATTTCGGCGATACGCTTTTCGCTTTCAGCCGCTTTGGCCGAAATTTGCGCATCGGCGTCGGCCATGGCAGCGTTCAGATCCTTTTGGATCTCTGCCTTGGTGGCGAGGATGATTTTGCCAGCTTCAACCCGCGCCTGTTCCAGCGCAAGGTTATAGGCTTTTTCTGCGGCCTTGGCCTTGGATTTCAGCTCTTCGGCTGCGGCCAGATCGCCACTGATGCGGCCCTTACGCTCGGCCAAAACCGAAGCGATGCGGGGCATCGCGATTTTGGTCAGCACGATGTAAATGATGACCAAAGCCACCAAAAGCCAAAAGACCTGATTGGGCCAAGTGGCGAAATTCAGTTGCGGCATCCCTTTTTGGGAAGCCTCACCCGCAGCACCGGCCACGGTTTCCGTTGTCGACATGGCGGACCCCTAGAGTCTATCGGGCGTGGATGGAACCCGGCCGGACAGGGTCAACCCGTCCGGCCGAAGGTCAGATCCGATTAAGGATCAGACTGCGAACATCAGCAGCAAAGCGATGAGGAACGAGAAGATCCCCAAAGCTTCGGCGAAAGCGATGCCGACGAACAGGTTCGCCATTTGGCCCGGAGCAGCCGAGGGGTTGCGCAGCGCGCCGGACAGGAAGTTGCCCGCAATCGTGCCCACGCCGATGCCAGCGCCGCCAAGGCCCATGGTTGCCAGACCTGCGCCGATGTATTTGCCCATCAGTGCGAATTGGATGAGATCGCCAGTCATTGGAAAGCTCCTTCAGAGTTCAGGTTATAGGGTGATTAGTGATGTGCTTCGCCAACGGCGTCGCGCAGATAGACGCAGGTCAAGATCGTGAAGACATAAGCCTGCACAACAGCAACCAGCAGTTCGAGACCGTAGATCGCGGCAATCGCCGCAATCGGAACGATAGAGGCAATCCCCATGACGCCGGCAAAGCCCGCGAAGACCTTCATCACAGCGTGACCCGCCATAATGTTGCCGCCCAAACGAATAGAGTGGGACAGGGGACGAACGAAGTAAGAAATCAACTCGATCAGGGCCAAGATCGGGCGCAGCACCAAGGGTGCCGACGAAACCCAGAACATGCCCAAAAAGCCGATGCCCTTTTTGTAGAACCCAACCAAGGTAACGGTCAGGAACACCATCAGCGCCAGAACCGCCGTCACCGCGATGTGCGATGTGGGCGCGAACGAACCGGGGATCAGCCCCAGCAGGTTCGAGGTGACGATGAACGTGAACAGCACCATCAGATAGGGGAAGAATTTCGCCCCTTCATGGCCGGTCACTTCTTCAACCATGTCATGGATGAAGGTGTACAGAAGTTCGGTGATAGATTGTGTACGGCCCGGAATAACCTTGCGCGGTGCCGAACCGATCAGCATCAGCAAGCTGATGACCACAACCGCAATCCCCAACCACAGGGTCTGGTTCGTCGGTGTGTACCACGTCAGCGGACCTTCCCCGAACAAGGGATGGATCTGAAACTGGTGCATCGGGTCGATGACAAGGCCGCCTGCTTCGTCTGCCACGTTCAATCCCTTTCGTCTTTCGCGGACATCTCCGCGTCTTTTGCCATTTGCCTTGCCGTGCCCAACATCACACGAATGCCAGCGCCAAAGCCTACCAAGGAGAAGATCACCAGAAAAATGGGGCGGGTGTTGAACACCACATCCAAACCAAAGCCAATCGCCAGCCCCAGGACCATGCCCGTCACCAGCTCGACCACCATTCTCCAGGCCACCTCGCCTTGCGAGAAAACCACGCCTGTGTCAGCGCGCTTGACCGGACCTTTGCCCTTCAGCTTTTCGATGCGGTCTTCCAACGCGCGCAGCCGATTGGGGTCGGGATCCTGCTCCATAACGCCCTCTTCACAGTGAGCGCATACCTACGAAGAGGCGCGCTGTGAGTCAAGCAGGGATAAAATCAGGATAACTATCTGATATAATGCTATTTTATGTTCTTCCCTGCGCAGGTTTTCCGCTGCACCACCCCCCTTTTCCACGCCATTTCATATTCAACCATATGGTTGACCTTGCTCACGCAGCCCTCAATACTCCCGCCATGACCAACCCGCTTGACCAAGTTTTCGCCGCCCTCGCCGACCCGACCCGTCGGGCGATTTTGGCGATGTTGTTAGAAGATGACATGGCCGTCACCGACGTGGCCGAACCTTTCGCCATGTCGCTTGCCGCCATTTCCAAACACCTGCAAATCTTGGCCGAGGCGGGGCTGATCGCCCAAGAAAAGCGCGGGCGGGTGAAATGGTGCAAGCTAGAACCAGATGCCCTGCGCGCCGCCTCGGTTTGGATGCAGGGCTTTGGCGTGTTCGATCCTGTCGACCTAGACGCCTTCGAACGCTTCTTGGCTGACGAGTTGGCAGACCAAGCGCCTTAACCGTTTCACCTTGGGCTAAATACGCAGGGTACAGGGCTGGCCCCGCTGCTACGCTTGGGGCTTAAACCACGCCGAATAACTGGCGCGCAGGGCGGCTTTTTGCACCTTGCCCATGGTGTTGCGCGGCAACTCTTCCACCACCACGGCAGCTTTGGGCTGTTTGAACCGCGCTAGGCGGTCAGACAGGCTGGCCAAGACAGCCTCAACATCCAGCAATTGCCCCTTTTGCGCCACCAGCACGGCAAAGACGGCCTCACCAAAGTCTGGATGCGGCAGCCCGATGACAGCGCTTTCCAGCACGTCGGGGTGGTCGTCTAGCGCCATTTCCACCTCGATCGGGTAAATGTTGAACCCGCCCGAGATCACCAGATCCTTCGCCCGCCCCACGATCTGCACATAGCCGTCGGCATCGACCTGCCCCAGATCGCCGGTGATAAACCAGCCATCGGGGCGCAACTCTTCACGGGTTTTTTCGGGCATCTGCCAGTAGCCTGCGAACACGTTCGGCCCGCGCACCTCTATCCCGCCTACATTGCCCTGTGCCACTTCGGCACCGTCGGCCATGATCCGCAACTCTACCCCCGGCAACGGAAAGCCCACGGTGCCCGCACGGCGCTCACCGTCATAGGGGTTGGATGTGTTCATGTTGGTTTCCGTCATCCCATAGCGTTCCAGAATGCTTTGACCGGTGCGGGCGTGGAACTGGCGGTGGGTGTCAGCCAACAGCGGGGCAGAGCCGGATACGAACAGCCGCATCTGCGCCGTAAGCGCGCGGTCAAAGCGGGCATCTTCCAGCAAGCGGGTGTAAAACGTTGGCACGCCCATCAAGGCGCTGGCTTGTGGTAGCAGGCGCAGCACCGTTTCCACATCAAACCCCGACAGGAAGATCATCTGCCCCCCCGTCAACAAACTGACGTTTGAGGCGACAAACAGCCCGTGGGTGTGAAAGATCGGCAAAGCGTGCAGCAGCACGTCTTGCGGGGTAAAGCGCCATAGATCGGCCAAAGTTTGCGCGTTAGATAGCAGGTTATCCTGCGTCAGCATCGCGCCCTTTGATCGCCCCGTGGTGCCCGATGTGTACAAGATCGCCGCAAGATCCGCCCCAAGGCGTGTTTGCGGGGCAAACTGCGGGTCAGCTTGGGCCATATCCGCCCCAAAACTGCCCGCCCCCTTGGCATCCAGCGTTTTCAGCGTGGTTTGGCTTGCAACCGCGCCCAGCGCTTCGGCCTTGGCCGGATCGCAGATGAACAGGCGCGGGGTGGCATCGTTCAGGAAATAGCCCACTTCCGGCGGGGTATAGGCAGGGTTCAGCGGCAAAAACACCGCCCCAATCGACACAGTGGCAGCATAAATCGCCAAAGCCTGCGGAGATTTGGCAATCTGCACCGCCACACGGTCGCCCACCTGCACCCCTGCGGCGCGCAAGGCGTTGGCGGCGCGGGCGATGGTGGTGTGAAACTCTGCGCCGCTGATCTGCGCGCCATCCGCCAAGATCAACAAGGGGCTGGTGCGGGTGTTCAGTGGGGCGAACAGGGCGTCGTAAAGCGGGTTGGGCATCGGGCACCTTGGGCTTGTCAGGCAGCGGCGGGGCCGCCATCCACCCCGGGCAGGCGCAGTTCGCGCAGCAGGTCGCGCACCTCTTGGCGGGCGGCAACGTTGGACAGGTTCAACTGGTCAACGCCGGTATCCTTCAGGTCCATCACCGTCAGGCCGCGCGGAAACAGCTCGCGAAAGATCACCCGTTCCGAAAAGCCGGGGGCGACGCGAAAGCCGATGCGGCGTGACAGGTCTTCTAGGGCAGAGCCGACTTTCTTCTTGTTCACCATCTGCTGCGCGCCCAAACGGTTGCGCACCACGATCCAGTCAATCGGTTTCAACCCAGCCTTGGCGCGCAGTTGGCGGGCGTTCCAGACCATTTCCGAATAGATCGACGGCCCTTTGACCTTGCCCGTTTCGGCATCGACATGGGCCAGCAGATCAAAGTCGACAAAGCTGTCGTTCAGCGGCGTGATCAGCGTATCCGCCAGCGAGTGTGCCACCTGCGACAGGCGCGTGTGGCTGCCGGGGCAATCTATGATGATGAAATCGCAAACGCCTTCTAGCGCGACCACGGCTTCTGATAAGCGGCGGTCAAAGGCGTTCTCGGTCGGGCCAAGCAGGGCGGGGTCAATCTCGGCCAGTTCGCGGTAATCGGGCGAGGGCAGGTTCAGGCCCACCCGCGCAAGATAAGCCAAGCGGTTTTCGACATAGCGCCCAAAGCTGCGTTGGCGCAGGTCAAGGTCTAACCCGCCAACGCGAAAGCCGGCACGGCACAGGGCCGTTGCCACATGCATCGACGTGGTCGATTTGCCCGACCCGCCCTTTTCGTTGCCAACGACGATGATATGCGCCATGCCACGCACTCCTCTGCTTTGGCATTGCTATACGGGGGTCAAGCGCGCGTGGGAAGGGCAGACGACAAACTGCCCTCGTTTTGCAGCTTTAGACCTGCCCATCCGCCTGCGGATTCAACCGGATCGACGCGATGTTCAACGCCGCCGCCACTGTGACCCAAGTCAGGTACGGCACGAACAACAGCCCCGCCACAAAGTCGATGCCAAAGAAGCACCACGTCGTGGCCGCCACACTGGCCCACAAAAAGCCCATCACGATCAGCGCCGTTTTCATGCGGTGCAGGCCGAAGAATATCGGCGACCACAGGGTGTTCAGCGCGATTTGCAATGCCCAAAAGCCCATGCCCTGCGCCGCACCGGGCAAGGGGGCCACACGCATCGCAGCCAGCGACATCACAATGTAAAGCGTGGTCCATGCCACCGGAAAAACCCAGCGCGGCGGGAACCAACTGGGCTTGGTCAGCCCTTCATACCAAGCACCGGGCTGAAACATCGCCCCCGTGGCCGCCGCCGCCATGCACGAGGCGAGAAAGGTGAAAAACAAGCTCCAGTCCACAGCGGCCCCCTTGGTGTGGTGACCCTTTACCTATGTCAGGCACCCGCGCGATCCAAGGACCGATTGGCGCGATCTTTGCTTTCCAACTGCGCAAGGGCGGCAAACAGCGCATCTGATCGGCTAAACCGCGTGCTTTTGCGTGCGGCAGCATCGACGAGGAAGGCCACCTCGGGCTCTGGTGCGGCGTGGACGATGGCAGACACCGGCCAAACCGCCGTCGCCGCCGTTTGCAGCACCGAAAGCCCCAGCCAGCCCAGCTTTTGCCGGCGCGTGGTGCGGGCGCGGGCGGTGAAACTGTCGTAATTCAAGCGCGCAACCGCCCCACCGATGCCAGCATAAACATGGCGCGCGGCAAAGATGCCCGGGCGGCAGGCCAAGGGTAGAACCGGCACGCCGGTGGTAGAGCGTTGATAGAACACATCGGCCTGATCCAACAGGCGCTTGGTCAAATCCCGCAGCGCAGGGTGGGCGGTGGGCGCGGCCAGAAAGGCTTTAGGGTCAAGGCCCGCCTGCGCCATCCAGTCGAGCGGTAAATACAACCGCCCTTCGCGCGCATCTTCACCCACATCACGGGCGATGTTGGTCAGTTGCATCGCAAGGCCCAAATCACAGGCCCGCGCCAAAGCGTCACCGTCGCGCACCCGCATCAGCACGCACATCATGGCGCCAACGGCACTGGCAACACGGGCGCAATAGGTCAACAGATCGGGCATGGTTTGGTATTGGCGGCCAAAGGCATCCCATGCCAGCCCTTCCAACAACGCCTCGGGCAAGGCGCGGGGCATTTCGAAATCTTGCACCACAGCAGCAAAGGCGCGGTCGGCGGGCACGTTGCGCGGGCGTCCGGCATAAACAAGGTCAAGCCTGTCGCGCAGCGCCAGAACGGCGGGGGCCTTATCGGCGCTGTCATCCACCGCATCATCCGCCAAGCGGCAAAAGGCATACAGCGCCAGCGCGGGATCACGCACCTTGGCGGGCAGCAGTTTTGACGCTGCATGAAAGGATAGCGAACCTGTGCGAATAGCCTCGCGGCAATGGTGCAGATCAGACGGGGCGATCATTCGGCAGCCATCCTGCGCAAGGTGCGGCGGGGTGCATCGGGGACAAGCTTCCCCAACACCTCAGCACTTGAAATCACGCCCGGCAGGCCAGCACCGGGGTGGGTGCCAGCGCCCACCAGATACAGGCCCTTCGCCTCTTCCGACACGTTGTGCGGCCTAAACCATGCCGATTGCAGAATGCGCGGTTCAATCGAAAAGCCGCTGCCATAGGGGGAAAGGTAGCGGGTTTCAAAGCTGTTGGGGGTGAAAACAAGCTGCTCGGTCAGATGGTCGCCAAGGTTGGGCAACAAGCGTTCCTCTAGTATCTGTTGCATCTTTTGGCGGTAAGGTTCAGCTTCGGTCGCCCAATCAGTGCTTCCGATCCCAAGATGGGGCACGGGCGACAGGGCATAGAACGTGTCATCCCCCAAAGGCGCAGCGGAAGGGTCGGTGACGGTGGGGCGGTGAACATACAGGCTCATGTCATCCGCCAACTTGCCGCGAATGAAGATGTCACGGATATGGTCTTTGTAGCGCGGGCCGACGACGATGGTGTGGTGGCCCACATCGGGCCATTTCAGCTTGGTGCCCTTGGTGCCGAAATACCAAACAAACAGCCCCATCGACCAGCGCTTGCGGGCCAGTTTCGCCGATGTCCAGCTTTTGCGCGGGTGGTTGCGCAGCAAGCGGTCATAGGTGTGCCCCGAATCAGCGTTGGAAACTACCACATCTGCCGCCAGCACCTGCCCATCGGTCAACCGCACGCCAGTGGCGCGGCCGTTGGATAGCAAAATCTCGTCCACCTCGGCGTTCAGGCGCAGGGTTCCGCCTTGGTCAGCAATCACCCCCGCCATCGCCAAAGCAATCGCCGCCACCCCGCCCATGGCATAGTGAACCCCGAATTCCTTTTCGAGGTGTGAGACAAGGATATACATCGACGTCACATGAAACGGGTCACCACCGATGAACAGCGGGTGAAACGACAAGGCAAAGCGCAGGCGTTCGTCTTTCACCCGCGATGCGGCATGAGCATAGACTGACTTATCCGCCCGCAGCGCTGCAAAGGTCGGCAGAACCTTCACCAGATCCCACAGCTTGTGCATCGAGCGGCGGCCAAGGTCTTCAAAGCCAAAGGCATAGCGGCGTTCGGAGTCTTTCAGGAAGCGGTCATAGCCTGCCAAATCGCTGGGTGACAAACGCGCCACCTCGGCCCGCATCGCATCGGTCGATTGGCGGGCGGTGAAGTTTGATCCGTCTTGCCAACGAATTTCATAAAACGGGTCCATCGCGCGCAGATCGACATCGCGGTCAAAATCGCGCCCACAAGCGGCCCACAGCTCGCGCAATACCTGCGGCACGGTGACGATGGTGGGCCCCAGATCAAAGCGGTAGCCGCCTTGCGAAATCGACGACCCGCGCCCGCCGGGCATATCCAGCCGATCAATCACCGTGACACGGTAGCCTTTGGCCCCAAGCCGCATTGCGGCGGCAAGGCCACCAAGGCCAGCGCCGATAACAATAGCCTCGGCCCCTGTGTCAGGGGCGTTTTGCGACGGGCGGGGTTTGGAATCTGTCAGCATGGGCCCACGATATACTGTCTAGTTCAATTTACAATACTTGCCTTTCTGTTGCAAAATTTCTCTTAATCGGCTTTGCTATGCGGGCAGATACTGTCAAACTCGTCTGACACACTTATCATGGGGCGCATCATTAACGTCGTTACGCTGTCGCTGTTTCGGTTCCCGACCCTTTCAACCCGCCTATGGGTTTTGGGGCAGATGGGGGCTGCACGATTGGCGTTTATGCGGATGCCGCAGGTTGGCTTCTGGAAGCTGTGCGGATCGGGCACGGGGCAGGGCTTCACCCCCAAGCCCAACTTCGGCGTTTGGGCGATTTTGGCCACATGGCCTGATGCCGCCACCGCACGGGCCAGCGTTGACACAGCGCCCGTCTATAAGCGCTGGCGCAGGCGCGCGGCGGAAAGTTGGACGATTTTGTTGGAACCCACCTCGGCCCGTGGCCTATGGTCGGGGCAATCGCCCTTTGTGCCGCCGCAAGATGCCTCGCCGCACGATGGACCCATCGTCGCCCTGACGCGCGCTTCGATGAAAGCATCAACCTTTCTGCGCTTTTGGCGGCGGGTGCCCGATATCTCTGCCGTCATTGGCCAAGACCCCAACGTGATCTTCAAGATCGGCATTGGTGAGGTGCCCTTGCTGCACCAAGTCACCTTTTCCATCTGGCCAGACGCGCAAGCTATGGCCAACTTCGCACGCGGCAACGGCCCACACGGCCGCGCCATCCAAGCTGTGCGCGCCGAAAACTGGTTTTCCGAAGAGCTATACGCCCGCTTTCGCATTCTGGACGATTGGGGCAGTTGGGGCGGGCAAAGCCCCCTGTTAAAAAAGGACGCAGCATGAGCCAACCTTTCCCCTTCTCGGCCATCGTGGGCCAAGCGGCGATGAAGCAAGCCATGGTGCTGACGGCGATTGATCCGGGCATTGGCGGGGTTTTGGTGTTTGGCGATAGGGGCACGGGCAAATCAACCGCCGTGCGCGCGCTTGCCGCTTTGTTGCCCGAAATCACAGCGGTGGAAGGCTGCCCTGTCAACTCTGCCCGCATCGAAGATGTGCCGGAATGGGCGGGGCCGAAATCGGGCAAGATGATCAAACGCCCCACGCCTGTGATTGACTTGCCCTTGGGTGCCACCGAAGACCGTGTTGTGGGCGCTTTGGATATCGAACGCGCGTTGACACGCGGCGAAAAGGCCTTTGAACCGGGCCTGCTGGCGCGTGCCAATCGCGGCTATCTGTATATCGACGAAGTGAACCTGCTAGAGGATCACATCGTTGACCTGCTTTTGGATGTCGCCCAATCCGGCCAAAACGTGGTGGAACGCGAAGGCTTGTCAATCCGCCACGCCGCGCGGTTTGTGCTGGTCGGCTCTGGCAACCCCGAAGAGGGCGAGTTGCGCCCGCAATTGCTAGACCGCTTCGGCCTGTCGGTCGAGGTGGCCTCGCCCCGCGATGTGGAAACACGGGTCGAGGTGATGCGCCGCCGCGATGCCTATGAAAACGACAACGCTACTTTCATGAAGAAATGGCGCGCCAAGGATATGGCCTTGCGCAAGCAGATCATGGCCGCGCGCACCGCCTTGCCAGCGCTGAAAACCCCCGGCGCTGTGCTGCATGATTGCGCGGCTTTGTGCATCGCGCTTGGGTCTGACGGGTTGCGCGGCGAGTTGACCCTGCTGCGCGCCGCCCGTGCGATTGCGGCGTTTGACGGGGCAGATACGGTAACGCGCGGGCATCTGAAACAGGTGGCTTCCAGCGCACTAGGCCACCGCTTGCGGCGTGATCCGTTGGACGAGGCGGGCTCTGCCTCTCGTGTCGCGCGGGTGGTGGAAGAAACCCTGCCATGACCGATCCGCTCACGCCGTGGCAGCGCGCCGAATTGGCGTTGGCTGTGCTGGCGGTTGATCCTGCGGGGGTCAAGGGCCTGTGGCTGCGCGCGCGCAGTTCGGCGGTGCGTGATCGGGTGACGCAAGCGCTGCCCGTGGCGCGGCGCATTCATCCGGGGGTGGATGATACCGCGCTGTTTGGCGGGGTTGATCTGGCCGCAACTTTGGCTGCGGGGAGTTTGGTTTCAAGCGCAGGGCTTTTGGCCACCGTTGCTCCGGTAATTCTCACAATGGCCGAACGCTGCCCCCAAGGCCTATCCGCCCGCCTGTCGCGCTGGCTGGATGAGGCGGGGCCGTGCCTGATCGCGTTGGACGAGGGGGCAGAGCCGGAAGAAAGCCTGCCTTCGGGATTGGCGGATCGGTTGGGCTTGTTCTTAGACCTGACAGAGGTTGGCTATTCTGACAGCCAAGCCGTGACCCTGTCGCCCGAAGCCATCGCCACAGCCCGCGCGCGGTTGGCCAGCACCACCTTGCCCAAGACAGCGCTGGAAAGCCTAACGACCGTCGCCACCGCGATGGGCATCGCTTCGCTTCGTGCCCCGATGCTGGCGCTGGCCGTGGCGCGCGCACTGGCGGCGTGGCGGGGTGAAGATCAGGCGTCAGATGACACCCTGCGCCATGCCGCTGAACTAACGCTGGCCCATCGCGGCGACCTGCCGCCGCAGGCTGATGAAAATGAAGCACCTCCGCCGCCCGAACCGCCAGACGCGCCCGAACAAGACGCGCAAGATCAAGAGCAAAGCCAGCAAGACCGCCTGCCCGATGACATCTTGCTAGAGGCCATCCGCGCCGCCCTGCCTGCTGACCTATTGGCCCGCCTTGCCGCTGGCAAGGCTGCCCGCAGCGCCAAGGGGTCGGGCAGCGGGGCTGTTCGCAAGGGCAACCATCGGGGGCGGCCCCTGCCCTCTCGGCCCGGTACGCCCGGTTCGGGCAAGCGGATTGATCTGGTCGCCACCCTGCGCGCTGCGGCACCTTGGCAACCGCTGCGCCGCCGCTCGGTTGACGCGACACGGCTGGAAATTCGGCAAAGCGATTTGCGGTTGAAGCGGTATCAGGAAACATCCGACAGGGTGCTGATCTTTGCCGTCGACGCTTCGGGGTCTTCGGCGCTGGCGCGTCTGGGAGAGGCGAAGGGCGCGGTGGAGTTGCTGCTGGCCCAAGCCTATGCGCGCCGCGACCACGTGGCACTGATCGCCTTTCGCGGCACTGCGGCGGAACTGATGCTGCCGCCAACACGCTCGTTAGTGCAAACAAAACGGCGGCTGGCATCTTTGCCCGGCGGCGGCGGTACGCCGCTTGCGGCGGGGTTGCAGATGGCGTTTGAACTGGCTGGCCAAACCAAAGCGCGGGGCATGACGCCCACGGTGGCCCTGCTAACCGACGGGCGCGGCAACATCGCGCTGGATGGCAGCGCAAATAGGGAAATGGCCGAGGCCGATAGCCTGAAACTGGCCCGTGCTCTGCGTGCCACGGGCATTCCTGCGCTGGTGATTGACATCGCCACCCGCCCCCAACCCGCCCTGAAGCGCTTGGCCGAGGTGCTGGATGCCCCCTACCTTCCCCTGCCCCGCGCCGATGCGCAGCGCCTGTCTGCCGCCCTGCAAGCGGCGCTGGGCGACTGATGCGCGCGCCTGTCATTCCTGCCTTTTGGCCCTATCGTGACGCTTCGCGCCACATCGCGTGCAAGCCGCATCTTTGGCATGTGCAGGACGTGGGCGCAGGCCCGTTGGTGCTGCTGCTGCACGGCGCGGGGGGCGCGACCCACAGCTTTCGCCACCTGATCCCGCTTCTGGCCGCGCATTACCGCGTCATCGCGCTTGATCTGCCCGGTCAGGGCTTTAGCGTTTTGGGCGCACGGGCGCGTTGCGGGTTAGACCCTGTGTCAGACGACATTGCAGCCCTTATCCGCCAAGAAGGCTGGCAGCCCTTGGCCATCATCGGCCATTCTGCGGGTGGGGCGATTGCGCAGCGCCTTGCGGAACTGCTGCCCCTCAAAGCGGTGGTCGGCATCAATTCCGCCCTAGGCGCGTTTGAAGGGCTTGAAGGTTGGCTTTTCCCCGTCATGGCCAAAGCCTTGGCGCTCACGCCCTTTGTGCCAAGCCTGTTTAGCAAACTCGCCGGAACGCCCACGCAGGTGCGCCAGTTGATCGCTACCACGGGCAGCGGGTTAGACGACGAAGGGCTGGCCCTGTATCTGCACCTGATGCAAAAGCCCGCCCATGTCAGCGCCACTTTGGCGATGATGGCGCAATGGAACCTGACGCCGTTTTTGCGGCGGATGACGAACCAAACCACACCCACTTTGCTGATCACCGCCAGCAAAGACCGCGCCGTGCCTGCCAGCGTATCGCAACGCTCGGCCCAAACCATGCCGGATGCGACTTGGCTGGATATTCCCGATTACGGGCATTTGGTGCATGAAGAGGCGGCAGCTTTGGTCGCCGCCCCGATCTTGGCCTTTCTGGCCCGCTTTACCGCATCAGGTGAAGCATGAGCGGATCAGTCAAAAAACCCCGGCCCTGCTTTGGCCAACAGCTGATCGGCCAGTGCCGCGCCAATCGCTGCGGCATCGGCCACGGGGCCGCGCAACTCTCCGGCTATCACCCTTGTGCCATCAGGGCGCAAGATTTCGCCGCGCAGCCACAGGGTCGCACCCTCCAGCACCGCAAGCCCCGCAATCGGGGTTTCGCAAGAGCCATCCAGCCGCGCCAAGAACCCGCGCTCGGCGGCCAGTTGCTGGCCGGTGGGCGTGTGGTGGATGGCGGCGAGCATCGCTTCGGCGCGCGGGTCGGCCAAGCGGCGCTCTACCCCGATGGCACCTTGGGCGACGGCGGGCAGCATTTCGGTCACGGCAATCGGCTTGGCGTGCTGCGCCATGCCCAAGCGGTTCAGCCCCGCCATGGCCAAAAAGGTCGCCACAGCCACGCCGTCTTCCAGCTTTTTCATACGGGTTTGCACATTGCCGCGAAACTCGACCAGCTTCAGGTCGGGCCTGCGATGCGCCAACTGCGCGCGGCGGCGCAGGCTAGAGGACCCAACCGTGGCCCCCTGCGGCAGATCCATCAGCCCCGCCACGGCGGGCGAGACAAAGCCATCGCGCACATCTTCGCGCGGCAGGTAGCAATCCAAGATCAGGCCCGCAGGCTGCACCGTGGGCATATCTTTCATCGAATGCACGGCGATATCGATGCCGCCGTCCAACAGGGCCTCTTCAATCTCGCGGGTGAACAGGCCCTTGCCGCCAATCTCTTTCAGCGCCTTGTCCAGAATCTGGTCGCCCGTGACTTTGATCACCACGATCTCAAACGCCGCTTCGGGCAAGGAATAGGCGGCCATAAGACAGCGTCGCACCTCGTGCGCCTGCCAAAGCGCAAGCGGAGAGCCGCGCGTGCCGATTTTGAAAGGTTGGGCGGGGGTGGGAAGTGCGTATGTCATGCCATAGGCATATCGCTGTCATTCTGCCCTGACAACTGCCACAACGTGATGTTAAACAGATCTCATAGAACTGACGGAGCCTGACATGTCGAATAAGACCATCCTGCGCGCCTTGGCTGGCGAAGTCCTTCCCACCCCGCCGATCTGGATGATGCGGCAGGCGGGGCGTTATTTGCCGGAATACCGCGCCACACGCGCACAGGCAGGGGATTTTCTGGCGCTGTGCTACAATTCCGAATTGGCGGCAGAGGTGACGTTGCAACCGATCCGCCGCTATGGGTTTGACGCAGCGATTTTGTTTGCCGACATCTTGCTGCTGCCACAAGCGATGGGGGCGGACCTGTGGTTTGAAACGGGCGAAGGGCCGCGCCTGTCAACCATCACCGCGATGGCGGGGGTTCAGGCGCTAAAGCCGAAAGAAGATATTCACGACAAGCTGGCCCCCATCTATGAAACCGTGCGCATTCTGGCCCGCGAATTGCCGCGCGAAACCACGCTGATCGGCTTTGCCGGCGCGCCGTGGACGGTGGCGACCTATATGATCGCGGGGCGCGGCAGCAAAGATCAGGGTGCTGCCCATGCGCTGAAATTGGCAGACCGCGCCACGTTTCAAGCGTTGATTGATGCGATCACAGTGGCGACGGTTGAATATCTGTCGATGCAGGTTCTGGCTGGCGCTGAAGTGATCAAGCTGTTTGACAGTTGGGCTGGCAGCCTGAAGGGCCAAGATTTCATCGACTTTGCGCTGACCCCCACCAAGCAGATCATCCATGCCCTGAAAGCCCGCCACCCCGGCCTGCCCATCATCGCCTTCCCGCGAGAGGCGGGGCAGGCCTATGTCGGCTTTGCCAATGCAACTGGCGCAAATTGCGTGGCTTTGGACAATTCCGTCAGCCCCGAATGGGCCGCGACCCATGTGCAGGTTGATGGCTGCGTTCAGGGCAATCTGGCACCCGAACATATGGTGACGGGTGGGGCCGATTTGGTGCGCGAAACCCGCCGAGTGGTGGATGCCTTCAAAGGCGGGGCGCATATTTTCAACCTTGGGCACGGCATCACCCCAGATGCCAACCCTGACAACGTGTCGCGGATGATCGAAGCGGTGCGCGGTTAATTCGCGCGCCGTCCGATGGCTTCCAAATCAATCAGTTTGGGGGCGTCTGGGGTTTGCTTGGGGGCTGATACAATCACCGGCAACATTTCGGCTGCGGTGGCACTTGGGCCGGTGGTTTCGACCGGTGCGCGCCAGCTAAGGGTATCAAACCCCTGACAATTGTCGCAAATCGGCCCCCAAGCCGAATGCACGGCTTGGCACTTATCGCAGCACCATTGCGGGCCGTGCGGCGCTGTTAGCGCTTTGGCCAGCCAAGCGCGCACCGTGGCCTCATCACCACCTTCGCCCCGCTCAATCGCGGCCATAATCGCCAGCGAACGGCGGGTGGGCTGGGTGGTGGCCAAATCGCCCAAGGCGCGGCGGGCGGCGGGGAAATCTTCGGCGGCAATCGACAGTTCGGCCAGCAGTTGCTTGGTTTCCGCATCGTCAGGATGCAGGGCTGTCAGCAGACGAAAGCGTTTGATCCGCGCGTCGGGGGTTTCTTCGGGCTCTACCTCGGCAAAGGCGGCGGCGAGGTCGGGGTGGGGCATCGCCTCCCACGCTTTTTTCAGCACGCGGGTGGCGTTCTTTTTGTCGCCACGGTTCAAGTAGCTGCGCGCGGCCATGGCGGCGGCGGGAATCAGGTCGGGCGATTGCTTGTTAGCGGCGATGGCGGCTTCTTGGGCGTCAATGCTGGCGGTTTCGTCAAACACGCCCTTGGCCTCTTGCAAGGCAAGCACGGCATCACGGCGGCGGAACAGGTCTTTGGGCAAAGCGCCAGATTTGGCCTGCGCGTTAAGCGTGGCGCGCGCGCCTTTCCAATCGGCAGCGCCCGATTGCAGTTTCAGCAAAACATCCTGCGAGTCGGCGTGGCGGGGTTTCAGTTCAAACGCCTTCTCCGCCAGCTTCAGCGCGGTATCGGTATCGCCTTCGGCCAGCTTTTGCTTCAGCAGGCCACGAATGCCCACAAAGCGGGTGCGCGGGTCGGCGAGCAGGGCCTTAAACGCCTCCGCCGCGCGGGTGGTATCGCCTGACAGGTCGGCGGCTTGGGCGATCAGCAGGTTGGTCAGTTCTGGGCGGTCAAGATAGCCTTGCGCCCGCTGCGCTTTGATCAGGGCCAAGCGCCCTTCCCCCGCCGCCAAGGCCATCATCCCATCGGCCAACGCCTGAAAGCCGCGCTGTTCACGGTTGCGGTCAAGGTAGCGCGAAATCGCGGTTTCATCCCCGTTGAGAAAGCGCAGAACGGCAAAAAGCAGGCCGATCAGCTTTAAAATGGCCCAAACGACCGCCAAGGCCACCAGCCCCGCGATGGCGATTTGCAGCGGGTGCAGCGTAAGTTCCCACCCAGCAAACGACAGGCGCAGCGCGGTGTCCGCTTGCGCGAGCAAGGAGAAACCAAAGGCCACCGCCAAAAGGACAGCTAGAAAAACAACGATGCGCAGAAGGGACCAGATCATCTTATCCCGCCTTGGCCATAAGGGCAGCCAGTGCGGCCTGCGCATCCAGCCGCAATTGCGCCTGCGCGCGCCAATCGGCCAGCGCATCTTGCGCGGGGGCGGGCAGCGTGGCGATTTCGACCAGCGCTTGCGCCACATCACCCGCCGAAAGCGCCGCTTCCGCCCGCGATAGGATAGCGTCAGGATCAGGGCCTTCGCGCGGGGTAAGTGAGCGCACGCCAACTTGGGTGCGCAGGAAATTGCCCACCCGTTCCGACCAGCTTTCGCCCATATTGGCCCGCAAAGCGGCATCAAGTGCTGCGCGGGCGGAGTCGGGGAAGGTCGCTTGCAAGGCTTGCAGGCTGGGCAGGCCAGCGGTGGCATTGTCAGCCAAGACAGGCGCAAGATCAGGGGCTGACAGCGCCGCCAAGGCAGAGGGATAGGGCGCGCCACTGTCCAAAGCGGCGGCGATTTGGCCCAAGGCGGCACGGGTCAGGGTGGCGGCGGCTTGGGCTTGGGCGGTTTGTTCGATGGCGGTCAGTTTCGCTTCGGTCGCTTGCACCTTGGCATCCAGATCAGCCTGCACTTGGGCCGACATCACCGCAGCGCCGTCGGTCTTGATCGCAGCCACCTCGGCGCGCAACTGGGCAAGTGCTGCGGTGTCGGTTCCAGCGGGCATAGGTCTGGATTCAAGTGCTGTTAGGCGGGCTTCCAGCACCGCGACTTGACCAGCATCAGCTTGCGGCGCGGGGGCGGTTTCAAGATTGGCCAACCGCGCATCGGCCTTTTGCAGGTCGGCCTGCAACGCCACAACTTGATCCGACAGCGCCGCGACTTGGGTTTGCAGCGTCACCACCGACGCCATCGGCCAGCCGTTGGGCACATATTGCGCCACACCGTAGCCCGCCGCTGCCGCAAGTGCGCCGCCCAGCAAAGGCCAGATCACCCAAGCCCATCCCATGCGCTTTGGGCGGGGGGCGGGCTGAGTGCTTAGGGGCTGTGTGGTCCCTGTATCATCGGGGGTGGCCATGGCTGATCCTTCGCACTGTCGTTGCTGTTGAAGGTAATCGCGCAGGGGGGTTAGTTCAATGACCGTGCAGCCGCGCCAGCACGGCATCCAGCATCGAAGGCGCATCAGGATGGGCGGCGATGGTGGGCGGGGTGGGGCAAAAGGCGGCGGCTTGGGCGACTGTTTGGCTGATGGCAACGATAGTGAGCGGGGCCTGTGTGGGAAGGCGTAGCCACGCCGCCCCAAGGATTTCAGCGCTTCTGGGCGAAAAAAGGGGGATAATGACGGGGGCATGGCCTGATAACAGGGCCACCGCCTGCGCGCTTAACGGCTGCACCTCTTGCGCGTAAACCACGCGCTCTTGGGTGGAAATGCCAGCGGCAGAAAGCCGCTGAGCCAGATCGCCCCGCGCCTCACGTCCGCGCAGATGGATCAGGTTTTGGGGCTTTTCGCGCAGAATCAGCGCCAAAAGCGCCTCGGCATCGCCTTGGGCGGATTGCACACGAAAGCCCGCCTGCCGTGCCACCTGCGCGGTGCGGTCGCCCACGCAATAGGCCAAGTCGGGCAGGTGCGCGCGCAGACGGCTCGCCGCCTCTGCCCCCGTTTGCGAGGTTAGGATGACGCCGTGCAACAGTCCTTCGGGCAGCGTCACGGCGTGAAAAACCGTCGCCATCAAGGGTGACACGACCACCCGCACCTCTGGCACCCGTGCAAGCAAGCTTTGCGCAAAGCTGGCAGATTGCGCAGCGGGGCGGGTTAGCAGGACGGTGGGGGCCATGGATTGTGCGGGCATGGGCAAGATGCTACCTCGGACATGGGTCAGGGGCAATCTGGCCTGATCTTGGCGCGGGGCGCAATGGGCAGGACTTTAACCTTTCTGGGCATCGAAAGCAGTTGCGACGACACGGCCGCCGCCGTGGTGCGCCGCCATGCCGATGGGCGCGCAGAGGTGCTGAGTTCGCAGGTTGAAGGGCAATCGGCCCTGCACGCCGCTTTCGGTGGTGTGGTGCCCGAAATCGCCGCCCGTGCCCATGCCGAGCGGTTGGATCACTGTGTTGAGCGCGCCTTGGCCGAGGCGGGGCTTACGCTGGCCGATCTGGATGCCGTGGCTGTGACGGCTGGGCCTGGGCTGATTGGCGGCGTGTTGTCAGGCGTGATGCTGGCCAAGGGAATTGCGGCGGCAACGGGCTTGCCGCTGCTGGGGGTGAACCACCTAGCGGGCCACGCGCTGACACCGCGCCTGACGGATGGCGTCAGCTTTCCCTATCTGATGCTGCTGGTGTCGGGCGGGCATTGCCAGTTTCTGATCGTGCGCGCGGCGGATCAGTTCGAACGCCTTGGCGGCACGATCGACGATGCGCCGGGCGAAGCGTTTGACAAAGTGGCCAAGCTGTTGGCCCTGCCGCAACCGGGTGGCCCTTGGGTAGAGGCTGAGGCGCTAAAGGGTGACGCCAAGCGCTTTGCCCTGCCACGTCCGCTGCTGGATCGGGCGGGGTGCGATATGTCATTCTCGGGCCTGAAAACCGCTGTGCTAAGGGCGCGGGACGGGGTGATTGCGGTTAAGGGCGGCATCACGGTGCAAGACCGCGCTGATCTGTGCGCGGGGTTTCAGGCGGCGGTGGCGGCGGTGCTGGCTGAAAAAACCCGCCGCGCATTAGAGGTTTACTTGGCCCTGTCGCCTGATGTGCCGACCTTGGCCGTGGCAGGCGGGGTGGCGGCGAACGCGGCCATTCGTGGCGCGTTGCAAGGCGTTTGCGAAGGCTTAGGGGTGACATTCACCGCCCCGCCGCTGCGGCTGTGCACCGACAACGCGGCGATGATCGCTTGGGCGGGGATAGAGCGGCATTTGACGGGGGGAACGGTTGAGGCTGATCTGACCGCCCGCCCGCGCTGGCCGTTGGACAGTGCGGCAGCACCCCTGATCGGGTCGGGAAAAAAGGGCGCAAAAGGATGATCGGGGTCGCAGGCGCAGGGGCTTTTGGCACGGCGCTGGCAGTGGCTTTGGCGGCGGCGGGGCGGCAAGTGACGCTTTGGGCGCGCGATGCGGATCATGTGGCGGCGATGGCGGAAAGCCGCAGCAATGCGGCGCGGTTGGATGGGGTGAAGTTTCCGGCAAGCTTGGGCGTGACGGGCGACCTGCGCGATTTGATTAAGGCGGAAGCGGTTCTGCTGGCTTTGCCGATGCAGGCCTTGGCGGGGTTTTTGGGCCAGAACGGCAGTGTCTTAAACGGCCTGCCGCTGGTGGTGTGCTGCAAAGGCATTGACCTTGCCACCCTGCGCGGACCCACGGCGATTGTGCGCGACCTTTGCCCGCAAAGCGCTGTGTCGATCCTGACAGGCCCCAGCTTTGCCGCCGACATCGCGCGCGGCTTGCCCACGGCGCTGACGCTGGCGGGACAGGGTGTTGAGGCGTTGCAGCCCTTGCTGTCGACCGCCACCTTGCGCCTGTATCGCAGCGATGATGCGGTGGGGGCGGAACTGGGTGGGGCGTTGAAGAACGTGGTCGCCATTGCCGCAGGCGTAGTGTTGGGTGCGGGTTTGGGGGAATCGGCGCGCGCAGCGCTGATCACGCGCGGCTTTGCCGAGATGCAGCGCTTTGCATTGTTGCAAGGCGCTGCCAGCGATACTTTGCTGGGGCTGTCAGGCTTGGGGGATTTGATCCTTACCTGCACCTCCACCCAATCGCGCAACCTGCGCTATGGCATGGCGCTTGGATCAGGTGCTGCGTTTGATCGCGCTATCACTGTTGAAGGGGTAGCCACGGCGCAAGCGATAGAACAGATTGCACAAAACCAGTCGCTTGATATGCCGGTGTCGACGATGGTGGCCCGCTTAATAGGCCAAGACATAACCCTGGATCAGGCCATTCACAGCCTGATGTCCCGCCCGCTACGAAAGGAATGAAATGCGCGTTGCTTTGATCTGTATTGATAAACCTAACTCGCTAGAGGTGCGCATGGCCAACCGGCCTGCCCATGTGGATCACCTGAACGCATCAGGCATCGTGGAGCTGGCGGGGCCGTTTTTGGATGCCCAAGGCCAGATGTGCGGGTCGATGATTGTGCTGTCGGTTGACACAATCGAACAGGCGCAGGCTTGGGTGGCGGAAGATGCCTATACCCAAGCGGGGCTGTTCGCATCGGTTGACATCCGCGAATGGAAAAAGGTGATCGGATGAGCTTTTGGCTGTTCAAATCCGAACCCAACGCGATCAGTTTTCAAAGCCTGTGGGACAAGCTGCCCGCAGATGAGGAATGGCACGGCATTCGCAACTACGGCGCGCGCAACAACATGCGGCTGATGAAGCTGGGCGAGCGGGGGTTTTTCTACCACTCCAACATCGGCAGAGAGGTTGTGGGGATTGTCGAAGTCACCCGCCTGTCGCAGCAAGACAGCAAAACCGACGATCCGCGTTGGGATTGCGTGTGCTTTCGCCCTGTGGCGCGCCTGCTGCGGCCCGTGACGCTAGAGATGTGCAAGGTGCAGCCCGGCTTGGAAAAGATGGTGCTCGTCAACAACTCGCGCCTGTCGGTGCAGCCTGTGTCGGATGACGAATGGCGCATCATCTGCGATCTGGGTGGGGTGGCCCCATAAATTCCTGTTGCCTGCACGGTTGGGGGCGTTAGCCTTGCCCCACCCTGCAACAGGAGGAATGGGATGCAGTTTCTGGTGGTGATTTTGGCGGCCTTTGTCGCCTATGCCTTTGGCGCTTTTTGGTACACCTATATGTCAAAGCCGTGGATGGTTGCGGCGGGCATTCCGATGGATGCCAACGGCAAGCCGACGCGCAATGGCGGGGCGATGCCCTTTGTGATCGGCTTTGTGGCGACGCTGCTTGTGGCAGGCATGATGCGGCACATCTTTGTGCAAAGCCATCTGGGCACGGTCACGCTGGGTGCTATGGGCGGCTTTGGGATCGGGGCGTTCTTGATCACGCCTTGGGTCATGATGAACTACAGCTTTGCAGGGCGGCCGTTTAAGCTGACGCTGATTGACGGCACCAATTCGGTCGTGGGTTGCACGCTGATGGGCATCATCTTCGGGGCTTTCGGGGTTTGAAAAAAATGAGGGGCCCCTACCCCTAGGAACCCCTCATCTACCCCACGCGCTCCCAGCACCGCACGTGTTCTATGAAAGGTTCAGGACGTAATGCCCTTGGATTGACCATAGCCGAATCGGGGGGTCTTGGCAAAGACGAAGCCCTGAAAACTTTACACAAAGCCCATGCAAAAGCCCGCCGAGTGGCGGGCTTTTGTTTGGTTGAGGGATTGCAAATCAATAGCGGTAATGTTCGCTTTTGAACGGGCCGTCGACCTTGACGCCGATGTAGCTGGCCTGTTCGGGGCGCAGCTGGGTCAGCTTTACGCCGATCTTTTTCAGATGCAGGCGGGCGACCTTTTCATCAAGCTCTTTGGGCAGAATGTAGACACCGGGGGCATAGGTTTTGCCCTTGGTCCACAGTTCAAGCTGGGCGAGAACTTGGTTGGTGAACGACGCGCTCATCACGAAAGACGGGTGGCCGGTGGCGTTGCCAAGGTTCAGCAAACGGCCTTCCGACAGCAGGATGATGCGATGCCCGTTGGGCATTTCGATCATATCCACCTGTTCTTTGATATTGGTCCACTTGTGGTTGCGCAGGGCCGCCACTTGGATTTCGTTGTCAAAGTGGCCGATGTTGCCGACAATGGCCATGTCTTTCATCTCGCGGATATGCTCGATCCGGATGACGTCTTTGTTGCCGGTGGTGGTGATAAAGATATCGGCCGAGGCGACCTCGTCTTCCAGCAGGGTCACTTCGAACCCGTCCATCGCGGCTTGCAGCGCGCAGATCGGGTCAACTTCGGTCACCTTCACCCGCGCACCAGCCCCGCGCAGCGACGCGGCAGAGCCTTTGCCCACATCGCCGTAGCCGCAAACGACGGCGACTTTACCAGCCATCATCGTATCGGTGGCGCGGCGAATGCCGTCGACAAGCGATTCTTTGCAGCCATACTTATTGTCGAACTTCGACTTGGTGACGGAATCGTTCACGTTAATCGCGGGGAAGGGCAGTTGGCCCGCCTTGTGCAATTCATACAAACGGTGCACGCCGGTGGTGGTTTCTTCCGACACACCCTGAATGGCGGCGCGTTGCTTGGTGAACCAACCGGGCGAAGCGGCAAGGCGCTTTTTGATCTGGTTGAACAGGCAAACTTCTTCGTCTGATGTCGGCACAGCGATCAGGTCGGTTTCGCCCGCCTCTACCCGCGCGCCCATCAAGATGTACAGCGTGGCATCGCCGCCATCGTCAAGGATCATGTTGCACGTGCCGCCAGCCCCGCCGAATTGGAAGATGCGGTCGGTGTAATCCCAGTAATCTTCCAGCGTTTCGCCCTTGATGGCGAACACCGGCGTGCCAGAGGCGGCAATGGCCGCAGCAGCGTGATCTTGGGTTGAAAAGATGTTGCACGATGCCCAGCGCACATCAGCGCCCAAAGCGCGCAGCGTTTCGATCAGCACGCCTGTCTGGATAGTCATGTGCAGCGACCCCGCAATCCGCGCGCCTTTCAGCGGTTGGGTCGGGCCGAATTCTTCACGGCAGGCCATCAGGCCGGGCATTTCGGTTTCTGCGATGGTCAGTTCCTTGCGACCAAAGTCTGCAAGCGCGATGTCTTTGACGATGTAATCCGCAGCCATGCGGCAAACTCCTTGAACCTGTTGTTGCGGGGCAGATAGCATTACACAGGCATTTCGACAACCTTTGGTGTGATGATGAAGCAAGCACGGGCATGGCAAAGAATGCTGTCAGGGCGCAGGCTAGACCTGCTAGACCCGACGCCTATGGATGTTGAGGTGGAAGACATCGCCCACGGCCTTGCCTTTGTCGCCCGCTGGAACGGGCAGACGCGCGGCGATTGGCCCTATTCGGTGGCCGAGCATTCGCTGCTGGTCGAAGACGCCTATCGCCGCCAAGGAGGCAGCGACCCGCGTTGGCAGCTTGCGGCCCTGCTGCACGATGCGCCCGAATATGTGATTGGTGACATGATCAGCCCAGTGAAATCCGCTGTCGGGCCGGGTTATGCCGAGATGGACACGCGATTGACCGCCGCCATCCACCAGCGCTTTGGCTTGCCGGCGGTTTTGCCGGTGGCGGTGAAGAAGGCGATCAAGCAGGCGGACAAGGTTTCCGCTTGGCTAGAGGCGGTGCAAATCGCGGGGTTTTCGCAAGCCGAGGCGGATAAACTGTTTGGCAGACCCGCCCCAGACTTGCTGCAAGGCCTAGACATCAAACTGCGCCCGCCCGCTGTGGTGCGCGCCGACTTTATCGCACGGCATAAGGTTTTGCTGGGCCTGATGGGCTAAAGGCCGCATCAGAAAAGAAAGGGCGACCATCAGGCCGCCCATTCTTAGCCATTCCGTTTTCAGCCGCTATTACAGCGACAGGTCTTCCGGCGTATGGCCCGAAGCCAGCGCTTGCAGGAACCAGCGCGGCTTGCGACCACGGCCTGACCAAGTATCGGTCGCATCAGCCGGATTTGCATATTTCGCAACAGCCGGTGACCGGCGGCGCACGACGGAAACGCCCGTCAATTCTTCAAGGGTAAAGCCCTTGGCGCGTGCCATTTCTTGCAACTCGACCAAGGCAATCTTCTTCTTTCTATCTTCGAAAGTCGCGATAGCTTTTACCACTTGAAGCTGAAGCTCTTTAAGCTCTTTAAGCGAAAGGGTGTTGATGTTGTCCATTTTTTGGATCCTCATAAGACTGCGGTTTCTAGTTAAGATTTCGTTTCTGATAATGCAAGCGATTTTAGACGGGATAGCAGAAAAAAATGAACGATACATCTATTGGTTGTATTGCAGGCTTTGAAATACACGCTTTCTATCGAAAATGGCGCGTATAGAATCCTTATTTTGTCGGATATTATCCTTTTAGTGTCGAATTTTAAACCACGCCCAGCCAATGCGGCAGGGCTAAAGATCACGCCAGAAGGCGAGCTATACACCAACGCCGCCCCCATTGTTAAGCAAAGCGGGGTGCGCCCCCTTATTGCGCATTTAGAAAGCAAGCGGTCTTGTCTGCCACATCTTGCGCCGTTTCATCCCTTTGAAAAAAATCAACAAATCCTATCTTTGGCAGCATAAGATAGGTCATGGTCGTATGGTCAACCATATATCCCGGATCACGTTTTTCGGGAACCTGATAGTAGACCTTATAGGCCTTGGCCGTTGCCGCCGTTTGCGTTTCGGTGCCGGTCAGGGCCAGCAGACCAGCGAAGTTGCTGGCGTAGTCGGCCAGAACGGCGGGCGTGTCGCGGGCGGGGTCAACCGTGATAAACACCGGCGTTACATCCATGCCCTGCTTGGTCAGCAAGCCCGCCGCTTCGGTATTGCGGGCGTTGTCCAACGGGCAAACATCGGGGCACGAGGCGTAGCCAAAGTAGATCAGCGCCGGTTTGGCCAGCAAGGTAGCATCTGACACCGCATTGCCCTTGGTATCCACCAGATCGAATGGCCCGCCGATCTCTCCGCCTGCGATAGCGCCACTGCGGCAGGCAGCAAAGGCATCGGTGCTTTGCGCCCGCATAACGTGGTAGCCTTGCCATCCCAGCAATGCCACCAAGGCAATGGCCGCGACGCTGGCGTAGAACTTGGGCATCCGTCTCTCCATCATAGCGCAGCATTGCGCGAAATTTAGGGGCCTCATACCAACCTAGGTTAACTATTGCGAGGCACGATTGACCAAAATGACCTTGATGCCGCGTTAAGATCGCGGATTTTGCAATACCCTATGGCAAGGCGGCGCTATTCTGCCGTCTGTTACCGCAAACATTGGCAAATGTGGCAAAGATGTGGCGCTTTGCCTTTCACGTTTGCGTGTAAAAGAATTAACCTGCCGCTACGTGTCTGTTAATCTTTTGTTAACCATCCCGGCATTAAGCTTTGCGCTGATTTTTGGGGTGTCTTGTCATGCAAACCAATTGGGCGACGGAACTTTTCTTGGTGTCCATTGCGTTGGTGGCCGCCGCATTGGCTATCGCCGGCATCGTTTTTCTGGAACGGCGCGGCAAAAGGCGGCAGGTCACGACCTTTGCCGAAGACACCGCCGCCACCGTTTTCCTGTTCGACGGGCAGGCGTTGATCGACAGCACGCCTTCGGCCCGCGCGCTTTTGGCGACAAGCCCGGTGCCGGGCACGGCGTGGGCCAAGCTGTCAGCCTATCTGGCGCCGCATTTTGCCGAACTGGATGCCAAACTGGCGCGTTTGGCGGACGAAGGCTCTTTCACCCTGCACGGCACGCTGAACCTTGACAGCCCGCTGGTCTTGCAGGCCGAACTGCGCGGGGGCCTGACGCGTCTTGTACTGGCCGACGCAAGCCAGCACGGCCTATCAACCGGTCAAGACCTGATGGCCCAGCGCGCCTTGGCCGACGAGCTTGACCAGTTGCGCGATACCGTGGCACGCGCGCCGTTCTTGATGTGGCGCGAAAGGGCGAATGGCGACATCATCTGGGCCAACGCTGCCTATATGCTGCAAGCGACAGAGGTGTTGGGGCTGGGCCAAGACCTAACATGGCCCCTGCCCCGCCTGTTTGAACGCTTGGCCACGGCGCAAAACGTCACAGGGCAGCGCCAAAAGCTGATGCCACGGCAGGGCAAGCCCGCGTGGTATGACCTGACCGGCTTTGCCGATGGCGAAGACAGGCTGACCTTTGCCAGCTTGGCCGATCAGGCCGTGCACGCCGAAACCGCGCTGCGCGACTTTATGATGACGCTGACCAAAACCTTTGCCCATCTGCACGTTGGGCTGGCGATCTTTGACAAAGACCGCCAGTTGATCTTGTTCAACCCCGCCCTGTTAGACCTAACCGGCCTTCCGGCCGAGTTCTTGGCCATGCGCCCTTCGTTGCTGTCAGTGCTAGACGGAATGCGCGACCGCAACATGATACCCGAACCCAAAGACTACCGCACATGGCGCCGCCAAATGACAGAGATGGAGCGCGCCGCCGCATCTGGCCTGTATGAAGAAACATGGAGCCTGCCCGGCGGCCAAACCTACCGCGTCATTGGCCGCCCACACCCCAACGGCGCTGTGGCCCTGATGTTCGAGGATATATCCGGCGAAATGCTGCGCACGCGGCGCTACCGTGCCGATCTGGAACTAAGCCAAGCCGCGATGGATGAGGTGGAAGAAGCCTTTGCCGTCTTCTCTTCGGCGGGCCACTTCGTGATGTCAAACGCCGCTTATGCACGCTTGTGGCAGACAGAGCCCGACATGGCCCTGACAGATGAAACCCTGCGCACCGTTTGCGCGCAGTGGCGGGCGCAATGCGCGCCCAGCGCGATCTGGGGCGATCTTGAAGCTTTCGCCTCAAACACCGACGACCGCACCGCTTGGCTGGCAGAGTTGCGGCTGTTGGATGGCCGCCTGATCGACTGCCGCTTTGCGCCCCTATCCGGCGGGGCCACGATGACCGTCTTTCGTTTGCGCGATGCGGCGGGTGGGCCCAAGGCCGTGACAAATCCTGACACCCTGCTCAAACGCGCGTAACTGGCGGATTCCCTTACGCGCGAAGGTGATCTAATGTCACCGCATGACCCCACTGACCCTAGACCTGCCCGACGAGGCTGACACGACCCATCTGGGCCAAGCCTTGGCCCGTGTTTTGGGCGCGGGGGATTGTGTGCTGCTGGAAGGCGCAATAGGCGCAGGCAAATCGCACCTTGCCCGCGCCCTGATCCGCGCGTTGCGTGACCCGAATGAAGAGGTGCCCTCACCCACCTTCACCTTGGTGCAAACCTATCCGGGCCATCCTGACATCTGGCACGCCGACCTGTACCGCTTAACCCATCCCGATGAGGTGCACGAACTGGGGCTGGAAGCCGCCTTTGGCGATGCGATTTGCCTGATCGAATGGCCAGATCGCTTGGGCGTTCATACGCCCGAAAACCCGATCCGCCTGCGGCTGGATGCCAAGGGCGAGGGCCGGGTGGCGCAGATTTGGGTTGGCACACGGCCTGACAGCTTTAGCGCAGCGCTTTTGGCGCATCTGCGGGCGCTGAAGGCCGATGCCTTTCTAGCACAGGCCGGATGGGGCGATGCGCGGCGCGAAGCCTTGGCGCAAGACGCCTCAACCCGCTCTTACACGCGGCTTTGGGGCGATGGCACGGCGATTTTCATGGATGCGCCACCCGGTCAGGCCGATTGCGTTGCGGATTTTGTCAAGGTTGACGCGCATCTTTTGGCGCTTGGCCTATCGGCCCCCAAGATCCTTGCGCAAGACATAGCGCAGGGCTTCTTGCTGCTGGAGGATCTGGGCGATGGCCTGTTCCCCGCCGTCATCGCCGCCGATCCTGCGCTGGAACCTAAGTTATACGAAGCCGCCACCGATGTGCTGCTGCACCTGCAAGCGCACCCCGCAGTGGCTGATCTGCCCAACCTGTCAGCCCAAGAATGGGCCGATGCGGCGGGGCTTGTGGCCGATTGCTATGTGCTGGCCATCACCGGCCAAGCCCAAGGCCGCGCCAAGATTGTTGCAGCGCTGGCCCAAGCGCTAACCCAGCTTGCCGATGGCCCCCGCGTGATGATCTTGCGCGATTACCACGCTGAAAACCTGTTGTATCTGCCCGAACGCGCGGGCCTAGCGCGGGTGGGGCTGCTAGACTTTCAGTTGGCCCAGTTGGGGCAAGCGGGCTATGATCTTGTGTCTTTGCTGCAAGACGCGCGGCGCGATGTGCCGTTGCAAATCGAAGCCGCGATGATCGCCCGCTTTGCCACGGCGCGCGGGCTTGATCTGGCCGCGTTTCAGGCCAGCTATGCTGCCCTTGGCGCGCTGCGGGCCTTGCGGATTTTGGGCATCTTTGCGCGGCTGTGTGTGGTGGTGGGCAAGCCGAAGTATCTGGCGCTGATCCCCCGCGTTTGGGGGCAATTGCAACGCAACCTGTCGCATCCCGCACTCGCTGATTTACGCGCCGCCTGTGAGCACTTTTTGCCCGCCCCCACCGATGAAGCCCTGCAAAGGATAAGGTCGCGATGCAGCCCTTCGCTCTGATGCTGTTTGCCGCAGGCTTTGGCACCCGCATGGGCGCGCTGACCCGCGATAGGCCCAAGCCGCTGATCCCTGTGGCGGGGCGGGCTTTGTTGGATCATGCTTTGGATATTGCCGCCACTCCCTGCGTTGCGCACCGCGTGATCAACCTGCATTACCTGGGCGGGCAAATCGCGCAACACCTGCAAGGCCAAGACATCGCCCTGTCATGGGAGGATCCTATCCTTGACACAGGCGGTGGCCTGCGCGCCGCCTTGCCACTGCTGGGAAGCGGCCCTGTGATGATGCTGAACACCGATGCCGTGTGGACAGGGGCGAACCCATTGGAACAATTGGCGGCGGCTTGGGATGGTGCGCGGATGGACGGGTTGCTGCTGCTGGCCCAGCCCGATCAGGCGTTGGGGCACAAGGGCGCGGGTGACTTTTTGGTTGACGCGCAAGGGCGGCTATCGCGCGCCAAGGGCGCTGCGGGGCCGATCTACCTAGGCACGCAGATTTTGCGCCCTGATGGCTTGGCCGCCATAGACCAACAGGCGTTTTCGCTGAACCTGCTGTGGGATCAGATGATCGCCCAAGGCCGCCTGTATGGGGTATTCCACCAAGGTGGATGGTGCGATGTGGGCCACCCCGAAGCCATCCCTTTGGCCGAAAGCCTGCTGCATGGATAACATCTTCGCCCTGCCCTGCGGTGTTGATTTCGCCACCGAACTGGTGCGCGGGCTGGTTGAACGCTTTGCGGGCCACCCCCCCGAAGCGATGGCGCAAGCCACCGTTTTCCTGAACAGCCAACGTATGCGCCGCCGCGTGATCGAGGCGTTTGCCCAAGGCAAAGCCACCTTCCTGCCGCGCCTTTTGGTGCTGTCAGACCTTGCTCAACACCCGATCCTGTCAGACCTGCCCGCCGCTCCCAGCGCCCTTGGGCGGCAGTTGGAACTTGCCCGCCTGATCGAGCGTTTGCTCACCGCCCAGCCCAACCTTGCCCCCCGCGCCGCCCTGTTCGATCTGGCGCAAAGCCTTGGCCTTCTGGTGGATGAAATGCACGACGAAGGGGTGGTGGCGGAAGCCTTCTCGACCCTTGATGTTAGTCGGCATTCCGAACACTGGGCCCGCACTCAGCAATTCTTGCAGATCATCGCCCCCTTCATGCTGGCCCAAGATGGCCCTGCCCGCCCGCGCATGGCGGTGGAGCGGTTGGCAGCTTTGTGGGCCACCCTGCCTCCGAAAGGGCCGGTGATCATCGCGGGGTCAACCGGATCGCGCGGACCAGTGGCAACGCTGATGCGCGCCGTGGCGGGCTTGGACCAAGGCATGGTCGTGCTGCCCGGCTTTGACTTTGACCTGCCAAATCCTGTCTGGGCGCGGATGGAAGATGCGCTGACGTTTGAGGATCACCCCCAATACCGCTTCCGCCGCCTGATGGACGCGTTGCAGATCACCCCCGCGCAGATCGCACTGTGGGGCAGTGCTTCACCCGTTGACCCTGCGCGCAACCGCCTGATCTCACTCTCACTCCGCCCCGCGCCGGTGACGGATCAATGGCTGGTCGAGGGGCAAGCCCTGCCCGACCTTACCGCCACCACCGCGCACCTAACCCTGCTCAAAGCCGCCAATCCTCGGCAAGAGGCGCTGGCGCTGGCCCTAATCTTACGCCGCGCCATATCGCGCAACCAAAAGGCGGCGCTGATCACGCCCGACCGCACCCTTGCCCGTAGGGTCGAGGCGCAGTTGGACCGTTGGGGCATCTTGCCCGACGATTCCGCCGGCAGCCCCTTGGCCCTGTCAGCCCCCGGCCGCTTGCTGCGCCACATTGCCCGCGCCTTTGAAGCGCCGGTGACGGCAGATGGGCTGATCGTGCTGCTGAAACACCCATTGGCGGGCAGCGGCGGCGACAGGGGCAAGCACCTTTTGCTGACCCGCGATTTGGAACTGCGCCTGCGCCGCCACGGCCCTGCCTTTCCCACAGCACAAGCGGTGCAAGACTGGGCCAATGCGCATAAAGAGCCGGTTGCGAAGCCTTGGGGCGCTTGCCTTGGCGCGGTGCTGTCTGGGCTGCTCTCCCCGCCCGCGCAAACCCTTGCTGACCATGTCACCCGCCATCTAGCGGTCGCCGAAGCCTTGGCGCGGGGCATAGCCGACCAAGGCGCTGGCACCCTGTGGGACAAAGACCCCGGCATTGCGGCGCGCAAAGTGATGGATCAGTTGCAGGCCGAAGCGGGGCACCAAGGGGCCATGTCGCCGTCGGACTACAGGATGTTGTTTGACAATCTGATCGCCCGCGAAGAGGTGCGCAGCCCTGTCACGGGCCATCCGCTGGTATCGTTCCACGGCCCGCGGGAAGCGCGCGAAATCGCGGCTGATTTGGTTATTCTGGCAGGGTTGAACGAGGGCACTTGGCCCGCCGCCACCTCTCCCGACCCGTGGCTGAACCGCAAGATGCGCAAGGATGCGGGGTTGTTGTTGCCTGAACGCCAGATTGGCCTGTCAGCGCATGATTATCAGCAAGCTGTGGCTGCGCCCGAGGTGATCTTGTCGCGCGCGATGCGCGATGCGGAAGCTGAAACTGTCCCCTCACGCTGGTTAAACCGCCTGTGCAACCTGATGGCAGGCTTGGGCCCGCAAAACGGCCCGCTTGCGCTGCAACAGATGGAGACGCGGGGCAACCTGTGGCTGGCGCGCAGCGCTGCGGTGGATCAACCCCAAGCGCTGCCTGATGCGGGCCTGCTGCCCGCCCCACGCCCACGCCCTTGCCCGCCGGTGGCAGCGCGGCCCACCAGCTTGGCGTTGACCAAAATTCGCACGCTGATCCGCGACCCATACGCGACCTATGCCCAGTATATCCTGCGCCTGAAACCGCTGAACCCCCTGCGCGCGCAACCCGATGCGCGCGATCGGGGCATTGCCATTCACGCCATCTTGCACCGCTTTGTCACCGAACGCCCGCAGGGCGAGGCTACCGCTGACGCCCGCCACCGCCTGCTGACCATCGCCGCAGAGGTTTTCGCGCAAGAAACCCCCTTCCCTTCAGCCCGCGCGCTGTGGCTGGCGCGGTTGGAACGCGCCGCCGACCACTTCTTGCGGCAAGATGAAAAGTGGGGCGGGCAGACGCTGTTGACCGAAATGGCAGGCGCTGTGGCGGTAGAGCAGACGGGTTTTACCCTGACAGGCACGCCCGACCGAATTGACCAACGACCCGATGGCACCGTGGTGCTGATCGACTACAAGACAGGCACGCCACCGACCAAAGCGCAGCAAACCACGCTAGACCTGCAACTGCATCTGGCCGCCGCGATGGCCGAGCGTGGCGGGTTTGACAACCAAGTGCTAACGGTCTCCGGCGTTAGTTATATCGGCCTAGGGTCGGGCGAAAAGGCGGTAGATACGCCGCTGACGACCGAAGAGATCGACACGATCTGGGCGCGATTTGTGACCCTAATAAAGGCATATCAAGACCCGAATACCGGCTACACCGCGCGGCGGGCTGTGTTTGATACCCGCACGCCCGGCGATTATGACCACCTCGCCCGCTTTGGCGAATGGGATATGACCGACCGCGCCACACCGATCAAGGTAGGCCAAGATGACCCCGCTTGATGCAAGCCTAGACCAAGTCGCCGCCGCCAATCCTGCCGTATCGACATGGCTGTCAGCCAACGCGGGGTCAGGCAAAACCCGCGTGCTCACCGACCGCGTTGCGCGGCTTTTGCTGCAACAGGTCGAACCGCAGCGCATCTTGTGCCTAACCTACACCAAAGCCGCCGCGACAGAGATGCAGAACCGTCTGTTCCAACGCCTAGGCGCTTGGGCGATGATGCCCGATGCGGAATTGACGAAAGCCTTGGCCGAATTGGGAGAGTTGGGCACCCTAGACCCCGCCCACATGGCCCGCGCCCGCAGCCTGTTCGCGCGCGCCATCGAAACGCCCGGTGGCTTGCGCATTCAAACCATCCACAGCTTCTGCGCCAGCCTTCTGCGCCGCTTTCCACTCGAGGCTGGAGTGTCGCCAAACTTTGTCGAACTGGATGACCGCGCAGCGCGGTTGCTGCGGCAAGATATCTTAGAGGAAATGGCCGACACACGCGCACCCCAAGCCGTGCGGCAAGCGGCGCTGGTGTATAAGGGCGAAGATTTCACAGCGCTGATGGAGGAGGTGGCCTATCATCCGAAGGGTTTTGAAACATCCGTTCACAAACTGCTGCAAATGCGCCCAAACGACAGCGAAGCGCAGCTTTTGGCGGATGTGTTTTTGGGGGATGAGGCGGATCTTTTCGCAAAACTATTGCCTGCGCTGAAGGTGGGCAGCTCCAATGACGTTAAGGATGACGGCAGGCTATCAGTGCTGCGATTTTCACCTGCCGATTTATCCACTTTGATTGGGCTAGAGGATGTTTTTCTAACAGGGGAGAAAACAAAAACGCCCTTTTCCGCCAAACTTACCACCTTCCCCACCGCCGCCACGCGCAAGACAATTCCCGACCTGATCCCACCCCTAAACGCCCTGATGGAGCGTGTCGAACTCGCCCGCCCGCGCCGCCTAACCTTGCAAGCCGCCGCGATGAGCGAAGCGATTTATGCCTTTGCCCACCAATTCCTGCCCATCTATGCCAAGCGCAAAGAAGCCCAAGGCCTGCTTGATTTTGACGACCTAATCGCCCGCGCCGAAGGGCTGCTGTCAAACCCGTCCGTCGCGGCTTGGGTGCTGTTTCGGCTGGATGGCGGCATTGACCATGTGCTGGTGGATGAGGCGCAAGATACCTCTCCAAAGCAATGGCAGGTGATCAAACACTTGACCGATGAGTTCACTTCCGGAGAGGGCACGCGCGCCGGTGGGCGGACCTTGTTTGTCGTGGGCGATAAGAAGCAGTCGATCTATTCATTTCAGGGCGCGGATGTTGCGGCCTTTGACACGATGCAGGCGTTCTTCGCGGGCAAGTTTACGCAGGCGCAACAGGTGTTTCAAAACCGCTCGCTGCGCTATTCGTTTCGCTCGTCCCCTGCCATTTTGAACGTGGTGGATGCCGCTTTGGCCAACCTGTCGCCCGAAGCTTTGGGGGCCGAAGTGATCCACCGCGCCTGCTATCCCGATCTGCCCGGTCGGGTCGATCTGTGGCCGCTGATCGAGGCGGAAGACGTAAAAGATGACACCGCGTTTGAAGATCCGGTTGACCTGATCCGCCCCAGCCACCCCGTCGCCCAACTGGCCGACAAGATCGCCGGAGAGATTAGCCAGCTTTTGGCATCTGGCACGCAAATCGTCACCCGCAACGGCCCGCGCCCTGTGCATGCTGGCGATGTGCTTATTCTGGTGCAAACCCGCAACGCGCTGTTCAACGAAATCATCCGCGCCTGCAAAGCCCACGGCCTGCCGATTGCTGGCGCTGACCGGCTGAAACTGGGCGAAGAGATGGCGGTGAAAGATCTGGTCGCCTTGCTGTCGTTTCTGGCGACACCAGAGGATGACCTGTCATTGGCGGCTGTGCTGCGCTCTCCGCTACTTGGGATGTCAGAGCAAGAGCTGTACACCCTTGCCCACGGTCGCACAGGCTATCTGTGGGAAAAGCTGCGCGGGTTGGATTGGCCGGTTGTCACCCTGCTGAAAGACCTGCGCGATCAGGTCGATTACCTGCGCCCCTATGACCTGCTGGAACGTGTGCTGGTGCGCCACCACGGTCGCCACCGCCTGATCACCCGCCTAGGGGCCGAGGCAGAGGATGCCATTGATGAATTGCTAAACCAAGCGCTGGCCTATGAACGCGGCGCTGTGCCCAGCCTGACAGGGTTTTTGTCGTGGCTAGAGGCGGACTCGGTTCAAGTCAAACGCCAAGCCGAAGGGTCGGGCCAGCGCATTCGCGTGATGACGGTACACGGGGCCAAGGGGTTGGAATCTGAAATCGTGATCCTGCCCGATACGGCAGACCGCTCTCCAAGCGACCGCGATGTGCTGTATGCGGATGGTGCAGGGCAAATGCTGTGGAAAACCCCAAGCGCCGAAAGCCCCCCCGTGATTGCCCAGTTGCGCGCCCTAAAGCAGCAGCGCGAGGCGGAAGAGAACCTGCGCCTGCTGTATGTGGCACTTACCCGCGCGCGGTGTTGGTTGATTGTGGCGGGGCATGGCAAGGCGTCGAAAGACGGCGCTTGGCATAAGATTGTGTCTGAAGGCATGGCGCGTCTGGAAACCACGCCTGTTGCGGGTGGCCTGCGCCACCAATCGGGCACTTGGCCCGATGCCAGCCTGCGAGCGCAAGCGCTGGCCGCACCAGACGCAGCGCCCGAAGACTGGATGTTCCTGCAAACCGAACACCCCGCCAAGGCGAATGCGGTGCTTTCGCCGTCTGACCTAGGCGGTGCTAAAGCGCTGGCAGGGGCCTTGGGCGTGGACACCGAAGCCGCCAAAGCGCGCGGTACAGCGCTGCATCTGTTGCTGCAACACCTGCCCGACCATCCGCCCGCCCATTGGCCGCAGGTGGCAGCAGGCCTGTTGGGTGACGGCTTCCCCGACCTTTACGACCAAGCCAAAGCCCTTCTAACCGCCCCAGCTTTGCAACATATCTTCACAACCGGCCTGTCCGAGGTTGCCCTAACCGCCCCTTGGGGCGACCAACGCCTGTTGGGCACGATTGACCGTTTGATCGTGCACCCCGACCATGTGCTGGCGGTCGACTTCAAAAGCAACCGCACCGTGCCCGCCACGCCGCAAGCCGTGCCCGAAGGCATTCTGCGCCAGATGGGGGCTTATCAGGCGATGCTGGAACAGCTTTACACCCGCCCCATCCACCTTGCGATCTTGTGGACCGAAACTGGCAGCCTGATGTCGCTTGACCCCGATATCCTGCGCACAGCTTTAGGGCGTGCCACGACCAATGGTGTCGCCAACCCTTGACGCAGAGGCTTGGGCTTCATAAGTTCCTAATCTGAAATCCCTAGGAGATATATCATGGGCGCCGCAACCGTTGCCGTGACCGATTCCACCTTTAACAAAGAAGTGCGCCAATCCGCGATCCCCGTCGTCGTCGACTTCTGGGCCGAATGGTGCGGACCCTGCCGCCAGATTGGCCCAGCTTTGGAAGAACTGGCGCTGGAATACGGCGGCAAGATCAAGATCGTCAAAGTGAACGTCGATGAAAACCCCGAAAGCCCCGCCGCTTTGGGCGTGCGCGGCATCCCGTCGCTGTTCTTGTTCAAAGACGGTCAGGTTGTGTCGAACAAAGTCGGCGCAGCGCCTAAGGCCGCTTTGGCCAACTGGATCAATTCGTCGATCTAATCGACCCCACACCCTCACAAACGGGCGCCTTCGGGCGCCCTTTTCGTTTTCACCGAGGTGTAAATACTCCACGGGGGGTCTGGGGGGTGTGAAACCCCCCAGCCGAGGCCGCTGCGCGGTTTACTTGCGGCGCAGGTAAACGTAATAGGCCCCGCCGCCGCCGTGTTTTAGATGGGATTCCGTCACTTGCAGCACGGCGGGGCCAAGCGGGGCCATGCGCAGCCAGTGGGGCACTTGGTGGCGCAGAACGCCGGTGCGGGTGGGGATGGGGCCGTGATCGGCGGCGGGTTTGCCTTTGCCGGTGATCACCAGCACCAGCCGCAATCCGGCGGTTTGGGCGTTCAGGATAAAGCGGATCAGTTCGGGATGCGCCTCGGCCATGGTAAGGCCGTGCAAGTCAATACGGGCTTCAGGCTCTAGCTTGCCGCGCGTCATTTTGGCGTGTTTGCGCGCATCCATTTGCAGGGGGGCTTGGGCCAACGCCTCGGCTGGCGTGGGAGCAATGTGGGCGGCTGATCGCAGCGGGCGGGCCTTTTCGCCCAAGCGAAAGGCGGTGAAGTGCGGCTTGGGCTGCGCGATAGGATCGGCGTGGCCCATCACGGGGGCCGCGACCGTTTCAACCACGGGCAGCGGTTTGGCTTTGCGCAAACGTGCCAAGGCCGCTTCGGACAACGGGCGGATGGTGCGCGCCACGTCGTGCCAAAGCTGCTCTTCTTCCGGTTTCAGGGTGCGTCGGCGCGACATGGGTGTTCAGGCTTAGTCGCTGGTGGCTGTCAGTTGCCAGTTTGGATCACCCGCCCCCATGACGCGCGAAAACGTCCATGTGTCACGCTCGCGCTGAATGGCGGTGGCGTTGCCCTCGATCACAGCGCCAGACGCATCCCGCACGGCGCGGATCACTTCGCCGACAAACCGCACCGAGATTTCGGCCCGCTTGGTGGTTTTGTCAAACTCTGCCACGGCCAGCGTCATTTCGCGCAGACCCACGAAGCTTGACGTCACCGTCAGCCCGCGCGCGGTGCGGTCGGCCACGGCGGCGTCAAAGCTTTGCTCGACCTCGTCGCCCACAAAGGGGCGGATGCGGTCGATCTCGCCTTTGTCGAACGCCATCAAGATCATCTCATAAGCGCCGCGCGCGCCTTTGAGGAACTCTGTCACCGAAAAGGCCGGTTCAGTCCCCTTCATCGCCGCGAGGGCAGAGCGTGACGCTTCATCGCCCACGTTGTTGATGATATCATCATCGAGCGATCCTTCGATCACCTCTAGCTTGGCCCCCGATTTGGCCGTGGGGGCAGCGGCGGTGGGTTCATACCCATCGCGCGTGCCCAAGACAGAGCGCAGTTTCAGGATCAGGAAAATCGCGATCCCGGCGAGGACGATAAGCTGGATCGGTACAGAGCTCATGGGGAACCTATCTGAAGGGTGGCTGTCGGGCGTCTTCAAGCTTATGTAAGGGCTGGGTGGGCCCAAGTCCACCTGTGGGGCCGCAAGAATTAAGGGGCTGCGAAAATGCGCTTGGTTTGGCTGCTTTTGGCTTGGACGATGGTTGAAATCGGGCTGTTTGCCGCCATTGGTGGGCAAATTGGCGTGCTGGCGACGTGGGCTGTCGTCTTGGGCAGCGCTGCGGGGGGCATTTGGTTGATCCGCTGGCAAAAGCGCGGGCTTGGCGGCGATGTGTTTGGCGACCTGCGCTCACTTCGGGCGGGGGTGAATACGGCGGCGCATTCGGCTTTGATCGTACTGGCGGGGGTGTTGCTGATTTTGCCGGGCTTTCTGACCGATGTTTTGGGGTTGGTTTTGCTGATCCCCTGGGTGCAAAACTGGATCATCGCCGACCTGTCGCGCCGCGCCACATCAGCCGCCGTGAATGGCACGATGAGTGCGATGCGCCATAGGCACCGCGCTGCGCCCGATGATGTGATTGACGCGCAAGGTATCGACGTGACCCCGCCAGACGACCACCCCCGCCAGCCTTAAGGCCCACCCGTCTTAAGGATGGACCAAGCCCTGCGGCCCTGCTAGGAACGCTGTGACCAAATCGCAGGGGCTTATTATGGCGGACGAGAACGAGACGGAAAACGGGGCAGCGCCTCAGGTAAAGATGCAAGCGCTGGCGCAGTATATTCGCGACCTGTCGTTTGAAAATGTGGTGGCCCAAAAGGGCATCAGCAGCAACGATGTGCAGCCCGATATTCAGGTGGGCGTGAACCTTGATGCACGCCAGCGCGCGCAGGCCAACACCTATGACGTGATTGCCAAGTTCAAAATCACCTCGACCAACAAAGCCAATGGCGAAACCCTGTTCTTGCTAGAACTGGAATATGGCGGCGTGTTCTTTGTGGAAGGCGTTCCGGCAGAGCAACTGCACCCGTTCTTGCTGATCGAATGCCCGCGCCTGTTGTTCCCCTTCGTGCGCCGGATCATTTCGGATGTGACGCAAGACGGCGGCTTTCCTGCGCTGAACATCGACAACGTCGATTTCTTGGCGCTGTATCGCAGCGAAATGGCGCGCCGTGCGCAATTGGCAGCGGCAACGCCCGTGGCTTCGGCTTAAGAGCGTTTCAACCAAACCGCAGCGTCGCCCATCTTGGCCAAAAAGGCCTGATGGGCGGCCTGTTCTTCTTCGGTCAGGCGCGGTGCCAGCGGGCTAGGACGCGCCTTTGCGCGGCCCGCTTGGGTGGCGCGTTGGTGCGCGGCGGTTTGGGCCGCAGCGGTGGCCAGCACAAAATCGGGCTGACGGCCGCCGATCAGTTCCAGATACACCTCTGCCAGCAATTCACAATCTAACAGCGCGCCGTGCTTTTCGCGGGCCGAATTGTCGATGCCAAAGCGGCGGCACAATGCGTCAAGTGACGCAGGCGCGCCGGGAAACTTGCGCCGCGCCATCGCCACGGTATCAAGCGATTGCGACATGGGCAGGCCAGGGTGGCCAAGGGCTGTCAGTTCGGCGTTCAGAAACTTCATATCAAAGGCGGCGTTGTGGATGACCAAGGTCGCCTCACCCACAAATTCGATAAAGTCGCGGGCAATGGATTTGAACACCGGTTTGTCGCGCAGAAAATCGTCGCCGAGGCCATGCACCTCGAACGCTTCTTTGGGCATGGCGCGTTCGGGGTTGATGTATTGATGATAAACGCGCCCCGTGGGCATTTTGTTGAGCAGTTCTATCGCGCCGATTTCAACGATGCGGTGGCCTTCGGAAGGTTCAAAGCCGGTGGTTTCAGTATCAAGAACGATTTCACGCATCTTTGGACCGGATATGGGTAAGCAAGGCCATCACATAGGCGCGGGTTGAAGCCACGTCGAGCGTTTCGACGATATGGGTGGCGCGGGCGCGCTTTTGGGCATCGGGCATTTGGCGCTGCAAAATCAGGTCGAACTGCGCTTGGGTCATGCCTTGACGCGACAGAACGCGGGCGCGCTGCACATCGGGCGGGGCGGTGACCAGAAGGGTCGCGTCCATTTCAGCATCGGTGCCTTTTTCGAACAGCAGGGGAATGTCGAACAGGGCGATGTCGGCGTTGATGTCGGCCAGAAACTGGGCGCGGTCGGCGGCGACAAGGGGGTGCACCACGGCCTCGATCTGGGGCAGGGCACTTGGGTCTTGCGCTATCCAAGTTTTCAGCGCCCCACGGTGAATTGCGCCTTGCGATAGGGCTTGCGGGCAAAGGGCGGCGATGGGGGCAACGGCTGCCCCGCCTTTGGCGTAAAGCCGATGCACGGCAGCGTCGGCATCCCAAACGGGAATGCCTTCAGCCGCAAACATCGCGGCGGTGGTGGATTTGCCCATGCCGATGGACCCTGTCAGCCCAAGGCGGAAAGGGGTGGTCATTGGCCTAACACGGCGCTTCGGGTGGCATCATCGACCTGCGGGCGTTGGCCAAACCAGCGTTCAAACCCTGGCGCGCCTTGGTGCAGCAGCATTCCCAGACCGTCGACGATATGAGCCCCACGGCTTTGCGCCTCGGTCAAGAAGGGGGTCATAAGGGGGGTGTAGACCAGATCGGTGGCGACTGCGCCTGCTTCCAATTGATCCAACGGCAGGCGCAGGTCGGGCTTACCCGTCATGCCCAAAGAGGTGGCGTTGATGACAAGGGCAGCGCCGGCCAACATATCGCCGGCGTGCGACCAATCGTAAATGACAAGGCGACCGCCAAAATCGCGTTTCAGCACCTCGGTCCGAAGGCGGGTGCGGTTGGCGATGCGGATTTCGGGGATGCCAGCCTCTATCAAGGCGGCGATAACCGCGCGGGCAGCACCCCCCGCGCCGAACAGCGCCGCGGGGCCTGTCGCCGCTTGCCAGTGCGCAGCGAGCTGGCGCAGGTTGGCCATAAAGCCAACGCCGTCGGTGTTATCGGCGTGAATCTTGCCATCAGCGCGAAAAATCAGGGTGTTGGCGGCCCCGATCAAAGCGGCGCGGTCGGTGACGACATCGGCCAGTTTCAGCACCGCCTCTTTATGCGGAATCGTCACGTTCACCCCGACAAAGCCCAGCTTGGGCAGCATGGCCAAGGCCTGTGGCAGATCGGCGGCAGAGACATCCATCGGGATGTAATGCCCTTTGATGCCATAGCGTGCCAACCAATGGCCATGCAGCAGCGGCGACCGGCTGTGCGCGATGGGGTGGCCGATCACACCGGCAAGGGGAATGCGGGGCAGCTCTGTCATGCGGGGATGAAACCTCGAAGCGAGAGATAGGAAAGAAGGGGCAAAAGCGGCAGGCCTAGGATGGTAAAGTAGTCGCCTTCGATGGCAGAGAAAAGCCTGATCCCTTCGGCTTCTAATTGATAGCCGCCAACGGAATGCTGAAGGGCGGGCCAAGTGCGGTCAAGGTAGGCGTCAAGATAGGCGTCAGAGGCTTGGCGCATGGTAAGGCGCGCCACACCAACATGCCGCCAAATGGGCTGGCCTTCGTGATATAGAACGGCGGCTGACAGCAATTGGTGGGTGTGACCCGACAGGTCAACCAATTGTTGGCGTGCTTCGGCGCGGCTGGTGGGCTTAGAGAACAAGCGCGCGCCAAGGGCCAAGATCTGGTCGCACCCCAAGACCAAAGCCTGCGGATGGCGCTGTCCGAGTTTCAACGCCTTCGCCTCGGCCAGAGCGTCGGCGATATCGCGGGGGGTGGCGTCTTCGGCTTGCAGGGCAGCGCGCAGGGCGTCTTCATCTATGCGGGCAGGGTGGGCCTGCACCGGAACACCCGCGTTTTGCAACAAGGTTAGGCGGATGGTGGACTGTGAGGCCAAAAGCAGCGGGGTCATGCGGTTTACCTTGGGGATGTGTCTGTGGACAATGCGGGTTTGTTCTAAGGGTGAAAAGGGGGTGAAGTGGGAAGGGGGCAAAGTTCTGGTTGCGCGGGGCAAGAACGAAAGCAGACTTTCCACAGGTGGACAACGCATTTGAGCGGCTGTGTAAAAGAGCGCGAGCTGAGTTATCCACAGGGTGAGAATGATGGGATTTGAAAATATCAAGTGTCTGAATCTGCTGCGCTATTTGCAGATTTCACGCAAATTCGTCCACAGAACAAAATGACATTCTCCACAGACTTTGACCTGTGGACAACTTGGCGGAGGAAAGCCACAATCCAGATACCCACGGGGCCTATTACATCATCAACTCTTTCTCTATCTTTATTATTAGATAGTAGGGGAACACACATGACTGACCTTTTGGCGCTTTGGTATCCGTGGGTAAAAACGCTGCACGTCATTTCGGTGATCGCGTGGATGGCGGGGCTGTTCTATTTGCCACGGTTGTTCGTTTACCATGTGGAACAGGTCGAAAAGGGCACAGCCACCGACGCGATGTTTCAAACGATGGAGCGGCGGTTGTTAAAGGCGATTATGTCGCCTGCGATGATCGCCACGTGGGTGTTTGGGCTGTGCTTGGTCGTGACACCCGGAATTGTGGATTGGGGCGCTGTGTGGCCTTGGACGAAGGCTGCGTCGGTGCTGGGGATGACGTGGTTTCACATGTGGCTAGGGATGCGGCGTAAAGATTTTGTGGCGGGCCGAAATGCGGTCAGCGGGCGGCATTACCGTATGATGAACGAAGTGCCGACGCTGCTGATGGTGGTGATTGTCGCCTCGGTGATCGTGAAATTCTGAAAGGTTGACTTTTGGCGGGGTTGGGCCTAGGTCGGGCGGGCGTGGCCGTCCGGCCGTAAACGCATTTCTATGACATCGCTGCACGGCACCCAGGCGCGCCCTTGGTGCTATTGAGGGTTATCCATGACGATTGAACACCTGAATCTTGCCGATCTGAAAGCAAAGACGCCGGCGGAACTGCTGGCGATGGCCGAAGAATGGGAGATTGAGAACGCGCCTTCGATGCGCAAGGGCGAGATGATGTTCTCGATCTTGAAAGAGCATGCGGAAGAGGGCTGGGAAATCGGCGGCGACGGCGTTTTGGAAGTGCTGCAAGACGGGTTTGGTTTCTTGCGGTCAACCTCGGCCAACTACCTGCCGGGACCGGATGATATCTACGTTTCCGCCGACATTCTGCGCCAGTTCAGCCTGCGCACCGGCGATACGATTGAAGGGTTGATGCAAGCGCCCCGTGACGGCGAGCGCTATTTCAGCATCACGAAAGTGACGCGGATCAACTTTGACGACCCTGAAAAAGCGCGTCACAAGGTGTTGTTTGATAACCTGACGCCGCTTTACCCCGACGAGCGCCTGAAGATGGAGGTCGAAGACCCTACCATCAAGGATAGGTCGGCGCGAATCATCGACTTGGTGTGCCCGATTGGCAAAGGCCAGCGGGCGCTGATTGTGGCCCCGCCGCGCACGGGTAAGACGGTTTTGCTGCAAAACATCGCCAATTCCATCGCGACCAACCATCCCGAATGCTACCTGATCGTGCTGCTGATCGACGAACGGCCCGAAGAAGTGACCGATATGCAGCGCAGCGTGAAGGGGGAAGTGGTGTCTTCGACCTTTGACGAACCCGCATCGCGCCACGTTGCGGTTGCGGAAATGGTCATCGAAAAGGCCAAGCGCTTGGTGGAACACAAGCGCGATGTGGTGATTTTGCTGGATTCGATCACGCGGTTGGGGCGGGCGTTTAACACGGTTGTGCCATCGTCGGGCAAGGTTTTGACCGGTGGTGTGGATGCCAATGCATTGCAGCGCCCGAAGCGGTTTTTTGGCGCGGCGCGCAATATTGAAGAGGGTGGCAGCCTGACGATCATCGCCACGGCGCTGATTGATACCGGCAGCCGAATGGATGAAGTGATTTTTGAAGAATTCAAAGGCACCGGCAACTCGGAAATCGTGCTGGACCGTAAGGTTGCCGATAAGCGCGTGTTCCCAGCCATCGACATCTTGAAATCGGGCACGCGGAAAGAGGAATTGTTGGTCGAAAAGACAGACCTGCAAAAGACTTACGTGCTGCGCCGCATCTTGAACCCGATGGGAACGACCGACGCGATCGAGTTCTTGTTGGGCAAGTTGAAGCAGACCAAGTCAAACGGCGAATTCTTCGAATCGATGAACTCGTAAGGGGTTGTGATGGGCGACACGATCTTTGCCCTAGCCTCGGCGCGGGGCAAGGCGGGTGTGGCGGTGATGCGGGTGTCTGGCCCGCAGGCGCATGGTGCCTTGGCGCAGCTATGCGCTGTGCCCGTGGCGCGGCAGGCGGCCTTGCGGCGGTTGGTGTGGCAGGGGCAAATGTTGGACGAGGCCTTGGTGCTGGTGTTCGACGAAGGTGCCAGCTTTACCGGCGAAAAAAGCGTTGAATTACAAGTGCATGGCAGCTTGGGCGTGATAAAGGCGCTGACGCAGGCGCTTGCGCAGATGGGGTTGCGGCAAGCGGAAGCGGGCGAATTCACGCGGCGCGCTTTGGAAAACGGGCGACTGGATCTGGCGCAGGTGGAAGGCTTGGCGGACCTGATCGACGCCGAGACAGAGGCGCAACGCCGTCAGGCACTGCGGGTTTTGTCGGGCGCCGTAGGTAAGCGTGCAGAGGGCTGGCGCAAGGATTTGATTCGCGCTGGGGCTTTGGTGGAAGCGACGATTGATTTTGCCGATGAAGATGTGCCCGTTGATGTGACGCCAGAGGTGTTGGGGTTGATTGACGGGTTGCTGACCGACCTGCGGCGGGAAATCGCTGGCGCGAGCGTGGCAGAGCGGGTGCGCGACGGGTTCGAGGTTGCAATTATTGGCGCGCCAAATGCTGGAAAATCTACTCTTTTGAATGCGTTAGCAGGACGAGAGGCTGCTATCACTTCGGAAATCGCAGGCACAACGCGCGATGTGATTGAAGTGCGGATGGATCTGGATGGCTTGGCTGTGACCTTGCTGGACACGGCAGGTTTGCGCGAAACGGCCGATCCGGTGGAACAAATTGGCGTGGCGCGTGCCCTTGCGCGGGCGGGTACCGCGGATCTGCGGGTGTTTTTGTTGGACCATGACGGCGAAGTGCTGCTGATGACACCAAAGGACGAGGATATCGTGGTGCAGGGCAAAGCTGATGTGCGCCCACGCAATGGCGCTGTTTCGGGGCGCACGGGGCAGGGGTTGGACCAGTTGGTGGCCCGCATTACGGCGGTTTTGGCGGGAAAAGCGGCCTCTGCCGGGGTGATGACGCGCGAAAGGCATAAGGTTGCGATGATTCGTGCGGTAGAGGCTATGGAATCAGCGCGAAATCAGGTACAAGGGTTTGGGGGCGCTGCCGAACTGGTGGCGCTTGATCTGCGGCGTGCGGCGCGGGCCTTGGATATGCTGGTTGGGCGCGTGGATACTGAGAATTTGCTGGACGAAATTTTCGCCAGCTTTTGCATAGGCAAGTGAGGATGTTTCACGTGAAACATTTCGATGTGGTGGTGATTGGGGGCGGGCACGCTGGGGCAGAAGCCGCGGCGGCGGCTGTGCGTGTGGGCGCGCGCACGGCCTTGATTTCAATGCGGAAAGATCGCATCGGGGTCATGTCGTGCAACCCTGCGATTGGGGGTTTGGGCAAGGGCCATCTTGTGCGCGAAGTCGACGCGCTGGATGGCATTATGGGGCTGGCGGCGGATGCAGCGGGCATTCAGTTTCGCCTGCTCAATCGCCGCAAGGGCCCTGCTGTGCAAGGCCCGCGCACGCAGGCTGACCGCAAGCTGTACCGCCAAGCCATTCAGGCGCTGCTGGCGCGGCAACCGGGGCTTGAGATTATCGAAGGCGAAGTGGTTGATCTGATTGACGGACCAAATGGCAGCGTGTCAGGCGTTGAATTGCTAGATGGAACGACGCTTACGGCGACGGCTATTGTGCTGACCGCCGGCACGTTCTTGAATGGCATCATCCACGTGGGCGATCAACACCGCTCTGGCGGACGTGAGGGGGATGTCGCCTCGGAGCGCTTGGCGCACAGGTTGGCAGGCTTGGGGTTGAAGCGCGGGCGTTTGAAAACCGGAACGCCGCCGCGATTGGATGGCAAGACAATCGCTTGGGAGGGGCTTGATGTTCAGCCCGGCGATGATGAACCTGTGATGCTGTCATTTCTCAATCGGGCCCCGCAGGTTCGGCAAGTGGCCTGCGGAATCACCCATACCAACGAACGCACCCATGACATTGTCCGCGCCAATCTAGGTCGGTCGGCGATGTATGGTGGGCATATTGAGGGCGTGGGGCCGCGCTATTGCCCGTCGATCGAAGATAAAGTGGTGCGCTTTGCCGACAAAACGGGGCATCAGATTTTTCTAGAGCCTGAGGGGCTGGATGATGACACGGTGTATCCCAACGGCATCTCAACCTCGCTTCCGGCGGATGTGCAACATGAATATGTGCGCAGCATCAAGGGGTTAGAGAATGTAACCATTCTGCAACCCGGCTACGCGATTGAATACGACTTCTTCGACCCGTCTTCCCTGCGACCCACGTTGGAAAGCACGGTAAAGGGCTTGTACTTTGCGGGCCAAATCAACGGCACAACTGGCTATGAAGAAGCGGCCGCGCAGGGGCTTGTGGCCGGCGCCAATGCGGCGGCGGCGGCTTTGGGGCGTGCGCCTGTGCTGTTTTCGCGAACGGATAGCTACATTGGCGTGATGCTGGACGATCTGATTTCGCGCGGTGTGACGGAGCCGTATCGGATGTTCACCTCGCGTGCAGAATATCGCCTGCACCTGCGCGCTGACAATGCGGACCAGCGGATGACTGGATTGGGGCTTGCGGCGGGTTTGGTGGGTGAGACGCGCGCTAAGATTTACGCTGATAAAATGGCGCGAATCGGGGCGGCGAATGCGGTTTTGGCCGCGCGAACCTGTACGCCACAAGAGCTTCAGGCCGTTGGAATTGGCGTCAGCCGTGACGGTGCGACGCGGAGCCTTCTGCAAGTTTTAGCATTTGCCGAAACGGAATGGACGCAGATTGATCAACTTGCGCCGCAGATGGTTTCAGTTGATTCGGAAACAAAGGCGCAGGTTTGGCGCGACGCGCTATATGCGCAGTATTTGCACCGTGAGCGGGCAGATGCCGACACGTTGCGCCGTAATGAATTGCAGCGCATTCCCGACGAACTCGACTTTACCAACCTTCCGGGGTTGTCAAACGAATTGGCAGCCAAACTTCAGCGCCGTCGCCCGTCAAACTTGGCTGAGGCTGAGCGTATCGAAGGCATGACGCCTGCAGCTTTGCTGCTGGTGCTGGCCCATTGTCGCAAGGCGAATTCAGCACGGGCGGTGGGGCAATGACACATTTGGCCCGAGGGATAGCGCCAGATTGGCTGGATGTTTCACGTGAAACACTCGTCAAGTTGGATGCCTTGCTGGCGCTGGTTGAAAAGTGGAACCCGGCGATCAACTTGGTCGCCCCCGGTAGTCTGCCAGACGCATGGCAACGACATGTTATCGATTCTGCACAGCTTTTTCCGCTTTTTCCACCGCAAGCCCGTGAAGCAGCAGATTTTGGCAGCGGTGCTGGATTTCCAGGCTTGGTTCTCGCAATCTTGGCCCAATCGGCTTTGCCGCAATTGCATATGACACTGGTGGAATCCGACAAGCGCAAGGCTACATTTCTGTCGCAAGCGGCACGGCAGTTGGATTTGTCTGTCACCGTTTTGACGGATCGTGCCGAAGTATTGCCACCGCTGAAGGCTGATGTGGTGACAGCCCGCGCCTTGGCCCCGTTGATCACGCTGTGTGCCATCGCCGCCCGGCATTTGACCGCGGATGGGGTGGCGATTTTTCCAAAAGGGACGCAATTTGATAAGGAATTGGCAGAAGCGGCCAGCGAATGGCAATTTCAGGTGCAACATCGCCAAAGCCAAACTGATCCTGCGGGGCGGATATTAACGCTTAAAGGCATTCAACATGCCTGATTTCAGCCGCGACACCCAAGCGCATATCATTGCCATAGCCAACCAGAAAGGCGGCGTGGGTAAGACGACGACGGCCATCAACTTAGCGGCGGGGTTGGTGGAACTTGGCGCTAAGGTGCTGCTGATCGACCTTGACCCGCAGGGCAATGCCTCAACAGGGTTGGGGATAGCTGTGGATGCGCGGCTTTCCACAACCTATGACATTTTGATTGAAGACCGCCCCGTGACAGAGGTGATCCAACCCACAGCAATCGAGAACCTGTTGATATGCCCCGCGAATTCGGACCTCGCCTCGGCCGATATTGATCTGGTTTCGAACGAAAAGCGCATATTTTTGCTGCATGATGCGCTTAGGGATGCCGCGCTAGAAGCTTTGGCTTTTGATTTTGTTCTGATTGATTGCCCGCCGTCGCTTAGCTTGTTGACGGTGAATGCCTTTGTGGCTGCCCACGCCGTGCTGGTGCCACTTCAGGCAGAGTTTTATGCGTTGGAAGGGCTTTCTCAACTGATGCTCACGGTGCGAAAAATTCGCACGACAGCCAATCCCGGTCTTCGCATTGAAGGCGTGGTGATGACAATGGCTGATTCGCGCAATCGGTTAAGCCAGCAGGTCGAAGGCGACGCGCGGGCGACTTTGGGGGATTTGGTGTTCAAAACCGTGATCCCGCGCAATGTACGCCTGTCAGAAGCGCCCTCTTTCGCGTTGCCGGTGATGCAGTATGATCCGACATCAAAGGGGACAGAGGCCTATCGTGCCCTGTCGGCTGAAATTATGGCGCGGCACCCGCGCCCGCGCAGGTAGGGGCACATGGAAAAGAAAAGCGAACGTCGTGGTCTTGGTCGCGGTCTTTCTGCGCTTTTGGCTGATGTAAACCCTTCGTCAACGGCGGCCATGACCGGCCCCGATGTCGCGCGGCCGACCCAAGTTTTGGCCGTGGAGCGGGTTCAGCCCAACCCAAACCAACCCCGCCGTGCCTTTGCGCCAGATGCTTTGGACCAGTTGGCGCAATCGATTCGCCAAAAAGGCATTGTGCAGCCGCTGATTGTGCGGGCGATCGGGCAAGACGGCCAATATGAAATCGTCGCGGGTGAACGGCGGTGGCGTGCCGCGCAGATTGCGGGTTTGCATGAAGTGCCCGTCGTTGTGCGTGAATTTGACGACGTCGAAGTGCTGGAAATCGCGATAATTGAGAATATTCAGCGCGAGGATTTGAACCCGATTGAAGAAGCTTTGGCCTATCGTCAGTTGATTGACCGCTTCGGCCATACCCAAGAAAAGCTCGCCGAAGCGCTGTCACGCAGCCGCAGCCATGTCACTAACCTATTGCGTTTGTTGACACTTCCAGGATTGGTGCAGGATTTTGTCTCGACCGGCGCCTTGTCTGCTGGCCATGCGCGTGCACTGGTTTCGGCTCCGAATCCGGCAGAGTTGGCGGTGGCGGTGATCAAGCGTGGCCTGTCGGTGCGTGAGACTGAGCGGTTGGCAAAAACGGTGATCGCAAAGCCGGTTCGGGGCAGTCGAAAGCCCGAGAAAGACGCCGACACCCGCGCAATTGAGGCTGATTTGTCGGCAAATTTACACATGATGGTCAAGATTGATCATGGCGGTATGGATGAAGGCGGTGTTCTGACGATCAAATACCGCACGCTTGATGATCTTGATTTGCTGTGTGACGTTTTGTCCAAGATCCCGCGCGATATGATGGATGGGCGCTAAGCGCTTGTTATACCAACAAATCTCGTAAGATCGCGTTCAGCAACAGCCGTCCTTCGGCCGTTGTTTTCAGTTGGCCCGCGTTACGCCGCACCAATCCAGCCGTTTCCAGATCAAGTATCTTGGCTTCCGGCAGATTATAACCCGAAATCGCTTTAAAGCGCGCAAGGTCGCTACCTTCGGCCAAGCGCAGCGACATCAGCAGATATTCCATCGTGTGATCTTCGCGCGTGATTGGGATGCGCGGCGATTCCCCTGCTAAACCGGCTTCAACCGTTTGCAGCCAAGCTCCCGGTTGCTTGGGCGCTTCAGTTGCCCAGCGGCGTTGGTTTAGCGTCAGCCTGCCGTGGGCACCTGGGCCAATTCCGGCATAATCCCCCATCCGCCAATAGATCAGGTTGTGCCGCGATTCTTGCCCCAGTTTGGCGTGGTTAGAAACCTCATACCCCGGCAATCCGGCCGCTTCGCACATCTCTTGCGTCATCAGGTACATATCCGATGCGGCATCTTCATCGGGCAGCCCGCGCAATTGCCCAAGATTATGGCGCGCACCAAAGACCGTGCCATCCTCGATCGTCAGTTGGTACAGCGACAAATGGGTCGGATCCATCGCCAGCGCTTCGGCTAACTCCGCCTGCCAAGCTTCTGGCGTCTGGTCTTGTCGGGCATAGATCAGGTCAAAACTGACGCGATCAAAGATATTGCGGGCGATGTCATAAGCGGCTTTTCCTTCGGCGACCGAGTGCATTCGCCCCAATCGGCGCAGGTCGGCATCGTTCAGGGCCTGCACTCCGATTGAGATTCGGTTCACTCCCGCATCGCGGTAGCCCGCGAAACGGCCCGCTTCGACGGAACCGGGGTTTGCTTCCATCGTGATTTCGACGTCGTTGGCCAGCGTCCAGGTGTCGCGCACCTGCTGCAAAATGGCGGCAACCAAGTCAGGGTCCATCAAAGATGGCGTTCCGCCGCCGAAAAAGACCGAGGTCAGCACCCGCCCTTTGGTCTCTGCGCCTACCCGCGCGATTTCAGCCAAGTACGCGTTTTTCCAGCGCAATTGGTCAATATGGGCAGCCACATGGCTGTTAAAGTCGCAATACGGGCATTTTGATTGGCAAAAAGGCCAGTGCAAGTACAGGCCGAAACCGCCGTTTTGCCAGTCTTCTGTCATCCCTTAAAGGCCGTCACTTCGATTTCAACTTTCATTTCGGGGCGAATGAGCCCTGCAATGACCATCGTCGCCGCAGGCCTAATATCACCCAAAGTGGCCCCCAGCACCGGCACCAATGCATCAACAAGGGCCGCGTCGGTGACGGTATATTGCACGCGCACGATGTCGGCCATGTCAAACCCCGCCTCAGCAAGCACGCCCGCAATGGTTGTAAAGCAATTGCGCCCTTGATCGGCGATGCTGTCAGGCATTTGCATTGTCGCGTAGTCATAGCCCGTCACGCCCGACACAAAGCACCACCCGCCCTTAACTATCGCGCGGCTGTAACCCATGGTCGCCTCAAACGGGGATCCGGTGGAAATATGTTTCACGTGAAACATTCCTCGATCAGTTTGGCAAAGGCGTCGGCGCGGTGGCTGATTTTGTTTTTCAGCGCGTCGTCCATCTCACCAAAGGTTTCCAAATATCCATCGGGCATGAAAATCGGGTCGTAGCCGTGGCCCTGCGTGCCACGCATAGGCCAAACGATCTGGCCTTCCACGCGGCCCGCAAACACCTGTTCCGCACCATCCGGACGCACCAAAGCCAAGGTGCAGCAAAACGCGGCGCGACGTGGGGCAGGGGCCTGAACGGCGTCCAACAGCCCCCAAGTCTTCTCCATCGCCCGCCCAAAGTCGCGGCCCTTAGCGCCTTCTGCCCAATCGGCGGTGTAGATCCCCGGTGCACCGCCCAAAGCGTGCACCTCTAGCCCCGAATCGTCGGCCAAAGTCACAAATCCAGACGCGACAGCTCCAGCCCGTGCTTTCAGTAAGGCATTGCCAGCAAAGGTGAATTCCGTCTCTGCCGGCTCGCCCAAGCCCAGATCGGTCAGTGATACCACCGAAACGCCAAAGGGCTGCAACAATGCCGAAATTTCGGCCAGTTTGCCACGGTTTCCGGTGGCCACCAACAGCGCTTCTTCGGCAGAAATCCGCATCACGCCACGGCAGCTTTCTGCGCAGCAACCAAATTCGCCACGCCTGCTTCGGCAAGATCCAGCAACTTGCTCATCTCGTCGCGTGAAAACGTCGCGCCTTCGGCTGACATTTGCACTTCAATCATGCGCCCACGCCCTGTGATCACAAAATTCCCGTCCGTTCCGGCGACAGAATCTTCAGCATAATCAAGGTCTAACACCTCTTGCCCCGCATAAACGCCACAAGACACAGCGGCAACATGGTCAATCATCGGGTCAGAGACAATCACACCCGCCTTCATCAACTTGTTCACCGCCAACCGCAGCGCCACCCAGCCGCCCGTGATCGAAGCACAGCGCGTGCCACCATCGGCCTGTATCACATCGCAGTCGACCACGATCTGCCGCTCGCCCAAAGCCGAGCGATCCACCCCGGCGCGCAAGGCCCGCCCGATCAGGCGCTGAATTTCCTGCGTGCGGCCCGATTGCTTACCCATCGCGGCCTCGCGCTTGGTGCGCCCACCCGTGGCGCGCGGCAGCATCCCGTATTCTGCCGTCACCCAGCCCAGCCCCGTGCCCTTCAAAAAGCTCGGCGGCTTGTCCTCAATCGAGGCCGAACACAGCACATGCGTGTCGCCCATCTTGATCAGGCACGACCCTTCGGCATGTTTCATCACCCCGGCTTCAATCGAAACCGCCCGCATTTCATCCAATTTCCGGCCCGAGGGACGCATGTTAGCACCTTGTGTTGCGTTCTTAACTACCTACCTCAGATATGGCGCAAAGCCGCAAAGGCGCAACCCCGATTGACGGGCCACCCCCGTGGTCCTACCTAGAGAGAATGTCTGACATATCCTCGATCCTGACAGAGATGAACGACCGCTCGCGCGAGGTGTTTCGCCGCGTGGTGGAATCCTATCTGAATTCGGGCGATCCGGTAGGGTCGCGCACCCTTACGCGCACCATGACAGAAAAGCTGTCAGCGGCGACGATCCGCAACACGATGCAAGACCTTGAATTTCTTGGCCTTCTTGATAGCCCCCACGTCTCGGCAGGCCGCATCCCAACCCAACTTGGGCTGCGGATGTTCGTCGATGGGTTGATGGAGGTTGGCACGATCGACGATCAAGATCGCGCCAAGATCGAATCGTCGATGGGCCGCGATGATGGCAATGTGACATCCTTGCTCGATCAAGTCGGCGCTGCGCTGTCGGGCATCACCCGTTCGGCCAGTCTGGTTTTGGCGCCCAAGCAAGAAACAGCAATCAAGCATATCGAATTTGTCAGCCTATCGCCCGACCGCGCGCTTGTGGTGCTGGTGTTTTCCGACGGCCATGTGGAAAACCGTCTGTTCACCCCGCCCCCCGGCCAAACGCCGTCTTCCATGCGCGAGGCGGCCAATTTCCTAAATGCCATTGCCGAAGGCCACCGCCTGTCCGAACTGCGCCCGCTGATTGCCGCCGAAATCGCCCGCCACCGCCAAGAGATTGATTCGTTGGCCCGTGATCTGGTCGAAAACGGCCTAGCCCTGTGGGAAAACGCAGGCGAGCGTGGCGAGCGCCTTATGGTGCGCGGCCAAGCGAATTTGATCGAGGCAGGGGGCGAATCCCTGAACCTTGACCGCATCCGCACCCTGTTTGACGACCTCGAACGCAAACGCGACATCGCCGATTTTCTCGAAATGACCGACAGCGGCGAAGGCGTGCGCATTTTTATTGGGTCCGAGAACAAGCTTTTTTCACTTTCGGGTTCCACTCTGGTCGTTTCTCCCTATATGAACGCCGACCGTAAGATCATTGGCGCCGTGGGCGTCATCGGCCCGACCCGGCTTAACTATGGCCGGATCGTTCCAATCGTCGACTATACGGCCCAACTGGTGGGTCGCATGGTTTCCGATCGGGGCAGGGCTAAGCTGGAAGGACATGAAGATGGCAGACGAAACGACAGGCACCGAAGATCTTGACCTGCAGGAGTTTGATCCTGAGTTTGAGAATGATGAACTTACCGCCGCCTTGGCCGAGCGCGATGAGATGCGCGACCGCTATATGCGCGCCTTGGCCGATGCCGAAAACGCCCGCAAACGTGGCGACCGTGACCGGCGCGAGGCTGAGCAGTACGGCTCTACCCGCTTGGCGCGTGACCTTTTGCCCGTCTACGACAACCTCAAGCGCGCCCTGACGGCTGTGCCCGAAGAGCTGAAAACCCAAGCCGCCGCCCTGACCGAAGGCGTGGAACTGACGTTGCGCGAGCTGACCTCTGTCATGACCAAGCACGGCGTTAAGCCCATCGCGCCGCAGATCGGCGATGTGTTCGATGCCCAGACGATGGAGGCGATGTTTGAAGCCCCGCTGCCCGGTACCAAAGTCGGCACGATCATTCAGGTGATGACCGAAGGCTTCATGCTGCACGACCGCCTGCTGCGCGCCGCACAAGTGGGCGTTTCCTCTAACACCCAAGGCTGACCTGTAGGGTGCGTGCTTGCACGCACCCTACCTATTCCTTCAGCAAACCTTTCAATTCATACAAAGCCGCCAAAGCCTCGCGCGGGGTCAGCTCATCCGGGCTAATCTCGCGCAAGCGGGCCTCGGCCACCGAAGGCGCAGCAACCGCGACCGCCTGCACGGGTGCTGCACGAAACAGCGGCAGATCGTCGATCAACGCCCTTTGCCCTGGCCTATCACGGTCGCCCTGTTCCAACGTCTCTAGCACCACCTTGGCGCGGTCCACCACCACCTGCGGCAAGCCCGCCAAGCGCGCCACCTGCACGCCGTAGCTGCGGTCAGCCGCGCCTTGCTGCACTTCGTGCAGAAAGATCACATCGCCTTCCCATTCCTTGACCCGCACCGTGGCGTTGGTAACGCCCTTTAGCTTGCCCGCCAGCGCCGTCATTTCATGATAATGCGTGGCAAATAGCGCGCGGCTGCGGTTCACATCGTGCAGATGTTCCAGCGTGGCCCAAGCAATCGAAAGCCCGTCATAAGTCGCCGTTCCGCGCCCGATTTCATCCAAGATCACCAAAGCGCGCTCGTCGGCTTGGTTCAAAATCGCCGCCGTTTCCACCATCTCAACCATAAAGGTCGACCGCCCCCTTGCCAGATCATCCGCCGCCCCGACACGGCTGAAAATCTGGCTCACCAGCCCGATATGCGCCGCCTTGGCGGGCACATAAGACCCCATCTGCGCCAATAGGGCGATCACCGCATTTTGCCGCAGGAATGTGGATTTCCCCGCCATGTTCGGCCCCGTCACCAGCCAAATCGCCGGAGTATCGGCGCGCGTCAAAGCACAATCATTTGGCACAAAGGCCAAGCCCTGCCGTTTCAGCGCACGCTCTACCACCGGATGTCGCCCGCCTTGCACCACAAAGGCGTGGCTGTCATCCACCACCGGCGCGCACCAATCTTCCGCCACCGCCAGATCGGCCAGTGCTGCCGCCAGATCCAACTCCGCCAGCCCCCGCGCCGCCGCCGCAATTGCCGCCGCCTGCGCCAAAACCGCAGCCCGAAGCGCCTCAAAATGCGCCTTTTCCTGCTCTAGCGCCAGATTGCCCGCGTTCAGGATGCGGGTTTCCATCTCGGCCAGTTCCACCGTGGCAAAGCGCATCACATTGGCATTGGTTTGGCGGTGAATAAACCGCCCCCCGCCCATCAGCTTGTCGGCATGGGTGGATGTCACCTCGATAAAATACCCCAAGACATTGTTATGCTTGATCTTAAGCGAGGATATGCCCGTCTCCTGAATATACTCCGCCTGCATATCCCCCACCACACCGCGCCCTTCATCGCGCAGCCGCCGTGTCGCATCCAACTCGGCATCGTGGCCCGTGGCGATATAGCCGCCATCGCGCAGCATAAGCGGCGGTTCCGCCACCAAGGCGCGGTCCAGCAGGTCAACCAGCCCCTCATGCCCCCGCAGCGCAGCCAAGGCCTCGCCCAAGCCGTCTGGCGCTTCAGGCAGGCTGATCTGAAGCGCCTGCGAAAGGCCCGCCCGTATCGCCGCCAAATCGCGCGGCCCGCCCCTGTCTAGCGCCAAGCGCGACAGTGCCCTGTCCATATCCGGCACCATCCGCAGCGCCGCGCGAAGGTCGTGGCGGGCTGCGCCCTCAACCAACCAGCGCACCCCGTCCAACCGCCGTGCAACCACCGTCCCATCGCGTGACGGGCTTGATAACCGCGCCTCTAGCAGGCGTGCCCCCGCCGCTGTCACCGTGCGGTCAATCGCGGCGAGCAATGATCCTTCCCGCCCGCCTGACAGCGCCTGCGTCAGTTCCAGATTGCGCCGTGTCGCGGCATCAATCTGCACCGTCCCCCCACTCGCCTCGCGCACGGGGGCGCGCAGCAAGGGCAGGTTGCCGCGCTGCGTTAGGTCTAAATACTCCACCACAGCGCCCATGGCTGAAACCTCGGCCCGCCCGAACCCGCCAAAGGCCGCCAACCCCGCCACCCCGAACAGCGCCGAAACCCGCGCTTCGGCCCCCGCCGAATCAAAACTGCCCCGCGACAGGGCGGTGATCGCAGCGCCAGCTTCGCGCACCACATCGGCCCACACCGTTTCACGCGCTTCCGATACCAGCACTTCACGCGGGGCCAACCGCGCCAGTTCCGCCGAAAGCCGCGCTGGTGGGCAAGGCATCACGCGAAACTCACCTGTGGAAATATCCGCCCAAGCTAGCGCGCCCTCATCGCGCACCTCGGCAAAGGCGCACAGGTAGTTCGACCGCCGCGCTTCCAGCAGGCAGTCTTCGGTCAGCGTGCCGGGTGTCACCAAGCGCACCACGTCGCGCTTGACTACCGACTTATAGCCACGCTTCTTGGCCTCGGCTGGGTCTTCCATCTGCTCGGCAATCGCCACACGAAAGCCTTTGCGGATCAGCGCCAGCAGATAGCCTTCCGCCGCATGCACCGGCACGCCGCACATCTGGATCGGTTGGCCTTGGTGCGTGCCGCGTTTGGTCAGCGCAATATCCAGCGCCTCTGACGCTTCCACCGCGTCTTGAAAGAACATCTCGTAAAAGTCGCCCATCCGGTAAAACAGCAGCGCGCCCGCATAGCGCGCCTTGATTTCCAGATATTGCGCCATCATCGGCGTGACGTCATCTTGCACGGGCACCCCCAAGGTTGGCCATGACCCTATCCAAGCCTTTCCTTCCCCGAAAGCCCCCCTTAACCTTGCACGCAAAAGGGGGCCCGCCATGACCGACAATGTTTCCACCCATCAGGCCGAAGATGACGCCCGCAACGAGGCGATCTTGATCTATGTGAACGGCCAGATCGTGCCCAAGGCCCAAGCCATGGTGTCTGTCTATGACAGCGGCTTTATGCTGGGCGATGGCGTGTGGGAAGGCATCCGCCTTTATAACGGCACTTGGTCGTTTCTGGATGAACACCTTGACCGCCTGTTTGAAGCGGCTAAGGCGGTTGACATCGACATCGGCCTAACCCGCGCCCAACTGGTGCAAGCGATCTTTGACACCCAAGCCGCCAATGGCATGACAAGCGACGCCCACGCCCGCCTGATGGTGACGCGCGGCGTAAAAACCCGCCCCTTCCAGCACCCCAAACTGTCGCAGCGCGGACCGACCGTTGTGATCATTATGGAGCATTCTCGACCCAAACTCCCCCGCCCGATCCGCTTGGCCACCGTGCCCCACCTGCGCGGATTGCCGATGACGCAAGACCCCAAGCTCAACAGCCATTCCAAGCTGAACTGCATCCTCGCCTGCATCGCCGCCGAAAAAGCCGGCGCGGACGAGGCGTTGATGTTGGATGTGCACGGTTTCGTCAACACCACCAACGCCTGCAACTTCTTCATCGTGCGCAAGGGTCAGGTCTGGACCAGCACAGGTGACTACTGCATGAACGGCATCACCCGCCAAAAGGTGATCGACCTGTGCCGCGCCAACGCCATCCCCGTGTTTGAGCGTAACTTCAGCCTTGTAGAGACCTATAGCGCCGACGAGGCTTTCCTCACCGGCACCTTCGGCGCGCAAACCCCCGTCAGCACGATCGACGGGCGCGTGATCGGCACCGGCGAACTTGGCCCCATCACCCAAAAAATCCGCGCCCTGTACAAAGATTTGGTCGGCACATGACCCCCCGCACCCCCCTTTCATACTTGCCCAAATATTCCACGGGGGTGCGGGGGTGTGAAACCCCCGCTTTTGAACAGCGGGTGCGGGGGTGTGAAACCCCCGCTCTTGTCCCAAGCGAGACGTTACAATGACCCCAGACCCAAACCGCATCGCCATGTGGAGCGGCCCGCGCAACCTGTCCACCGCCATGATGTATGCCTTCGCCGCACGGGGCGATTGCGCCGTTTGGGACGAACCCTTTTACGCCGCCTATCTTGCCGCCACGGGCATTGACCACCCCATGACAGCCGAGGTTATCGCGGCAGGTCAGCCTGACCCCGCCAAGGTCGCCAGCGCCTGCCTAGGCCCCATTCCCGCCGCACAGCGCCTGTTTTACCAAAAGCACATGACGCTGCACATGATCCCCGCCTTTGATCGCGCTTTTATGCGGGGGTTGACCAATGTCTTCCTAATCCGCCACCCCGCGCGGGTGGTGGCGAGTTATTCCAAAAAGCGCGAAAGCCCGACCTTGGCGGACCTTGGCTTTGTCCAACAGGCAGAGTTGTTTGATCAGGTGGCCCAGTGGCAGGGGTCAGCACCCTTGGTGGTCGATAGTTTCGACATCCGCGCAAACCCGCGCGATACGCTCGCCAAACTGTGCGCTGCGCTGAATATTCCCTTCACCGAAGCCATGCTGCACTGGCCGGCAGGCCCCAAACCCTTTGACGGCGTTTGGGCGCCGCATTGGTATAACGCTGTTCATCAATCCACGGGCCTAGATGACCCCGAAAGCCCGTTGCCCGATCTGCCGCCCCAGTTCCAAAAGCTGGCCGATGCTGCCATGCCGCATTATGAAACGCTGGCAGCACTGGCCATCAAATGACAAAGGCCGGGGAAATCCCCGGCCTTGTTTCACGCACCTTCTAAACGCTCACTTCACCCGCGCATTGCGTGCCGCGATCAGCTTCAACCGCAGCCCGTTCAGCGTGATGAAGCCTTGCGCGTCTTTTTGGTCGTAAGCGCCGGCGTCTTCTTCAAACGTCACGTGCTTTTCGGAATACAGCGAATAGGCCGACCACCGCGCCACTGTGCGCGCCGATCCCTTGTACAGCTTCACCCGCACCGTGCCCGACACCCGCTCTTGGCTTTTGTCGATCAAGGCTTGCAGCATCTCACGCTCGGGCGAGAACCAAAAACCGTTGTAAATCAATTCGGCATAGCGCGGCATGATCGAATCTTTCAGATGCCCCGCGCCAGAATCGAGCGTGATCTGTTCAATCCCACGGTGCGCTTCCAGCAAGATCGTGCCGCCGGGGGTTTCATAAACCCCGCGCGATTTCATGCCGACAAAGCGGTTTTCCACCAAGTCCAATCTGCCCACGCCATGCTTGCCGCCGATTTCGTTCAGCTTGGTCAAGATCGTGGCGGGTGACATGGCCACCCCGTTAATCGCCACCGCATCGCCCGCTTCAAAGGTGATTTCCACCATTTCAGCCTGATCAGGGGCCTCTTCAGGGCTGACAGTGCGCTGATAGACAAACTCGGGCGCTTCTTCGGCGGGGTTTTCCAGAACCTTGCCCTCAGACGAGGTGTGCAGCAAATTCGCATCCACCGAGAAGGGCGCTTCGCCGCGCTTGTCCTTGGCGATTGGGATCTGGTTCGCTTCGGCAAATTCCAACAGCTTGGTGCGTGAGGTCAAATCCCACAACCGCCAAGGCGCTATCACCTTGATCGCAGGGTCCAAGGCCGCTGCCGACAGTTCAAAGCGCACCTGATCGTTGCCCTTGCCAGTCGCGCCATGCGCCACCGCATCAGCGCCGGTTTCATGCGCAATCCGCACCAGATGCTGCGAAATCAGCGGGCGGGCGATGGATGTGCCCAGCAAATATAGCCCTTCGTACAGGGCATTGGCGCGGAACATCGGGAATACGAAATCGCGCACGAATTCTTCGCGCACATCGACGATATGGATGTTTTCCGGCTTGATCCCCATCAGGATCGCCTTTTGGCGCGCCGGTTCCAGCTCTTCGCCCTGTCCGAGGTCGGCGGTGAATGTGACCACCTCGCAGCCGTATTCGGTTTGCAGCCATTTCAGGATGATCGAGGTGTCGAGCCCGCCAGAATAGGCCAGCACGACTTTCTTGGGCTTGAAGGTGGACATAGGGGCGCTCCCACAGCAAAAACTGTGCGGGGTCTAGTCAGTTTTTGCCAAGGGAACAAGTCGCATCGACACCCCAGCGCGGGGGTGGGGGCACAAAGTTTGCCCAAAGCCCCTGCGGGGTGATTCGCGCCGCTTAAGGCTACAGCCCAATCCGCGCCATAGCGCCAAACAGCATCGCGCGGTCGCCCACGTTGTCCAGCAAATCCAGCGCCACCCTTGCGGGGGCCCAAACCGCCGTATGCCCCGCCTCGGACGGGGGGCCTAGGCACAGGGTTGGGCGCGCCACATAGATCGTGCAGACCTTTTCGGCCCACATGTCGTATTCCGGCATAAAGGTGAACCGCCGATAGGTGCCCAGCCAGCGCGGCGGGCCGATATGCCAGCCGGTTTCCTCATAAACTTCGCGGTGCAGGGCGGCGATTGGTGCTTCGCCTTTATCAATCCCGCCGCCGGGCAACTGGTATTCGGGGACCGGCGCTGCCTGATGCGTCAACAACACCTCGCCCCCGCGCAACAGCACGCCGTAGACCCCCGGCCTGCGCCGATAGGGTTTTCCTGCCTTAACAGCCTCGCCATAGCGTCTGATCATGGCTTTCCCCCTTGGTGCTGCGGTTGCTCTGCCTATATAGGCGCGGTATGCCAAGCTTGGCACGTTAAGGAAACCCCATGGCCTCTGGAACCACCATCACTTGGGACGATACCGTCCTGCCCTTTCAGCTGGATGTCAGCGACATTCGCGGCCGCGTTGTCCGTTTGGACGGCGCGCTGGACGAGATTTTAAGCCAGCACCAATACCCGCCCCAGATCGAAGCCTTGGTCGCTGAAACCGCTTTGCTGACGGCATTGATCGGGCAATCCATCAAACTGCGCTGGAAACTGTCGTTGCAGGTGCGCGGCAAAGGGGCTGCGCGGTTGATTGCGACCGATTACTACGGCCCCAGCGACGATGGCGAACCCGCCCGCATTCGCGCCTATGCCAGCTATGATGCCGAACGGCTTGATCCTGAAGCCAGCGCCTATTCCCAAGTGGGCGAGGGGTATTTTGCCGTCATGCTAGATCAGGGCGCGGGGATGACGCCCTATCAGGGCTTTACCCCCATTGCTGGCAATTCCCTGTCAGACTGCGCGCAGACCTACTTTGCCCAATCCGAACAACTGCCCACCCGTTTCGCGCTGACCTTTGGCAAAAGCCAGATGCCGGGTGAAGCGCCGCATTGGCGGGGCGGCGGGGTGATGTTGCAGCATATGCCGCAGGTTGGCCTAAGTGTGGCCTCTCCCGAAGGGACGGGCGAGGGCGGGTTGTTGACCCATACCGATATTCTCGCCGGCGAACCCGCTGAGAATTGGACGCGGGTGAACACCCTGCTGGATACCGTCGAAGAACTGGAACTGATCGGCCCCACGGTGGCCCCTACTGAGCTTTTGGTGCGGCTGTTTCACGAAGAAGGCCCGCGGGTGTTTGATGCAACGCCAGTGCATTTCGGCTGCTCATGCTCGGCTGAAAAGGTGCATCAGACCATGTCGATCTATTCGCAAAAAGACATCGCCCACATGACCACCCCCGAAGGCATCGTCACCGCCGATTGCCAATTCTGCGGCGCGCATTACGAATTTGATCCCAAAACCCTAGGGTTTGAGGCGAAAAAGGCCGAGGGCGATGCCGAATGACCTGACCCGCCTGATCGCTGCTTTGGCGCGGTCGGGCGGGGCCTCGTCTGACTTTGACCTAAATCCGGGGTTGATCCCTAAGGATATGCCCTTGCGCGCGGCGGCGGTTTTGGTGGGGATTGTGCCCGATCCATCCGGATCGCGCGTGATCCTGACCAAACGCGCCTCGCATCTGAAACACCATCCCGGCCAGATCGCTTTCCCCGGTGGCAAGCAAGAGGCGAGCGATGCCAGCCTTGAAGACACCGCCCTGCGCGAAGCGCATGAAGAGGTGGGCCTGCCCGCCGCCCGCGTGCGCCTGTTGGGCCGCTTGGCCCCGCACCAAACGGTCACAGGCTTTCAGATGACCCCCATCTTGGCCGAGGTTGCCCCCTTTACCCCCGCCCCCGACGCGGGCGAGGTGGAAGAGGTGTTCACCGTGCCCTTGTCGCACCTGCTGAACCCCGCAAGCTACGCCATCGAACGCCGCCAATGGCGCGGGGTGTGGCGGTCTTATTATGTTGTGCCGTGGGGGCCTTATTACATCTGGGGGGCCACCGCGCGCATTCTGCGCGGTTTGGCGGAAAGGGCAGCGCCATGAAAATATCGGGCGATTGGCTGACTCGCCCTGCCACACAAGCACTTTGCGCAGCGCTGCAAGCGGGGGGCCACCGCATTTTGTTTGTGGGCGGCTGCGTGCGCAACGCCTTGCTGGGCGAGGCGGTGGGCGATCTTGATCTGGCCACCGATGCCTTGCCCGATCAAGTGATGCGCTTGGCTGAAGCGGCGGGCTTTAAGGCCATTCCCACGGGCATTGACCACGGCACCGTCACCGTGCTGGCCGGTGGTTTGCCGCATGAAATCACCACCTTTCGCCATGATGTGCATACCGATGGCCGCCATGCCGTGGTGGCCTATTCCACCGATCTGGCACAAGACGCCGCACGGCGCGATTTCACCATGAACGCGCTGTATGCCGACCCAGCGGGCGAAGTGATCGACCCCTTGGGCGGCTTGCCCGACCTATTGGCCCGCCGCCTGCGCTTTGTGGGCGACCCCGCGCAGCGCATCCGCGAAGATTACCTGCGCATCCTGCGTTTTTTCCGCTTTTCAGCCACCTACGGCGACCCCGCGCTGGGCATGGATGCCGAAGGTTTGGCCGCTTGCGCAGACCTTGCCGACGGGATCGACGCCCTAAGCCGCGAGCGTATCGGGGCCGAGATGCGCAAGCTTTTATCTGCCTGCGACCCTGCGCCTGCCTTGGCCAGCATGGCTACCACTGGCGTGTTGCGGCACATTCTGACAGGTGCTGACCCGCGCTATATTGCGCCCTTGGTGCATCTGGAAGCGGGGGCAACGCCCCACTGGCAGCGCCGCCTTGTGGTGCTGGGGGGCCAAGATTGGGCCGATGCGTTGCGCCTGTCGCGGTCAGAACAGGGGGCGATGGCCCGTTTGCGCGACCAGATCGGTGGCACGCTGTCGCCTGCTGCTTTGGGTTGGAAATTGGGCGCGCAAGCGGGGGCCGATGCGGTGCTGGCCCGCGCTGCGTTGCTGGAAAGCCCCTTGCTCGCACAGTGGCAAGCCGATGTTGCGCGCGGAGCCTCCAGCCGTTTTCCCGTGAATTCAGCTGACCTGATGCCTCAGCTTTCCGGCCCTGCTTTGGGTGCAAAACTGGCGCTGCTGGAAAGTCGCTGGCTGGCCAGCGACCTGCGCCTAACCCGCCAAGACCTTCTGGCCTAAGCGCGGTTTCCCTTGGGGCGATTTTGCGCTATATCCGCTAGGCAATCCAAAGGCCAAGCATGTTCAAATTCTTTGAGGGGTTGATCGACCCCTACGCCCCCTATACCCAAACCGACACGCCGCCGCGCCAGTTGTGGCCGTTTCTGGCCGACTATATCCGCCCCTTTCGCAAGGTTTTCGCCGTCACCGCGCTGTTTTCAACGCTGAATGCGGCGTCGGAAGTGGGGTTGCTGTGGTATTTGGGGCATTTGGTAGACCTGCTCGGCCAAGGCACGCCTGCCAGCGTTTGGGCGGCGCATGGGACAGAGATTATCTTGGTGGCCTTGGCGATCGTGTTCATCCGCCCGATCATCGGCGGCACGAATGTGGCGCTGTTGCATAACACGATCCTTACCAACTTTGGCACCATGATGCGCTGGCGCGCCCACGCCCATGTGCTGCGCCAACCCGTAGGCTGGTTTGAAAGCGATTTTGCCGGTCGCATCGCCAACCGCATCATGCAGGCCCCTCCTGCGGCGGGGGATGCGGTGTTTCAGGTGTTCGATGCGGTGGCTTTCGCCTCGACCACCTTGATCGCGGCGGCCATCATGCTGGCCAATGCCGATGTGCGCCTGCTGATCCCCTTGGTGGCGTGGTTTGTGGGCTATGTGTCGTTGATGCGCTGGACGATCAAGCGCGCTGGCCCCGCCTCGATGGCCAGTTCTGAGGCGCGGTCTGCGGTGACGGGCCGTGTGGTTGATAGCTATACGAACATTCATTCGGTAAAGCTTTTCGCCCATGATGACCGCGAATTGGCCTATGCCAAAGAATCGATCGAAGGCGCGCGGACCACCTTTCAAAAGGAAATGCGCATCGTCACCGTGATGGACACGACCCTGACATTCCTGAACGGGTTGATGGTTACGGGCGTGTCAGGCTGGGCGATTTATCTGTGGTATCACGCCAGCGCCTCGGTTGGGTTGGTGGCGGCGGCGGTGGCTTTGGTGCTGCGACTGCATTCGATGACCTATTGGATCATGTGGGCCACGACGAATTTGGTGCAAAACCTTGGCACGGTGCAGGAAGGCATGCAAACCATCACCCAGCCCGTGACGCTGGTCGATAACAAAGACGCCAAGCCACTGGATTTTCAGCAAGGTCTGATCGAAATCAACGCCGTCAGCCACCACTACGGGCGCGGAGCGGGCGGGTTGCAGAACCTGTCGCTGACCGTGCGACCGGGCGAGAAGATCGGGCTGATCGGGCGGTCGGGCGCGGGCAAATCGACGTTGGTCAAGCTTATCTTGCGGTTCTACGACACCGAGGAGGGGCAGATTTTGATCGACGGGCAAGACATCGCCCACGTCACCCAAGCCAGCCTGCGCCGTCAGATCGGCATGGTGCAGCAAGACAGCAGCCTGATGCACCGCTCGGTGCGCGAAAACATCCTGTACGCCCGCCCTGATGCGGGCGAAGCCGCGATGCTCGCTGCCGCCAAACAGGCCGAAGCGCATGAGTTTATTCTGACACTGGAAGACCCGCAGGGCCGCAAGGGCTATGATGCCCATGTGGGCGAGCGGGGGGTGAAACTGTCGGGCGGGCAGCGCCAGCGGGTGGCTTTGGCGCGTGTGATCTTGAAAGACGCGCCGATTTTGATCTTGGATGAAGCCACCAGCGCGCTGGATTCCGAAGCGGAAGCCGCCATTCAAACCGCCCTGTTCGGCGTGATGCAGGGCAAAACCGTGATCGCCATCGCCCACCGCCTTTCCACCATCGCCGCGATGGACCGGATCGTGGTTCTAGACGGCGGACATATCGTAGAGCAGGGCCACCACAGCGCCCTTCTGGCCAAGAATGGCCTTTACGCGCAATTCTGGGCGCGCCAATCCGGCGGCTTTCTGCGCGATGATCTGGAAAATACCGCCCCATGATGCTTGGCCCCGCAATCGCGCCGTTTCAGCCCACCGATCTGCCACCCCCCGCGCGCCCCTTGCCGTTCTTTGGCTGGGCGCTGCGCGGTGCTTGGGCGGGGGTGTTGTGGGCGACGTTTTGGTCGGCCATCGCAGGCTCGCTTGAAGCGGTCAGCGCCACCATTCTGGGCCATGTGATCGACGCCGCCAGCGGTACGCCGTCGCAGGTGTTCAACCAGCACTGGCAGTTGTTCGCCATCTTCGCGGCGTTTTATCTGGTCGTGCGGCCATTGGTGTTTGGCATCAACACCTCGGCCCTGTCGCTGATCATCGAACCTAACTTGTTCCCGCTGATCTTGTCGCGCTTGCATCGCTGGACCTTGGGGCATTCTGTCACCTTCTTTGACAACGATTTCGCAGGGCGCATCGCGCAAAAGCAGATGCAAACGGCGCGGGCTGCGACGGATGTGGTGTCGGGCACGATTGAAACGGCGGCTTTCGCGCTGGCTTCGGTGATCGGGTCTGTCGCGTTGATGGTGGCGATTGACGGAGCGGTCTCGTTGGTGCTGCTGGCTTGGGTTGTCGCTTACGGCTTGTTCATTCGCTACTACCTGCGCCGTGTGCGGGGGGCCTCGGCGATGCGGGCCTCGGCAAGGGCGAATGTTACGGGGCAGATTGTCGACACCGTGACGAATATGAAAACTGTCAAGCTGTTCGCCCATACCGAACACGAAGACCGCGTGGCGCTGGATGCGATGCAAAGCTTTCGCGATTCTGCGATGGTGTACGGGGCCATATCCTCATGGTTCCGCTTTAACCTGATGGGTTTGGCGGGGATTTTGCCTGTTTTGATGGTGGGGGCTACCGTTTGGCTTTGGTCAACGGGCGCGGCGACGGCGGGGGATATTGCCGCAGCAGGCGCTGTCAGCTTTCGCTTGGCGCAGATGACGGGGTGGGTTTCGTTCTCGCTGATGGGTATCTTTGGCAATCTGGGCGAGGTCGAAGACGGCCTGCGCACCCTAACACCGCCCTATTCGCTGACCGATGCGCCCGATGCAAGTGAAATGCCACGTGCCAAGGGGCAGATCACGATGGACCATGTGTCCTTCGCCTATGGTCGCAAGGCAGGCGGGTTGCGGGATGTGTCGCTAAGCGTGGCACCGGGGGAAAAGATCGGCATCGTGGGTGCCTCGGGTGCTGGCAAGTCGACCTTGGTGGCGTTGTTTTTGCGGCTTTATGACACGGAAAGCGGGCAAATCCGGCTCGACGGCATAGATGTGCGCACTGTCACCCAAGAATCCCTGCGCCGTCAGATTGGCATGGTCACGCAGGAAACCGCGATGTTCAACCGTTCTGCGCGTGAGAATATCTTGTACGGCCGCCCCGATGCCACCGACGATGAGATGTTCGCCGCCGCCCGCGCCGCCGAAGCGCATGAGTTTATTCTGACGCTGAAAGACCACCAAGGCCGCAGCGGCTATGACGCCTATCTGGGCGAGCGTGGGGTGAAGCTGTCAGGCGGCCAGCGCCAGCGCATCGCTTTGGCGCGCGCTTTCCTGAAAGACGCGCCGATTTTGGTGCTGGATGAAGCGACCTCGGCCCTTGATTCTGAAATTGAAGCCAGCGTTCAGGAAGCCCTAGGCCGCATCATGCAGGACAAAACGGTGCTGGCCATCGCCCACCGCCTGTCAACCATTGCCGAAATGGACCGGATCATTGTGCTAGATCAGGGCCATATCGTCGAACAAGGCACCCATCCGCAGCTTTTGGCCCTTGGGGGGCTTTACGCGCGCTACTGGAACCGTCAAAGCGGCGGCTTCATCGGCGTTGAAGACAAGGAAGCGGCAGAGTGACTTTCACCATAGCGCGACTGGGCCATTTGGGCGACGGGATCATCCAAGGGCCTGAAGGGTCGATCTTTGCTCCGCAAACCTTGCCCGGTGAAGAGGTTGACGGCACGGTTAAAGGCGACAGCTTGGCCGATGTGCGGATTTTGACACCCTCTGTCCACCGCGTGAAACCGCCTTGCACCCATGCGCGCACCTGTGGCGGTTGCATGATGCAGCACGCGTCAGATGCGTTTGTGGCAGATTGGAAAACCACGATTGTGCGCACGGCCCTTGCAGCCCAAGGGCTAGAGGCCGATTTGCGCCCCATCATCACATCCCCCCCCCGATCACGCCGCCGCGCCACTTTGGCGGCAAGGCGGACCAAGGGCGGGGTTCTGATGGGCTTTCATTCCCGCGCGTCAGATGTGCTGGTGGGCGTGCCTCAGTGCCAATTGCTGCACCCCGATCTGATCAGCGCCTTTCCAGCGCTTGAGGCGATTGCGAAGCTGGGCGGATCGCGCACCCAAGAAATGGATCTGGCAATCACGCGCACCACGTCAGGGCCAGATGTGGCCGTCACAGGCGGCAAGCCCGCCGATTCCACTCAGCGGATGGACTTGGCGCGCTTGGTGGAAGCCTTCGGCCTGTCGCGCCTTAGCTGGAACGGCGAGGTCATCGCCCAACGCGCCCAACCCATGATGCGCTTTGGTCGCGCCAATGTGCCCCTGCCCGTGGGCGCATTCTTGCAACCGACAGCCGAAGGCGAAGCCGCCCTGCTGGCCTGTGTGAAAGAGGCCGTAGGCCCCGCCCGCCGCATCATCGACCTGTTTGCGGGTATTGGCACCTTTGGCCTGCCCTTGGCTGAAAACGCCGAAATTCACGCGGTTGAAGGCGATGTTGCGATGCTGACCGCACTCGACAAAGGCTTTCGCATGGCCGAGGGCATCAAGCGGGTGACAAATGACATCCGCGACCTGTACCGCCGCCCGCTGGAACCTGATGAGTTCAAGGGCTATGACGCTGTCGTCATCGACCCGCCGCGCGCAGGGGCTGAAGCGCAAAGTCACACCTTGGCGAGGTCGAAAGTGCCCGTGATTGCCGCCGTCTCGTGCAACCCCGCCACCTTTGCCCGCGACGCCAAGATTTTGACCCAAGCGGGCTACAAGCTGAACTGGGTGCAGGTCGTCGACCAATTCCGCTGGTCGCCCCATGTGGAATTAGCCGCTCAATTCACGCTTTAACTGTAGGCCGCACTGGCAAGCCCGCCGCCTTTCGGCTAAATCGTAAAAAAACGAGGCGGGCAGATTATGGCAGTTTTCCTTCGGGTCATCTTTGTGACCTTTGTAATGTTTGGGCTGGCCTCTTGCCTGCAACTGCCCAAAAGCGCCAAGCATTATACCTATCACGGCGAAAGCGTCACGACGATCGAGGTGCATAAGGCCGATCGCAAGATGTTCTTGCTGCATGGCCATAAGGTGCTGAAAGAATACCACATCCAGCTTGGCGGCAATCCGGTTGGCCCCAAGCACTTTGAAGGCGATGGCAAAACGCCCGAAGGCGCTTACCGCATCAGCCAGCACAACCCGAAATCAACCTATCACCTGTCGTTGCGCATATCCTACCCCAATGACGCCCAACGTGCCTTTGCCAAGAAGGCGGGCAAACAGCCGGGGGGGGATATTTTCATCCACGGCCAGCCCTATTGGACAAATGTTAAGGGCGATTGGACGGTGGGCTGCATCGCTGTCACCGACAAAGAGGTCGAAGAGATCTACGCGATGGTCAAAGACGGCACGCAGATCAACATCTATCCCTAAGCGCAGATCGGCTTAAAGGGCGTTGGTGCCCAATAGCATCGTCCACCACAGCTTGCCCGACGGCTCTTGGAACCACGAAAAGCCCATTTCGGTGGCGCGTGAATCCAGCACCATATCGCGGGTGTCAGCTTGGTTCATCCAGTCGGAAAGCGTGACCAGTTCGGTCTGGTAGGTTTCCGAAATCAGCTCTCCCAGCAGTTTGCCGGTGTAGCCCACCCGCTGCACCCGTACCAAGGGCGACGATCCATCCGACCCAAAGTGCCAAGGGCGGTTTTGCACCGCCATGTCGCGCGAATGGGTGGCGCAGGCGGCGATCAAAGCGGCATTAAATTGCACCTGCGGCACGCCCTTGCTTTGGCGCAGCGCGTTGACGCCATCGAGCATCCGGTACGAAATGACTGATTCGTCGCCCGGCTTGATGTGATACACCTGCGGCAACGGTTTGCCGTCTGACCCAACCGGGGCGGGGGCGGGTTTGGCGCAAGCTGCCAAAGCCGCCGCGGCACCAAGAAGCAAAGCCCTGCGTCGATCCATTCTGCGTCACCTGTCTTGGGCCCCGATCGGGCCTTAGAAATCTATTCGCCGTCTGTAGCGCATATCTTCGCCAAGAAAAACCCATGGCAAGGTCTGGCCGGTTCTCTGGGCTGTGAATTGCCGCTGCCGCCCGTTCGGTGTAAGACCGCCCTAAATAAAGCCAAGGCCGCGACAAAAAGGAGATCAGCGCATGACTGACGACACCAAATCCCTAGGACGCCGCTTGTTCATGACAGGTGCTGCGGCAGGGCTTACGGCAGCGGCCCTTCCAGCACAGGCGCAGAACTTTGCCAACTCGACCGAGTTTGAAACCCCCACGACCGAAGGCAACGAGCGGGCGAATATTTCCAGTTTCCGGTTGCTGGCGTGGCAGGATTACTTCGCCAACACTGACAACGGCGCGATTTTGGTCGATATCACCTCACGCGCGCTGCATTTTTGGTCGCAGGATCAGTCGATCTATCGGCTTTACCCAACCTCGGTGCCACTGACCGAACAGTTGACCAAGCGCGGCAGCACCAGCGTGATCAAGAAAGTTGTCAACCCGCGCTGGGTGGCGACAAAGGGCGAGTTGGAACGCAACCCCGATTGGCCCGCATCTGTTGAAGGCGGATCGCCTGAAAATCCCTTGGGAATCAGGGCTTTGTATTTGGGTTGGCCCAGCTACCGCATTCATGGAACCCACGACACGCGCAAGATTGGCCGCCGTTCGTCAAACGGCTGCATAGGTCTGTACAACGAACAGATCGTTGAACTGTTCGACTTGGCCTCAGTCGGTACACAGGTCTTGCTGATCTAGCTTGCCATCTGTCTTCTAGGTTTTGATGTGTCAGAATTGTGACGATTGCGGCCGATAAGCCGCGAACTGTTGCTTTTTTGGCGATTATTGCAGGTTTTGTTGCAAAAAATCTTCTGAAACTGTTGCAATGTTGCTTGCGACCTGCTTGTAAAGCAACAAGAGGAACTTTCTTGGGCGCGCCCGCCGCCTCTGCCAACCTACGGTTGGGCGCTTTAAATGGAGAATACTATGAAAAAGATCGCTCTGGCTGCTGCTTTGACCTTGGCTGCTTCGACCGCTTTCGCTGGCGGCGTTGCTGAACCCACCGTTGCTCCGGCTGAAGTCGCTGCAACCACCTCGTCGTCGGCTGGCGGCATGGTTGTTCCGCTGCTGCTGCTGTTGGTTGTCGCTGCTGTTGCATCGTCGAACTAATCTAAGCGCGGTCCAGTTTTCTGGTACCGCCCCAAAGACGGCAGTCTGACTGCCGTCTTTTTCTTTGTGTGCTGTGGCAAATTGGGCAATACTTGCGCAAATGCTAGCTTGGGCAGTTGCAAAAGCGCTGCCGAAATGCTTTTATGCTGCCACGAGCAACAATTCTGTCGCGTCCCAAACGGATTAAGCGGCTGAATAAAACAAAAACGGAGATCAAAATGAAAAAATTCGCTCTCGCCGCCGCCCTGACGCTGGCTGCTTCGACCGCTTTCGCTGGCGGCATGGCTGCACCGGTTGTTGAAGCTGCACCGGTTGTCGCAGAAACCACCTCGTCGTCGGCTGGCGGCATGGTTGTTCCGCTGCTGCTGCTGCTGGTTGTCGCTGCTGTCGCTTCGTCGAACTGAGCTTTCCTGTCTGAAGCACGCTTCAGAACGACAGGCATTGAATTCAAAGGGACGGCAGGCAACTGCCGTCCTTTTACTTTGCGCTTAAGCCAGCCAGCCGCTTAGGTTTTCGCGGATGATGCCAGACAGCGCTGCGATATGGGCGGGCTGGTCGTTCAGGCAGGGAATATAAGTAAAGCTTTCGCCGCCAGCGTGCATAAAGGCTTCGCAAATCTCGCCCTGAATTTCTTCCAGCGTTTCAATGCAATCAGCGGAGAAGGCGGGGGCCATGACCGCGATGCGCTTCTTACCTGCCTTCGCCAGTTCCGCCACGTGTTCGACGGTATAGGGTTTAAGCCAAACTTCGCGGCCAAAGACCGACTGGAAGCTGACATCAATCGCCCCCTTTTCCCATCCCAATGCCTCGCGCAGCAGGCGGGTCGTTTTCATGCACTGGCAATGATAGGGGTCGCCCTCCATCAAATAGCGCAGGGGCATGCCGTGATAGCTGGTCACCAGAACGTCGGGCTTATGGTCAAGCTTGGCATAGGCATCGGTCACTGATTGCGCCAAGGCGTTGATATAAAGCGGATGTTCGAAATACTCAGCCACAGTGCGCACCGCAGGTTGGCGCTTTTCACTGGCCAAGGCGCGAAAGAAGGCGTCGTTGGCGGTGGCCGATGTGGCACCCGCATAGTGCGGATACAGCGGGAAAAACACGATCTTCTCGCACCCTGCCGCGATCATCGCCTTAACCTTGGACGCGGTCGAGGGGTTGCCATAGCGCATGCAGAAATCAACCATGATCCGGTCACCGTAAACTTGCGTCAAATTCTCGGCAATGGCGGCGGTTTGCTGTTTGGTGATCGTCAGCAACGGGCTTTCGTTCCGGTCATGGTTCCAGATCGACTTGTAGTTCGCCCCCGACTTAGAGGGCCGCACCGTCAAGATAATGCCCTGCAAGATCGGTTGCCATTTCCAATCGGGCAGATCCACCACGCGCTTATCCGACAAAAACTCGTTCAGATAGCGGCGCATGGACCAATAATCATAGCCATCGGGCGTGCCCAGATTGGCCAGAAGAACGCCCACCCGAGCGGTTTTCACGACAGGGTGGCTGGCCGGTGCATGGGCCAAGCGTCCGGTTCCGGGGGCGACATCCGTCATCTGGTGCTCCTTGATTCGTTAGGGACAGATAGTGGCATTCTGCTTTTCATCACCAAATACCCCTTATTCCCTTAGAAATAAGGCTTTCCGCTACTGTTTTGGATACTAAAACCGATACTATCATGTCTTTACTTCGTGGCTCACACTGCTACCAAGGCTTCATTACTAGGGGAGCACCAGAAATGCCATTCCATCCCGCAACACTTAGTTTTCTCCCCTCAAAGGGCAAATACTACGCCAGTGTGACGATCCCCAAAGACCTACAAGCACAGTTTGGCAAAACCCAGATCAAGAGGTCTACAGGCACGGCAGACCGCAAAGAAGCACAGCGCCGCTTGCACTCGCTCGAACAGGAAATCTACAAGTTATTCAACCCCATTAAAGACGAGGTGGAGTTCTTCGCTGCTGCATTGCAAGCGACATGGGATGAAGACTTTGTGACAGACGAAGAACTGAATGATCCCCAAAAGCTAAGGCAAGCCCTCGCCCACTTACTCAAAGTCGCTCAGACAGAATCGAAGCGTCCAAGATTGCCTTGGGATCAAGAAGACGGCGAAGCAGGGTGGCTTAAAGACTTTGCCACAGACACTGCCGTTCCTGCTCTTACCAAGATGCACAATGACACCTTCGCCAACGGCGATAGACGTTACTGGGTTCCAGAGTACATTGACCACAAAAAGTCGAAGGAAGAAACAGCAGCTTTCTTGGCTACATTTTCGGTGTGGCTTGATGCTGGTGGTCTCCAAGAGCTGCGAGACTGGTTTGAACTGGTCGTCTGTGAAGAGCGTATGTTCAGGACTGCACCTGACACTGAGGCCAAGACTGAGATAACCACTAGGGACAAGACTGCGGACTATCAGGTTGAACTCCAAGACTTCTTAGAGCCAAGAAAAGGGGGATTTGTCTTCAGCGTTACTCAGATTCAGGCTGATAGGTTTAGGTATCTTGCTGAGAGAGATATTGCTGCGGTTCTTAGGGAAATGGGGTTCATTGAAAAGCGTAGACTGAGTTATGGGCGTGCCCGTTTGTGGGAACATACTGATCTGGTCGTCAGTAAGGACGAAAAGGCTCATATCTGGTCAAAAGAAGCTGAAAACAGTCGACTCAGGGGCTAGACAGCTTTAGCCGTTAGAGTGGCAAAGCCACAAAAGTAGCAAGGGTGAGGGGGCTGGCACTACCCCCCCTAACCAAGTACTCATTATGTAAATTGGAGACTGCCGATCCACGGCCCTGATGGCATACCACCAAAAAGTACGGAGCCACTCGATGAGATTTGTGCGCGTTCTCGCTTCTGCCGTCCTGACATTAACTGCGTCTGTGGCGGGCGCAGAGGGCCGTCTTGGTCTCGGGGAGTGGAGCGCATTCAAACCTTATCAGGTCACTGGAGTTCTATCGTCTAATCAGATTTTGGTGCTTCAAGCAGATGTCTATTTCACCTGCCAACTCGATGACCAAGGCACATTTATTGATCTTTCGCCGTGCCAGCCTATCCTGACGTCCGGTCAAAGGGACTATATCGCAGCACAGGAAGTGGCGGCAGAAAAGGCTTATCAAGACCGTTTGAAAGCTGAAGCGCAGCGCCTTAAGGATGAAGTGGCGAAAGCAGAAGAGAGAGCCAAAGCCATGTCCGAAATCCCACAAGTGAATGCGCTATCGATCAAGAATGCAATTATTTCAATTGGAAAAGATGATCGCTGTAGAATTACACTTAATGGCCCTACGATTAATGGAATCTTCTGGAGATTAAGTGTGGATGGCGCAAAACTTGATAAGAACCAAAATAAATATGTGAAAGAACTGATTAATGATACATTTACTAAAATGATATGGTCCGGAGAGATTTCTTACTTAGCAGATGGCTCTGCAGGAAAAAAAATAACTGACTGCAAACTTCCTGACTCTAACCCGTCTACCATCGATACTTCTGAGGCAGATCAGGCAGCAATTGACGCGGCCATAGACGATGCAACGGCACCAGATTTGGTACCTACCCCTACCATGACAGATCAGAAGAATGACGGCCCCGAAGTGACTAATGATACATCACTTGGCGTGGCACTTAACTCATATCAAGTTGATCATCTGCGCCAAGTCATCGGGCCAATGTGGAACATAGGCTCTTTGTCAACCGAAGCCAGTCGCGTGACCGTGACCATGCGCGTCCAGTTATCAAAGGATCAAAAGGTTCTGTCGGTCGAGATGGTCGAGTTCACCGGTGGTACGGCCGAAGCCGCCCAGCAAGCCTTTGAAGCGGCCAAGCGCGCTGTGATCCGAGGGGCTCTTAGGGGTCTAGGCTTGCCGCCCGATGGCTACGAAAGTTGGAAATCGTTTCTGATCACATTTGATACCAGCAAAGGTGAAATTCGGTAAAACAGACTGTTTGGCGCTAGGGTTTAGGTAATTTGGTTATGAATCCTGACTTAAGGTAAGCATCGAGTGTTTCAAATCCGTTCACGCTTTTGACAGGGTAATACCGTATTCCTGAAGTGTCTGAACAAGGATCAAGACGAAGATAAGCGGCTGTCCGTGATGGGCTGTCCATATTCGCCGTACTGATAGTGATTGCAACTTCACTCCCAGCAAGAATTTCGGCAGTGAAGTCACTGGCCCAAGTATCCAGTTCCCTAAATGGGGCTGCCCCAGAAACCATCAAAAGTCCATCGCTTACGCACGTACTATACGCGCCAATTCGCATTTTGTCGCCAACCATAAGATCAGCAAAAACTGTACCATAATCGTTCTCTCGTTCAACATTTCACTCTCAATCTTATGCTTTTTCCTGAACTGCATCAAAATGTCCTTCACTATATGCTCGTTTACAGTCTCTTGGCTCTTCTGAAGCCTAAGAACATCCCGACCCATGATGTCGCTAGTCCTGTAAAAGTAACCGCCTAAGAAGGTCTTTTGCAGCCGAACTTGCTGCGTCTTTCTCTCAGTCGCCATAGAAATATTCCCGTCTTTACCCTCTCAAGGGTTTTGTTGTGGCACCATGTTTTCCTGAATTTTTGCTGGTTCGTATGCGGACACCCCACGAGCATGGGTGTCTTTATCTTGCATACTGATGTTGTGGCTCGTTACTTGCTGCAAGCAGCAACTGGTGAAGCGAATGGATACTACATTCACTACTATTTCGGATACTACGCCTAGGCTTAAGTATCTGTAATTGTTAGATTTTAATTATTAGGACAGATAGTGGCAATCTGCGCCAAATCAAATACCTGCATCGCGGGGCAGTTTGACTTCGGGCACCAAAAGCACATCTGACAGGCGCTTTGCGGCGGAACCGGGGCGCAGGGGTTTGGGTTGGCTGTCGGCGGGGGCCCAGCCGGTCAGCACCACAATTTCAAACGTCGCGGGAATTTTGCCATCAGCGCCGCCGTAGGTTTGCTGGTAAAGCTCTGCCGCACGGGCGAAAACAGCGCGCTGCGTCGGCTTGCGCAGGCGGGCGGCCATCGCGTTGCCCTCGCCCATCGCGCGCAGGTCTTGCATCAGGTGAAAGGCGTCGCGGTAGCGCACTTGGGTGCTAAAGATGTCGGCCACGGGCAAGGCAAAGCCCGCGCGTTGCAACAAGCCGCCCAAATCGCGGATCTCTGCCATGGGCAGCACGCGCGGCGACAGGCCGCCTGTCACTTCGGCTTCAGCCTGCGCCAAACAGGCGCGCAACTCGTGCAGGGTTTGGCCCGCAAACAGCAGCGCCATAAACCAACCGTCAGGCTTTAGCGCACGGCGGCATTGCACCAGTTGGCCAACCGGATCATTCGCCCAATGCAGCGCCAGCGCGTGCACCACCAAGTCGTGCGCGGTTTGGGACAGGTTTAGCACCTCGTCGTCGGCAATTGTGGACATTTCTGGCCAAAGTTGCGGGAATCCTGTCACGACCATGGGGGCTGTAAAGGTTCTGTTAACCTCGATCAGTCTTTCCTGAACTTCGGATACGACCATCTCTTGCAAGAATAGCGCTGTGGCCTTTTGGCGGTTGCGCAAAAGCTGGGGGCGGTCGGTTAAGATGGGCACGGTCTGCATAGCGCGGACCATAGGAGCGCGCGATGGGATTGCAAGCCTTGCTACACATGGCCTACCCGCCGCAGTGCATCACCTGCGGCGCGCGGGTGACCAGCGACTTTGGCATATGCGGCGATTGCTGGCGCGACACGCCGTTTATCACGGGCTTGGTGTGCAATCACTGTGGCATTCCCCTGCCGGGGGAAGAGGCCGACGCGCCGGTTTTGTGCGACGATTGCCTAACCATCGCCCGCCCGTGGCGCGCGGGGCGTGCGGCGTTGTTGTACCACGAAAACGGCCGCCAGCTGGTGCTGGCGTTGAAACACGCTGATCGGCTTGATCTTGCCCACCCTGCGGCGGAATGGATGTTCAAAGCGGCCCAACCCTTGCTTGCCCCCGATATTCTGGTGGCCCCCGTGCCGCTGCATTGGTGGCGCTTGGTGCAGCGGCGCTACAACCAAGCGGCGGTTTTGTCGGCACGGATCGCCAAGCTGGCAAAGGTCGCGCATTGCCCCGACCTTTTGCAGCGCCCTCGCCCCACCGGATCACAAGAGGGTCGCACCCGCGAGGGGCGCTTTGCCAATATGGCGGGCGCGTTAACGCTGCATCCGCGGCGGGCGGCGCAAGTAAAGGGGCGGCATATCTTGCTGGTGGATGATGTCATGACATCAGGCGCAACTTTGGCTGCGGGGGCAGAGGCTTGCTTGGCGGCAGGGGCTACGGATGTATCTGTTTTGGTCATGGCGCGCGTTGCGAAACAGGCTTAAAATGGTAGGGTAAGGCCAAGCCCTCAGGCCGCCCCAAGGATGATCTTGATGAAATCTGTCGAAATCTACACCACGCAAACCTGCCCCTATTGCCAAGCCGCCAAGCGCTTGCTGACCAAGAAAGGCGTGGTATTCACCGAGATTGACGTGGGCCGCGACCCCTCCTTGCGTGACGCGATGACCCGCCGCGCCAATGGCGGGCGCACCGTGCCGCAGATATTCATTGGCAACCAGCACGTCGGCGGCTGCGATGATCTGCACGCGCTAGACCATGACGGCAAACTTGATCCGATGCTGGCCTAAGCGATGCGGGCAGCTTTGGTTCAACTGACCGTCACCGACGATCCCGTGGCCAATCTGGCCGCGACCTTGGGCTTTGTGCGCCAAGCCCATGCGCAGGGGGTACAGTTTATCCTGACGCCTGAATGCACCAACGGCCTGTGGTCAAACCGTGCTGCGCAAAAGGCCGTGCTGCGGCGCGAAGAAGATGACCCAACCCTCGCCGCCCTGCGGGACGAGGCGGCTAAGTTGGGCGTTTGGCTGCTGATTGGGTCAATCGCGCTGTTGACGGGCGATGAAGACGGCCGCTTTGCCAACCGCTCATTCCTGATCCGCCCCGATGCCACCATCGCGGCGCGCTATGACAAGATCCATATGTTTGACGTGAACGTGTCAGAGGCCGAGGTTTACCGCGAATCAGCCGCGTTTCGCCCCGGAAGCCAAGCCGTCATCGCGCAAACGCCCTTTGCGCCCATCGGGATGACCGTTTGCTACGATGTTCGCTTTGCCAACCTGTACCGCAGGCTTGCCCAAGGTGGGGCGCAGATCATCACCGTGCCAGCCGCCTTTAACCACATCACGGGGGCTGCCCATTGGGAAACCCTGCTGCGCGCCCGTGCGATTGAAAACGGCGCTTTCGTTTTGGCCCCCGCGCAGACTGGCTTTCACGCCGAAGCGGATGGCAAAGGTCGGCGCACTTACGGCCACAGCTTGGCTATCGCCCCTTGGGGAGAGGTGCTGGCCGATGGTGGAACCGACCCCGGTGTGACGCTGGTGGATATAGACCTGACCCAAGTGGCCGATGCGCGCCGCCGTGTGCCCTCGTTGCAGCACGATCGGGGCTTTGACGGGCCATGAGTGAGCGCCTTGAAGATCTGGCCGTCTCTTTGTTTGGAGAGTTGTTGACGGCTGATCAACTGGCGCGCAACCGCATCTCTAAAGCCCTGCCCAAAGGGATGGAGCTTTCGCATTTTTCCGTGCTGAACCACCTTGCTGGCGTGCAAGACGAACGCACCCCCGCCCAACTCGCCAAGGCGTTTCACGTCACCCGTGGGGCCATGACCAACACCCTGTCCAAGCTGGAATGGGCAGGCCATATCCACATCCGCCCCGATTGGGATGATGCGCGGCGCAAGTTCGTAGCGATCAGCCCCGCAGGCCGCGCCGCGCGCGATGCGGCGGTGCAAGCCGTGGTGCCGGTGATTGGCGATCTGGTCAAAGCCCTAGGCGCTGACCGCGTGCGCGCCGTTTTGCCGGTGCTGCGCGAATTGCGCACGCGCTTGGAAGACGGCGAGTAACCGCTACTGCACGCCGTTATAAACCGCCCGTGACCCTGCGAACATGCCGGTGAACAGCCGCACGGTGTTGGTTGTATTCACCAGCGTGCTTTCGGTGACCAGCACCAAATCGCGATCCTGAATCATGAAAGACCCCGCGCTGAACAGCCCGTCGGCTTTGGTCAGGTCAAAGGCGAACACCATCTGCGCTTTGGGCGGCCCCTGCGTCGCTTTGGCGCTGACCGCTGCGGCCGGATAGGCGCGCAACACCAAGATGGCCCTAGGGTTGGCCATGTCTTGGTTGACCCCGCCTATCAACGACATCGCCTCTAGCGTCGTCACGGTGTCGCGCGGGAAGTCGATCACCGTCTCGCGCCCTGCTGCGCCGAGCGACAGGAAATAGCGCTTGTCGGGCTGAACAAAGATTTTGTCGTTGCCGATCAAGGTTGTATCAAGCTCTGGATGCGACAGCAGCTTTTCTGCGGCAATCGTGTACATCTTGCCGCCGCGCTGCAAATTCACCTGCGGGTTGGCCATGTTGCCCGGAATGCCACCAGATTGCGCCAAGGCTGACGTGATCGTCATCCCCGCATCGGCCAAAGGCAAAGTGCCGGGGTTGGGCACGCCGGATATAACGTGGACCGAGTTCTGCAACCCCGCCACCGCGTTCAATTGCACTTGGGCCGAGGGGATGATCTCGTGAAGCTTCCCCTCTACCTTGCTGCGCGCGGCTGTGGCGGTCATGCCCGCCACCTGCACATCGCCGACATAGGGCAAAAAGATCGTGCCCGCGCTAGAGACTCGCAGGTCGGGCAGTTGGATAACCTTCTGTCCCGCCTGACCAAGCAATGAGGATTCGTCATTGTCCCACACCGCAAGGCTTACCCTGTCGCCCGCCTGAATGATGGCGTCGGGTGCCACGGTTTTGTGCGCGATCCAGTCGGTGTTTTGAACGGGGTGGCTGTTGGGCCAAGATTGAACGGTGGCCAGCGTGTCTTGCGTCACCATCTGAACCGCAAAGGTCGACCCCGCAGCTTGGGCCCCCGCGACAACTTGTTGCATATTCGCAACGTCTTGGGGCGCGCTACAGGCCGACAGCGCGAAAGCCAAACCGAAAGCACAAAGCCTATGGCCGCTAGGCCGTAACAACTGACGCATAATAGATCCCTAAGGCCTGTCAAAATCGAACAGGATTGTCACAAGTGCCGCAGCATACCGACTGCCCCCTATGGGTCAACAAGAATAGCGGTAGCCCGCCGCTTGGTTCGGTGCGAATTTGTGAAATTCTAAGGGTGCGGTCAAATCTTGATTGTTGAAACGAAAGTGTTTACGAAAGTGCGATAGAATTTGAAAGATCAACCCATTGCGCAAGCTCGTTTCATACCTGCGACCCTTCGGCCTTGCCGCTCTGTTTAACCTGATCGCCGCACTTTGCGCGCAAGCACAGATGCACCCCGATTTGAACCTGTCGGGGCAGACTGGCCTAATTGATATGCCCTCTGGTGAACAGATGGCGGATGGCTACCTTTCGCTTGACCATTCCCAATTCGGTCCGGTCGTCAGAAACGCCCTGCGGTTTCAAATCACCCCGCGCCTGTCAGGCACCTTTCGCTATGTCGGCCTGCATGATTATGAAAAACACCTGTGCCAGCCTGATTGTGCCGATGGCAAAGACACCTACACCTACTACGACCGCAACTTTGACATCAGCTATCAAATCCTGACGGAAAGCCGCTTTTTGCCCGCTGTCACGATCGGGGTGCAAGATTTTGTCGGGACGGGCCTGTTCTCGGCCGAATATGTGGCGGGCACTAAGGCGCTGGGCCCAAGGCTTAAGGTCACAGGTGGGGTCGGGTTCGGGCGGTTGGGCAGTTACAACGCCTTCGGCCAACCCTTCGGCCCACGCGAAAAGATCGACTTTGGCCTTGGGGGCAAGATTTCTTACAAGCAATGGTTTCAAGGGGATGCGGCCCTGTTTGGCGGGCTAGAGTATCAGATCACCCCCAAGTGGACCGCAAAGGCCGAATATTCCTCTGACGCTTATGCCGAGGAATCGGCTCGGCGCCGAATGTTTGACCGCAACAGCCCCATGAACTACGGGCTAGAGTATGCTCCCAACCCCGCCTTCCGCTTTGGTGTTTATGCGCTGTATGGCAGCGAAATTGGCCTCAGTTTAAGCGCCACGCTGAACCCCGATCAACGCCCGCAGGGCGGAATCGGCGGCCCTGCGCCCTTGCCCATCCGCCCGCGCCCTGCTGACCGCGCGGCTTGGGCCCGCGATTGGGTGGCACAGCCCGACATAAACGAAGCCGTGACGCGCAGTTTGGCTGCAACGCTGAAGGATACGGGGATTGTCATTCAATCTGTCGGCCTGACGGCCACCACGGCGCAGGTCAGGTTTCAAAACACAACCTATGACGCCACGGCCCAAGCGATTGGCCGCCTTGCCCGCGCGATGGCTTGGGTTTTGCCCGCCTCGGTTGAACACTTCCAGATCGTGCCGGTCGAGCATGGCATGGCGGGCAGTATGGTTGTTGTGAACCGCACCGATCTAGAGCGGTTTGAATTCGCCCCCGACGGGGCCACCTTGCTGCGCGCGCAAACGCAAATCAAAACGCCGAGCGCGCCGCTGTCTGGCACCACGATCAACCCCGACCCCGCGCCGCGTTTAACGTGGTCTTTGCTGCCCTATGTTCACACCCGCCAGTTTGATCCGACCAACCCGCTGCAAGCCAGCCTTGGTCTGCGCCTGTCCGGCCAATATGACCTTGCGCCCGGAATGTTCCTGTCCGGTGCTGTCACCGATGTGATTGTCAGCAGTATCAACGGGTCAGCCGATGAAACCTCTGTTCTGCCGCACGTTCGGTCGAGTTCGGTGCTGTATGACACGCAGGCCAATCCTGATGTCGAAACCCTGACGCTGGCCTATTTCACGGGTCTTGCCCCCAACGTCTTTGGCCGCATCACCGCGGGTTATCTTGAACGCGGCTTTGCCGGTCTTTCCACCGAGGTGCTTTACCGCCCCACCAGCAAGCCTTGGGCCTTGGGGGTCGAGGCGAACTCTGTCGCGCAGCGTGACACCGATGGGCTGTTGGGTTTTGGCCAGTACAGCTATGCGGTCGCGACAGGCCATGTGTCGGGCTATCTTGATCTGCGCGGCGGATACCACGCGCAAGTGGATGTGGGCCGCTATCTGGCGGGCGACAAAGGTGCCACGCTTAGCCTATCCCGAGAATTTGAGAATGGCTGGTCTGTCGGGGTTTACGCCACCAAAACCGATGTCTCGGCCGAGGATTTCGGCGAAGGCTCTTTTGACAAGGGCATCACGCTGCAAATTCCCTTGGCGTGGTTTTTCGGCAAGCCCACCCGCGATATGCGCACCACGACCATTCGGCCCATCGGGCGCGATGGCGGGGCGCGCTTGGAGGTGGACGACCGGCTGTATTCGGTTTTGCGCAGTTACGATCAGCGCAAGATCGACGCGCAATGGGGGCGGGTTTGGAAATGACGCGCAAGAAAACGGCCTGCCTTGTTGGTCTGCTTGGGCTGCTCGCCGGATGCGGCAACGATCAAACGGCGCAAGAAAGCCTGTCGCGCCTTCCCAAGGGAAAGGCGCTTGGGGCCATGGTGACGGCGATCTTCGTCAAACCACAGCCCTTCCGCGCCGATCCGGCGGCTGTGGCCACGGTGCGGGGGGCCTTGGAAAAGGCCGGTCAGCCTGTGCTTTTGGTGACGGTGCCATCGCGTGGCGCCGATTTGTTCGCGCCCTATGGCCAAAATGGGCCTGTCATCACATGGGCCACCTCTGCGCAGCAAAGCATCGCGCTAGACGATGGGCTGTTGGTGGCAACCCGTGGCTTTGGGCCAGATTTGATGTCGGCCTCTGTCCCAAGTCTGGCGCAAGTTTCGCGCGCTACGGGCACCAGTCACCGCGATTACTACGACCTGGATGGAGCGGACCAAAACCGCCACTTTGCCTATGATTGCACCTTTGCGCCCGCTGGAATGGAAGCGGTTGAGGTTTTTGGCGCGACCTATCCCACGCGCAAAGTGACCGAATCATGCGCTGGGCCTGATGCGTCGTTTGTGAACATCTACTGGTTTGATGCTGACGGTCGTCTGCGCCAAAGCGACCAGCACGCCACGCCGGGCCTGCCCACAGTGCAAATCGGGCGCGTTGTTGACTGACGGGTGGCGCGATCTTTACAAAGCGGCCCACTTAAGATATAACCAAAGTTGTGTTTCGTATGGAGACTTCGAATGAAAAAACTTACCGCAACAATCTTGGCCCTGTGCCTGACTTCAACCGCTGTGTTTTCAGCACCCCTGATCCCTGCGCCAGCCACCGTTGCGGGTGGTGTCGGCGCGGCTGCACCTGTCGGTGCTGCGGCTGGTGTCGCTGGTGCGGCGGCTGGGATTGGCGCTATCGGCGGCGCGCTTGGACTTGGGCTTTTGGGCGTGGTGGCTGCCGTCGCGGTAAGTGGCGGCACAACATCCAAGACGAATTAACGAATAAATCGGCCCCTTTGCAAATTAGCAGGCGCGCAAGCTTGGTGCGCCTGCTATAAAGTTTTGCGAACCGAACAAAGGGGAATCCGGTGTGCGTCGTCTACGGCTTCAGCCCGATTTTCTGGCCTTTCTGCTGCGCCTATACCGCCGCACGGAACAGGCAGAGCTTGACCTGATCTCTGCCGGCGTGGCGTTTTTCGGCTTTCTGGCCTTGTTTCCCGCCGCTGCCGCGCTGATTGCGATTTGGGGCACGGTGTTTGACCCTTCGGTGATCGAAACCCAGCTTGCCCTGTTGAAAGGCTTTCTGCCGCCCGATGCGCTGACGCTTTTGCAAGAACAGGTGCAAGCCCTGTTGCAAATGCGCGGCTCGCAACTGGGGTGGACAACGGCGCTATCAACCCTGTTTGCCCTTTGGTCGGCGCGGGCTGGGGTGGCGGCTTTGATACGGGGTTTGAATGCCATTCACCACATGCCCAACCGTCGCGGCGGGCACCATCAGTTGCAAGCCGTCTTGCTGACGCTTGCGCTGATTGGGCTGGCGCTGTCGGCCATGCTGGTCACGGTTGTGGCACCGCTGATCATCGGCCTGCTGCCCTTGCCGGGGGATGATGCCGTGCTTTTGCACCGCGCGAACTTGGCGCTGGGGGTGGTTCTGGTGCTGTCCTCATTGGGGCTGGCCTATCGGTTTGGGCCAAACCACGGCGCAACGCATCCGCCGCTGTTCAGTTGGGGGTTGTTGGTGGCGGTGGTTTTGTGGGCAATGGCCGCGCGGGGCTTTATGTTGTATCTGGCGAACTTTCCGTCTTACAACCGCGTTTACGGATCCATTGGCGCGGTGGTTGTGCTGCTGATCTGGCTTTACGTCAGCGCTTACACGGTTCTTTTGGGCGCTGCGGTTGATGCTGAATTGCACCGCAGGCGCAAACCTGACGCTTAGTAGTCGCGCGTCAGGAACAGGCCCAAACCTGTCGTCCCTTCGGAATCGGTATGGGTTTTGGCGGTGATATGGCGGCCAAGGTCATAGTTCAGGCTGATCGAGGATGTGCCCCCTTGCCCCATTGTCACTTCGCTATAAGCCTTATCGCCCAGATACTTACCCGCTGTCACCGTGGTGTTGCCCGTGCCATCGGCCTGCACGTCCAAGTTATCCAGCAAGGTCTTGCGCCGCAGCGCGCCCATCACGCCGTCACCCCCCCGACCTGCAAGCGACGCTACCGCAGAGGCCAGTTGCGCCGCCTGAAAAGCGCTGATTTTGTCTAGCCCGCGATCAAACAACAGATGCGCCAGAACCTGTTCCTGCGGCAAATCGGGGGAAGAGGTAAAGGTGACGGCAGGGTTGGTCGCCTCTCCCTCGATCAGCACAGAGGACGTGATGCCCCCGCTTTCGATCCCCGCCAGAATGCGCACATAGGGCACCAAAGCGCCCTGCAATTGCACTTGCGCCTCTGTCAGAACCAGCCGCCGACCCAGAATATCCAACCGCCCCCGCAGCAGGTTGAACGCGCCCGATGGGGCGATCTTGGCCGTTGTGCCGCGCAAAATCAGCGTGCCGCCCAGTTCAGCATCTAGCCCGCGCCCCCGCACAAACACCTGATTGGGTGCAGACAGCGTTACATTCAGCGCATAGCCCGCGCCCCCACGCGCCGTGCCGCTGCTTGGCCCAAGCCCCGCGCGCTGACGGGTGGCCGCAGACGCCGCAGGCTCGTTGATATGGCGCAGGTCGGGCAAATCGCCCGCCACTGTGGCATTGGTTGAGGGGATTTGCAGCTCTGTCTTGCCAAGGCTGACTGCGCCCGCAATCACCCCTCCGCCAAAGGCTGGCCCGCTTAAGGTCAGCGAGCCTGTCGCCGTGGTTGCATAAAGCTGCGGGTCACGCAGAACCACACTGTCCAGCGCAAAGGTCAGGTCGGCGGGGTGCGGCGCTGTCAGCCCCATGCTGCCCGTAACCCCCAGCTTGCCGCCCGTGCTAACGCCGGCCTGCCCCGACAGTTGGGCGGTTCCGCGGCCAAGTCTGGCGGTCAAGGCGACCTCTTTCAGCGCAAAAGGCAGCGTCGGGTCAGCCAAACGCCCGCCGGAAAGCGCCACAGTGCCGTTAAGTGAGGAGAGCGCGAAGGGCCCGTTCAGCCTGACATCATAGCGCAAGGCACCCTCTAGCGACCTTGGCGCGATCAGAACGTTGGCAAGCGCTGCTGCGCTTGTACCGGTGATCTTAAGGTCAGCCGTTTTGTAATCGGGCGAAAGCGTGCCTGCGACGGTGGCCTTCATCTGCGCAGGCCCTTGCACTGTCAGATCCAGCCCCATCCCGCCCGCCGTGCTGTGCGCCAAACCGGCAAGCTTCACAGTCCCCGGAAACTTTGGCAGCAACAGGCCCAGATTGGCCAGTTGCGCTGACACGGTTAGGTCGCCCGCTTGGCCGTCGCTTGCGGCTGCAACCTTGGCCGTGATCTGGCCATTGGCCAGATCAGCCGAGATAAGCCGCATCCCTTGCGACCCAAGCGCCAGCTTTGCCGAAAGCCTTGACGCGCCCCGCAACAGAATATCGCTTTGCGCTTGCCCTATCGCCAGATCACTGCTCGAAGCTTGCAGCGTCAAAACGCTGTCGCCCGCAGGCCCTTGCAGAGTCGCGGTGCCTTGCAGTGCGCCGCTATAGTTTGCGCCTAGAGCGGATAGATCGCCCAGTTGCACCGCTGCGGTCAGATCGGTGCGGCTATCGGTCAGCGTGCCCGACACGTTCGCCGACAGGCTTGCCGCTTGCAGGTTCAAGGCGCGCAGGGTTGTGCCCGTGACGTCGCGCTTGGCTGACAGAGTTAGCTTGCTCTCGCCCGCCAAAAGGCTGTCAACCTGCGCCACGCCCAAGCCCAAAGCTTGGCCCATCACCGATCCTGTCAGATCAAACGCCCCGCTTAACGGATCAAGGCTGCCCGTTAGATCAAAACCCGCCGCCCCCGTTAGGTTTTGCCCCGCAACGCCCGACAGGCGCGCGATGTCATCATATTGCCCAGAAACATGGCCCTGCAACGCCGCCATCTGGCCAAGGTTCCCCTTAGCCGTGATGGCATAACCGGGGGCGGTCAGCGACAGGTGGCTGATCTGCAACGCCCCCGTGCCCGCTTTCCAGCCGAAGACCACCGACCCGTTCACATCAGGCCCAACCGCCGCCATCCACCCCGCATCGGGCAGCGCCAGCCCTGCGGCCGAAAGTTGCGCTGTGCCGTCAAACATCCCATCGCGCAAGCGCCCTTGGGCCGAGATCGCAGCGCTTTTTGCCTTAAACCCGCCCCGCACCAACCCGTTGATCGCCGCATCAAACTGCCAGACATCGCTTTGCGCCTGATCATAGCGCAGCGTTAGGTCAGCCCCGTTCAGCGTGATCGGCAATGCAAAGGCAGACGGCAGCGTCACCACCCCCGCATCCTGCGCCATCCGCCCCGTCAGGTTCAGCTTGCGCGGATTGCCCTGCGCGTCCAGCGACATAAAGCCGTCCAGCTGCAAGGCTTGCGATGTCAGCGACAGGGTATCAATCTGCAAAGCGCCATCCGCCGCGCGCTCGCCTTTCACGCTCAGCGCCGTGTCGGGGCCAAAGAAGGCGGCGTATTGCGGTAAGAACAGCGGGGTTACATCGCCGCCCAGTTGCGCCGCAAAGGCGCGGTTGCCCTGCGCGTCATCGGCAAGGGTCAGATGCCCCGCCAGCCGTGGTTGCCCATCGGTGGCCAGCGACACCTGCGCGTCAAACTGCGCCAGCGGTCCGTGGCCTGCCAAAGTAAGCTGTGTGGCAGGCGTGCGCGGAATATGCAGCAGGGTGGCCGCGATGCCGCCCGCATCTTCGGCTGCATCCAGCGACAGGTCTAAGACCTGCGTGGCGTTGGAATAGCCCGCTTGCAGCTTGACATGGCCCTGTGGCCCCGCATCCAGCCGTTGCAAATCCAGATGGGCTGCGCCCTCACCGCCCGACAGGGTTAGGTCCGCCGTAAGGCGCGCCTCAACCGCTTGGCCCAGAACAGACGGGCCCAACACCACCCTTTGTGCTGCGATAGACTTGATGCTGATCGACACGGGCAAATCGGGCAGCGCCCAAGGCTTGGCTGTCACCGCAGGCAGCGACGAGGTGGGCTGGCCCTGCGGCAATCGTTCAAGGTCAACCTCGCCCGCCGACAGGTCGGTGATCTGAATTTGGCCGGAAAGCAGGGCGCTGCGGCTCCAATCCAGCTTTACGTCTTTCAGGGTCAGCCAAACGCCTTGCGCATCGGCGATGGTCAGTTGCGCTAGGCTGGCTTGGGTCGACAAAGCGCCTGCAAAGCCGTCGATTGTCACAACCCGCCCTGCGCCGGATAGGCTGTCTTGCAGCCACGTCGTTAGAAAATCTTTGTCAGCCGCGCTGTCGGCCATGGCTGCCAAGGGCATCAGTCCAAGCGCAAGGGCGAACCAGAACCGCATCAAAACGCCTGCCCCAATCCAACGTAAATCTGCACGCCACTGCCCACGGCCCCGTGCACCGGCAGCGCCAAGTCTAGCCGGATCGGTCCCACCGCCGTGCCGTAGCGCAGGCCCAGCCCAGCGCCGGCTTGCCAATCGCTGTTCGCCCCCGTCACCGTGCCTTGCCCGACAGCGCCCGCATCCACAAAGCCCACCACGCCGATATTGGCGCTCACCTTCACCCGCGCCTCGACCGAGGCTGCAACAAAGGCCGTGCCGCCCGTATCTACCCAAGTCGAGCCGTCTTGCACCGAGATCCCTAGGCTTTGATAGGCCTGCCCCCGCACCGTGCCGCCGCCGCCGGAATAGAACAAATCGGTGCGCGGGGTGCCAAGGGCTGACGCCCAAAGAATAGCGCCGCCTTGCACACGGCCCGCCAGCACCGCGCCACCCTTTGCGCCCAAGGCCCTATAGGCGCGGGCATCCAAGGTTAGGCGTGCGCCATCGTCGGTTGCCCCAAAGCCGAAAAAGGGCTTGGCCCCTAGGTCAAGATAATAGCCCTTAGTCGCATCTGTCTTGCTGTCGCGCCGGTCTAACGTGGCCCCCAGCGGCAGTTGCAAACTGCGATAGGTGAAATTGCCTGCGCTGTCGTGGCCATCGGAAAAGTCATAGGCCACCGCCGCATGCGCTGTCAGCGTGTCGCTGAAATAATGCGTTAGGCCCACGCCCAGCGCCAAAGTGTCGGCGGTGTAGTCGGCATCGTCTTTATGGCCCAAGGCGGCTGACAGGTTCAGCGTTGAATCGGCATCGGGCGTGGCGGGGCGGTCTAGCGTGGTGCCCAGCGCGTAATCCAACCCGCTGCCCGAAGCGACGATGTTGCTCACCGCGCCTGTTACTTCAAACCGTTCGCCCCCGCCCAGAAGGTTGCGGTGTAACCAACTGCCATTGACGCTTAGGCCGTCATTCGTCGCCACCTCGGCCCCAAAGGCGTAGCGGCGGGGCAGGGCTTCAGAGAGGTCGGCGGTGATGCCCAAAAGGTCGGGCGGGATGATGGTATCAGCCTCGGTCAAAGTGACGGATGAAAACACCCCGCTGCGGCGCAGACGCTGGGCTGCGCGAACCTCTTCGGCGGGGTCAAAGCGCTTGTCCGTCGGAAGGCCCGCAATCTTGCGCACGCGGTCGGGGCGGATATTTGTGGCGCCCTTCACCGTTAAATCGCCAAAGCGCAGAACGGGGCCGGGGTTTAGCCGCACGTCGACCGAAAGGGTGGCGCTGGCATGGTCGGCGGTAAGCGCTTGCTGTGCCACGGCGGCCTTGGCATGGCCGTGGCCCCGCCAGCCTTCAATCCCCGCCAGCACCGCTGCTTGCACTTGGCCCGCCCCCGCCAACTGGCCTGTGGCAAAGTCTGACGGCAGGGCTTGGCCCTGTGCCAAGGGTGCTACTTTGGCGGTGGAAAAGACAAAGGCAGGGCCGGGGTCAACACTGACCACCACCTTGCCAATGGCGCTGGGCGCATCGAGCGGGGCGATGCTGTCAGCCTCTCGCCCGTCAATCAAGACGTGGATCACGGGGCCATAGTGACCTGCGGCATACAGGGCTGACAAAAGCTTGCCATATTCCGCCCGCGCATCGGCGAACAGGTCTAGCGCCGCTTTGTCCTTACCCGCCCCCACCAAGCCCGAGGCGGCGCGCAATTCGCGCGCCAGCACCTTATCGCTGCCGGACACGGTGAAGGTCACGCCCTCTACCGCACGGCCCGGCAACGCACCTGCCACCAGTACCGCCAAAATGGCAGCGCTGGCCCAAAGCTTATGACTGACCGAAAGACCCATGCTGGAAGTATATCCCCTTCGCCCGTTCTAAGCCATCCTGCGCCGCCTTCAACTTACATTGATCAGGCCCGCCCGCCGGAAAGGGCTGGATTTTTCTGCGCCCCCATTGGAAAAGGTGCCAACCATAGGAGCGCGCGCATGACATATATCCCCGCCGAAACCCGTTACGACCAGATGATTTACAACCGCTGCGGCAAGACCGGCCTGAAACTGCCGGCCATTTCGTTGGGCCTGTGGCACAACTTTGGCGATGATACGCCGCATCAGACCAAGCAGGCCATCTTGCACACCGCCTTTGATCTGGGCATCACGCATTTTGACATCGCCAACAACTATGGCCCCCCCGCAGGGTCAGCCGAAACCGCGTTTGGCCGGATTATGGCCGAAGATTTCAGGGATCTGCGCGATGAGATGATCATCTCGTCCAAGGCCGGCTATCATATGTGGAACGGCCCTTACGGCGAATGGGGCAGCCGCAAGTATCTGGTGGCATCGTGCGACCAAAGCCTGAAGCGCACGGGCCTGGAATACTTCGACATCTTCTATTCGCACCGCTTTGATCCTGATACGCCTTTGGAAGAAACCATGGGCGCGCTGGATTACATCGTGCGTTCAGGCCGCGCGCTGTATGCGGGGATTTCCAGCTACAACAGCCAGCGCACGCGCGAGGCGGCGGCGATTTTGAAAGACCTTGGCACGCCCTGCATCATTCACCAGCCGTCTTACAACATTCTGAACCGCTGGGTTGAAACGGATGGCTTGAAAGAGACGTTGGGCGATCTGGGCATGGGTTCCATCGCCTTTGTGCCCTTGGCGCAGGGGATGCTGACGAACAAGTACCTCAAGGGCATTCCCAACGGCAGCCGCGCGTCCCAAGGCAAAAGCCTTGATCCGGGAGTGCTAACCGATCACGCCGTGGCCAGCCTGAACAAGCTGAACGATCTGGCGGCTTCGCGCGGCCAAACCTTGGCGCAAATGGCGCTGGCTTGGGTGCTGCGCGATGGGGGCATCACATCAGCCCTGATCGGGGCTTCTAAGCCTGAACAGGTCATTGATTGCGTCGGGGCCTTGGCGAACCTGTCTTTCACCGCCGCCGAACTGGCCGAGATTGACCGCATCAGCCTAGAGCGTGACATCAACCTTTGGGCAAAATCCTCGTCCGACTAAGCGCACGTGACCCAAGGGCGCACACCCCTTGGGTCAGCCTTTGCGGCTGGTGGTGACGTAATTGACCGACAGGTCGCGGGCAGACAGGCTCCACCCCCACGAGATGGGGTTAAAGACCATGCCTTTGCGGTCAACGGGCGTTAGGCCCGCGCGGTTGATTAGGGCATACAACTCATCGGGTGTGATGAACTTGGCCCAGTCATGCGTGCCTTTGGGCAACCAGCGCATCACCCATTCCGCCCCGATGATCGCCATCAGATAGCTTTTGGGGTTACGGTTCAGGGTGGAACACAGCATGATCCCGCCGGATTTGAGCAGATCATGGCAGGCGGTCAGATAGGCCAAAGGGTCGCTGACGTGTTCAACCACTTCCATGTTCAAAACCACATCAAACTGCTCACCCGCCGCCGCCAGATCTTCGGCGGTGGTGAAGCGATAGTCGATGGCAAGGCCAGAGGCTTGGGCGTGCACCTGCGCCACCGGAATGTTGCGCGGTGCGGCATCGGCCCCTACCACTTCGGCCCCCAAGCGCGCCATGGGTTCTGACAAAAGCCCCCCGCCGCAGCCAATGTCTAAAATCCGCAGCCCTGCAAAGGGCAAAGGCTTGGTCAAGTCCCGCCCATATTCGGCGGCGATTTGGGTTGTGATATAGTCTAACCGGCAGGGGTTCATCAAATGCAGCGGGCGGAATTTGCCGTTGGGGTTCCACCATTCGGCGGCCATCGCTTCAAATTTAGCGACTTCACTGGGGTCGATGGTGGTTTGCATGGCAAAAATCCTTCAAATGTCGTGTCAGCCGCTGTTAGAAACGTTATATAGGGCCTTATGGATCATAGAGCAGGCCCAAAACGCGCGTCGGACTATCTTTACCCGCAGATCGAACCCTTCGATCAGCGCGTGATTGATGTTGGGCAGGGGCATAGCATCTATGTTGAACAATGCGGCAACCCCCAAGGCGCGCCGGTTCTGGTGCTGCACGGCGGGCCGGGGGGCGGGTGTAGCCCTGCGATGCGGCGCTATTTTGACCCGCTGCATTACCGGATTGTGCTGTTTGACCAGCGCGGATGTGGCCGTTCGCGCCCCCATGCGCGGGTTGAAGCGAACACGACATGGGATTTGGTCGCTGATATTGAACGCATCCGCACTGATCTGGGGGTCGATAAGTTCATCCTGTTCGGCGGCAGTTGGGGGGCCGCGCTTGCGCTGATCTACGCCATCACCCACCCCGCCCATGTCGCCCATCTGGTGCTGCGCGGCATTTTCTTGATGACGCGGTCGGAACTCGATTGGTTCTATGGTGGCGGGGCGGGGGCGTTTTTTCCGGATCTATGGGCGCGTTTCTTGGCCCCCATTCCTGAGCATGAGCAAGCCGACCTGATCGGTGCTTATCACCGCCGCCTGTTCTCGGGCGACTTGGCGGAAGAGATCAAGCTGGGGCGTGTCTGGTCGAATTGGGAAAACGCGCTGGCCTCGATCGCATCGGACGGCCCGTTTGGCGAAGGCCCGGCTGATTATGCCCGCGCCTTTGCCCGGCTGGAAAACCACTATTTCCAGAACGCTGGCTTCTTGGAATCCGACGGCTGGATCATGCAAAACCGTGCGCAGATTGAACATATCGGGGCGACCTTGGTGCAGGGCAGGCTAGACATGATCTGCCCGCCCAAGGCGGCGTGGACGCTGGCGCAGGGCTGGGCAAAATGCGATTTGCGGCTGATCCCCTTAGCAGGGCACGCCCTGTCAGAGCCGGGCATATCCGAGGCGTTGGTGGCCACCATGAACAGCCTGCGCAGCGACTTTCCGCGCTAGGCCTGTTCGCCATCCACATAAACGCCCGCAATTTCAACCGCATCAGGGCGCTGGGCTAACCCCTGCACATCCCCACGCAGCAGCACCACATCGGCGCGCATCCCGACGGCAAGCTGCCCGCGCAGGGTGTCGGTGAACAGCGCATAGCTGCCAGCGTGGGTATAAGCGGCCAAAGCTTCGGCCAAGGTCAGCCGCTGGTCGGGTTGCCCTTGGCCCCAAGGCTGGCGCGACAGGGCGCAGTGCAAGGCGTGCAGGGGCGATAGCGGAGACACTGGCCAATCTGTGCCATAGGCCAGCACAACGCCTTGGTCTTTGATCGCCCGCCAAGGAAAGGTGTCTTTCCACCGCGCTTGCCCCATGATCGACACGGTGGGTTCCAAGGGCAAACCCGCCAGCCCCGGCGGATGCACGGGCTGCATGGATGCCACCACCCCCAAAGCGGCCAACCTCGGCAGGTCGGTGGGGTGGATCATGTCGATATGTTCAATCCGATGCCGCGCATCGCGGGGGCCGTTCTTGGCGCGGGCGGCGGCGTAGCCATCCAGCGTGGCACGCACCGCGCCATCGCCCACGGCGTGAACGGCAATTTGCAGGCCAAGCGCATAGGCTTCGATGCAGATTTGCGCAAACTCTTCAGCGTCAAACAGCGGAGCGGATCGAAATCCCGCCTTTTGCGGGTAATCATCGGTGCGAAAGGCGGTCCACGTATCAAACACGCCGTCCATGAACATTTTCACACGGCCAAAGCTTAGGCGACCAACGGGAGGTTGGGTGGCGGCGCGCAGCAGTTCCGCGCGGCGGGCGGGGGATTGGCCGGGAACCAGCGTCATGGGCAGGCTGACATTCAGGGGCAGGCCGTCTTGGGCCAACTCCTTAAGCAAGTCCGCCTGATACAGGTTGCCGTCCATATTCACCACGGTGGTGATCCCGTGGCGCAGGCATTCCTGCATGGCGCGCAGCAAAGCCGCCTTGTCGCTGGCGCGCTGGGCGGGGGTGATGGCTTGCGGCTCTTGCCCTGACAGGCCCAAACCTTCGCGCCCGCCCGAAGGGGCAAGGCGGCGCACAAGGTCCATCGCGGCGAATTCGCGCAACTCTCCGGTGGCCAGCCCGTCTGGGCCCGTCACCACCTCGGCCCCCGCCCCAGCATCGGCGCCGTGCAAAATGCCCGCCGCTTGCAAAGCCGCCGTATTGGCCCAAGCGCAGTGAAAATCGGTGGAGGTGATGCACAGCGCGCGGTCAGCCAGCACCGCATCCAAAGCGTGGCGGTCGGGGCGGCTTTCGCCCAACAGATCGTAATTCGCGCCGTAAGCGCAGACCATATCCCCGTCAGGCGTGGCGGCAGCGTGGCTGATCAGGGCCACCCGCAGCGCGCCCGCGTCATGCACCTGCGACAGGTTCAACTGCGCCAGCGTCACCCCGCCGCCAAACAAATGCGCATGGCTTTCGCAAAAAGCGGGCAGGGCGAGCAAGCCTTCGCCCTGTTTGGACGCCGGAACGATCCGCGCAATCCGCCCATCTTGTAGGTGCAGGTCAAACAGGCCCTCTTGCCCAAACAGGCGCACAGAGTCCAGCACCATGGCCTAATCCTCAATCCTTGTGACTTCGCGGCGGAAGGGCAGCGCGTCGCCCAGATCTGGCGCGTCCAGATCGCGGGCATAGCGGTGGCCGGCGTGGGTGGCCCAAGCGATGGGCGCAGGCGCTGCGGCATCGCCGATCACCTTGACCGAGCGTATCCCCGCATCGGCCCAATCGCCCTGCCGCGCCATAAGGTCTAAGAACACCCCGTCGTTCGAGGTGCGAGAAGTCACAAGCACCACCACATCGCATTCAATCAGGCCACGCGCGTCAGTATAGGTGCAGCAGGTTTCCACCCCGCCCGCCTGCACCGCAGCAATCCCAGTGTTCAACCTAATCGCCACGCCCAAGCCCGCCAAACGGCGGTGAATTTGCGATTGCTCAAGGGTGTTCGCTGTCCAATCCGACACAAAGGCCGATGGCGTCACCAAGGAGACATCGCAGCCCTTTTGCGCGCAAAGTTCGGCCAGAACGCCGCCCATGTAATAGTGATCATCATCAAACACCACGACACGGCCCGAAGGGATGCGGCCTGCCATCAGATCATCGGGCGTAAATATGGGCGTTTGCGCGTTGATCGGCATGGGCACAACGTGCTGGCGCGCCACACCATCGGCCCGCCAAGTAGACCCTGTGGCGACACAAATGTGCTGGAAGCCAAAGGCCAAAACCTCCTCTGCCGTCAGGCGAGAGCCGGGGTACATCTGCACATTGGGCCGTTGGCCCAACTGATACAGTCGATAATCCGCCACCCGCCCCCAAGCCGACAGGCCGGGAAGTTGGCGTTCGCGCGCTACTCGGCCACCGTAGCTGTCCAGCGCCTCGGCCACGGCCACGTCATAACCGCGCAGGGCGGCTGCGCGTGCCGCCTCTAGCCCCGCTGGGCCTGATCCTATTATCAGCACCGACTGGCTTTCGCCTTTCGCTGCGATCTTTTCCGGATGCCAGCCGCGCCGCCATTCTTCCATCCACGTCGGGTTCTGTGTGCAGCGGCCCATGCCTTGGGTCATGTCACCCGTCACACAGATGTTGCAGCCGATACATTCGCGGATGTCATCAATCCGGCCTTCATCAATCTTGCGCGGCAGGAAAGGGTCGGCAATCGACGGGCGCGCACAGCCGATGAAATCCAACCGCCCCTGCTTGATCATCCGTGCCATCACATCGGGCGAGGTAAAGCGCCCAACCCCAACCACGGGGCGGGGGCTTAGGTCGCGAATGCCTGTCACCCAAGCCTCTTGCGCGGCCTCTTCCTTGAACCGCGAGGGGCCAGAGCAGTCTTCCCACGTGCCCATCGCCAAATCCCACATGTCGGGCAGTTCGGCGTTCATCGCGATGAAATCGCGCACTTCGGCGTTGGAAAAGCCAAGCTGGCCGATGGTTTCATCCAAAGACACCCGCAGCGTCAGCGCCATCGTATCGCCCACAGCATCGCGCAGATCGGCCAGCACCTCGCGCGCAAAGCGCGAGCGGTTTTCCAGACTGCCGCCGTATTCATCGCTGCGCTGGTTGGTGGCGCGCGACAGGAAGTGCTGAAAGATGCCAAACCCATGCGCGCCGTACAGGCAAATCAGATCAAACCCCGCCAATTTGCTGCGCTTGGCGGCGTTCACAAACCAGCGGCGCAGGTTCTTGATATCGGTCTTGTCCATCGCGCGGGCCTGCACCGGATCGTTGGTAAAGGTGCGGATGGGCAGGGCCGATGGGGCAAGGGGCACTTCTTTGGTGTACATATTTGGGCCGTTGATGCCCGAATAGGCCAGTTGTATCCCCGCCAAAGCGCCATGGGTTTTCATCGCCGCCGCCATCTTGGCGATCGAGGGGATGTCTTTATCCTCCCACAGGCGCAGTTCGATGAAGGGGGTGATTTCAGACGAATGGTGCATTTCGGTCTGTTCGGTGAAGATCACACCCCACCCACCTTCAGCCTTGGTGGCGCGCATCGCGGCGGCGGCCGAAGGGTCGCGGTAGCCGCCGCCGTTGCAATGGGGCACCTGATAAAAGCGGTTCTTTGCCGTCAGCGGGCCAATCGCCATGGGTTCGAACAGAATATCATAGCGAGGGTCGCGCATCAGATCACACTCGCAAGATCAGTTTGGGCAAAAGGCTTTGCAGTTGGGTTTTGGCGTGATCAATAAAGGCTTGGATCGTCAGCGAGGAACTGGCCCCCTTGCGGTACAAAAGCCCGATTTGCATGGGCTGCACAGCGCCCGACAGCGGCACAAAGGCCAGCTTTCGCCCATCCGCCGCCAAATTCGAGAAGGGGCGGAAGTTTGATATGGAATAGCCAAACCCGTTGGCAACCAGCGAACGCACCACCTCTAGATCGCCGCTGCGTTCGACAATGCGCGGCTTGACGCCTGCCTTTTCGAACAGCGACAGAAAATAGTCGGCGGAATAGGGAATATCCAGCAAGACCATCGGCAGGTCGCCCAGATCGGTGATCGACAGCGTTTCACGGGTGGCAAGCGGGTGGTCGGCGGGCAGGGTGACAAAGGGCGGCAAGGTGCCAAGGTCGATGAAGGTCAGTTCGGGCGGCAAGGCCAGATCATAGGTCAGAACCACATCCAGCGTGCCGTCAAGCAGGCCCTTTAGCAAAGCACCTTGGTGGGTTTCAAGCTGGTGAAAATCGACAGCCGGATGCAGATCCATGAAACTGCGGCGCAGTTGGGGCACAACCATGCGCGCAAAGGTCAAAAGGCAACCGATGTTCAGGCTGCCCTTCACGGTGCCATGCAGTTGCGCCGCCAGTTCTGACAGGGTGCGTGCGGCGGCAAGGGTGGCGATGGCTTCGCGGATGATCTCGAGCCCGGATGGGGTTGGTGTCATGCCTTGGGTGTGTTTGCGAAAGAACAGGGGCAGGCCCAGTTCAGCCTCTAGCTGCGCCAAAGCGGTTGAGATTGAAGGGGCGGATACATTCATCCGCTCTGCCGCCAAGGTGACAGATCCGGCTTGGCCAACGGCCACTAGATATTCCAACTGGCGCAGGGTAAAGCGCGTTGACATTATTTTTCTCCGGCTACGCCATAAGCAGGGGCGGCGCGCGGGTCTAGCGCGCGGGTTTGGTAAGCGCTCATCTGGGGTTTGTAGATGCCCCAAGCGCGGGTGATATGGGCGATGGGGTCGCCCTCTTCCCAATCGCAGCGCAGTTCGGCCAAGGGCCACGGGTGTTGGCCAACGATCAGCAATCCCGCCGAATGCACGGGGCCTGCTTCGCCGCCCAAGGCAAGGGCGGCTTGCATCGCTGTTAGCAAACGGTCGCCCAGATGGCCTTTGGCCGCACTAAAGGCCGTGACCATGGCGGTGGGAATGCCCTTGTCGGCCAGCAAATTGCCACCAGCGGCCACACCGTCCCCTTCAGCAGCGCCCCAAATGCCCAGCGCATTTTGCCCCGACCAAGTGGCCGTGCGCCCTTGCGCATCAACGCACAAAAGCTGGCGGTATTCGGGAAACTTTTCCTGCGCCACGGCTTGTTTGACAGCTTCGGGTGCAGAATGCCCAGCGGCCAGCAGATCAAGCATGGCATCGCCCAAAGCGGGGTTGGTGATGTTCTGGCTGGCCGCCGCCCCCACCCCCGCCCGCGCATAAGCGCAGCGCGCCGCAACGGCTGGAGAGGAGGACGAAATGGCCATGCCGAACTGGCCGGTTTGCGCGCAGCGCGCGACGATCGAGAATGTCATATCAATCAGGGATCACAGCGGTGGCGTCAATTTCCACCAGCCAATCAGGGCGCGCCAAGGCCACCACCGTCAGGCCAGTGCACACCGGATGCACGCCGCGAATGTATTCGCCCATGGTGCGGTAAACCGCCTCGCGGTGGCGCACATCGGTCAGGTAGACCACCAGTTTCACCAGATGCTCCATCTTGCCGCCGGCCTCTTCGATGATCTGCTGGATGTTTTGCATCACCTTATGGGTCTGTTCTGCCGCATCATGGCTGCCAAGGTTCACCGCTGTGTCCAAGTCTTGCGGGCAAGCGCCGCGAAACCACACGGTGCGCCCGCCGCGCGTGACAACGGCATGGGCCAGATCATTGTCGAGCTTTTGTTCAGGATAGGTGACTTTGGTGTTGAAGGGGCGAATGCGTTGGTGGGCCATCGGGCACTCCAAGGTTAGGGGTTGGGTCAAACGGGCGGGTGGCCCGTGCCTTGATAGGCAAGATAGGCGCGCTGTTTGGCGATGTGGTCGGCGACGTGTTTGGCATCATGCCACACGCCCCAAATAAAGGATGACCCGCGCCGAGATTGATAGGGCAGGCCAAGGAAGTAGATACCGGGTTCGGTGGAAACACCGCGCTGATGCTTGGGGCGGCCCGCGCTGTCAAATGCGTTGACGTTCAGCCAAGTGTAATCGCGCTCAAACCCTGTGGCCCAGATGATTGTGGTGATGCCCGCCTGTGCCAAGTCTAGCGATAAGATCGGGTTTGTCAGGCAATCTGGATCAGGCCCGATGATATGCGCTTCAGGCTCTGGCGGCAGGGTTAGGCCGGTGCGGGTGACAAAGGCATCCGCCTCGCCCAGCACGGAAAGATAGTCGGAATCCCCCTTGGCGATATTGGTGGCAAGGTCCGGCGCAAAGCGCATGGTGCCATGATCGAACCCGCTGGTCTTGCCCAAAAGCACCATGCCCTTGGTGGCCAGCTTGCGGAAATCCACCGTCTGCCCGCCATGCGCGCCGCTGACGGCAATGGTGACATGGGCTGATCCGGGGGTATATTCGGTATCCCATTTGTTCAAAACGCCCAGCCACCAGACAAAATCGCGCCCCCGATAGCTGCGCGGCGGGCGGCCATGCGGGCCGACCGACAGGTAAACCTTGCGCCCCGATTCCAGCAATTCAGCCGAGATTTGCGCGCCGGACGACCCCGCGCCCACCACCAGCACCGCGCCCTGAGGCAGCTGCGCGGGGTTACGATAGGCGCTGGAGTGCATCTGCGTCATGCCGCTGTCTTGTGGCACGGTATCGGGCACAATCGGCCGCTGAAACGCGCCAGTGGCGGCGATCACATACTCGGCTTCAAAAGCCCCAGCCGAGGTTTCCACCGCAAACCCGGCCCGCCCTTCCAGACGGCTGGCCTTGGTCACGGTGACACCGCAGCGGATGGGGGCTGCGATCTTTTTGGCGTAGATTTCAAAGTATTCGGCCACGGCTTCCTTGCCAACAAAGGCATCGGGATGCGCGTTGGGAAATTCCATCCCTGGAAAGCGGTCGTGCCATGCGGGGCCATTGGCCACAAGCGAATCCCAGCGTTCCGACCGCCAGCGTTCGGCGATCCGCCCGCGTTCCACCACCAGATGGGAAATGCCGCAGCGGGTCAAATGCTCGCTCATCGCCACGCCGGCCTGACCGCCGCCCACGACCAAGGCCTCCACCTTTTCGACCGGTCCGGAATGGGCATTCTGTGTCATGGCTGTTCGTTCCGATCTATTTGTGGCGGCACTTTGACCGCCCCTATCCTTAATGCCAAGAGAAAAATCTCAGGGCTTGGATTAGGCACAAGCTAAGGCCCAAGCGGCAATCGTGGCGGGGTCTTCGGGCAAGGGTTCGGCCAGATGGTCGGTAAAGGCCAGCAGGTCAGGCAGGTTCAAGGCGCTGACGCCCACCAGCACCGGAAGGCCAAGGTCCAGCGCCTGCACGATCAGGGGAACATAGCCGCGCCCTGCGGCCTCCAGCTTGCCGAACTTGTTGACCACCAAGACCTGCGCCCCGTTGCCGCGCGCTGCCACCTGCATCACCGCTTGTTCCAGCGCGTCGCCGTCCAACCGACAGCCTTTGGCTTGTTGACCAAGGTTCTGGTTGATGCGGATCACCGGCCCGTCAGGCAGCACTTGCAACAGCATATCGCAGGCGGGATCGTCGGTTTCCAAGGCAAATGTCCCCCACAACCGCACCCCCGCCGCCTGCATTTGCCGCACGGCGGCGGTCACACAAGCATCTGTGCGCCCTCGGCCCGATAGACTGACGTAGCGAATGTTCAAAGCTGCCCCCGATTTGGCCGCAGAATGCGCTGAAAGGGGGGCGGGGGGAAGGGCTTATGGCTTGGCGCGCAACAGGGTGGCGACCGCGCAATGACAGGCGAATTATCTTGCCATTCAAGAGCATTTCTGGCATTCATTGATTGTCGAGGGCAGCTTAAAGCCCTCAAATTAGATAGATCCCCGCGACAGCCGAAAGGTCCTCGCGGGGTTTCGCTTTTTAGGCCCTTTTCCCAACCACAGCCACACCCAGCGTCTGTAGCACCTTTGCTTCGATCTGGGCGGCGTCCATGCCGGCGGCGCGGTACATCGCCTCGGGTGAGGCGTGGTCGATGAAAGTGTCGGGCAAGACCATACTGCGGAATTTCAGGCCGGTGTCGAACACGCCTTCCTCGGCCAAAAGATGCGCCACGTGGGAACCAAAGCCGCCGATAGACCCCTCTTCAATCGTGATCAGCGCTTCGTGGGTGTGGGCCAGTTCCAAGATCAGGTCGCGGTCAAGCGGTTTGGCAAAGCGGGCGTCGGCGACGGTGGGGGGCAGGCCGCGCGCGGCCAGCAGTTCGGCGGCCTGCACCACCTCGGCCAAGTGGGTGCCAAAGGACAAGATCGCCACGCGCGCGCCTTGGCGGATCATGCGACCTTTGCCGATTTCCAGCGGCACGCCGCGACTGGGCATTTCAACGCCGACACCATCGCCGCGCGGGTAGCGAAAGGCGATGGGGCCGTCGTTATGGGCGGCGGCGGTGGCGACCATGTGCACCAGTTCCGCTTCATCGGCGGCGGCCATCACGACCATGCCGGGCAGGTTGGCCATAAAGGCCACGTCAAACGCCCCAGCATGGGTTGCGCCATCGGCCCCCACCAGCCCCGCGCGGTCAATCGCAAAGCGCACGGGCAGGCGTTGGATCGCCACATCGTGCACGACCTGATCATAGCCGCGCTGCAAGAAGGTAGAGTAGATCGCGCAGAAGGGTTTCATCCCCCCCGCCGCCAACCCTGCGGCAAAGGTAACAGCGTGTTGTTCGGCAATGCCCACATCAAACACCCGTTTGGGAAAGTGCTTGGCCATCAGATCAAGCCCCGTGCCATCTGGCATTGCGGCTGTGACGGCGACGATCTTGCTGTCTTCCTGCGCGGTGCGCAGCAAAGCCTCGGCATAGACTTTGGTGTAAGACGGCGCGTTCGAGGCCGCCTTTTTCTGCTCGCCCGTCAGAACATCAAACTTGGCGCGGGCATGGCCCTTATCAGCGGCCATTTCGGCGGGGGCGTAGCCTTTGCCTTTTTTGGTGATCACATGGATCAGCGTTGGCCCTGTGGCCCGCGCCTTTACCGTGCGCAGAACGGGCAAAAGCTGGTCTAGATCGTGGCCATCAATCGGGCCGATGTAGGAAAACCCCAGTTCTTCAAACAGCGTCCCACCAACCGTGATGCCCTTCAGCAGCTCTTTCGCCCGCCGCGCGCCTTCTTGGAAGGGTTCGGGCAAAAGGCTGACCATGCCCTTGGCGGCCTGTTTAATCTCTTGAAACGGGGCACCCGCATAAAGCCGCGACAGATAGGTCGACAACGCACCCACCGGCGGAGCAATCGACATTTCGTTGTCGTTCAAGATCACGAACAGGCGCTTTTTCAAATGGCCCGCGTTGTTCATCGCCTCAAACGCCATGCCGGCTGACATAGACCCGTCGCCAATCACCGCAATCGCATCGCCCGGATCGCCGCCTAGGTCTGCGGCCATAGCAAAGCCCAAAGCCGCCGAGATCGAGGTAGAGGAATGCGCCGCCCCGAACGGATCATAGGGCGATTCGCTGCGTTTGGTGAAGCCCGACAGCCCCCCTTCGCTGCGCAGCGTGCGGATGCGGTCGCGCCGACCTGTCAGGATTTTGTGGGGATAGCATTGGTGGCCCACATCCCAGATCAGCTTGTCGCGCGGTGCATCAAAGACGGCGTGCAGCGCCACGGTCAGTTCCACCACGCCCAAGCCCGCGCCCAAGTGCCCGCCTGTGACTGACACGGCAGAAATCGTCTCGGCCCGCAGCTCATCGGCCAACAGCTTTAGCTCGCGGTCAGACAGGGCTTTCATGTCAGCGGGCAGGTGCACCCGATCAAGGGTGGGGGTGGCGGGGCGGTTGGTCATGGGTGCTTAACTTTCGCGGGCAATCACAAAACGGGCCGCTTCTTTAAGGGTTGCGGCTTTGGCCCCATAGGGGGCAACGCAGGCTTCGGCTTGGGCGATAAGTTCGGTGGCACGGGCTTTTGCGCCGTCGAGGCCCAGCAGCGACACAAAGGTGGCTTTGCCTGCCGCTTCATCCTTGCCCAGCCGCTTGCCCGCTTTGGCAGGGTCGCCCCGAACATCCAAGATGTCATCGGCAATCTGAAAGGCCAAGCCCAGCGCCTGCGCATAGCCATCCAGCGCTGTGGTATCAGCCTGCGCCATGATCGCCCCCGCTTGAGCGGCAAAGCGGATCAGCGCACCGGTTTTACCCGCTTGCAGGGTGATGATTTGGTCAAGGGTCAGCGGGGTTGATGCCGTTTCCGCCGCCATATCCAGCGCCTGACCCAGCACCATGCCCTCTGCGCCTGACGCTTTCGCCAAACCCAGCACCAATCCCATGCGCACGCGCTCAGGCCCCAAAGCCGGATCGCACAGCAGTTCAAAGGCCAAGGTTTGCAGCGCATCACCCGCCAGAACGGCAACCGCCTCGTCCCATTTGCGGTGCACAGTGGGTTGGCCACGGCGCAGGTCGTCGTCATCCATACAGGGCAGATCGTCGTGGATCAGGGAATAGGCGTGCAGTGCTTCGATTGCGGCGGCAGCACTTAGGGCGTTTGGTGGCGCAATGTCATGCAGCCGCGCAGTTTCCAGCACCAAAAACCCGCGCAGGCCTTTGCCGCCGGTTAAGGCGTAGCGCATGGCATCATGCACGGGCTGATTGCCCTTCGTTGCCAAAACGGCGGCCAGATGGGCTTGAACGGCGGCAGCGTCAGCAGCAAGGCGGGCGGGAAAGGTCACATCCCCTCCACCGGGGTTGCGCCCACGGCTTTGCCTTCGCTGGCGCGGATCAGTTCCACCTTTTCTTCGGCCTCTTTCAGCTTGCCCGCGCACAGCGCCTTGAGCGCCGCGCCGCGTTCATACAGGCTGATGGATTGCTCCAACGCCACATCGCCCCGCTCTAGCTGGGTGACGACTTTTTCAAGCTCTGCCATGGCCTCTTCAAAAGACAGGTCGGTGACGGGTTTTTCACTCAAAGGCTGCGCTCCATCAAGACAGACACATGCGCTGCGACCGAGGTTTGCAGCGCCCCAAGATCATAGCCGCCTTCCAGACAGGATACCACCCGCCCTTGGGCATGGGTTGCGGCCAAATCGCACAGGCGGTGGGTTAGCCAAGCAAAGTCATCCTCGTGCCAGTTCAGATTGGCCAAAGGGTCTGCGGCGTGGGCGTCAAAGCCCGCGCTGATCAGGATCAGGTTGGGCTTGAACGCATCAAGCGCTGGGAAAACCTGCGCCTCATAAGCTGCGCGCATCGTGGCACCCGTGCTTTCGGGGGGCAGGGGCAGGTTCAAGATTTGGCCATGCGCGCCGGTTTGCGAAGGGTCGCCCGTGCCGGGCCAAAGCGGCATTTGCTGGCTGGTGGCCAGAAAGGCGCGGGGTTCGCCCCACAGCAGGTCTTGCGTGCCGTTGCCGTGATGCACATCGAAATCCACCACCGCCACCCGCGATAGCCCGTGATGATACAACGCCCGTTTGGCAGCGATGGCCACTGTGCCAAACAGGCAAAAGCCCATCGGCGTGGCGGTTTCGGCATGGTGGCCCGGTGGGCGGGCTACGACGAAAGCGGTTTTATCCTGCCCAGCCAGCACGGCATCCACCGCCGCACAGGCCCCGCCCACAGCGCGCAGGGCGGCTTGATAGGAGCCGGGTGACATCCACGTATCAGCATCAAGCTGCACGGTTCCGCTGGCGGGTTCGGCCAAGCGGATGCGGTCAATATAGGCTTGCGGATGGCAGCGCAGAATATCGGCCTGCGCCGCCAAAGGAGAGATGCGGCGCTTAACAGCCAGCCCCGCCAACCCGCGTTCGACCGCTGCAATCCGGTCCATCCGTTCGGGATGGCCCGCAGGGGTTTTGTGCTGGGCAGAGGTTTCGTGGGCGAAGATCAGGGTCATGGCTTAAACCACACACCCCCGTGCCGCGACATCTTCGTGGCGCAGCACTTCGCCGCCCCGATGAAACACCACGCGGTCGGTCAGGTTGCTGACCACGCAAGAGTGATTGGGCACAACGCGCACCTTGTCGCCCACCTTGGGGCGAGGGGATGCGCCGTGCAGGGTGACGTTGCCGTGTTCCTCGCTTAGGGCGGTGATCGTGGCTTCGGGGTGTTCCAAGATCATCCCATAGCCCTGCAACCCGAACAGATCAGAGCTTAGGGTTTTTGACCCCGCATCCAGCACGGCACGTTCAGGCGTTGGTCGGCTGACCACGGTTGTCAGCACCGTCAGCGCGCAGTCGGTGATCTGGCAAGCGCCGCGCTCTACCAAAGAGCGATCGTTATAAATATAGGTTCCCGCGCGGTATTCGGTGATGCAAGGTGCAAGGGCCGCCTGCGCCATGGAAGGCGTGCCGCCGCTAGAAATCACGGGGCAACTGCCCAGTTCCGCCACAATCAAATCGCGGGCGGTTGAGAGGAATTCTTCCACCTGCACTTCGGCATCGGGTTTAGGATAGGTCATCAACCCGCCAAACACCAAGCCCGCCGATCCCGCCACCAAGCGCGCCAATTCCAACGCCTGTTGCGGGCTTTGCACGCCACAGCGGCCCATGCCTGTGTCGCATTCGACCAGCACGCGCAGGGGCACGGTGGACCCTGCCATGCCCTTTGCTAAGGCGGCGATGGTTTCGGCATTGTCGGCCACGGTTGCCAATACCCCCGCCTCGGCCAGCACCCGTGCGCGGGCGATTTTGGTGGGGGATAGCAGGTTGAAGCACAGCAAAATGTCGTCAAAGCCGTCAGCGGCGAAAACCTCGGCTTCCGAGATTTTCTGACAGGCAATCCCGATTGCCCCCGCCTTCATCTGCAAGCGGGCGAGATAGGGGATTTTGTGGGTCTTGATATGGGGGCGAAAGCCTTTGCCAAGCTGGTCAAAGATCGTTTGGGCGCGGGCGATATTCGCCTCGACCAGATCAAGGTCGATCAGGACGGCGGGGGTTTCGATGTCTTCGATGCGCATCGTCTTTCCCTTAATCCCGCAGCAGTTTAACGGATCGTATGGCAAACGGCCCCATGGCCCCCGCATCGGCGCTAGGCTCTTCCAACAGGTTCACCGTGGCAGATGGGTGCCACCCAGCGGGCAGGCGCAAGTCTGGGTTCAGTGTGCCGCCTGCGGGTTCGTACAGGCGCAGAACCAAGCCTTGGCCGTCTTCGGCGGGTTTCAGGGCTGAAATCGCCAGCGCGGCGTCGGTTGCAACGGCTTGCCAAGCGCCATCGGTCACTTGGGCGGTTTGCACGAACAGCGGTTGGTTCAAATCTTGTGCTTCGGCCAAAACGCCGCCCGTTAGCCAATCGCCCGCAAAGGGCAAAAGCGCGTATGTGAACGATTGTTCGCCTTCGTCGGCCAAGAAGTCTGGAAAGACGGGCGAGCGCAGCAGGCTGATGCCAAGTTCATTGCCCAAAGCGTGGTGGCCGTATTTGCCATCGTTCAAAAGCGCCACACCAAAGCCACGATCGGCCATCAGGGCAAAGCGGTGGGCGGCGACCTCGTATTTGGTTTCATCCCACGGCGTGTTGCGATGATTGGGCCGCGAAATCACCCCGCAGGCGCATTCAAACAGCGCGTGATCGGATTGCACGGCAAGGGGGAAGCGGGTTTTCAGCAGCACACGGCGGTCGTGCCAGTTAAGGTCGGTCTTGAACTCGACACGGGGCGAATTGGCCCAAAGCCGCAGGTGCTGCACGATGGCGCTGGCCCCAAAGCGTCGCGTGATGCGCAGGGCCGCGCGGTGCGGGCCGGTTTCGGTGACTTCGATGCTGTCAGCGCCTATTTCGCGGCCCGAGGCGGTGTAGTCTTCTTCAATATCCCAAGCGTCAAAATAGCGCGGTTTGTCGACATAGGCCCAAATCTGGTTGCCGCGCCCTGCCAAACATTCCCGCCCCGTGCGCTTGTCGATCACGCTGGAGAGCGTGCCATCTGGCAGGAGCGAGACTTTGACGAAGGCGTTTTCCAGCCCCGTGGTGGAAACGGTCAAAGGCCCCGCTTCGGCAAAACTGCTGCGCGCTGTTACCGACAGGCCCGCCACGGCTTCGGGGGCGGATAGAACAAAGCCCTCGGCCACCCCTTGCCCGTTGGGCAAAGGGTGCGCCGATGTCAGGCGGAGGGGGCGCGGTTGCAGGTCGGGGTTGACGATCACGACCCCCGCTGTTGGCCCCGCCATGCCTGCGGCTAAGGTTGAAAGGGCTGTGGTTTGCCGCGCTGTGCCATCTTCGATGACGCCAGCCAGTTCCGCCTCGGCCACCTCATACACTTCGCGGATCGAGGAGCCGGGCAGAATATCGTGGAACTCGTTGCGCAGCAGCACTTGCCATGCGTCTTGCACGGGGGCGGGAAGGGCACCGCCACGCAGGGCGACCATGGAACCCAACACCTCTGCCCCGATCAAGGCGCGTTCGGCGCGGCGGTGTAGGTATTTGGTGCGGCCTTGGGTCGTTAAGGTGCCACGGTGGTATTCCAGATAAATCTCACCCACCCATTTGGCCAAAGGGGCTGTCGCGCGCGCCGCGATGGATTGGAACCATTCCGTCACGTTCACATGGCGCATTTTTGGCACCAGCGGGAAATCGGCCAATTGGCGGGTGCGCAGGATGTCTTCCTCGGTCGGGCCACCGCCGCCATCGCCGCGCCCGTAGCATAGCAGCGACTCGCCAATGATCGCGCGGTCTTGGTATGCGGCCCAAGTGCCCAACGTGGCGCGTGGGCCCAGTTCGGCGTTGTAGCCGTTGGATGGGTTTTCAAAGGTGTGCATCGTCACCTCTGACCCGTCTAGCCCGCGCCATGTGAACAGATCATGCGGCAGGCGGTTCTTTTCGGACCAGTTGGATTTGATGGTGAACACCGCACTCATCCCCGCGCTGCGCAGCAGTTGCGGGATGATGGGCGAAAAGCCAAAGGTGTCGGGCAGCCAGCAGACGGTTGCGCGTTTGTCAGCGCCAAAGGTGCGGTCGAAAAAGCCGATGCCATACAGCAGTTGCCGGATAAGCGATTCCCCGCAGGGCATATTGGTGTCGGGTTCGACCCACATGCCGCCCAAAGGCTCCCACTGACCCTTGGCGACCTTGGTTTTGATCGTCTCCAGCAGGGCCGGATCGTCTTGGCGCACAAAGTCGTAAAGCTGCGGGGTGGAGTGGTTGAAGCGGAATTCGGGGAAGGTATCAGCCAGTTGGGCGACAGTGTGAAAGGTGCGCACACCTTTGCGCCGAGTTTCAACCATGGGCCACAGCCATGCAAGGTCGATATGGGCGTGGCCTGTCAGCGCGATAGACCCTTCTTGCGGGAAGCGGGTTTGCAGGGCGCGCAGGCCCGCGCGCAGGTGATCGCGCGCGGCAATGACAGATGCACGAGACGCTTCGGGCAGGGGTTGCGGGGCGGCAAGGGTTTTGGGCAGTTTCCAGACGGATTGGCTTTCAGCGGTGGCTGTCACCCGCGCTAGGTAGCTTTGCGTTTCGGTGGGCCATTCCAGCCGATGAAAGGCGGCCTCGGCCAGATCCATCACGGGGGGGCATAGCGCGTGGGGGTCGTTGTGGTCGGGGTGCGGGCGGCGGGGGAACCATTCGGGGACGGGCCAGCCTTCGACCTCGTGCCCGCCAAGGGTGCGCACCAGTTCCACCACTTGGCGCTGCATGCGGATGAAATCGTCGAGATCGGGTTCCAGCCAGACCAGTTCGGTGCGGCCCAAGGCGGCGTCGCGGTTGGGTACGCCTTGTTCAAGGCGCGCGACGCAATCGGCTTCGATGGTAAAGGCGCGTTCAGTGGGGCGAAAATCCATATGGGGCGGGTTTAGGCCGTGGGTTGTGGTGGTTTTGCCCTTCAGCCGCACCAAGCCTTCACCGCCAAGCCAGAGGTGCAAGCGGGTGTCTTGCAGCGGCCAATGGGCTGGAACGGTGACGGTGGGATGGGCAAAGGGCAAAGGGTCGCCGCTGTCTTGCCAGCGATGGCCTGCGGCGATGGGTTCACCCTGCAATGTCCAGCGGTTCAAAACCACCACTTCGCGCGCCAGCCATTGCTGCAATTCGTCCAGCCGTTTGGTCATACGGCGCAGGCGCATTTCTAGGTTCAGATAGCTGGGCATGGAATCCTCGGGCCGTAAGTTTGCCATGACAATGCTGCGGCAATGCCCCCAAGTCCAGCGCGGTGGAGGGGCTTGCGTTGGGCTGCGGTCACGTTTCTTTGGCAGATCAGTACGGCAAAACGTCTAAGGCGCTTAATCTGGTTGCAGCATATAGCCTTCGCCGCGCACGGTTTGCAGATAGCGCGGCTGGCGCGGATCGTCTTCGATCTTGCGGCGCAGGCGGGTGATTTGCACATCCACCGCGCGTTCTTGCCCGCCGGAGGGGTCTTTGGGCAAATCGCCAGCCAGTTTTTCGCGCGGCACGGGCGCGCCTGCCGCTGCGGCGAACAAGCGCATCAGTTGGGCTTCGGTGGCGGTCAGGCGGATCAGGTCATCGCCGCGCCACAATTCGCCGCGATCCAGATCATAGCGCACGGTGCCCATGTGCAGGGTTTTGGGAACGGGGGCTATCGTTGGGGCCACCTGCGGCATCCGGCGCAGAATGGCGTTGATGCGCAGCAGCAGTTCTTTGGGTTCAAACGGTTTGACCAAGTAGTCATCGGCCCCCGCTTCCAGCCCTTCGATGCGGTTCGACGCTTCTCCACGCGCTGTGAGTAGCAAGATGGGCAGCGCCTTGGTCTTGCGCAGGTCTTGGGTGAAGGTGATGCCGTCTTCGCCCGGCATCATGACATCTAGCACCAACAGGTCAAATTCTAGCCCCGCCATCAGGCGGCGCGCTTGGGCGGCGTTGCGGGCGGTGGTGACAAGAAAGCCGCTGCGGATCAGGAACTTTTGCAACAGGCCGCGAATGCGTTCGTCGTCGTCGACGACCAGCAGGTGGGTTTGCGCCTCGCTCATGGCGTATCCTCACGCAGGCCTTGGTATTGGCGGCGCATTTCGGGATCCATCATGGCTTCCAGAACGGTGCGAAAGCCGTGCACGGCTTGCGGCCCTGCGGCGCGGTAGGCGGCGCGCATGCGGGCGCGCTGGGCATCGGATAGGGCGCGTTCAAGGGCGGCGCCCTTGTCGGTCAGGTGCAAGCGACGTTCGCGCTTGTCGGTTTTGCCCACCCGCGCCTCAACCAAGCCATCGTCAAACAGGGTGCGCAGCACGCGGTTCAGGCTTTGCTTGGTGACACCCAGAATGCCCAGAAGGCTGGACACCGTCATGCCCGGAGCGCGGTGGATGAAGTGGATGGCGCGGTGATGGGCGCGGCCGTAATCCATGCCTTCCAAGATGCGGTCGGGGTCGGCGGTAAAGCCGCGATAGGCGAAAAACATCGCCTCGATGCCTTTGCGCAGCTGCTCGTCGGTCAGAAAAAGCAGGCTGTCGCTGCCGGTTGCATTGTCTGCCATGACGCCCCCTTGTTGGGCTGAATTTACGTCAGCTCTGCTGACATTCCAAGCGGCAAATTGCCACGGGTTTGTGCGGCCAAACTACGTCAGCCTTGTTGACATTCTAAAACGCCACTGTTAGCAAAATACCGATTTTGCGCAATATTATGTCCGAAGTGGACCTAATCGCCGCAACATTTGCAAAGGTGGAGGCTGAGATGGCAGGATATGACGATCGCGACGGGTTCATCTGGATGGATGGCAAACTGGTAGAATGGCGCGATGCCAAAGTGCATATTCTGACCCATGCGCTGCACTATGCTAGTGCTGTGTTCGAAGGCGAGCGGTGCTATAACGGCAAGATTTTCAAATCGACCGAGCATTCCGAGCGGCTTTTGATGTCGGGCGAACTGCTTGATATGCCTATCCCTTACACCGCCGCCCAGATCGATGCGGCCAAGGTGGAAGTGCTGAAAGCCAACGGCTTGACCGACGCCTATGTGCGCGCGATTGCGTTTCGCGGCGCGGGTGACGAGATGGGCGTTGCGGCGCTTGCCAACCCCGTGCGGCTGGCGATTGCCTGCTGGACATGGGGCGCTTACTACGGCGACGCCAAGTTCAAAGGCGCGAAACTGGACATTTCCAAGTGGAAGCGCCCTTCGCCCGAAACGATTCCCTCGTCGGCCAAGGCGTCGGGTCTGTATATGATTTGCACCATGTCCAAGCACGCGGCGATGGCCAAGGGCTGTTCGGACGCGATGATGTACGACTACCGCGGCTATGTGGCCGAGGCGACGGGGGCCAATATTTTCTTCGTCAAAAACGGCGAAGTGCATACGCCCAAGGCGGATGCTTTCCTGAACGGCATCACGCGGCAAACCGTGATCCAGATGCTCAAAGACATGCAGATCGTGGTGCATGAACGCCACATCATGCCCGACGAGCTTTCAGGCTTTGAACAGTGCTGGCTGACGGGAACTGCCGCCGAAGTGACCCCTGTGGGCCAGATCGGCGAGCATATGTTTGAAGTGGGTGATTTGACCAAGCGCGTCTCGACCGAATACGAAAAGCTGGTCCGCGCCTGATGCCTCTTTAAGGATGGGCAGACCAGCCCATCCTGCCTAATCCCACAGGATCAGATGTGGCACCCCGTTAAAGGTTTTGTCGGCTGACCTGCCATCCGCCCCGACGGTCTTGCGAATTCGGCTGCGGAAGTTCGAAAAGCTGTCGAAGGTGACCACATCCACCGCCTTTTCAAGGGCGAGTGTCACTTCGTATTGGCCATCTGCTACGTGCCGAAGGTCAATTACCTCGGCCAGAAACGGTTGGCCAAGGTAATGGCCTGGCACGATCTGGCCCAGAAAGACTGGCGCACGTGCCTCATTTCCGATGGCGGCGTGAAGGGTGTTCCAATCTTTGTGGCCGTAGCTTTTGGCCACCAGTTCCAGCGCGGCGGAATGGGATATGTCGCGCCCCTGCGTGGCAAGGTCTTTGCGAATGTAACGCGCTTGGGCCTTTGCGGCTTCAAGGCTGGGAAGTTGAGCCATGGCTTGTCCTGAACGGGACGTGGTGCGCCGGTGCCTGCGTTGCCGATGCGTCCCGATACGATCAGGGTGCGCCGTTCGTCCCCGATTTCACCAAGTTTGCAGGCGGCAGGGATCAGGTGCCCTGACGCTTGCATTAGGTGGGCACACGCCTTTGGTCAAGCCTTACAGGCTGTCGCGGCGCAAGGGCGTGGTGGAACAATGTAGCCCCCCGCCGTTTTTGTGGTTGGCGGCATAGGGGATGGTCTGCCACGACACGCCCGCTGCGGCCAAACGGTCCAACGTGCGGTTGGTGGCGCCTTCGGGGATCAGCATTTTGCCCGGTGCTATGGCGAGGGAGTTCACGATCCAAGGGTCATCGCCCGGATCGGTTTCGATATAGCGGATGCCGCGGGCGGTAAGCTCTTCAAGGAAGGAATAGGGCAGGCCCATCGGGTTCAAGATCGCCAGATCGCGGTCGATCATCAAGAATGACACATCTAGGTGGATGTCGTAGCCCGTCAGTTCGACGATCAGCAGATCAACCCCTTGGCGCTTTAACACCTCGCCCACCTGCTCGGCCCCTTCGCGGTTCACGCGAACGCCCACACCGATGGCGCAGGTCTTTTCGTTCAGCCAAGCAAAGCTGCCGCCTTCCATGATGCCGCTGCCCGAAATGGTGCGCAGGATCGGGATGCCGATTTTGGCCAAGGTGCGGGTAACGGCGAGTTCCTCGCCGCGCCGAATGCGTGCGCCCATGCGGCAGACAATGGCCCCGCCTTTGACCATGATCAGCGGGTCGCGGGTGTAGATTTGCTTTAGGCGGTTGCCGGCCTCGCCCTCCATGTAATGCACCTCGACGCCGTCGGCTTGCAGGGCGGCCACAAAGGCATCGTGCTGGCGCTGCATCAGGGGCAGGTCGGGCGGGGTGTCAGATTGGAAGTACCAGCCCACGGCGGGGTCGCCAAAGCTGCCAATCTCGGCCAAGCGTTTGGTCGGGTCGACCACGTTCATCTCTGGCCCCGGGCGGTGCATCAGGATCGAACGAATTTTGCCCACATCGTTATCAATCCCCCAAACCTTGCCCCAAGAGGCCATCAGTTCAGACGGGTCTTCAAACGGCGGCTCTGCCCCTGCGGCAAAGGTTTTCACGGTTTGGGTATAGATCCAGTGGGCATTGGTCATAGGATGGGCCTTTATGGGGTGTCAGACGGCAGAGAAGGCGTTGTCGACGAAAAGCTGGGTGCCGTTGACGAATTCGGCATCGTCAGAGGCAAGGTATAGTGCTGCGCGGGCGATGTCTTCGGGCTGGCCAAAGCGGCCTTGGGCTGCTTTCAGCGCGGCTTCTGATACATCAACGCCAAGCGCTGTCAGCTCCTTGACCTCACGCAACCCGTGGGGTGTTTCGATGAAACCGGGGCAGATGGCGTTGCAGCGAATGCCACGGTCGCGGAATTCAACCGCGATGGCGCGGGCGAACATATGGCAGGCACCCTTGGTGGCATCATACAGCACCTCGTTCGGGGTGGCATAGACGGCGGAAATGGACGAGGTGCACACGATCGCCCCCTTGCCCGCTTCCAGCATCATGGGCAAAACAGCGCGGGTCATCAGGTACATGGATTTGACGTTCACATCGAACAGGAAATCCCAATCTTCTTCTTCGGTTTCCAAGAAGGGTTTGATCACAATCGTGCCCGCATGGTTGAACAGCACATTCACCGGCCCGAGCGAGGCTTTGACATTTGCCACCGCCGCATCAACCTGATCTTTCTGCGATACGTCTGCGGTGGCAAAGACCACGCGCTTGCCTTGGCTTGCCAGTTCAAAAGCCAGCGCCTGACCAGCCTGCACATTGCGGTCGATGATGCCCACAGCAGCGCCTTCGGCGGCGAACAGGCGCACGGCGGCAGCCCCGCAGCCTGTGGCCCCACCGGACACGATGGCGACTTTTCCTTTTAGACGATCAGCCATGGCACCCTCTGCTTTGCTTTGGGGGCCAAGGTAACACCGAAGCGGGGCTTGGCAAGGTCAGACCAAACGCGCCAGCGCCCATTGCGCTGCATCGGCCACGGTGGGGTCGGCGTCTTGGGTCAGGCGCTGGGCGTGGGGCGCAAGGCTGGGGTCGCGCGAGTTGCCAATGGCATACAGCACATTGCGCACAAAGCGGTCGCGGCCGATGCGTTTGATGGGGCTTGCGGCAAAGCGGGCGCGAAAGGCTGCATCGTCTAGGCCCGCCAGATCGGCCAGTTCGGGCAGGCCGATTTTGGGCTGATACCCGATCTCTGATGCCGCCACGGCGAACTTGTTCCACGGGCAGGCAGCTAGGCAATCATCGCAGCCGTAAATCCGGTTGCCCATCAGGGCGCGCAGGTCGGGGTCGACGGGGCCTTTGTGTTCGATGGTCAGGTAAGAAATGCACCGCCGCGCATCCAACTGATAGGGCGCGGGGAAGGCTTTGGTCGGGCAGGCATCTAGGCACGCGGTGCAACTGCCGCAGTGCGAGGGTTCGGGGGCATCGGTGGGCAGGTCCAGCGTGGTAAAGATCGCCCCTAAAAAGAACCAATTGCCCAGATCGCGCGACAAAAGGTTGGTGTGCTTGCCCTGCCAGCCCAACCCCGCCGCTTGCGCCAAGGGCTTTTCCATCACGGGAGCGGTGTCGACAAACACTTTGATCTCGCAGGCTTGCTGGTCGATCAGCCAGCGGCCTAGGCGTTTCAGGCGGCGTTTGACCAGATCGTGGTAGTCTTTGCCCCGCGCATAGGCCGAGATGATGCCGTGGCTGGGGTGGTTTAGCCCCTCTAACGGGTTGGTTTCGGGGGTGTAAACTTCGGCCAGCATAATCACTGACTTTGCCTGCGGCCAAAGGGCGGCAGGGTTGGCGCGCCAGCTTTCGCGGTCCTCCATCCACCCCATCCGGCCGTGATGCCCAGCCGCCAGAAAGGCGCGCAACTGCGCTGCGGCTTGGGGGATGGCGTGGGGTGTGGTGATGCCAATGGCGGAAAAGCCAAAGTCTAGCGCGGTCTTGCGAAGGGATTGGGTGAACGCTTGCACGGGTCCGCCTTGGGTTTGGGCCCTTATGTGGCGGCTTGCAGGGCGAATGGTCAAGCGCGGCTTTTTTTATGGGCGGGCGGCTTGGTGGATTGCAAATCACCAAAATCATACCCAGATCAAAGACGAGGCCGAAAGGATGTGCTGCAATCGTGGGCATCTTTGGGGCGCTTGATAAGGAGATACTCATGAACTTGGAAAAATTCACCGAACGGTCCCGTGGTTTTTTGCAGGCGGCACAGACGATCGCGATGCGCGAAAGCCACCAGCGGCTGGCACCTGAACATCTGCTCAAAGCCTTGATGGATGACGAACAGGGCCTGTCATCCAACCTGATCCGCCGTGCGGGGGGCGAACCTGCGCGGGTGAGCGAGGCTTTGGCGCTGGCTATGGCCAAACTGCCCAAGGTGACGGGTGACGCGCAGCCCTTTATGGACCCCGCCCTGTCGCGCGTGCTGGATGAGGCCGAGAAGGTCGCCAAAAAGGCGGGCGACAGCTTTGTTCCGGTGGAGCGCATCTTGATGGCGATGGCCTTGGTCAGCTCTAAAGCCAAAGAGGCTTTGGATGCAGGCGCTGTTACGGCGCAAAAGCTGAACACCGCGATCAACGAAATTCGCAAAGGCCGCACGGCGGATTCGGCCAGTGCGGAAGAGGGCTATGACGCCTTGAAAAAATACGCCCGCGACCTGACCGAAGCCGCTGCCGAAGGTAAGATTGACCCGATCATAGGCCGTGACGAAGAAATTCGCCGCACCATGCAGGTTCTGTCGCGCCGCACCAAGAACAACCCCGTGCTGATCGGCGAACCCGGTGTGGGCAAGACCGCCATCGCCGAAGGCTTGGCGCTGCGCATCGTGAACGGCGATGTGCCGGAATCGTTGCGCAACAAAAAGCTGATGGCGCTGGATATGGGCTCGCTTATCGCGGGGTCGAAATATCGGGGTGAGTTTGAAGAGCGTCTGAAAGCTGTGCTCAACGAAGTGACCAGTGCGGAAGGCGACATCATTTTGTTCATCGACGAAATGCATACGCTGGTGGGCGCTGGCAAATCGGATGGCGCGATGGATGCCGCCAACCTGATCAAACCCGCTTTGGCGCGGGGCGATTTGCACTGCGTGGGCGCGACCACGCTGGATGAATATCGCAAGTATGTTGAAAAAGACGCAGCCCTTGCGCGGCGGTTTCAGCCTGTGATGGTGAACGAACCGACGGTGGAGGATACGATCAGCATCCTGCGCGGCATTAAGGAAAAGTACGAACTGCACCACGGTGTGCGCATTGCCGATGCGGCCTTGGTTGCGGCCGCCACCCTTAGCCACCGCTACATCACCGACCGCTTCCTGCCCGACAAGGCGATTGACCTGATGGACGAAGCCGCCAGCCGCCTGCGGATGGAGGTGGATTCAAAGCCCGAAGAGTTGGATGCGCTAGATCGCCAGATCCTGCAATTGCAGATCGAGGCAGAGGCGTTGAAGAAAGAAGACGACGCCGCCAGCAAAGATCGGCTGGAGCGGTTGGAAAAAGAACTGTCCGACCTGTTGCAGCAATCGGCAGGCATGACGGCCAAATGGCAGATGGAACGCGACAGCCTTGAAAAGGCGCGTGATCTGAAAGAGCAGCTTGATCGTGGCCGCGCGGAACTGGAAGTGGCCAAGCGCGATGGCGATTTTGCCAAGGCGGGCGAGTTGCAATATGGCACGCTGCCCGCGCTGGAAAAGCAGTTGGTGGAAGCCGAAGCCCGCGAAGGCTTGGCCCTAGTATCGGAAGCGGTGCGACCAGAGCAGATCGCTGAAGTGGTCGAACGCTGGACGGGTATTCCCGTTTCGCGGATGCTGGAAGGTGAACGCGAAAAGCTGCTGGCGATGGAAGACAAGCTGGGCGAGCGGGTCGTGGGCCAGCGCGCCGCTGTCACCGCTGTCGCCAATGCCGTGCGCCGTGCGCGGGCGGGGTTGAACGATGAGGGGCGGCCCTTGGGGTCGTTCCTATTCCTTGGGCCAACCGGCGTGGGCAAAACCGAACTGACCAAGGCCTTGGCCGAGTATCTGTTTGATGATGACAGTGCCATGGTGCGCATCGACATGAGCGAGTTCATGGAAAAGCACGCCGTCAGCCGCTTGATCGGCGCGCCTCCGGGGTATGTCGGCTATGACGAGGGCGGGGTTCTGACCGAAGCCGTGCGGCGAAGGCCCTATCAGGTTGTGCTGTTTGACGAGGTCGAAAAGGCCCACCCCGACGTGTTCAACGTGTTGCTTCAGGTGCTGGACGATGGGGTGCTGACCGATGGTCAGGGCCGCACGGTCAACTTTAAGCAAACGCTGATCATTCTCACGTCAAACCTTGGGGCCTATGCGCTAAGCCAATTGCCCGAAGGGGCCGACCCGACCCATGCGCGGGCCGAGGTGATGGACGCCGTGCGCGCCCATTTCCGCCCCGAATTCCTGAACCGTCTGGACGAGACGATCATCTTCGAACGTCTGGCCCGCGACGATATGGGCGCGATTGTTGAAATCCAGTTGCGCAAGCTGGAAGCGCGGCTTGCAGGGCGCAAGATTACCTTGGAGCTGGACAGCGCCGCGAAGGCTTGGCTGGCTGACGAAGGCTATGATCCGGTGTACGGCGCGCGGCCCTTGAAACGGGTGATCCAGCGCAACCTGCAAGACCAGTTGGCGCAGATGCTGCTGGCGGGCGATGTGCTGGATGGCAGCACGGTTGTGGTGTCAGCCGGAATGGATGGCTTGGTGATTGGCGACCGTATTGTGCCGTCAGCGCGCGAAAGACCGGCCTCGGTTGTGGTGCACTAAAAAGGGGGGCTTCGGCCCCCTTTTTGATTTGGTTTGATCACGCCAGATCAACCAACCGTGATAGGGGGTGCCAAACGGCCATCCTGTCAGACTGACCTTCTGTGCAAGCCCCGATCACGCGAATTTCACACTGATCTAAGGGCGGTGCTGATGCGTTCTGAATATGCCGAACAACGGCAAAACCAGAATGGAGTCTTTCATATGATCCGCAGAACTTTCCTCGCCCTGACCGTCGCTGCATCGTTCCTGTCTGCCCCGGCCTTTGCGCAAGACAAGGATATTGTTGACACCGCCGTTGCTGCTGGCAACTTCACCACGCTGACCGCCGCGCTAACGGCGGCTGGTCTGGTGGATACCCTGAAGGGCGCTGGCCCCTTCACCGTTTTCGCCCCGACCGACGCTGCCTTTGCAGCCTTGCCCGCTGGCACGGTCGAAGACCTGCTGAAGCCGGAAAACAAGGATAAGCTGGTCGCAATCCTGACCTATCACGTGCTGCCGGGCAAAGTGATGTCGAGCGACCTGACCGAAGGCCTTAAGGCCAAGACCGTGAATGGTGCCGAAGTGACCATCACGCTGGATGGTGGGGCCAAGGTGAATGGTGCTGTGATCTCGACCGCGGATATCGTTGCGTCGAACGGCGTCATTCTTGTGATCGACTCGGTTATTCTGCCGCCCATGTAATGTAACGGCTAACGCGTTTTGGCCCGCCCCTCATCGCAGGGGCGGGCTTTTTTGTGGCTTGGGTAAGGTGGCGGGGGCATTTGCCCTTTTGACTTTGCAAAGCTTTGCCTGATATTGGGTCTTAGGTGAGGTGCATTGCAAATGTCGATCAGTGAAAATCTGCTTTTAGCCATGTTCGTCATTTTTGCCCTGCCATGGGCTGTTTGGCGCGCATTGGGTGGTACGGTTATTCTTCCCTTGGTTGTGGTGCAAATCATTGCGGGCGTTCTGCTTGGCCCCGGTGTTTTGGGCGCTTGGTCGCCTGATATTTACAACGGCCTTTTCCGCCCTGACGTGATTGCTGGCATCAATGCCGTGGCCCAATGGGCCGTGATCCTGTTCGTTTTTGTCGCAGGCCTAGAATTAGACGTGACCGACGCGTGGAACAAACGCCGCGAAACCTCGGTTGCGGCGGGATTTGCTTTGGTGGTGCCGCTGGTTTTCGGCGCTCTGGTGGCATGGGGCATGGTGCAATCGTCGGGATGGGTGGGCGATAAAGGGCAGGTTTGGCAGACGGTGCTGGGCATAGGCATGGCCTGCGCAGTCACGGCCCTGCCGATCTTGCTGCTATTTCTGGGCCAGTTGGGATTGCTGCGCCAACCCTTGGGCCAACGCATTCTGCGCTATGCCAGTTTGGACGATGTGGCGATTTGGGGTGTCATGGCGCTGATCTTGCTGGATTGGCACCGCTTCGGGATGCAACTGGGCTATTTCGTGATCTTCCCGATTGCCGCCCTTGCCATGCGCTGGCTGATCCCCCGTCTGCGCGAGTCTGATCGGTGGTATGTCGGCCTGATCTGGCTGGCAGCGAATGCCTTTATCGCTGACTGGGCTGGATTGCATTTTATGGTCGGGGCCTTCCTGTCAGGTGCCGTGCTAGAGGCGCGCTGGTTTGACCATAAGAAGGTCGATGATTTTCACGCTGCTGTTCTGGTCGCGCTGATGCCCGTCTACTTCCTATCGACCGGCCTGCGCACCAATTGGGATCTGGGTGGCCCGATGGTTTTCGTCGCCGCTGGCGTTTTGCTGGCGGCGGCTGTGGTGGGCAAACTGGTGGGCGTGCATATCGCGGGCCGTATCTTGGGCTGGCGGCGCACCGACACTTGGGCGATCGGCTGGCTGTTGCAGACCAAAGCGCTGATCATGATCATCTTCGCCAATATCTTGTTGGAAAAGGGCATCATATCCGCCGCGACCTTTACCGCCCTGCTGCTGATGGCGGTGGCCAGTACGCTGTTGACGATGCCCATCCTGACTTGGCTGCTGAAAGGTGCTGGCCATAAAGCGCACCGCTAACCCGTGTTAACGACTGTTTCAGCCCGCTGACGCAGGTGTGAGACAAGATGATTTTGTCTTTTCGCCGTTTTGCTTCATCTTACATGGGCAACAAGACAGGAGCGGAAGATGACCTTCAAAACCAAACTGCGCTGGTCGGATGTAACGCCACAGGCGCTGTTCTTGAACCGCCGCCAGATTATGTCGGGTGGGGCGGCGCTGTTGGCCTCTCCTGCCTTGGGCAAAAGCCCCTATTCCACCGATGATGCCCCCAACACGTTCGAAGAAATCGCGGGCTACAACAACTATTACGAATTCGGCACCGCCAAGGAAGACCCCGCCGCTTATGCCGGAACGCTTACGACCCACCCGTGGACGGTGCAGGTTGACGGCCTAGTCGACAAGCCCGGCACCTATGATCTGGGTGATCTGATCAGCGGCATGACGATGGAAGAGCGCATCTACCGCTTCCGCTGTGTGGAAGCGTGGTCAATGATCATACCGTGGCAGGGCTTTCAACTGTCGTCGCTGCTGAACAAGTTGGGCGTGCAAGCGGGTGCGAAGTATGTGGCCTTTGAAACCTTGGTCCGGCCCGAGGAAATGCCGGGGCAGCAAAACAACATCCTCGACTGGCCCTATGTCGAAGGCTTGCGTCTGGATGAGGCGATGCACCCCCTGACCTTGATCGCCACCGGCCTTTACGGTCAACCCCTGCCCAACCAGAACGGCGCGCCGATCCGCTTGGTGGTGCCGTGGAAGTACGGCTTCAAGAATATCAAAGCGATTGTCCGTATCTCGCTGACCGATACGCAGCCTGCCAGCACATGGAACAAGATGGCCCCGCAGGAATATGGCTTTTATGCCAACGTGAACCCGCAGGTCGATCACCCAAGGTGGAGCCAAGCGTCAGAGCGCCGCATAGGGGCTGGCATATTGGCAGGGCGGCAAGATACGCTGATGTTCAACGGCTATGGTGACGACGTGGCCAGCCTGTATGCCGGTATGGATCTGGCAGCGAATTACTGATGCTGAACCGCGCCCTGCGTAAAGTGCCAACTTGGGTCGTCTATATAGCAGGCGCTCTGCCTGTGGCGTGGATGACCTATCAAACCCTAAACGGCACAATCGGCATTGATCCGGTACGCGCGATTGAATGGGGCTTGGGCCTTTGGGCCCTGCGCCTGCTGATCGCCACCCTATGCGTGACCCCATTGCGCTGGGTTGGCCTAAACCTGATGCGGTTTCGTCGGCAACTGGGGCTTGTGGCCTTTGCCTATGTCTGCCTGCATCTACTGGCTTGGGTGACAATCGACATGGGGCTGCGCTGGGGGCAGATCCTGCCCGACTTGGTGAAACGCTGGTATATTGTGGTGGGAATGTCAGCGCTGGTGTTGCTGGTGCCCTTGGCTGTGACGTCGAACACCGCCTCGATCCGAAGGATGGGCGCAAAGGGCTGGAATCGCCTGCACCAGCTGGCCTATCCGGCAACGATTCTGGCAACCGTGCACTTTTTGATGGTGGGTAAGGTCTATACCGCCGAGGTTTTGACCTACGCGGGGATTCTTTTCGCCCTTCTCGCTGCACGCGCGGCCCGCTTTGTTCTGAAACGGCGCGTAAGCGCGTGATTCCTTTGCCTTGCGTAGCAAAACTGCGAAATTATGTTGCGCAAAAACCCCTGACCACTTGGTAAATATTCCGCCAACCCTAAGATTTCGCTGAAAAATCGGGATTTGCGAAGAAAATGCGACGCTGGGTGTTTTTTCCTCTTGCGGGTAAATGTGAGTTTGCCTAGATACGGCCTCACCGAAACGCGGACGTTGCTTGAAGGCGGTGGAAGCGGGGAGGTTGCGGCGGTGGCGGGTTTAGGCTTGCTGGTGTTGTAGGAAATTCTGA
>CAIQOV010000050.1 GCA_903873585.1 uncultured Rhodobacterales bacterium
GGTCGAGATCGTGATACCACGCGCCCGCTCTTCCGGCGCGCCGTCGATTTGGTCATAGGCGCGGAATTCGCCGAAATACTTCGTGATCGCCGCGGTCAGCGTGGTTTTGCCGTGGTCAACGTGGCCAATCGTGCCGATGTTAACGTGCGGTTTGTTCCGTTCAAACTTTGCCTTACCCATTTGGGTTGCTCCTCATTTCGGTGGCGGTGCGTGAAATCACGCACCCTACGTGGGGTAGGGTGCGTGGTTGCCCACGCACCGCTGTTATCAAGCGAATTTCTTCTGGATTTCGTCCGAGATATTCTGCGGCACGGCGTCATAATGGTCGAACGACATCGAGAACACAGCCCGTCCCGAGGTCATCGAGCGCAGAGTGTTGATGTAGCCGAACATATTGGCCAAGGGCACCATGGCCGCGATCACGTTCGCGTTGCCGCGGCTGTCTTGGCCGTTGATCATGCCCCGACGCGAGGTCAAGTCGCCGATGACGCCGCCGGTGAATTCTTCCGGCGTCACAACTTCGACTTTCATGATCGGTTCCAACAGCTTAGCACCGGCCTTTTTCAGACCTTCACGCATCCCGGCACGTGCCGCGATTTCGAAAGCCAGAACCGAGGAGTCAACATCGTGGTAAGCGCCGTCGATCAGCGCAACTTTGAAGTCGATCACCGGGAAGCCTGCCAAGGGGCCCGAGTCCATCACGGACTTGATGCCCTTTTCGACGCCGGGGATGTATTCCTTGGGAACCGCACCACCAACGATCTTGGATTCGAACGAATAGCCCACACCCGGTTCTGTCGGCGAGATCACCAGCTTGATACGCGCGAATTGACCCGTGCCGCCGGTTTGCTTCTTGTGGGTGTAGTCTATTTCCGCTTCACGAGAGATCGTTTCGCGGTAAGCCACCTGCGGCGCACCGATATTCGCCTCGACCTTGAATTCGCGACGCATACGGTCGACGAGGATGTCGAGGTGAAGTTCGCCCATGCCTTTCATGATGGTCTGACCGGATTCGATGTCAGTTTCCACGCGGAAGGACGGATCTTCAGCAGCCAGACGGGCCAAAGCGATGCCCATCTTTTCTTGGTCGGCTTTGGTCTTGGGTTCGACGGCAATCTCGATCACGGGTGTCGGGAAGGTCATCGTTTCCAGAACAACGGGCTTAGCCTGATCGCACAGGGTGTCGCCGGTTGTGGTTTCTTTCAGACCCGCCAAGGCCATGATATCGCCGGCAAAAGCTTCGCCGATTTCTTCTTGCTTGTTGGCGTGCATCATCACCATGCGGCCGATGCGTTCTTTGCGGCCTTTGGTCGCATTGAAGATCTGGTCGCCTTTTTTGACCTGACCCGAATAGATGCGGGTAAAGGTCAAGGTGCCCATGAAGGGGTCGTTCATGATCTTGAAGGCCAGACCCGAGAAGGGTTGGTCATCATCGGCCGAACGCGAGATGTTGCGTGTTTCAGTCTCGTCACCGGGGGCGAAACCCATGTAGGCGGGCACGTCCAACGGATCGGGCAAGAAGTCGATCACGGCGTTCAGCATGGGCTGCACACCTTTGTTCTTAAAGGCAGAACCAGCCAAGATCGGGATGAAGTCGATCGCCAGCGTGCCCTTGCGGATCAGCTTGCGCAGCGTGGCTTCGTCAGGCTCAACGCCTTCCAGATAGGCTTCCATCGCTTCGTCGTCTTGGCCGACAGCGGTTTCCAGCAGGTTCAGGCGCCATTCGTCGGCCTGGTCCTTAAGGTTCGCGCGGATCGGCTGACGCACCCAAGATGCACCCAGATCTTCGCCCTGATAAACCCATTCTTCCATGGTGATCAGGTCGATGATGCCTTCCAGCTTGTCTTCTGCGCCGATGGGCAGTTGGATCGGCAGCGGGTTGGCGCCGGTGCGGTCCTTGATCATCTTGACGCAGTTGTAGAAATCCGCGCCGGTCTTGTCCATTTTGTTAACGAACACGATCCGCGGAACTTTGTAGCGGTCAGCCTGACGCCACACAGTTTCAGTTTGCGGTTCCACACCGGCGTTGCCGTCAAGCAGCACCACAGCACCGTCGAGCACCGCCAGCGAACGTTCAACTTCAATGGTGAAGTCAACGTGGCCGGGGGTGTCGATGATGTTGAAGCGGTACTTGTCGTCTGACGCGGTGTCGTTCGAATCGATCTGGCGCTGCCAGAACGTGGTGGTAGCGGCAGAGGTGATTGTGATGCCACGCTCTTGCTCTTGCTCCATCCAGTCCATTGTGGCTGCGCCATCATGGACTTCCCCGATCTTGTGGGTTTTGCCGGTGTAATACAGGATCCGTTCCGTCGTCGTGGTTTTACCCGCGTCGATGTGAGCAATGATCCCGAAATTCCGGTATCGGTTCAGCGCATATTCGCGTGCCATACTAACCTCTTACCAGCGATAGTGGCTGAACGCTTTGTTTGCGTCGGCCATTTTGTGGGTGTCTTCGCGCTTCTTCACAGCCGTGCCACGGTTGTTCACCGCGTCAGACAGTTCAGCAGCCAGACGTTCTTCCATGGTGTTTTCGTTGCGCTTGCGCGCCGCGATGATCAGCCAACGGATCGCAAGCGCCTCGCGGCGTTCGGTGCGAACTTCGACCGGAACTTGGTAGGTTGCACCACCGACGCGGCGCGAGCGCACTTCGACGGAGGGTTTCACATTGTCCAGCGCTTCATGGAAAGCTTGGACGGGTTCGCGCTTCAGACGAGACTGAACGCGGTCAAGAGCCCCATAAACGATCGATTCTGCGACGGACTTTTTGCCATCCAGCATCAGGTTGTTCATGAACTTCGACAAAACCCGATCACCATACTTGGCGTCGGGCAGAATTTCGCGCTTCTCAGCGGCGTGACGACGGGACATTCTCTATCTCCTCACTTCGGACGCTTAGCGCCATACTTCGAACGGCGCTGACGACGTTCTTTGACGCCCTGGGTATCCAGAACGCCGCGAAGGATGTGATAGCGCACACCCGGCAAGTCTTTGATACGACCGCCACGGATCAGAACCACAGAGTGTTCCTGAAGGTTGTGCTTTTCACCCGGAATGTAGCAGATCACTTCGAAGCTGTTGGTCAGACGCACTTTGGCGACTTTCCGCATAGCCGAGTTCGGCTTCTTCGGGGTGGTGGTGTAAACGCGGGTGCAAACACCGCGCTTTTGGGGGCAGGATTCCAAGTGTTGCGACTTGGACTTGCGAACTGGTGCCTCCCGCGGTTTGCGGATCAGCTGTTGAATAGTCGGCATGCACGTTCCTCGTGTTGCTCTGTCAATACTCGCACCAAGACTTGGTGCGCCACTTCTCGACACGGTATTTTGCGCCTATCGCAAAATGCCAAAACCGCAGTCGCGCCCAAAGGTGGGTGCGGTGCGGTGGAATTCCAGAGGATCGGGGTTTTCACCCGGATCATGACCAGTTCCAATGTCTTACCCCAACCAAAGGCGGACCCGTGGCTAAGGTAGGCGGCTGATAGGGGGAATCGCTTGGGAAGTCAACAGCGCTTGAGCGTGGCCTTGGGGGCCAAAAGCCAATGCAGCAAGGCCGCCAGTAGGGCCACAAGCAGCGTACCCAAAACCACATCCGACAGATAATGCCGCCCCGCCGCCATGCGCTGCCATGCCGTCACCAAGGGCAGTAGCAGGGCAACGCCCACCCCCATTTGGTAGACCAGCGGGGGCATCAGATGGCGGTTCGCGCGCACCACCATGCAGATTGAAATCGCCAAAGCGGTCGCCCCCGCCGCTTCACCCGACACGAAAGAGCAGTTGCGCGCGCATTGGTCGGCGACCTGCCACGCCGTGCTGAACTGCGCGTTTCCGCCGAAATCTTGCGTCATAAACGGCCGCGCCCTGCCCCATTGGCGCTTAAGCAGCCCGTTCACAATCAGCCCCGGCCCCAACAGGAAGACCAGCGCCTGAAAGGCCCAAGCGCGGGCGGGTAGGTTTAGGATTGGGCCTTTGCGGCTGGCCAGCCACGCGATCAGAACCAGCACAAAACCCCCATCCTCGGCCCAGATCAGCGCGTTGCGCAGGCCGTTGACCCAAGGGTTGGTGGCTATGGGGAAGGTTGTGCCATCGTAAAACAGGCCCGATGTGGCGATGTCGAGGTTTGGATAGGCGGCAAACAGCCAGCTTGCGGCCAAAACGGCCAAGGCAAGGGCGGCGATTGCCCTCATGCGGCGGCTTTGCGGATCAGCCACAGGTTGCGGGCATAAATCACCGTGCCGGGCAGTTGGCCGATGATGATGACGGGTTCCAGCTTGTGGATGCCGTAGGCCAGCACGATCAAGCTGCCCAAGATCGAGAAATACCAAAACGTCACCGGCACTACCGACCGCCCCGCCTTTTCCGATGCCCACCACTGCACCAAAAAGCGTGCGGTGAACATCAACTGGCCCAAGACCCCGACAGTCAACCACAGCGCATCCAGCGGGTTCACATCGCCTATCATTTTCAACAGGTTATACATTTTCATCCTCGGGCAAAGGCTTGGCCTTTTTGCGGCGGCGCAGCAGCCAAGCCACGCCCAGCAGGTCAACAGCCCCCACCAAAGCCCGCTGCAGGTTAGAGTAGTTCGACGCCCCAGCCCCACGCGACCGGTGGCTGACATCGACATGGGCCACCTGCCAGCCATCGCGGGCAAACAGCGCGGGAAGATAGCGGTGCATATGGTTGAAATAGGGCAGCGCTAGGAACGCATCGCGGCGAAATGCCTTTAGGCCGCAGCCCGTGTCGCGCGTGCCGTCTTGCAGCATCCACCCGCGCAAAGCGTTGGCAAGGCGCGAGGCCAGTTTCTTTGACCAAGTATCCTGTCGCTTGACCCTTTGGCCCGCCACAAGGCCAACCCGCCCCGTGGTATCCGCCAGCAATGGCGCAATCAAACGGGGCAATTCTTCGGGCGGGTTTTGCCCGTCACCGTCTAGCGTGCAGATCAACGGCGCGCGCGCCGCCAGAACGCCTGAATGCACAGCGGCACTTTGGCCGGCGGATGTAGGATGCCGCAACAGGCGCACATGGGGCAGCCCAATCGCACGCACGCGGGCTGCGGTGTCGTCGGTTGAACCGTCATCCACCACAATGATTTCAAAAGGCTGATGTGCCTGCAACGCCGTATCAATCGCGCGCACAAGGGCTGCGATATTCTCGCCCTCGTTTCTAGCGGGGATGACAACAGACAGCGTGGTCATGGCAGAGTTCACTTTCCTTTGGCCGCGCCTTCATCGCCCCAGCGGCATAGGGGCAAAGCGGGGTCATTTCAAGCCATTCGCCGCAGCCGTGCCCTAGCGGCTGCGTTCGTGCATCAACATATACACGCCTGATGCCACAACAACCGCCCCACCGATCAACGTTAGATGATCTGGCAGCGTGCCAAACCGCGCCCAGCCCAGCAGGATCGCGAACAGCAACGAGGTGTAGCGGAAAGGTGCCACCACCGCCAAATCGCCAACCCGCATCACCTTGATCGCGGCCAGATAGCCCACAATCAAGAACCCAGCGGCGGCACTGGTTTGCCCCACGCCTTGCAGCGTCAGCGGATGCCAGCCTTCATTTACCACGCCCAAGCCGCCCATCAATGTCACCGCAACCGAGGCCCAAATCGCCCCCGTGGTTGAAGGCAAATCACTGGAAAAATAGCGCGTCGAAAGATCGCGCAGCACCACGCAAATGACCGAGGCAAGGCCCAGCACAGACCAACGGTCAAAATCCGCAGCGCCGGGGCGGATGATCAGCATCACGCCCGCAAAACCCACAACAATCGCAGCCAACCGTCGCCAGCCAATCGGCATTTTCAGCAGCACCGCCGCAGCCAAAGTCACGGCCAACGGCAGCGACTGCATGATGGCTGACAGGTTGGCCAAGGGCATATGTTGCAGCGCCACCAAGAAGGTGACGGTGGCCGTCACCTCGCCTATCGTGCGCAGAATAAGGAAGCGGCGGTCCGGCCCATGGGGCAGCAAATGCAACCCACCGGGGCTGCGCGCCGCAATCACCAGCAGGCCCAAAGTCGCCACCGCACCGCGCAGCGTAAACATCCGCCGAGGGCCGTCTTGAGAGGTTTTCTCTTGATGGGTTATCGAGTGTCCTTATGGACGCACACGAAGACACCCCCCGCATTCAGATTTTGTCGGTTTCGGATACCGGTCGCCGCCGTCGCTGGACGGA
>CAIQOV010000051.1 GCA_903873585.1 uncultured Rhodobacterales bacterium
CAAGGTGAACACTTGCTGCGGGCGTTTGGATTTGCCCGCACCGCTTTCATCGCTGCCCGTGTCTTCGTTCTCGGTCATTCCGGCCCCTTTCGGCCACAGTCTCTGTGGCGGGTTTATCAGTCGCGCAGCAATTCGTTGATAGAGGTTTTGGACCGTGTCTGCGCATCAACCTTCTTCACGATGACCGCGCAGTACAGGTTGATCCCGCCCTTAGACGGCATCGACCCTGCGACCACAACCGATCCTGCGGGAACCTCGCCGTACATGACAGCGCCGGTTTCACGGTCAACGATCTTGGTGGATTGGCCGATGAAAACGCCCATGCCCAGAACCGATCCTTGGCGCACAATGCAGCCTTCCACCACTTCGGACCGCGCGCCGATAAAGCAGTCGTCTTCAATGATCGTCGGCCCCGCCTGCATCGGTTCCAGCACGCCGCCAATGCCCACGCCGCCCGACAGGTGCACATTCTTGCCGATCTGCGCGCAAGACCCCACCGTGGCCCAGCCGTCGACCATGGACCCCTCGTCCACAAAGGCCCCGACGTTCACAAACGACGGCATCAAGACTACATTGCGCCCGATAAAGGCTGACCGCCGCACGATTGATCCGGGCACGGCGCGAAAGCCTGCGGTGCGCCACTGGCTTTCGCCCCAGCCGTCGAACTTCGAAGGTACCTTGTCCCACCACGTCGCAGCCCCGTTGCCGCCGCCGATCACGCCCATGTCGTTCAGCCGGAATGACAGCAGCACCGCCTTCTTGGCCCATTGGTTCACGTGCCAATCTGCGCCCCGCTTTTCGGCCACCCGCAAAGCGCCTGTGTCCAGCGCCTGAAGCGTGGCTTCTATGGCGTCGCGGGTTTCCCCTTTGGTCGCGGGGGAAATGCCGTCGCGGGTCTCCCAAGCAAGGGTGATCGCGGATTCTAGGGCGGCGTAGGACATGGGTCTCTCCTGCGGCTGAAAGGTTTTGCGCCTTCTAGACGCAGGGCGCGTCTGTTGCAATCACATGGGCGCTTAGGCCAAAGGATCAGGCGCGGGATTAGCGCCACAGATCAAAACCGCCACCCGTTCGCCCGGTTCAGGCACATAAGCGCCTGATGTCAGCGCTGCCAGCGCCGTGGCCCCCGCCGGTTCCACCAATTGCCGCAAGCTGCGCCACAGCAGGGTTTGCGCCTCGGCTATGGCCTTGTCGGTGACCAGAACCGAAACCGTGCCCTGCGCCTTGGCCAGATCATAGCACATCCGCCCGATCGTGCTGGCCCCCAGCGCGTTGGCGGCGATGCCCGAAACCTCAACCCGTGTCGTTGGCCCCTCTGTCAAGGCGCGGTGCAGCGTGGGGGCCAAGACAGGCTCTACCCCCACCACCTTGCGCCGTCCGCCCAGCCACGCCAGCGACCCCGCAATCAACCCGCCGCCGCCCACGGCGATCAAAACCGTGTCGGCCTCTAGCCCCTGCGCCTCCCACTCGCGCATCAAGGTGCCTTGCCCTGCCAAGGTCGGGCGCGCGTCATAAGGATGGATCTGCATCGCCCCCGTCTGCGCCGCATAATCTTCTGCGCGCGCGGCGGCATCGGCGTAAACCCCCGGCACCACTTCCAAATCCGCCCCCTGAGCGCGGATCAGGGCGATCTTCGCTGGCCCCGCATATTCGGGAACAAAGATCTTCGCCGGATAGCCCAAAGTTTGCGCCGCATAAGCGACCGCCGCCCCGTGGTTCCCGCCTGACGCCGCCACCACCCCCGCCTTGGGCACCGGCCCCGCGATCAGCGTGTTAAACGCGCCCCGCGCTTTGAAACTGCCGGTGTGTTGAGTGTTTTCCAGCTTCAACGCAACCCGCCCCGCCGCGGGCAGGGTCGCGTCCATCACCGGAGTGATGCGCAGATAAGGCGCAATCCGCCCCGCTGCCGCCGTAATCTCTGCTTGCCAATCCATCGCCTGACCCCCCGCCGCCCTAAGCCCAAACCCTAAGCCGCGCCGCCCCTTGCCCACAATCCCCCCATTCACCAAGGACCAACCCCCGCACACAAGGTCTGGAGGGTGTGAAACCTTCTCGCCGCCTAGCGTGCGGATCGTTCAGGTAGGGCCAAACAGCCCCGCCAACCGCGCATCCAACGGCCCCCAATCCGCTATCTGCAAGCGCACCACCAAGGTCAGCACTTGGGTGCGAAAGTGGCGGGGCAGGCGGACGGCGTCTTTTTCGGTTGTCACCAGTTGCGCACCCCGCGCCAAGGCTTCCAGTTCCAGCCGTTTGATCAGCGCTTCGGTCAGCGGTTGGTGATCGTCCAGCGCCACTTCGCGCAGCACTTCGGCCCCCGTGGCGCGCAGGGTGGCGAAAAAGCGGGCGGGGTTGCCGATGCCGGCAAAGGCGATCACGCGCGCGCCTGTCCAGTTCATGCCCATGTGCAGCGGGGCCACGTGTCCTGTCATGCGGGCAAGTGGCAGGTCAGGCCAGCGGGCGCTGAAAGCCGACTGCGCCGCCGCATCGCCCAAAGACAGCACCACATCGGCGCGCCTCACCCCTGCGCTGACAGGTTCGCGCAGCGGGCCTGCGGGCAGGCAGCGGGCGTTGCCAAAGCCTTGTGCGGCATCGACCACAAGGATCGACAGATCCTTGGCCAGATCGGGGTTTTGAAACCCGTCATCCATCACGATCACATCCGCGCCCGAAGCCACCGCCAATCGCGCCGCCCCCGCCCTGTCGCGGCCGACAAATGTCGGCGCAAAGGCCGATAGCAGCAGCGGTTCATCGCCCACCTCGGCGGCAGAGTGCTGCGCTTCGATCACCTGCACCGGCCCCGCAAGGCTGCCACCATAGCCACGGCTGACCACCGCCACCTTGCGGCCCTGCGCGGTCAGGCGCGTGATCAAGGCGATGGCGGTCGGTGTCTTGCCCGTGCCGCCGACGTTCAGATTGCCAATGCAGATCACTGGCACTGGCGCGCGGTACAGCGCAGGCCGTGCTACGCGCCGTGCTGTTGCTGCGCCGTAAGACCAGCCCAAGGGTGCCAAAAGCCGCGCGGCCAACCCTGGCCTATCCGGCGCATTCATCCAAAACCCCGGTGCGCGCATCAGTCTGTCCCGTCCAAAATAGCCCGCACCATCTGCAAGACTGTGGCTGTTACCTCGGCCCCTTCCGAGGTGATCATCCACGCCGCCTGCGCTTGGCGTGCCGCACGGTCAGGCGCCAGCAGATCGCCCAAGGCCAAGCCCAGATCGCTGCCCGACCCCACCATCCGCGCCGCGCGGGCAGCACCCAAACGCGCATAGGCCGCAGCGTAATGGCCCGGCCTTGGCCCGTAAAGAATGGCTGACCCCATTGCCGCCGCCTCCATCGGGTTGCGCGCGCAGCCTTCGCCTTCCAGACTGCCGCCCAAAAAGGTGACAGGGGCCAAGCGGTAGCACAGGCCGTAATCTGTGCCGCCGTCCATGATATAAACCTCTGTCTCGTTTTGGGGCTCTTCATCGCGGCCACGGTTGGCGACGTGCCAGCCTTCTTCGGTCTCTAGCCGTGCGGCAAGGGCTTCGCTGTGGGCGGGGTCTTGGGGCACCAGAATAAGCAACAAGCGATGCGCCATGCGCAACACCTCGCGGTGGGCGGCGATAACGGCGGCTTCTTCGGCGGGGGCAACATCGGCGGCCAGCCAAACGGGGCGGGTGGCGAGGGTTTGGGCGAGGGCCGCGCGGTCGGATTCGACATGAGGCAGGGCAGCACTGGCTTCTTCCATCCGCCCCAGAATGTGCATCTTTTCTTCGTCCACCCCCGCTTTGCGCAGGGCGCGGGCGGCGGTGTCATCGACGGCCAAGACGGCGCGAAACGGGGCTAAACTCGCCTTGATCAGGCCAGGAAACCATCCGTCCCGATCAGCGGGCAGGTGCGGGGCGCGGGCATCTACCCACAGCAGGGGCAAGGCGCGCAAGGTGGCTTCGTAAATCAGGGTCGGGCGCAGCTCACCGCCCGAAAAGATGCCAAGGTCGGGTCGCCAGTGGTCAAGAAAAGCCTGAGTCAGATTGGGAAAGTCATGCGGTACAAGCTGCAAGATCGCTTGCGAGCCTAAAGCCCGCGCCTCGGCCAAGGCGGGGGCTGCGGATAGGGTCAGCACCACGCCAACCCCATCCTCTTCGATCAATTGACGGCCCAGTTCCACCACACCGGCCAAGCCCTCGCCCGCCCCTGCGTGCAGCCAAACCACCAGCCCCGCAGGCCGCGCCACACGCCCCGCGTCCGCATCAACGGCAGGGCGCGCGGCCAAGTTGTAAAGGGTCAGACCAAGTGGATAGCCCATGTGCCTTGCTGAGTTAGCTTGTCATAGGCTCGGTTGCCGAACCCTGATCATCTTCTTGCCGCAAACGATGCAGGTTGGCGATGAAATACCGCATATGCGCATTATCAACCGTGCGCTGCGCTTCGGCCTTCCATGCCAGATAGGCGGTTTCGTAATTCGGATAAATCCCCACCACATGCAGCGCGGCAGTATCCTTAAAGACGTTCTTTTCCGGAGAGATCAACTCTCCGCCAAAAACAAGGTGCAGACGTTGGGGCATTTGAAAAACCTTGGGTTAGAGAGGCAAGCAAGACGGGATCCGTCTAGCTGCATTGCAGCATCGGGAACAGCAACTGGGCGTGGGCGTCAAGCCCTGTTGCGCGCCTTGGCGAACAGTCGCCACCAAGGGTTGCAAATAAACCTATACAAGCAGACGTTTTTGGACTAGACGCCCCCAGTCGGCCCAAGGGTTCCAGGGTGCATGACGGCGGGGAGGCCGGTGCACAATAGGGAATAGAGGTGCCGCACAAAGGTACTTCACGGGCAAATTGCCCCCCCCTATGGGAACAGACATGACAAATACCTCCATTGCGGCGCCCTTGGCGCTGGCTTTGGCGTCGAAAGGCTATGAAGCCTTGACGCCCGTTCAAGACGCGATGCTGACCGAGAATGTGGTCGGGCGTGACCTTTTGGTCTCAGCCCAAACCGGCTCGGGCAAGACCGTGGCCTTTGGCTTGGCGATTGCGCCTGAATTGCTGGCCGGTTCCGATCAGCTTTTGTATGCCGATGTCCCCGCGGCCCTGATCATCGCCCCCACCCGCGAACTGGCGCTGCAAGTGGCGCGTGAGTTTGAATGGCTGTACGAAAACGCCAATGCCAAGATCGCCACCTGCGTGGGCGGCATGGATTACCGCACCGAAAAGCGCGTGCTGGACCGTGGCGCGCATGTGGTTGTGGGCACCCCGGGCCGCTTGCGCGACCATATCGAGCGCGGGTCGCTGAAGCTGGAACAGATCAGCGCCGTGGTGCTGGACGAAGCCGACGAAATGCTAGACCTAGGTTTCGAAGAAGACTTGGCCTTTATCCTTGGCGCTTGTCCTGCAGAACGCCGCACGCTGATGTTTTCAGCCACCGTCCCGCGTGAGATTGAAGCGCTGGCCCGCACCTATCAGCAAAACGCGCTGCGCATCGAAGTGAAGTCTGACAAGACCCAGCACGCCGATATTGAATATCAAGGCATCTCGGTCGCTGTGCGCGACCGTGAACACGCGATCTTCAACCTGCTGCGCTATCATGAAGCCCGCGCGTCGATCGTGTTCTGCAAAACCCGCGCCAATGTGAACCACCTGTTCGCGCGTATGACAAACCGTGGCCTGTCGGCTGTGGCCCTGTCGGGTGAGTTGTCACAGACCGAACGCACCCACGCGCTGCAAGCCTTGCGCGATGGCCGTGCACGGGTTTGCGTGGCGACCGACGTTGCCGCGCGCGGCATCGACTTGCCGGGGTTGGAACTGGTGATCCACGCCGATCTGCCCGGTTCGTCGGAAACCTTGCTGCACCGCTCGGGCCGTACCGGTCGGGCTGGCAAAAAGGGTATTTCTGCGCTGATCGTGGCCCCTGCCGAATTCAAAAAGGCCCAGCGTCTGCTGCAAGGCGCTAAGGTTGTGGCCGAGTGGATCAAGCCGCCCTCGGCCGAAGATGTGCAATCGCGCGATGACGCCCGCTTGCTAGATCACCCCGCCTTGGCCGAAGCCCCCGGTGAAGAGGCCGATCTGGCGCAAAACCTGATCTCCACCTACGGCGCTGACAATGTCGCCGCAGCGTTTATCCGCCTGTGGCGTGAAGGCCGCTCTGCCCCTGAAGTGCTGTCGGCCGACTTGCCGCCGCCCGCCCCCTATGCGCCGCGCGACAGGGCAGAATTTGGCCCCTCGGTCTGGTTCGAACTGCCCGTGGGCCACCAAGACCGCGCCGAAGCGCGGTGGTTGTTGCCCAAGATCTGTGACGCCGCTGGCATCACCAAAGACGGCATCGGTGCTATCCGCGTGCAAACCGACCGCACCTATGTGCAAATCCTGTCGACCCTTGCGGGCCGTTTTGAAGCTGTCACCCAGATTGACCGCGATCTGGCGATGACCAAGCTAACCGACGCCCCCGCCGATCTGGACAAGCCGCGCTCTACCTCGACCGTGCGCCCAGAACGTGCCGAACGTGCGCCCCGCGCGGCCAAGCCCGAAAGCGAATACGCCACCCGCGCCCCGCGTGTGGCGCGTGAAAAGCCAGCCTATGCTGAAAAGCCCAGCTATGCCGACAAACCTGCCTATGTCTCGGCCAAGCCCGCGCGTGTCGTAGAAGAAGGCGCGCCAGAAGCCCCGCAGGCTGACTTGACTGAAGCAAAGCCCCGTTGGTCTGCTGAGGATAAGGCCAAGAAGTCGCAAGAAGCGGCGCGCACTGGCTATCCCAAAGACAGCGAAAAGGCCCCGCGCAAGGCTTATGACAAGCACGCCGCAGACCGTCCGGCTTATGAAAAGCCCGCCTATGCCAAGCCTGCGTCAGACCGCCCCGCTTACGGCGCAAAACCTGCCTACGGCGCAAAACCCGCTTACGGTGCAAAGCCCGCTTACGCCAAACCCGCTGAGCGTGCCGAACGCCCCGCCGCCGCTGACGGTGCGCGCAAAACATGGACACCGCTGCCCACCGATGGTGCGCCGCGTGAAGCCCGCTCGCCCTATATGGGCAAGTCGGCCGATGGTCCGCGCAAGCCTTACGTGAAGCGCGCCGAAGGGGACGCCAAGCCCTATGAGCGCAAAACCTACGGCGATGCGAAAGAGGGCTTCAAGCCGCGCTCGGCTGGTTACAAATCGCAAGGCGCTGCCGAAGGTGGCCCAGCCCGTGCGAGCGGCTATAAAAGCCACGCCGCAGGCGGTGCCGATGCAGGCAAACCAGCCCGCGCCCCTTACGGCGACAAGCCACGCACCTATGAAGCGCGCGGCAAGGCCGAAGGCGATAGCCGCCCGTCCAAGCCCTATGCGGCCAAAAGCTTTGGCGACAAGCCGGCACGTTCGGGTGGCTTCAAGTCACACGCAGCGGGGGGCGATGCGCCCAAGTCTTACGCCAAGCCAGCCACCCCGCGCGATGCGGGTGATACATCCAAGCGCTTCGTGCCGCCGCGCAAGCCTAAGGCATAAGGTTCTGACATTATAAGGAAAAGGGCGCGGATCACTCCGCGCCCTTTTTCATTTCGGGGCCAACCTTGCGACCAGATCGGCGTGCAGGTCAGGGCTTGCCGCCACCACCCCCGCGCTGCGCGGATCGGCGGCGTTAAAGCGCAAATCCTGCCCGTGCCTGTCACTGACCCGCGCCCCCGCCCGTTGGGCAATCAAAGCCCCCGCCGCGATATCCCACTCCCACGAGGGGCGCAGCGTCAGCATCGCATCAAACGCCCCTTCCGCCACCAGACACATCCGCCACGCCATGCCTGCGCGAAAGTGGCGGTTCAGGTCGGGCACGCCGCCGGGCCAATGTTCCGGCGCAAGGGTAGATTTCGCGGTCAATGCGCGGGCAGAGGCGGCAGAGGCAGCGGCGCGGATTTCAACGCCGTTGAGCGTGGCAGGCCCCTGCGCGCTGGCGGCATAAAGCTTATCCATCGCGGGCAAGTAGACAACCCCCGCCGTGACCTGCCCGTTTTGCACCACGGCCAGCGCGTGGGAAAAGGCACTGTCGCCCTGCAAAAAGCTGCGGGTACCGTCGATCGGGTCAAGCACGAACTGCGCTGGCGTCGAAAGGCGGTGCGCCGTGTCGGGCGTTTCCTCTGACAGCCAGCCGTAAGCTGGCCGCGCCGCCTGAAGAAACGCAGCCAATGCCACGTTCACCTCTAGATCAGCGGCGGAAACCGGCCCTTGCCCGTCAGGCTTTTCCCACACCTGCGGGCTGGCCTTCCAATGCGACAGGGCGATTTTGCCCGCGATCTTGGCGGCTGCGATCAGCAGGGCAAGGTCAGCCTCCGGCAAGCATCAACCCCTCGACCAGCAGGCTGGGCACGCGGGTAGAATGATGCGCTTGCGCGTCATTGGCGGGGGTAATCCGCAACAGCATATCCACCAAGTTCCCCGCCACGGTGCATTCGTTGACCGGATAGGCGATCTGCCCACCTTCCACCCAAAAGCCCGAAGCCCCGCGCGAGTAATCGCCCGTGGTGGGGTTGATGGTCGACCCGATCATCGAGGTGATCAGCAGCCCCGTGCCCATCTGGGCCAGCAATTCCGCTTGGGAAACATTGCCCTGCGTCAGGTCAATGTTGGTGGTTGACGGTGACGGGGGCGACCCCGTGCCGCGCGCCGCATTGCCCGTCGATTGTAGCCCCAACTTGCGCGCGCTGGCCAAATCCAGTGTCCAGCCCATCAGGATGCCGTCTTCAATCAAGGCGCGGGGCTTGGTGGGCAATCCCTCGCCATCAAACGGGCGCGAACCAGAGATGCGCGGGCGGTGGGGGTTTTCGGTCAACGACATACCCTTGGGCAAGATTTGTTGTCCCATCTTGTCGCGTGCCCAAGAGGTGCCGCGCACGATAGAAGCGCCGTTCACCGCCATCAGGATATGGCTGACCAAAGACGATGCGATGCGTTCATCAAACAGCACCGGATAGGCGCCCGTGGGCGGCTTGACCGCGCCTGCCCGCAGCAAGGTGCGCTCTGCCGCGCGTTGGCCCACGCTTTCGGGGCTGGGCATATCGGCGGCAAAGGTGCGCCCTTCGGCGGCCCAATCGCGTTCCATCTGCGTGCCAGACCCTGTGAAGGCCACCGCCGAAACAGAGTGGGACGAGCGTTCATAGCCGCCCGAAAACCCGTTGCTGGTCGCCAAGTGCATTCCCCGCCGCGACCACGAGGAAGAGGCTTCAACTTGCGTGATCCCGCCAGACGCAAGGGCCGCAGCCTCTGCCCTGCGGGCATCGGATTCCAGCATTTTGGCGCTGGGTTCGCTGCCCGTATCGCACAGTTCCAGCGCTGCCACATCCCATCCCTGCGCCAACTGATCAGCGTCCGCCAAGCCCACCGTTTCATCGGCAGGCGCTTCCCGCGCCATCGCCACGGCACGTTCGGCCAACCGCGCCAAAGTGGCGGGCGATATGTCAGACGCCGACACACAGGCCTGCCGCTGGCCCACCATCACGCGCAGGCCCACCTCGACCCCCTCGGCGCGTTCGGCTTGTTCCAACTGGCCTTGGCGGATGTCGATTGACAGCGACTGCCCCGACACGGCCAGCGCATCGGCGGCATCCGCCCCGGCAGATTTGGCGGCGGCAAGCAAGGCTTGGGTCAAATGGTTCAGATCATGCGGCATGAATGGTCCCCTTTGCAGCAGATATGGGGGAAAGCGTGCCGCCAGACAAGGCAAGGGCCGCGCCCTAATACGGCGCGGCCCTGCTATTTGGTAAACTTATTGTAGTTGCTGGCCGTTGGCGAAGAAATGCTTGTCCTTGAATTCAAGGGTCGAGGTCATCTCGTCAGCCGTGGCCGAGGAGTTGGCAAACATCGCCAGCATCATGCGGCCTTGGTCGGCTTGGTCTTGCGGCACCAGACCCATGGCAACCAAAGCATCAATCAGCGCGTTCACGCCAGTGGCCTTGATATCAAGCTTGCCGGTGGGGGCGGGCACGCCGGCAAAGGTTGTCGTATCAGAGTTGTCAAATGTAAAGCCGCCCTGCGCCGTTAGGTCTGCCCCACCGGCTTTCACGGTGATGTTGGGCACCTCTAGCGCGTTCAACTGGCCCGCTGCATTCGGGTCCATCGAAGTCACCGCCGCCGCATCCGCCGTCAAATCTTGCGACAAAGTCACTTGGCCGTAGGTGTCAACAATCACCGTCGCAGGATCATGTTTGAACGCAGCCCCTGGATCGATCATGGCCCAAATATCTTCGGCAAACGACAGATCGGTCATATTGAACAAAAAGGTAAAATCGGCGGGGGTGTCCGATTTGAAAACGGGGAAGACCACATGAATTTCGGACTTCCCAAGGCTGACCGCAGCATTGGGAACCGGAAGCTCCGGTGACGCAGCTGTGATCGATAGCCCGTTGAATATGTTGTAATAGCTTACCTTACCTGCATCGGCACCCACATCGACCATGCCATCTTTCAGGCTGACGTTCACTTGGGTCACGGCACCCGCTTCCGTGTCGGAAAAGTCAAAGGTGCTTGCCCCCATGCCAAACTGGCTGGTCATGGTCATACCTTTGGCTAAGGCCACCTCGAAAGCGTCGGCAGCAGAACCTTTTGGCATCGAAACGGCGACGGTGCTGTAAAAATCTGCCATCTTGGCGGTCAAAGCATAGTCGGTGCTGTTTGCGGTGTCCTTCCCTTTGGCGGAGATCGCTGCGGACTTGATGGACAAGTCTTCTTGATAGCTGTCGGCCTCGGCACTGGACGCAGTGTGGTGAATCTGAATGCCAGTCAGTTCGGCCTCGACCGTGCCGGTGGACGCGCTGTCCGAGATATCAGCTTTCAAATCCATCCGCGGCGCATCCGCGTCATAGACCATGGCATCCGGCGTGCCGGAAGCGGTGATCGTGGTTCCGGGCATATTGATGTCAATCGTCAGGTCACTGGCCGTCGATGTGGCATCCCCTTCGGTCGCTGGAATGACCAATTTGATGGGAAAGCTGTCAGGCAGCGTCACGGTGACGGTGCCATCGCCGTTGTCGGTGAAGGTGACCGTTTCAAGCGTGATGGCACTGCCCGAGCTATCGCTTAGGGCCACGTTCGACACGACCAATGCATCGCCATCCCGAACGGCGCTTTCAGAGGTCACGGTCGTGCCCATGGCGGTGCTGGCGTTTTGCCATGCTTGCCAGACGTCTTCAGGGGTCACATCAGCCAGAAGGGCAGCGGGTGTCAGCGAAAGAACAAGCGCGGTTGTTCCGGCAAGGCTGCGCAGAGTCATGGATTTGATCCTTTATGGCAATTTTGGGGCAACATTCCCTTGGCCAAGCCAAAGCGTCAAGGGATTCGCCCCGCACAAGCGCAAACAAGCCACCACCTGTGGCAAGTTTGCCAAAAGATCACGCAACTGCGGCGTGTATTCTATTCGCCGTAGGGCACCCAAACCGTTTTCACCGCCGTGGCATGGCGCAGGAACACACGCCCCTCGCCCTCAACCCCCAGCCAATCGCGCGCGCGGGCATGGTTGACCCAAGTGCGCTTAAGGTTGGCGGCGGCTTCCTTTTCAACCAGCGTTGACAGCGGCGTGGACGAGAACGACCACACCGCCTCGACATCCATATGCCCCGCCAAGGGCTTGGCTAGGTCCGTGTGGCTGCCCGTGACGATGTTCACCACACCGGCGGGCAGGTCAGAGGTTTCAAGCACCTGATAAAAATCCGTCGCGGCCAAGGGGAAGGCTTCTGACGGGATCAGCACCGTGGTGTTGCCCATCGCCACAGCGGGTGCAAGAAGCGAGATCAGGCCCAACAGCGGGGCCTCATCGGGGCAGAGGATGCCAATCACGCCGACAGGTTCATTCATCGCCAAAGCCACGCCGCGCATCGGCACAGGTTTGACAGCGCCTTCGTATTTGTCAGCCCAAGCGGCATAGGTGAACAGGCGCTGGATGGCGGCTTCTACCTCGTCGTCTCCGGTCTTGCCCGTCATATCGCGCAAGCGTGCGGCGAATTCATCGGCGCGCGCTGACATGTTTTCGGCGATGTAATACAGGATTTGCGCGCGGGCGTGCCCCGTGGTGCGGCCCCAGCCCTTGGCGGCTTGGGCGGCTTCGACGGCGTTGCGAATGTCTTTGCGGTTGCCAAGGCTCACTTGGCCCAGCAGTTTGCCACGGCCCGACACGACAGCGCGCGAATAGCCGCCATCAGGCCGCGCCTGCTTGCCGCCGATGAACAGCTTGGCGGTGCGGTCGATGCCCTCGACCACAAGCGCTTCGGGTTCGGCGAGGGGTTTGATCTGCGCAAGCGGTTTTGCCTTGGCTGTGGGCGTCAGGTAAGCCAAAAGCCCCTCCCATCCGCCTTCACGGCCAAAGCCGCTTTCGCGCACGCCGCCAAAGCCTGCGGCGGCGTCGAATAGGTTGGTGGCGTTGACCCAGACCACACCGGCCTTGATCTTGGGGGCCATATCCAGTGCCAGATTGACGTTTTCCGTCCAGATCGACGCTGCCAGCCCGTAACGGGTGTTATTGGCCAGTTCCACCGCCTCAGACGGGGTGCGGAAGGTCATCGAGACCAGAACCGGCCCGAAGATTTCCTCTTGCATCAGCGCAGATGCCGCCGACAGGCCGGTGATCAGCGTGGGTGGATAATAGCAGCCCGCAGGGACCGGCGTGGCGGCGCGGTAGATTTGGCCCTCTGTGCAGCCGTCAACGAGGGCGGTGATCGTGGCCAGTTGCACGGGGTCAACAATCGCGCCCACGTCGATGCACTTGTCCAGCGGGTCGCCCATGCGCAAACCGTCCATCCGGCGCTTAAGCTTGGTATGGAAGCGGTCGGCGACACCTTCTTGCACCAAAAGGCGCGAACCGGCACAGCAGACTTGGCCTTGGTTGAACCAGATGGCATCGACCAAGCCTTCGACAGCGCTGTCAAGATCGGCATCGTCAAACACGATGTAGGGGCTTTTGCCCCCCAGTTCCAAGGTCAGCGCCTTGCCCGTGCCCGCCGTCGCCTCGCGGATTTTGCGGCCAACGCTGGTGGAACCGGTGAAGGCGATTTTGGCGACGTCGGGGTGGGCGACAAGGGCAGCACCTGTGTCACCATCGCCGGTGACGATGTTGAGCACGCCTTTGGGCAGCCCCGCCTCGCGGGTGATTTCAGCAAACAGAAGGGCGGTCAGCGGGGTGTATTCGGCGGGCTTGAGCACCACGGTGTTGCCCGCAGCCAAAGCGGGGGCCACTTTCCACGCTAGCATCAGAAGGGGGAAGTTCCACGGAATGACCGCGCCGCAAACGCCAAGCGGCTGCATCCCGGGGTGTTCGGATGCCAAAAGCTGTGCAAGGCCTGCGTGATAGTAAAAATGCCGCGCCACCAAAGGCACATCAATATCGCGCGCCTCGCGGATCGGTTTGCCATTGTCCATCGTTTCCAGCACGGCCAACAGGCGGGCGTGTTTTTGCACAAGCCGCGCCAGCGCATACAGATACTTCGCGCGCTGGTGCCCGCTTAACTTCGCCCATTTCGGCTGCGCGCGCTTGGCCGCCGCCACGGCGCGGTCGACATCGGCAGAGCTTCCCTGCGTGACAAGGGCCAACACATCGCCCGTGGCGGGGTTGCGCGTGGCAAAGGTTTCACCCGCTGCCGCAAAAGCCCCGTCGATCCAATGGCCAAACTGGCCCTTGTGCTTGGCCAGCCAAGCCTGCGCCTCGGCATTGCTTTCGGGGGCGGGGCCGTAGGACATGGTATCAAAGATATCGCGGACGGTCATGAAAGGCTCCATGTCAAAAGGCGCGCTTGGGGCAAAGGTTTGCCTCCGGCGGGGATATTTTTACACATATGAAAACGGATTTCATATGTGCCCAAATATCCCGGGGTGAGGGCTTTGCCCGAGGGGCAGCGCCCCTGCGACGGTGGGGATTGGCGCATCATCACCCCATCGCGTGGCGGTTGGCGGCCGAATAGCGGCCGGTGAGGTGATGTTCCAACTGGCGTTCGATGTCGCCCAAAAGCGAGGAGGCGCCGAAGCGAAACAGGTCGGGTTGCAGCCAGGCCAAGCCCAATTCGTCTTTCATCAGCGCCAGATACAACAGCGCGTCTTTGGCCTTGGAAATGCCGCCCGCCGGTTTGTAGCCGACCTTATAGCCTGTGCGTTCGTCAAACTCACGAATGGCGCGCAGCATGGTGAGGGTCACGGGCAGGGTGGCGTTGACCGTTTCCTTGCCGGTCGAGGTTTTGATGAAATCCGCCCCCGCCATCATGCACACCAGCGAGGCGCGGGCGACGTTGCGCAGGGTGCCCAACTCGCCCGTGGCAAGGATGGTTTTCATATGGGCATCGCCGCAGGCCGCCCGCATCTCGCGCGTTTCGTCGTATAAGGCTTGCCAGTTGCCCGTCAGCACATGGCGGCGCGAGATGACGATGTCGATCTCGGCAGCGCCCGCGCGCACCGATGCGCCGATCTCGGCGATGCGCAGCGGGAAGGGCGACAGGCCGGCGGGAAAGCCGGTGGATACGGCGGCGACCGGAATGCCCGAACCTTCCAGCCCCGCCACCGCCGCTTCGACCATGCCATGATACACACAAACCGCGCCGACTTTCAGGTTGGGCAGGCCCAAGGCCGCCAACATTTCGGCCCGCACGGGTTGGCGGGCCTTGGCACACAGGCGCGCCACGCGGCCTGCCGTGTCATCGCCTGACAGGGTGGTCAGGTCGATCACCGACACCGCCTTTAACAGCCACGCCGCCTGATAGTCTTTCTTCACCGACCGCCGCCCGCCCAAAGTCGCGCAGCGCCGTTCGATGGCCGAGGTGTTGGCTTGCACCGAAGCCACCCAGTCCAAATCCAGCGCCATGCCCGGATTTCGGGCGTGGGCGAGTTGGGGAAGCTGGTGGGGCCGCGTGGCGTCGGGGGTCAGGGTTTGCATCATCGTCTCCGCACTAGGACGATAGGTTTGCATGGCGGGCGGCTTGCTGGCAAGGTGCGCATCGGCGTTTTGGGGGACTGGTGTCGCAATGGTGCGCGAAAAGGGGGCCTTGGATGGACTTTAGCGGACATTGGGCGGGGCTTTGTGCGCTGAGTATCTTCTGTGTCGCCTATGTGCTGGTGATTCTTGAAGAAATCACCGGCATGGCCAAGTCAAAGCCGGTGCTGATGGCCGCTGGTTTGATCTGGGCGCTGATCGGGGTGGCCTTTAGCGCCACGGGCCAATCGGCGGTAGCGCATGACGCCGCCCTTGGCGTGATCGAGGAATACGGCGAGTTATTTCTGTTCCTGATCGTGGCGGTCACCTACGTCAACACACTGGAAGAACGCCGCGCCTTTGATGCTTTGCGCGGGGTTTTGGTGCGCGCGGGGCTCAGCTATCGCCAGCTTTTCGCGTTGACGGGGGTTTTGGCGTTCTTTTTGTCAGGCGTCTTAGACAACCTTACCACCGCCTTGGTCATGGGGGCTGTGGTGATGGCTTTGGGGCGTGACAGCCCAAAGTTTGCCGTCGTCGCCTGCGTGTCGGTTGTGGTGGCGGCCAATGCCGGAGGGGCGTTTAGCCCCTTTGGCGACATCACGACCTTGATGGTCTGGCAGCAAGGCAAGCTGGGGTTTTTTGAGTTTTTTGCGCTGTTTGTCCCCTCGGTCGTCAACTGGGCTGTACCTGCGGGGATCATGATTTGGGCCGTGCCCAAGGGGAGGCCCGCTCAGGGGCAAGACCGCGTGCGCCCTAAGCCTGCGATGTGGGCCGTGGTGGCGCTGTTTGCGGCGACGATTGCAACCTCGGTTGCGTTCAAGAACGCGTTGAACCTGCCGCCTGCGATGGGGATGATGCTGGGCTTGGGCTATCTGCAAGCCTTGGCTTACGGCCTGCGCCTGACAGGGGCGCGGCGGGGCGATGAGGATATGGTGCTGGACAGTTTCGCCCAAGTGCAAAGGGTGGAATGGGACACGCTGTTGTTTTTCTTTGGCATCATCTTTGCCGTGGGCGGTTTGGGGGTGCTGGGGTATTTGGCGCTTGCCAGCCAAGTTTTGTACACCGGTTTGGGGCCAATGGCCGCCAATATCATCATCGGCGCTTTGTCGGCGGTGGTGGATAACATACCCCTGATGTTCGCCGTCTTGACGATGGACCCGCAGTTGAGCCAAGGCCACTGGCTACTGATCACGCTGACCTGCGGGGTGGGCGGGTCGATCTTGTCGATCGGGTCAGCGGCGGGGGTGGCGCTGATGGGGCAGGCGCGCGGGGTTTACACCTTTGGCGCGCATCTGCGCTGGGCTTGGGCGGTGGGCTTGGGCTATGGCGCGGCGATCTTGGTGCATCTGTGGTGGAACGCGGCGCTGTTTTAAAGCAAGGCGGCGCTTTACTTCCCGTGCCAGACCAGCCCTTAGATCATTGCACGCAATCGCACAGGGGCCAAACGCATGACAAAGCCGCATATCGGACTGATCGGGCTGGGAACGATGGGGGCCATGCTGGCGCTGAACATCGCCGAAAAAGGCTTTGCGATTGCGGTTTGGAACCGCACCACCACCGTGACCCGCAGCTTTTACGCCGAAGCTGGCGCTTTGGCCGCGCAGATTGTGCCCACCGAGAGTTTGGCTGGTCTGGTGGCGGCGATAGAACGGCCTCGGTCGATCATTCTTATGGTGCCGGCTGGCCCTGCGGTTGATGAACAAATCGCAGCCCTGCGGCCTTTGCTGGACGCTGACGATCTGATCATCGACGCGGGCAATGCCAATTTCCACGACACCAACCGCCGCGCGGCACAAGCTGCACCCCATGGCCCACGCTTTTTGGGCATCGGCGTTTCGGGCGGGGAAGAGGGGGCGCGGCACGGCCCGTCGATCATGGGTGGTGGCGAAAAGGCCGATTGGGACCGTGTGGCACCGATTCTGGGGGCGATATCGGCCAAGTATCAGGGCGAAGACTGTGCCACTTGGATGGGGCCGGGTGGGGCGGGGCATTTTGTGAAAGCGGTGCACAACGGCATCGAATACGCCGACATGCAGATGATCGCCGAGATTTACGGCGTGATGCGCGATGGGTTGGGGATGCCCGCCGCCGAGATCGGCGCGGTGTTTGAGACGTGGAACAAGGGCGCGCTGCAAAGCTATCTGATGGAAATCTCAGCCGCGGTGGCCAAGGCGACAGACGGAGCACACCCGATGCTGGATGTGATCTTGGACAAGGCGGGGCAAAAAGGCACCGGCCGGTGGACCGTGATCGAAGCGCAAACGCTGTCAGCCCCGATTCCGGTGATTGAAGCCGCGGTGATGGCGCGCAACGTGTCGGCTCAGTTAGAGGCGCGGCGCAAGGGCGAGGCGCTTTTTGGCGCAGCCCCGCAGCCTTTGCCCAAAGGGGCGCTTAGCCTTGCCACGTTGGAACAGGCGATGATCGCGGGCAAGATCTTGTGCTATGCGCAGGGCTTTGCGCTGATCGTGGCGGCGGGGCAAGAGTTCGGCTGGGATCTGCCGCTGCCCGCAATTGCGCGGGTGTGGCGGGCGGGGTGTATCATCCGCTCTTCGATGCTGGAGGATATGGCGCGCGCGCTGGAAGAAGACCCTGCACGCGGCCTGATGCTGGCCCCGTTCTTTGCCGATCAGTTGCGCCACACCTGTGTTGGCTTGCGCCACGCTGTGTCGCTTGGGGCGGCGCACGGCTTGCCCTTGCCTGCGCTGGCCGCTGGCCTGTCATGGTTTGACCTGATGCGCACCGGACGCGGCACCGCCAACATGATTCAAGCGCAACGCGATTTCTTTGGCGCACACGGGTTTGAACGGGTGGATATGCAAGGCAGCGGGCGGCATGGGCCTTGGGGCGGGTATATGTAACCAGCGCTGCGCCCAAGCGGGGGGCCATCCCCCCCAGAGTAATTTTACCCAAAGGAAGGGGAAGGCAGGTCAGCCCATTTTCAGGGCAACGTCCAGCATACGGTTGGAAAAGCCCCATTCGTTATCATACCAGCCAAAAACCCGCACCAAGCCAAACTTGGTGACACGGGTTTCGGGCAGGGCCATCACGATGCTTTCAGGTCTGGCGCGCAGGTCTGATGAGACCAGCGGCGCGTTGGTTGTGCCGATGACTCCGCCCGATTTGAGCAGTGTTTCATTGATTTGCGCGGCTGTAGGGGTGGTTTTCAGCATCACCGCCAGATCGACGGCCGACACCGAAGCGGTGGGCACGCGCACGGCGGAACCCTCGATCCGTCCGGCGATTTCGGGCAGCACACTGTCGAGCAGGCGCTGGGCCGAGGTGGTGGTGGGCACCATCGACAGCGCTGCCGCGCGCGAACGGGCATAGTCGGCGGCGGGGGCGTCGGTGGTGGGTTGGCTGCCGGTGTAGCAATGGATCGTTGTCATCGACCCTGTCACCACGCCCCAAGTATCATTGAGCAGTTTGACCAAGGGGGCCAGCGCGTTGGTGGTGCACGACGCGTTGGAGACGATGCGCTGGTCTTTCAGCACCGCGTCATTCGCGCCCAAAACCACCGTCAGATCGGCGGCTTTGGAGGGGCCAGAGATCAGCACCCGTTTGGCCCCCGCCGTTAGGCCCTGCATTGCCACCTCGATCCGGTCGGCGCGGCCAGTGCATTCTAGCACCACATCGACGCCTGACAGATCAAGGGCGGATAGGTCGGGGGTGCGGTACAAGGGGATGGGCTGGCCGTTCACCACCAGCGCATCGCTGGTCAGGCTGACCGTGCCGCGCCATGGGCCAAAGACGGAATCGTATTGGAACAGGTAGGCGCACATCTCTGCCGCCGCGATGTCGTTGATGCCGGCAATCGTCAGCCCCGGCCATGTGGCGGGCGATTGCGCGGCCGCGCGCAGGACAGAGCGGCCGATCCGCCCGAAGCCGTTGATAAAGACCTGCATCGTGACCTCCTGCGTTGCGGGGGAATTTGATCATATTCCGCGCAGCACCGCAATGCGCCCTTGGGTGCCCTTGACCGGCGCTGCGCGCTGCGGCACACGGGGCGCGTCAGAGGAGAACGCCATGACCCTTTCTCGCACCCCCACCTTTTCGCGTGCCGTCAAGATCGCCCCTTCCATCCTTGCCGCCGATTTCGCCAATTTCGGCGCCGAGTGCCGCGCGATTGAAGCGCAGGGCTGCGATTGGGTGCATATTGATGTGATGGATGGCCATTTCGTGCCCAACCTGACCTTTGGCCCCGCCATGTGCGCCGCCCTGCGCCGCCATATCGCGGGGGTGATGGATGTGCATTTGATGATCTCTCCGGTCGATGCCTATTTAGAGGCGTTTGCCAAGTCAGGGGCCGATATTCTGACAGCGCATCTGGAAAGCGGGCCGCATATTCACCGCACTTTGCAGGCCATTCGCGGCTTGGGGTGTAAGGCGGGGCTGGCGATTAACCCCGGCACAGGGATTGAAGCGGTGCCCTATCTTCTGGACGACATCGACCTGATTTGCGTGATGACGGTGAACCCCGGCTTTGGCGGGCAAAAGCTGATCCCCTCGCAGATGCACAAGATCGCGGCCTTGCGCGCGATGATTGGTGAACGGCCGATCCATATCGAGATCGACGGCGGTGTCACGCTGGACAATGCCCGCGCTTTGGTTGCGGCGGGGGCGGATGCGCTGGTGGCGGGGTCTTCGGTGTTCAAGGGCGGGTCGGCGGACAATCCAGCGGCTTACGGCGCAAATATCCGCGCGCTGCGACAGGCGGCAGAGGGATAAAGGGGGCCCGCCCCCTTAGACCCCGGGGATATTTGGGCACATATGAAAGGGATCAGCGTTTGAGCGCGTGATCTAGCTTGGTTAAGAACAGGTCGGCTTCCGCTTTTTGCAAGATCAGGGGGGGGCGGATTTTTAGGGTGTGGCCTTTGGGGCCGGTGGCCGAAATCAGCACCCCCGCATCGCGCAAAGCGTTGACCACGCGCGCGGCCTCGGCCCCGTCAGGCGCGCCGTTGTTGGTGATGTCTTGGCCTAGAAACAGGCCCGTGGCGCGCAGGGGGCCAAGGCTGTCGTGGGTTTTGGCCAAGGCGCGTAGGCCTTCGGCCATGTGCTGACCTACGGTGGCGGCGTTGTGCAGCAAGTTTTCATCTTCAATCACCTCCATCACGGCGATGGCGGTGGCGCAGGCTACGGCGTTGCCGCCGAAGGTGTTGAAGTAGCGACCTTTTGCGCCGAACTCGGCCAAGACTTCAGGGCGCAGCACGAGGGCGGCGACTGGGTAGCCGTTGCCCATGGGTTTACCCAAACTGACCATGTCGGGGATCAGACCGTGGCGTTCAAATCCCCACCAATGCCCACCGGTGCGGCCAAAGCCGGGCTGAACCTCATCGGCGATGAACAGGCCACCGGCGTTGCGGATCGTTTGGGCTGCGGGTTGCAAGAAGCCCGCAGGGTCGGCAAAGACGCCGTCTGACGAAAACACCGTATCCACGATCAGCACGGCGGGTTGGATGCCGTGGCGGTGCAGGTCGTCGATGGCCCCTTGCACGCAAGCGGCAAAAGCCTGCCCCAAATCGCCCGCCATCTGCGCTGGATCGGGTGCTGGAATGGTGCGCACGTGTTGGCCCAAGGCCACGCCTGCGCCCAGCGAGGGTGAGAGGCCCGACACCGTATGCGTCACCCCGTGATAGGCGTTTTGCGTGACGATCACGCCCGTGCCACCCGTTTGGGCAAAGGCGATGCGCAGGGCCAGATCATTCGCCTCGGACCCTGTGCAGGTGAACATCACTTGCGACAGTTCGGGCGGGAAGTGCGAGAGAAGCTTTTCGGCGCAATCCAGCACCACCTCGTTCAGATAGCGGGTGTGGCTGGCGTAGGTGGCCGCTTGCCGTGCGGTGGCTTGGATGACGTGGGGGTGGCAATGGCCTAAGCTTGCCACGTTGTTGTAGCAATCAAGGTAAGCCTTGCCGTCAGCCCCGTACAGCCAAACCCCCTCGCCGCGCACCAGATGCACGGGGGTTTCGTAAAACAGCCGGTAAGCGGGGCCAAGCAGGCGTTGGCGGCGGGCGACAAGCGCCTGATCTTGCGGCGACAGGTTCCCTTGGCCGGGGACATAGGCGTTCACCATCGTCTCGTCGCGTTTCATCTGTCAGCCCCAAAGCGTTGAAAGGTTAAGCCCCTGCAAGGCGCGCAACCCCGCGCTGGCCGAGGGGACGTTGCGCAGAATATAGGGCGCATTGTCAGGATAGCGCGCCGCGCGGGCCGAGGCTATGGCAAGCGTGGTCAGCATCCGCGCTGCGGTGAGATGGGCGAACAGCGTTTGCTCTAGCGGTGTCAGCGGCAGGGTGGCGTGATAGGCGCGGGCAAAGGCTTGAAGGCTGTGCAGGGGCGCATCGGGGTCGACCTGATAGCTGGCGGCAACGGCCATGTCGCAGATCAGCGGCGTTTCGACCATATCGCCAAAGTCCAAGATGCCCGCGATGCGGGTTGGGTCGGTGGGATCGGTCAGCAGGTTGTGCGGGTTCATATCGTTATGCACCACTTGCCAGCGGCATTGCGGCAGGTGGGGCAGTACGGTTTGTTCAAACCTATCAAGAGTTTGCGCGCAAAGGGGCCGCAGGTCGGCGGCGATGTCGGGCAACAGGGGGCGCAGGCGGGCGGCGTGGCGGATATCCCATTGCAGGTCTTGGCGGCTGGCGGGGTCGCTGAAACCTTGCAGGCCCAGCGACAGTTGTGCTGCCGCTTGGCCAATGGCGGCGCGTTGGGCCATGGATTTGGGCGCAAGGTGCAGCGGTTGGCCTTCAAGATAGGTCAGCAGGCGCAGGATGCCGTGAGGGGTTTGCACTTCAGTCGCCCCCGCCGTGGTGCGCACAACACGGGGCACGGGCAGGGCGGTGGTTTCCAAATGCAGCAGCGCGCGGGTTTGAAACTGGGTGACGGCGGCAGGTTCGGCGGGGTTGGCCAGTTTTAACACATAGCGCCCTTGCGGCGTGGTGACGCGGTAGTTCAGATCGCGCTCTGACGTAAGCGGATCAAGCGTGCCGGTTAGACCCCAGTGGGTTTGCAACAGGGCCAAGGCAATACCCTCGGCCAAAACCGGAGGCGGGGTGGTCAGGTTGGCGCCAAGCGTGGGGATCATCGGGGTTCCTTTGGTGCCATCAAGGTCAAGGGCAGCGGGCTTGTCAATCAAGCGAAACCCACAGCGGCAGGTGGTCAGAAGCGATTTCGTCGGCATCGGTGTGCGCAGACCGCAGGCGTGGGGCAAGGTCGGGGGTGACAAAGACGTGGTCTAATTGCCGCAACCGCTGTTCGCCTGCGATGATCTTTTCATGCGTATGAAGCCGCGCGCCGGTATAGGCCACAGCGTCAACCCAACGGTCGGAATAAAGCGCGCCGGGGTGATAGGGAGCCTCCCCCACCAAGCGGTGGTATTCGGCAGAACCCGGTTCCATGTTGAAATCGCCCATCCAGATGGTGCTGGAGGGGCAGGGCGGTTCCGCTTGGCTTTGTGTCCAGTTGCGGCTGGGTTCGTCATCGGTTCCGCTCCACGGGCCACTGGTCGCGGGCAGGGATAACAACAGATCAATCTGCGCCATGCGTTCTTGCACGCCGACGTGGGCCAGATGCAGCGAGAAGACGCGCAGGGGGCCGTTGGGGGCGGCGATAACAGCCTCTAACGCGCAGGTTTGGGTGTTCAGGGGCGTGATCATGCGGTGCAGGGGCAGCAGGTGGGTGCGCGTCCACAAAATCGGCCAGCGCGATAGAATCATCGGGCCAAACTGGCGGCGGCGCGATTTGTTGGTGGGGGTGGCGGCATCCATATCGAAGCCCGCCCCATAGACCATGTAATGATCTGGCAGCATTTGCGCCAACAGCGCGGGCTGGTCATCGTCGTTTGTGCGCTGCCAATGGCGGTCAACTTCTTGCAGGGCGGCGATATCGGCGGATTTCACCACATGCGCCACGCGGTCCAACCGATAGGCCCCATCGCGGCCATAGCCATACTGGATGTTGTAGGAAAGCAGTCGCATGGCGGCCTGACAGCTAGGGGTGGGACAGGGTAATCGCCCAAAGGGCAGGCGTTTTGCCGCCCAAGTCAAGAGATAGGCTGCACCCGCCACGGTCTTTCTTGCCGCAGGGCTTGCTTTTGCAGGCGAAAGAGCGCATGTGAGGTGAGCGAACCGCTAATTATCGACCCTGTCTGGCTACGGCTGCAGCTTTCGATCTTGACGTGACTGCGCCGGGCCATCGCATTCCTGCGGATGGCAGACAAACAGGAGTACACACGATGGCTAAGGGCACCGTGAAATGGTTCAACGCAACTAAAGGTTTCGGCTTTATCGCTCCGGAAGGCGGCAAGAAGGACGTGTTCGTCCACATTACCGCTATGGAACGTGCTGGCATCCGCCAACTGGCTGACGGCCAAGCCGTGACGTTTGACATCGAAGCTGGCCGTGATGGCCGCGAGTCGGCGATCAATCTGGCGCTGGCATAAGCTTTTCGCCTTGGGCTTAGGCCCTTGGCAAAGGTTGACAAGAAGGGGTGGCCGCAAGGTCGCCCCTTTTTCATTTTGCGCTCTGGATGTTGGCGCTGGGTGCCTTAAGCTGGCGCAAACCATAGGAGCCGCCGCATGACCCCCCACGATAACCGCATCGACCTGATCCGCCCCGACGCGCCAAAACTGGCACAGCTTGGGGGGCATCCGGTGGGGGTGAAGACGCTAGACCTGGTCAACCCTGCGCAGTTGGATGTGTTGGGGGCGATGGCGGGGCAGCCTGCGCTGGCTGACCGCCGCTTGGTGGTGGAACTGTGGTATCCAGCGGCGCAACACGGCCTCGGATCAACCTATCACACCGTCACCCGTGATGGCCGCACACCCGTGCGCCTTTTGGGCAGCGCCACGCGCGATGCGGCGGCCTTGGGCGGCGATTTCCCCTTGGTGATCTTGTCGCACGGGTATCCGGGCAACCGCTTTTTGATGGGGCATTTGGGCGAAAACCTTGCATCCAAAGGCTATCTGGTGGCGAGTATTGACCACCCGCAAAGCACCTATGACGATCCGGCCTATCTGGGCGGGCAGGCCTTTGGGTCAACCTTGGTGAACCGCCCCTTGGACACGGCCTTTGTAGCTGATGCCTTGGGGGCCACGCAGATGGCGATTATCGGCTATTCGATGGGCGGTTACGGCGCTTTGGTCGCAGGCGGGGCGGGCGTGTCAGAAGCGGCCCTTGCGATGGAGCGGGGTGCGGGGGTTGGCCCTTATCTGGCGCGGCACAGGGTGCCTGTGGCGGACCCTCGGCTAAAGGCCATCGTGCCGATCGGGCCTTGGGGGCGGCAGATTGGCGTTTGGGATGCGGCGGGGATGGCGGGTTTAAGCGTGCCCGCCTTGATCCTTGCGGGAAGCCGCGATGATGTGTCGGGCTACGATACCGGCATGCGTTTGATCTTTGAAGAGGCGGTGGGTGTCACCCGCCACTTGCTGACGTTCCAAGGCGCAGGCCACAATGCTGCAGCCCCTTTCCCCGCCCCTTTGGAAAGCTGGGCGCCGGTCGAGTGGTTGCCGTTCGTGCCCTTTGAACACTACGCCGATGCGGTCTGGGACAACCTGCGCATGAACAACATCGCAGCACATTTTGTCACCGCGTTCTTGGATCTGCACCTAAAGGGCGATGCTGCGAAAGCGGCATACCTGACCGAGGATTGGTTGGGCTTTGCCGAAGGATCAGCCCGTGGCCTGCGGTTGGAAACCTTGGCCAAAGGCGCGTAATCCGCTGTCAGCCCACCGTAAAGGGGCTGGGGTAGCGGTGTTCTTCCAAGTTCGGCGTCGTGCCGATCCGATCCACCACCGCGAACAAGCCGGGCGCGTGCAGCGGGGTCAAAACCCCATGCCATGTGCCGCGATGCAGGTTGATGCCCTGCGCGCCATTGGTCAGAAAGGCCAAGGGCTTGGCGGATGTGGTCAGCGCCACGATCACCAGAAAAGGGTGCTGGGTCATGGGGATAAAGGCTTGGCTGCCATCAGGATGCCGCTCGATCAGATCAAAGCAGTAGGGCAGGGCGCGGGGCTGGGCCTGAAAGATCGAAATGCCGGTCTTTGCCCCGCCCGTATCGACCTGCGCAAGGTCGTGGTGGCGCTGGCAAAAGCCGTCGTTGATCAGACGGAAATCACCGGTGGCATCCAGCACATCGCCAAAGGGGGCAAAGGCTTGGGCGGTCAGGGGCTGAGGTGTGATGTGTTGCATCTGGCCAGAATGGCAAAGGCGCGCAGTGGTGGCAAGGGGCGGATTGCCCCAGTTCACACCCGTTCCAACGCCAGCGCGATCCCTTGCCCCACGCCGATGCACATCATGGCCAAGGCGCGGCGGGCTTGGGTTGTGGCAAGGTGCAGCGCGGCAGAGCCTGAAATGCGCGCGCCGGTCATGCCCAGCGGGTGGCCAAGCGCGATGGCCCCGCCATTGGGGTTCACGCGGGGGTCATCATCGGCAATGCCCAACAGGCGAAGGGTGGCTAGGCCTTGGGAGGCAAAGGCCTCGTTCAACTCGATCAGGTCGAAATCCGTTTGTGCCAGCCCCAAACGCGCCATCAGCTTTTGGGCCGCAGGGGCGGGGCCTATGCCCATGATGCGCGGCGCGACCCCTGCGGTGGCCCCACCCAGCACGCGCGCCATGGGGGTTAGCCCGTGGCGCTTGGCACCAGCGGCCGAGGCAAGGATCAGCCCCGCCGCCCCATCATTCACCCCCGCCGCATTGCCCGCCGTCACCGTGCCGCCTTTGCGAAAGGGGGTATCTAGGCGGGCCAGCGCCTCCATCGTTGTGGCGCGAGGGTGTTCGTCTTGGGCGACCATCACCGGCGGCCCTTTGCGTTGCGGCAGGGTGACAGGGGTAATTTCAGTTGCAAGTCGCCCATTGGCCTGCGCTGCGGCGGCTTTGGTTTGGCTATGCAGGGCGAAAGCGTCTTGATCGGCGCGCGAAATGGCGAAGTCTTCGGCCACGTTCTCACCGGTTTCGGGCATGGAGTCGACGCCGTATTGCGCCTTCATCACGGGGTTGATGAAGCGCCAGCCGATGGTTGTGTCAAAAATCTCGGCAGAGCGGGAAAAGGCGGTTTCAGCCTTGGGCATCACAAAAGGTGCGCGGGACATGCTTTCGACACCGCCTGCGATCATCAAATCTGCCTCACCCGCCTTGATCTGGCGCGCGGCGATCAGCACTGCATCCATTCCTGACCCGCACAGCCGGTTGACCGTGGTTCCCGTCACCGACACGGGCAGCCCTGCCAGCAAAGCGGCCATGCGCGCCACATTGCGGTTGTCTTCGCCCGCCTGATTGGCGCAGCCCAAGATCACCTCATCCACCGCCTGCCAGTCAAGCGCGGGATGGCGCGCCATCAGCGCTTTGATTGGCAAAGACGCCAGATCATCGGTGCGCACAGATGACAAAGCCCCGCCAAACCGCCCAATCGGGGTGCGGATATAGTCGCAGATAAAAACCTCGGTCATGGGGCAACCTTTCTTGCGCAAGCGCTGACAGTGTCGGTCAGGTGGGCGGCGGTGTAAATCCTTGAACGCGCTTTGGGGTGACTTGCGCGCTGCGGGCGGGTCTGTTTGAATGGCGTATGGAACAGACATACCGCATCGCCCTGTGGCAGGGCCCCTCACCCGAATCTGACATTAAGGTGGCTTTTGCAACGCTTGGCCAAGCCATGCGCGCGGCGGGGGCGATGGGGGCCAAGATGCTGGTGGCACCCGAACTGTACCTGCCCGGCTACAACCAAGACAGCCTGACCGATCTGGCGCAGGACCGCGGTGGCGAATGGCACGCGCGCTTGTCGGCCATGGCGATGGCGGCAGGCTGCGGTGTGGTGGTGGGCTATGCTGAACGTGACGGGGAGGCACGCTATAACTCTGCCGTGGCCTTTAGTGCCGAAGGTGTAGAACTTGCGCATTACCGCAAGATTCAACTGTTCGGGCCGCGCGAAAAGCGGCTGTTTTCGGCAGGCGATGCCTATGCGATCTTTGATATGGGCGGTGTCAAGACAGCGCTACTGATCTGCTATGACATTGAATTTGCACCCCATATCGCGGCGTTGGCGGCGCAGGGTGTGAAGCTGATCTTGTGCCCGACGGCCTGCCCCGTGCCGTATAACTACGTCTCAAAGGTCACCGTGCCCGCCCATGCGGCGAACCATGGCCTGACCATCGCTTATGCCAACTATTGCGGGGTCGAGGGCGATTGTGACTATTTCGGCCTGTCGGTCATCGCCAATCCTTACGGCGAGGTTATAGCACAGGCGGGCGCTGGCCCGACGCTGTTGGTGGCGGATGTGCCGGTTGGGTTTGATCCGGCGCGGCTGTCGACGCAGGCGCAGGATTTTCGGAAGATTTGAGAGAGCGAAGAATTTTCGCAGAAAATTCGTTGCAGCGGCTGACGAATTTTCTGCGAAAATTCAGTTCTAATTACTTTGCAAAAGGCTTCTGCCTGCTCCACCGTAGGGCATCGCCAATCATCTGGTTCAACGTAGATCGCGCCGGTTGCCAGCCCAATTCCTGTACAGCCCGCGTCGATCCGCAGACCAGCGATCTCGCATCGCCCGCCCTGCGCGCGCCTTGCACAATGGGCACATCGCGGTTGGTCACGGCACGGCTGGCCTCTATCACGTCACGCACCGAAAAACCTTGGCCAGAGCCGAGGCAGAAAATTCGGCTGCCCTTGCCCGCTTGCAGCCAGCGCAGGCCCAGCACATGGGCATCGACCAGATCGCAGACATGCACATAATCGCGAATGCACGTCCCATCGGGTGTTGCGTAATCTGACCCAAAGACCGTCAGCGCGGGGCGTTTGCCATCAATCGCGTCTAGCATCAGCGGGATCAAGTGGGTTTCGGGAATGTGCTGTTCACCCACTTCGCCGTCAGGATCTGCCCCGGCCACGTTGAAATAGCGAAAGATCACAGATTGCAGCCCGTCGCTGCGTTCAAAATCGCGCAGCATCATTTCGATGGCGCGCTTTGACCCACCGTAAGCGTTGATCGGCACTTGCGGCGTGTCTTCATCCAGCGTCACGCCGTCTTGGTCGCCGTAAGTGGCGCAGGTTGAGGAAAAGACAAACCGCTTCACCCCCGCCGCCAAGGTCGCCTCGATCAGGTTCAGCGAGCCGTTGACGTTGGTGCGCCAATATTTCGCCGGATTGGTCATAGATTCGCCCACCAGCGACAGGGCGGCAAAGTGCATCACAGCCACGGGTTTGTAGCGGGCAAAGGCACCGTCAAGGGCGGCGCGGTCCATCAGGTCGCCTTGCACCAAGGGGCCAAAGCGCACCGCATCGGCCCAGCCGGTCGACAGGTTGTCGTAAACCACCGGCACAAATCCAGCCTGTGCCAGCGCTTTGCAGGCGTGTGACCCGATGTATCCAGCCCCGCCTGTGACAAGAATGTGCATCTGATCCCTCTTTTTGGTTGGCATGTTACCGCGCGTCTTTGTTGTGAAGCAAGCCGGTGTCAGTGGTGCGCCCTGCTGTGCGGGCCTGTCTTGCAATCAGGGCCTTTCGGGGATGCTGATTTGCAGGTTCCTATGATGCTGGGCAATGGCGTCGTTCACATTGTCAAAAAACGTGATCCCCCCCATTTCCAGCACGGCGGCAGAGGTGCAGCGTTCGCGCAATTGCCCCTCGGAATGCGAGATGAAGATCAAGCCGGCATCGGCAAGGCGCTCTTCGAACAGGCGGTTGCTTTTCTTGCGAAAAGCGGCGTCGCCTGCGGCTGTCACCTCGTCGATCAGGTAGGTTTCAAAGCGGATGCCCATGGCCATGCCAAAGGCCAAGCGCCCGCGCATGCCCGAGGAATAGGTGCGCACGGGTTCGGCAAAGTTCATCCCCAGATCGGCGAAAGATCCAACGAAATCAACCAGTTCGTCGGTATCCACGCCGTAAACCCGCCCCAAGAATCGCACGTTTTGAATGCCGGTCAAATCGCCCTGTATCGTGCCGGTCAATCCGATCGGCCACGAGATGGCCCCCGTCACCGTGATGCGCCCGCGGTCGGGGTTCAGATTGCCCGCGATCATCGACATCATGGTCGATTTTCCCGCCCCATTGCGCCCGATTAGCGCCAGTTTTGCCCCCTTGGGAATGGTGGCGGTGATATCGCGGGCGATGTATTTGGGAACGCCCTTGTAGCGATAGGCCTTGGTCACGCCTTCAAGCTGGATCATCTGGCCCCCCCGATTAACGGCGGTCGCGCAGGGCGTAGTAGATCATCACGCCGATAGACCATGCCAGCAAGCCCACCAAGGCTGTCAGTAGCATTCTCAGCCCTCTTTGCGGCGCGGTTGAGGTTTGCGCCAAAGTGGGTTGCAGATAGGTCGCCAGATAGCGCGTTTGGTGCTGGGCATCGTTGATCGCCTGATCATAGGCCCCCAAGGCTGTCAGATAGGCTTTTTGCGAGAAATCTTGCTCCATCGTCAGGTTTTGATAATCGGTTACAAGCTTGGCGTAATTGGGCGCATTCGGATCAGATAAGCCGCCCACCTTGGCTTGCTCTGCCGCGATACGGCTTTGAATGACGCTGATGCGGCGGTTCAGTTGGGCTAAGCGCGGGTCGCTGTCGGGCACGGTGCCAGACAACAGATCAAGGTCAATCTGCGCTGCGGCCATTTGTTGCACCAGCGTATTGACCACCTGCGCTGTGCCCGACATCTGCTGTGCCGGATCAAGAATGCCATTGGCGACGCGGAAATTGGCCATGGCTTGCTGGGCTGCGGCCATGCGCTTTTCGGATTTGGCAAGGTTTTCTTGGGCATAGCGCGTCGTGTCGGCCTGTGCGGTTTTCGACAGCTCGTTGATAATGGCGGTTGATTGGGCCAACACCTCGGTTGCGATGTTTTGCGCGTCTTTGGGGTCAAAGGCCCAGACAGTCAGGCTCATCAAGCCGGTAGAGCGGTCAAAGCTTGGCACGACCATGCTTTGCCAATAGGTCAGCAAGTCTTCGATCGACCCATCTGGCGCAAAGCGCATCAACGGGTCATTCGCGGGTTTGGAAAAGATCTTGCGCAGATCCAGCTTGGCATCGACGCGGTTCATCAGCTCTTGGCTGCGGATATACTCAAACACAATGTCCATATCCGACGAGGACGAGGTCGATCCACCGGCAAGCGCCCCCAGAAAGTCAAACGGCGAGGGGGTTTTTTCAGTGCGGCTGCTAAAGCCTGCATTGCTTTCGTATTGGTCGGCAGCTTTGGTGAAAAGATACCACCCATAGCCGACTGTGGGCAGCACGACGATCGCCATGAACAGCGCAAAAAGCCACCAATGGCGCGGGCGCATCACCGCCCTAGTGTTCTGAGTCTGACGCTTGCTCCCTATTTTTTTCTGATTTCATCGAGTTTGTCCAGCGCTCGTCGTTCTCGGGTGAGGATGTCTTCGGCGGTCTTTGTCCAGTGGAACGGCTTGGGCTTGGC
>CAIQOV010000052.1 GCA_903873585.1 uncultured Rhodobacterales bacterium
CATCCGTCCAGCGACGGCGGCGACCGGTATCCGAAACCGACAAAATCTGAATGCGGGGGGTGTCTTCGTGTGCGTCCATAAGGACACTCGATAACCCATCAAGAGAAAACCTCTCAAGACGGCCCTCGGCGGATGTTTACCGAAGATGCGCACTTCGGCATGGCCGCGGGCTGGACCTGCAGGTCACGCCCCGATTTCTACAGTAGGGGCTTCACGGTATCCCGCCCCGTAACCGTAAAATTGCACTACAATACAAAAATTTAGAAAAAATAGCGCGGGGAAGATGGCGTTTGATCGGTACTAAAATTGCTGCGCGCGTTGCCGCGTTAGGATTGTGGCAGAAGGACAACAAGACGTCCAAGCGCGCTGTCACATCAAAAATGCGTCAGGCTACAGCGCCATCGGGCCATCTGCTGGGTTGGCAAAGTTACGCTCAGGGAAGACCGAATACCACTGCGGTCGCGCCGGGTCGCGGTCATAGGCATAGCCGCCCAAGCGGCGGAAATGCTCGGCGTATTCGGCCATCTTATCGCGGTCCAGCTCTACTCCAAGGCCTGGTCCCTTGGGCAGGGCGATGGAGCCGTTCTTATAGCGAAACGGCCCGCCCTGGATGATGTCATCGGTCAAATGGTGGTAATGCGCGTCTGCCGCAAAGCCGATGTTGGGCAAAGACGCGCCCAGATGCAGCATCGAGGCCAATTGGATCCCCAATTCACCCGAAGAATGCACTGAAGCGCCGTATTGAAAGGTTTCCAGCACCGTGCCCGCTTTATGGGCCTGCCGCAGGCCGCCCCAAAAGGTGGTGTCCAGCAAGACAACGTCGATCAGGTCTTGTCGGATGGATTGCGCCAACTGTTCAAAGTTGACCACGACCGCATTGGTGGCCGTGGGGATGGGCACGAATTGGCGCAAACGGCGCATACCCTCCAGCCCCCAGCAAGGGTCTTCGAAATAATCGTTGTTCAGATCAAGGATCGCGCGGCCCACATGGATCGCTTCTTCCACTGTCCAAACGGAATTGGGGTCGATCCGCAAACGATCGGTTGGAAAAGCTGCGGCCAAGGCACGGTAGACCTCTATCTCATGCGCGGGGGGAAAGACGCCGGCTTTCAGCTTGTGCGTGGTAAAGCCGTGTTTGGTTTTCAGGTCGATGGCATGGGCCACGATTTCGTCAGCCGTCGTTTCGCCGCCAGCCCCCGTGGCCGCATTGCGGTGGCGAAAGAACAGGTAGGATGCAAAGGGAATTTCCTCGCGCAGCGCACCGCCCAGCAGGTCGCAAGCGCGAATGCCCAAGCCCTTGCCTGCCGCATCCATGCAGGCCATCTCGACCGCTGCGTGCAGTTGCGCGCGGGCGTTGTACAGGCTGCCCACGGGGTTCATGATCTTCCAGCGCAACTGTTCCAACTGCAGCGGGTCGTGGCCCAGCACATAGGGCTTTAGCCCCATCACCGCCGCCTCGGCCGAAGCTCCGCCGCCGCCCATTTCCCCCAAGCCCACCACACCGTTGTCGCAGACCACCTCCACAATCGTGCGGATAAAGCGGCCCCAATGCGCGCCATTGGCATGGCGCAGCGGAGCTTCCAGCGGCACGGCCACCGTGGTGGCGCGCAGGTCAACGATTTTCATGAGGTTTCTCCGAACCGGTAAGGGGCAAGGCCGCGCGCGCCGACATCCAGCGCGAAAAGGCCCCCTTCGTGCGGGTGTGCAGCCAGATGGTCGCCCGACAGGGTAAAGCGGGCCGAGGTGACGTAAAGCGTGGCCAAATCTGGCCCACCAAAGGCGCAGCTGGTGGGCCAAAGGCAGGGCAGATCGACCACGGCGTCCACTGTGCCATCTGGTAAAAGGCACGTTAGGCAGGCACCCCCCGCCACCCTTGCCGTCCAAAGCCTGCCCTGAGCGTCAAGGCAGGATCCATCGGGAAAGCCCCGCGCAAAGCCCGTTTGCAAAACTTTGCGCCCCGAAAGCTGCCCCCCTACCCCAATATCATAGCGGTAAAGCGTATTGGCCAACGTGTCGGCGGTGATCAGGTGGTGCGGGTCGGGAAAGGCCAGCGTGTTGGTGATGCCGAAGGCATCGTCAGAAACGCACTGCACCCCGCCCGCCGTGGTGTAGCGATAGATCTTGCCCGTGGCATGGGGGATATCGCGGGGGCTATCGTCGGCGGCTATGTTGTTCAGCATCGTGCCCACCCAAAAGGCCCCATCAGGCCCCACAACACCTTCGTTCAGGCGGTTGGCGGGCAGGTCAGGCTCTGCTTCGGCCACGGGCTGGGGTTCGCCGTGCCAATCCCAAAGGCAAATCTGCCGCTCCATCCCCATGATCGCCCCGCCATCGGCCCGAAGGCCAATGGACGTTGGCCTGCCTTGCAGCGGCCAGAGGGTGTGTTCGCCCGTGACAGGGTCAAAGGAATGCACCCGCCGCCCGATGATATCAACCCAAACCAAGCGCTCGCGCCGGTCATCCCAAACCGCGCTTTCGCCCACCCCATCGCAGGCTTGCAGGACCAATTGGCCGCCCATTTTTGCCTCTTCACGAATCCGTTGACAGAAAGGATGCGCGGCCTTTACACCTATTTCAAGCAAAACCTGTCTGACAGGTTGGGGGAGTATCGGTTTGGATCAAATCCACAGCGCCAGTCTGGTGGGCGATGCGATTGGCGCTATTTCGCGCCATATCCGCGAGCGCGATCTGATGCCCGGCGACAAGCTGCCCTCGGAAGCGCTGCTGTCCAAAGAATTGAACGTATCGCGCACCGTGGTGCGCGAGGCGTTTCGCTCGCTCGCCGCGATGCGGATCATTGAACTGGCAACGGGAAAGCGCGCCACGGTGGCGCAGATTGACCACGGGGCGATGTCTTTGATGATCGAGCACGGCGTACACACCGATCAGATCAACATCCACCAAATCTATGACGTGCGCCGCACCATCGAAACCCGCATTGTTACCCTTGCTGCCATCCGCCGAACAGATGAAGAGGCGGCTGAGATTTTGCGCCTTGCGGCCCAGATGAAGGCCAGTTTGGGCGACCCTGCGGCGTTGATGGAATATGATCTGGCCTTTCACACGGCCTTGGCCCAAGCCTCGCGTAATCCGGTTTATTCGCTGTTGATTGGGTCTTTTCAAGGGATTACACGGCAGACTTGGCCGATGGGCTGGAAGACCCGCCCCACCCAAGCTGCGCGCGATTTGATGGTGCAGACCCATATAGATATCGCCCGCGCCGTCGCCGCCAGCGACCCGCTGAAAGCGGTGGAGTTGATGACCTTGCATTTTGACGAAAGCGTGCGCGCCCTGCTGACGGCGGGGATGTCATGAAGATTACAGCCCTTGAAACCATCCGCGTGGCAGAACGGCCGAACTTGATCTGGCTGCAGGTGCATACAGATCAGGGGCTGGTGGGCTTGGGCGAGACCTTTTTCGGGGCGGCCACGGTGGAAGCCCATGTGCATGAATACATAGCCCCCCGCGTGATTGGCCGCGACCCACTGGAAATTGACCGATTGGCGGCCGATCTGGTGGGCTATTTAGGCTTTCGCTCATCAGGGGCGGAAATGCGGGGCAATTCGGCCTTTGACATTGCGCTGTGGGATCTGTTCGGGAAGGCCACGGGCCAGCCGATTGCTCAGTTGCTTGGCGGCTTCACCCGCCGCGAAATTCGCACTTACAACACCTGTGCGGGCACAGAATACGTCAAGAAAACCACGGGCCAAGTGACCGCCAATTACGGCATTGGCGACAGCCCGCAGTATGACGATCTGAACGGCTTTATGAACCGCGCGGACGAGTTGGCCCATTCCTTGCTGGAAGAGGGTATCACGGCCATGAAAATCTGGCCCTTTGACCGCGCTGCCGAGGCATCACGGGGGCAGTATATCTCTGGCCCCGATTTGCGCAAAGCCTTGGAGCCGTTTGAGAAAATTCGCCGCGCTGTGGGCGATAAGATGGATATCATGGTCGAGTTCCACTCGATGTGGCAGCTGCTGCCCGCTTTGCAAATTGCCAAGGCGCTCACACCCTATCAGACCTTCTGGCACGAAGACCCGATCAAGATGGATTCTCTGGGCAGCCTGAAGCGTTATGCCGATCTGTCGCCTGCGCCCATTTCGGCCTCGGAAACGCTCGCCACGCGCTGGGGCTTTCGCGACCTTTTGGAAACGGGCGCTGCGGGCGTTGTGATGCTGGACCTGTCATGGTGCGGTGGCCTTTCAGAGGCGCGCAAGATCGCCTCGATGGCCGAGGCGTGGCATTTGCCCATCGCGCCGCACGATTGCACAGGCCCCGTAGTCCTATGCGCCAGCACCCACCTATCGCTGAACGCACCCAATGCCTTAGTGCAAGAAAGCGTGCGCGCCTTTTACCGCACATGGTACCGCGATTTGGTCACGGCTTTGCCCGAGGTCAAAGGCGGTATGATCACTGTTCCGCCCGGAGCAGGTCTTGGGATGGAATTGCATCCCGATCTGGATCGGGCCTTCACCACGTCGCGACTTCGGTCCGATGCAACCACGGTCTGAGCTGACCGCAACTGCTTCATGGGAGGAGCATAAGATGAAGAAACTTCAAGGCCTAGCTATCGCTGCACTTTTGTCGACCGTCTCTACCGCCGCCATGGCACAAGATCCGCTGGATATCGTGTTCACCGTCCACTCGGGCGCATCGAACACGTTCTGGCAGGCAGTTCAGAAGGGGTATGAAGATGCCTGCGCCAAGATTGGGGCCACCTGCCAGATGGTCTATGTGCAAACCGACGGCTCGATCGCCGAGCAGGTCGCCAACATGGAAGCCGCTTTGGCACGCCAGCCCGATGCGCTGATCACCTCGATCATCGACAACACGGCGTTTGACGACGTTATCCAGCGCGCACGTGATGCGGGTGTGGTTGTGATCTCGTCCAACGTGGACGATCTTGAGGGCGCTGCGGGCAACGCCCGTCAGGCCTTTGTTGGCCAAGGTTTTGAACCTGCAGGCTATGGTCTGGCCCGCGCCCAATGGGCCAATATGCCGGCCGAAGGCCCGATCCACGTGCTGGTCGGCGTTTCCGGCCCCGGCCAAAACTGGTCGGAAACCCGCGCTTTGGGCGTGACCAACTTCTTGGATGAGCAGATCAAAGCCAATCCCGATCGCAAGATTACCTATGAAAAGATCGACTCGGGTCTTGATCTGGCTGTCGTGGCAGACCGCGTTGGCGCTTATCTCAGCGCGCATCCTGAAACCAACGCCTACTTCGACACGGGCTTCTGGCATGCAGGCGTGGCTGGTGTGCTGCGCGATCGTGGCATCGAGCCGGGTAAGGTTCTGTTGGGCGGCTTCGACTTGGTTCCGGTCGTGCTGGACGAGATGGACTCGGGCTATATCCAAGTGGAAGTTGACCAGCAGCCCTATGAACAGGGCTTTATGCCTGTGATGGAGGTCTATCTGGCCAAGACCGTCGGCCTGTCGCCAGTCGACATCAACACCGGTGAAGCGCTGGTTTACCCCAAGGATGTGGCCGCCGTGCGCGACCTCTCCGAAAAGGGCCTGCGTTAACAGTTTGACCAAGGCTGGCGCAGGGATGTCTTTTGCGCCAGCCTAGTTGTAACCAAAGGAACCCTGACGGATGAAGCGCCTTTTTAAACTCGCTTTGCAAAAGCCAGAGCTTGCCAGCACTTTGCTGTTGGTTCTGCTTGTTTTGATGTTCCAGATCCGCTCTGGCGCTGTGTTCTTGTCCATCGACAACGTGCGTGGGGTTTTGGGTCTTTTGCCGGAAACCGCTTTGGTCGCTGTCGGTGTGACGCTGCTGATGATCTGCGGCGAGTTTGACCTGTCGGTTGGATCGGTCTTTGCGCTGATGCCCATGACCATGGCCGTGATGGTTGTGGCGGGCGTGCCCTTTTGGCTGGCGGTGTTTTTGGGCTTGGCCCTGTGTGCCTTCATCGGGTTTATCAACGGATATATCACCATAAAGTTTGACATCCCCTCGTTCATCACGACCTTGGGGATGATGTTTATGGCGCGGTCTATGACGGTCGTGGTATCTGGGGGCTTTCCCCCGCGCATCAAGCCGGGTCAGGTGCCAAGCTGGATTTTTACTGGCTTTGTCGATGACGGCGGTTTAATCCGCGCATCAGTTCTTTGGTTCTTGGCGATTGCGGTCCTGATCAGCCTGCTTTTGGCCAAAACAAATTTCGGCAACTGGGTGCGGGCCACGGGGGGCTTTTTGCCTGCGGCTGCGGCCATGGGCATTCCCAGTGGCAAGGTCAAGATTGCCTGTTTCATGATCTGCTCGGTTCTGGCGGGCTTTGCTGGTATGATTGAATCGCTCCGCCTAAATTCATTCCTGCCCTCACTGGGCGAGGGGATGGAACTGCAGGCCGTGGCGGCTGCCGTGATTGGCGGCACCTCTCTTTCGGGCGGGATCGGGTCGATCATCGGCGGCCTGATCGGGGCCACGTTGATCCGCGTGATCGACAACGGCATGGTCATGTCACAGATCGATTCCAACTGGTTCAAATTCGCCATCGGCGCTTTGACCATCTTTGCCGTGGTGGGCAACGCTTGGTTGCGCCGCCGTGGACGGGCCATGCAAGTGGAGACGGATAAATGAGCACCCCCATCATCGAAACCCGCAATCTGCACAAATGGTATTCGGGGGTTCATGCCCTGAAAGGCGTCAGCCTGAAGATCGAAAAGGGTCAGGCCTTGGGTCTGGTTGGCGACAATGGCGCTGGCAAATCCACGCTGATCAACATCTTGTCCGGCCTGCATCGTCAGGACGAGGGGGAAATCCTGCTGGAAGGCCAAGAGGTCGATATCCGCAACCCCAAGGATTCCATGCGCCTTGGGATTGAGACGATCTATCAATACAACTCGATGGTTCCCCTGATGACCATTTCGCGCAACGTCTTTATCGGGCGCGAACCGCTGAAATGGTCGATCGGTGGCTTTGGCATTCTGGACGAGCAGAAGATGCG
>CAIQOV010000053.1 GCA_903873585.1 uncultured Rhodobacterales bacterium
CGACATTCCGGTCAGCGCGGGCAAGTTTGATGTGGAAGATTACACGCTGTATCTGGTTGAGTTCATGCGCCATCTGGGGCCTGACACCCATGTGATCGCCGTTTGCCAACCCGCCCCCTTGGCCCTTGCCGCCACAGCATATCTGGCCGCCGAAGACCCCGATGCGCAACCGCGCACGCTCACCCTGATCGGCGGGCCGATTGATCCTGATGCCGCCGCAACCGATGTCACCGACTTTGGCCGCCGTGTGACGATGGGCCAGTTGGAACAATCGGCCATCCAGCGTGTCGGCTTCAAATACAAGGGCGCAGGACGTTTGGTTTACCCCGGCTTGCTGCAACTGGCGGGCTTCATGTCGATGAACGCCGAGCGTCATTCCAAAGCCTTCGCCGAGCAGGTGATGCGCGTGGTGCGCGGAGAGGCATCTGACCACGACGCCCACAACCGCTTTTATGACGAATATTTGGCCGTCATGGATATGTCGGCAGAGTTCTACCTGTCGACGGTTGAGCGCATCTTCAAGAACCGCGAAATCGCGCGCAATGATTTTGTCGTGGCGGGCAAAAAGGTCGATCTGGCGGCGATCAAACGTGTCGCCGTGATGACGGTTGAGGGCGAGAAAGACGACATCTCTGGCCCCGGCCAATGTGTGGCCGCCCTGTCAATGCTGCCCGGCCTGCCTGATTCGAAAAAGACCCAGCACCTAGAACCGGGTGCAGGCCATTACGGCATCTTCGCGGGCAAAAGCTGGCGGTTGAACATTCGCCCGCTGGTTTTGGGCTTTATCGACACGCATTCTGAACTATCCAGTGACGTGGCCGTCACACCGCTGCGTCGGCCAAAGGCGGTCTAAGCGAGGATCTCGGTCAAGTTGGCCTCGATCAGCGCTAGGCAAGCGGGGGTGGAAAAGCGATGATCCGCCCCCTTGACCAGCGTCAGGCGAATATCCGGCCCGCTGGCATGGTCAAACAACTGCTGCGCCACGGCGACGGGCACATCGGTGTCATCCGTGCCTTGCAAGAAGCGTGTAGGAAAGGGCAGCACCAGCGGCGCGCGTAGCACCAAATTGGCGCGCCCTTGGTCAATCAGGCGCTGGGTGAAGATATAAGGCCCGTCGGAATAGGCCGAGGGCCGCTTGATCAAGCCCACACGGTCCATCGCGGCCCGCTCGGCCACAGTCAGGCTGGGCAACAGGCTGTCTTCGGTGAAATCTGGCGCTGCCGCGATGCCAATCAGCCCTGCAATGCGATCAGGGCAAGCCCGCGCCAACAAAAGCGCCAGCCACCCACCCATTGATGACCCCACCAAAACCTGCGGACCTTGGGTCAAATCCAATGCTGCGCGCGCGTCATTTAACCAATCGCCAATCCCCAAAGCGTTGAAATCGCCACTCGATTGGCCCTGCCCGCCATAATCAAAGCGCAAAAAGGCACGGCCTTGCGCCTTGGCCCACGCTTCAAGCGCAATCGCCTTGGTGCCGCCCATGTCTGACCGATAGCCACCCAAAAAGATCACCCCCGCCCCCATCCCTGCGGTTTGGTGATAGGCCAGTTGGCGGCCTTGCGGCGTGGTCAGGGTTTGCACGTTTGGCATCGAAGGATCCTGCAATTTGAAAGCAATATTGCCACCTTAAGCCCTTGGCCCAGATTGACAACCGCCCCCCTTCCGGTCAAAACCGCGCCATATACCCGCAACCGGGCGCTTCGTAGGCGCCAAAACGACGAGGAGAGGGCCATGTCCCACGCGTCACAGATTTCCCTGACTTTCCCCGATGGCGCACGGCGTGACTATGCCGCAGGCATCACAGCCGGCGAAGTGGCGGCCTCGATCGCCCCCGGATTGGCCAAAAAGGCCATCTCGGCCACGGTCAACGGCGCGCATTACGACCTGCAATGGCCGATCCATGCCGATGCCTCGATTGCCATTCACACCATGGCAGATGACGCGCAAGCGCTGGAACTGATCCGCCACGATCTGGCCCATATCATGGCCCGCGCCGTGCAAGAGATTTGGCCCGATGTTAAGGTCACCATCGGCCCCGTGCGCGACTATGGCTGGTTCTATGACTTTGATCGCAAAGAACCTTTCTCGCCCGAAGACTTGGGCGCGATTGAAGCGAAGATGAAACAAATCATCAACGCCCGCGACCCCGTGCGCACCGAAACATGGGACCGTGCCCGCGCAATCGCCTATTATGAAGAGCGCGGCGAGCCCTTTAAGATCGAACTGATCAACCGCATTCCCGAAGGCGAAGACCTGCGGATGTATTGGCACGGCGCATGGCAAGACCTGTGCCGCGGCCCGCATTTGCAGCACACCGGCCAAGTGCCCGCCGATGCGTTCAAGCTGACCCATGTCGCAGGAGCCTATTGGCTGGGCGATTCCACCCGCCCCATGCTGCAACGCATCTACGGCCTTGCGTTCAAAAACCGCGACGACTTGAAAGCCCACCAAACCATGCTGGAAGAGGCCGCCAAGCGCGACCACCGCAAGCTTGGCCGCGAGATGGAGCTGTTTCACCTGCAAGAAGAAGCGCCAGGCATGGTGTTCTGGCACCCCAACGGCTGGCAAATCTATCGCAACCTAGAAGATTTCATGCGCGGGCGTCTGCGCTCGGCGGGCTATAAAGAAATCAAAACGCCCCAAGTGGTCGACCGCGTGCTGTGGGAAAAATCGGGCCACTGGGAAGCCTACCGCGAGAATATGTTCATCGTTGAGGTTGACGAAGACGGCGGCAAGGAAAAGCGCATCAACGCTTTGAAGCCGATGAACTGCCCCTGCCATGTTCAGGTGTTCAACCAAGGCATCAAATCCTACCGCGACCTGCCGCTGCGGCTGGCTGAATTCGGGTCGTGCCACCGCTACGAATCATCGGGGTCTATGCACGGGCTAATGCGCGTGCGTGGCTTTACCCAAGACGACGCGCATATTTTCTGCACCGAAGACCAGATTGAATCGGAATGTGCGGGCTTTATTGCGCTGCTGTCGGGCGTGTACCGCGACTTGGGCTTTGCGAAGTTTGACATCAAACTTTCCACCCGCCCCGACGTGCGCGTGGGGTCAGATGAAGTTTGGGATAAGGCCGAATCTGCGCTGAAAGGTGCTATCGAACACCTTGGCCTGCCCTATCAAATCAACCCCGGCGACGGCGCGTTTTACGGGCCAAAGCTGGATTTCAAACTGACCGACGCGATTGGCCGTGAATGGCAGTGCGGCACCTTCCAATGCGACTTCAACCTGCCGGTGCGCCTTGGTGCGGAATATGTCGGCGAAGACGGCGCAAAGCACCACCCCGTCATGCTGCACCGCGCAGTTCTTGGGTCTTTTGAACGGTTTATCGGCATCTTGATCGAAAACTACGCCGGCAAACTGCCCTTCTGGCTGGCCCCGCGTCAAGTGGTTGTGGCGGCGATTGTGTCGGATGCCGACGCCTATGTGCATGAGGTGGTGAATGCCCTTAAGAAGGCCGGCGTTCGCGCCGAAGCCGATACGCGCAACGAAAAGATCAACTACAAGGTGCGCGAACATTCGCTGGGCAAGGTGCCGGTTCTGCTGGCCGTGGGCATGAAAGAGGTGGCCGATCGCAGCGTGTCAATCCGCCGCTTGGGCGAACAGGTCAACGACATGATGACGCTGGACGACGCCATTGCAACGCTGGGCTTTGAAGCGCTGCCGCCTGCGGCTTGAACCGCAGGCCGCATCACAAAAGGCTGATCTGTCTGCCGGATGCGACAAAACGTCGCATTCGTGCGGGAAAGGCTTGATTTTCGCTGCGCCTTGGGCATCATCACGCCCAGTGACGACCAATTTCTGACCGCTTCCCTCGTGAAGGTCTCGAAACATCTGGCCGCACGGCTCGGGGCAATATCGCGTCGGGCGGGTAAAGCAAGGAGAAGCGGCATGCCAACTGGCACCGTGAAGTGGTTTAACGGCACCAAAGGTTACGGGTTCATTGCGCCCGACAATGGCGGCAAGGACGTATTTGTGCACATTTCGGCCGTAGAACGCGCCGGTCTGAAGGGGCTGAACGAGAACCAGAAGATCGGGTTCGAATTGCAGTCTGGCCGTGACGGCAAAGAATCTGCGGGCGACCTGCGGCTGCTTTAAGCCGTTACTTTCGCTTCGATTGCATCGTCCCAACCCAAGTACCAAGTGGCCCCGTCTTGAATGATGGGGCGCTTCATCACGGTGGGTTGGGCTGCAATTTGCGCATCGGCGTCGCTTTCGCGCAGAAAATCTGAAAACCCCCGATAGGTCGTGGACTGTTTGTTCACGGCGCGGTCACCGAATTCGGTGAGGATGGCGTCAATTTCGGCGCTGGTCAGCGGCTGCGCGCGCACATCGCGAAACACCACATCCTTGCCCGCCTTTTGCAGGGCTTTCAGCGCCTTCTTGGTCGTGTCGCAGGTGGAGAGTCCGTAGAGGATCATGGCGAGACCTTGGGGTTTGGTGGAGCTGCCGAAAGGTTACACGGGGGTGGGGGGAAGGTCTAGGGGATGGGGTGGGTTGGGGCACCCACCCTGCGGGTGCTGAAATAGTTTTATAGAGCCGCCCGTCGGGAAATTGCGCGCAATGAACACGCAACCTGCACTTTCTGCGCTACTTCTTCTTCGGTGGAACGACACCTGACCCAACTGCTGGCTTAACGGCGTTGCCTCCGCCGGATGGCGCTTGATAGCCACCTTGAAAGCCCCTGTGACTTTGATCCGAACCGCTATTCGAAGGCTTTTGACCGGTAGGAGTTAGTGTGGGCTTGTAGCCTTCGTTGAGCGGATTACCGCTGGGGTTTTTCTTTGTCACGATTTCACCTTTGCGGGTATGATTTCAACTGCGGGTATGATTTCAACCATCCGTATTTCCTCTTCTGAAAGCCAAATCCCTCGAGTAAGCCCGTCGGTCTCGATGTTGTCCCAATCTTCTCTTTTAAGATCTTCTATGTACAAGTCGCGCCGCGAAAGATCAGAGGAAGCAAATGATTGCGCTCCGAAATAGCCATAGATGCGCTCATTAGTCTTCAAGGTCACTACAACCCAAACATGGGTTTTCAAGTTGCCAAACGCATAGTCCCATGATGTTGGCATTGGATGCGAGATTCTTATTTTCATCTTGGAAATCGGCCAAATTGAAAGCGCCCTCGAAACGATATCGAACTGCGCAGCCAAACCGAGAAGGACACCGATGGTCAAGGGGAAGAAGAAAACTATCGAAGTGTTTCGATTGGGTTGTGAAACTGGCAAAAAGCCCGACAGAGGTAGAGCAATTGCGTAGTATATCGATGAGATCACGATGTACTCCATCACAGCCTCAGAAATCGAGCGTGTTCGCCCTGTCAGAAATTTACTCCTTACGATCGAAATCAGAAAGCCAGGGGCCAACAGTGCAACAGAGCGGAAGACGTCGCCGGCGTTAGTAATGGAGAACATCTCAGCCACCCAAAATCCTCCGCGTTAGGGCCTAAGAACCTCAAGGAAGTTTACAAGTGACCATCCTTTAGCCCACTTTTATCACAACTTACGTGGAGGTCAAACACCCAAAGTTTACACTCTTCGTATTCCGCGTGACCCGCACCATCCCCCCTACCCCAAAACCTCCAGAAACTCGCGCCATTCGCCCTTGCGCAGGCCGCTGCTCTCTTGGTCCACAGCCTCCCCCGCCAACCGCAGCCCGCGCAGCTAAACCGCCAAGCGCAGGGGCCATAACTGCGCGTCGGGGGCCATTAACTCTTCCACCGTGCAGATAAACGCCTGCGTGTCGCTGTGGTAAATGGTCAAGCGCCGCCCCCAGCGGGAGTGGGATTGGTACAAAACCCGGTCGGCGATGCGCACGGCGATGGAAAAATCACTCAAAAGCTGACCGAACAAGACGTCTTCATCTTGCAACTGGGCAAGAAAGCCCAAAGGCAACGATGGCAGCGATATATCCAGCACCGCGTCTAATATCTTTGCGCCAGAGGCGGCTTGATAAATCGACGAGCGGCGAAAAAAGCGGGTTTCGCTGTGCCGCGCTTCGGTTTGGCGCACGGTAAGCGGGCCGAATTGGGCGACCAAGACCGGCGTCATCAGGCCGTCATGGTCAAGCAAGGTTTGGCTAAAACAGACGGGGTTCACAGCGTTGGGCGGCAGAGGGGCGGTCATGCAAAGGCGCTTTTCTTTGGGCTGTCGCTGGTCTGTCTTGATCGCCGCTGTTTTGCAAGGCTTTCGCGCTTGGGAAAAGAGGGAACGGGCCTTTGGGCCGCCTAGGGCTATGCACGCGCTGGGTAAGGGTTCGATGTGATGGCCAGCAAGGCTGCAAACGATACAGGCTGTTGGGTTAGAAAATCAAAATCCGCAGCCACCGTGGCCACCAAGTCCAGCGTGGCAATAGATTGGCCCCACAGGCTGACATCGGCCAGAAACGCCGTGACGATGGCGGTCGTATCGGACAAACCGCGCAGATGCGCGATCAGCGCCAGAACAGGGGCTTGGTCGCGCGGCGGCAGGGCGTCTGCGCCGTCAAAACGGCCCAGATAGAACACCAACCATCCAGCCAGCGACAGGCTTAAGATCGGCGGAGGGGCGGCGTGGCGCGTTTGATAGGCCAGCACGCGGCCCAACAGGCGGTCACGGTATTTGGCCAGCCCGTTCAGGCTGATGTCATACCAGCGGTGCTGGATAAACGGGTTGGCAAAGCGGCGCAAAACGTCATCGGCGAAGGCGTCAAGATCGGCTTGGGGCAAGGGAACGAAGGGTTTGATCTCTTCCGCCAAAACGCGGTGCAGCAGCGATAACAGGGTGGGTTGCGCCATAGCTTCCCCCACGGTTTGCACCCCGCACAGCAGCGCAAACGGGCAAAGCGCGGTGTGCGCGCCGTTCAAAATCGCCACCTTGCGCAGCCGATAGGGGGCGGCGTCGGGCACTTCGATCGTGCCTGTGTCATGCTCGGCCAAGCGTAGTTTGAAGGCGGGCTTGTCGGGTGGAGATTCAATCACCAGCAGGTGAAACAGCTCGGCCGTGGTCAGGCAGGGGTCGCGGTAGCCTAAGGATTGTTCTAATTCCTCAAGCGCTTTGGGCGCAGGATGGCCTGTGACGATGCGGTCAACCAGCGTGTTGTAAAACACCGTCTGTTGCGCGATCCAAGCCAGACAGTCCTGCCCCACCGCCCATTCTGTCGCATGGCGCAGCACTAGGTCGCGCAGCTTATCGCCGCAGTTTTCGGTCAACTCGCAGGGCAAGACCTGCCAGCCCATGTTCGCCAGATGGCCCAAAGCGCGCCAGCGTTCGACCAAAAGGCGGGTCAGCTTGGCGGGAAAGCTGACGGGCGGGGCATCACCGATCCGCTGCCCTGCTACATAGGCAATCCCCGCCTCGGTCGTGTTGGACAAAATCACCTCAACCATCGGGTTGCGCGCCAACTGCACCACGCGGTCCCAATCGGTCGCACAAGACAACTCGGCCAGAACGCTGCCCACCAGTCGGCTGTGGCTTTGCGCCGTGCCATCCGCGCCAATCCCGCGCGACACAACCGTATAAAGCCCGCCTTGCGCGTTCAGGGCTGATCCGTCGGTTGACCCTAATGAACGTAAGATCACCACCCCCCAATCGCTGCCCGAAGCCTCGTTCAGGCGGTCAATCTTCCAATCCATAAAACCGCGCAGAAAATTGCCGCCGCCGAATTGCAAGATGCGCGGCTGCGGGCGGCGGTTCAGATGGGCGGGCGACAGCGGGGGAAGGGTCATAGCTGCGCCTTACCGTTCGATGATAATTTTCAGGATCTGCGCGCGGTTTTCCACCCAATAGGGCAAGGCCGTGGCCGCTTGTGCAAAGGGGATGATCTTGGTGATCAAGGCATCACTCGCCGCGCCGCGCAGTTCTAGATAGCGGATCACGGCGGCAAAATCCTCGGGCAAAGCGTTGCGCGACCCTAAGATATCAAGCTCTTTGAGGTTGAAGAACTTGGTGTCATAGGTGACGGGGGCTTTGGAATAGCCGATATACACCACGCGGCCGCCAAAACAGGCCAGATCAATCGCGCGGGTGAAGGTTTCGGGCAGGCCCACGGCTTCAATCACCACATCGGCCCCGTCGCCTTGGGTCAAGGCATCAATCTGGGCGTTCAGGTCGGGGTCGGCGGCGTTCAGGGCGTGGGTGGCGCCGTAAGCCATGGCTGCCTGCGCCTTTGGCCCGAAATCCACGGCAATCACCGTGGCCCCGCGCGCCGCAGCCCCCGCGATGGCCCCCATCCCGATCATCCCGCAGCCTAAGACCACCACACGGTCCGATGCCGTCACCTTTGCCCGCGCCACGGCGTGAAAGCCCACCGACAAAGGTTCAACCAAGGCCAAATGGCGCGGGGCGAGCGTGTCGTTCAACATCAGCTTGCCATAAGGCAGCACGATCCGCTCACACAGCCCACCGTTTTGCTGCACGCCCAAGGTGCGGTTATAGCGGCAGGCGTTTGTCTTGCCCTTGCGACACGAAGAACACGCCCCGCAGGCGGTATAGGGCATCACGATCACCCGCCGCCCTGAAGCGTAATCCGCGGGCACATCGCGGCCCGCTTGCAATATCACCGCGCCAATCTCGTGGCCCGGAATGCGCGGAAAGCTGACCAAGGGGTTAAGGCCGGTAAAGGTGGCCAGATCCGATCCGCACAGACCGACATGGCGCACATCCAGCAACACCTGATCGTCACCAAGGGTTGGTTCCGCCACCGTCTGAAAGGCCGTCAGCCCCACCTTTTCAATCACCAACGCATCCATGGCAGGCCCTTTTGCATCACTCTATGCGGCCGCATCATCGCCCGCTGCGCCAAGATTGCAACCGCTGATCTTGGGCCAGCCAAGCGACGGTTACGAAATTAGGCTATACAGCCCCCCCGTTTCATTCCATGATATTTCCGCTGCAGGAAGGAGCCTTCAGCCCATCTTGACCGCCGCGCCATCGGCGCGCAGGGAGCTTTCTATGACACAGCCACAATATCAAATCGACGACGCGCGTTTTGGGTTTTTGACCGTTGGGTCATCCAGTCTTGAAAAGCTCTACGGCGGGTGTCGTTGGGCCGAAGGCCCCGTGTGGTTCAACGATCTGGGCTGTTTGTTGTGGAGCGATATTCCCAACCAACGCATCCTGCGCTACGCGGCCAATCCGCTAGACGGCCAAGGCGTTTCTGTGTTTCGCAGCCAATCCAACTTTGCCAACGGCCATACCCGTGACGGGCAGGGGCGGTTGGTGTCGTGCGAACACGGCGCGCGCCGTGTGACGCGGACCGAGATTGACGGGTCAATCACCGTGCTGGCCGACCAGTACAAAGGCAAGCGGCTGAACTCTCCCAACGATGTGATCGTCCACTCCGATGGGTCGATTTGGTTCACCGATCCGACCTATGGCATCATGTCAGATTACGAGGGCTACCGCGCAACGCCCGAACAACCCGTGCACGGGGTTTACCGCATAGACACATCGGGCCAGATCACGCTGGTGGCCGATGACTTCGCCCAGCCCAACGGCTTGGTCTTTTCGCCGGATGAAAGCAAACTGTATATCGCCGACAGCGCCTTTAGCCACGACGCCTCTTTTCCGCGCCATATTCGGGTGTTTGATGTGGCGGGGGGCAAACTGTCCAACGGGCGAGTCTTTGCCCAGATCGACAACGGTCTGCCCGATGGCATCCGCATAGATGTCGAGGGCAATCTTTGGTCAAGTGCCGGTGACGGCGTGCATTGCTTTGCCCCTGATGGCACGCGTTTGGGCAAGATCTTTGTGCCTGAAACCGTCGCGAACCTGACCTTTGGCGGGCCAATGCGCAACCGGTTGTTTATCACGGCCACCTCGTCACTGTATTCGATCTACGTCGCCGCCACCGGGGCGCAGCGGCCGTAAATCTGCGTCACAGCAAAGGGATCGGGCAGGCGATGCTGATCTCGGTATCCTCGATGGTGGTCGCGGGGTCGATCCAGCGGTAATGCTTGCCAAAATGCAGCGCCACACGGCGGGCGTCTTGGCGAAAGCTGTGGTGGATCACAAAGCTGACCTGCCCCGATTTCAGCAATTCGGTGTTCGTGCGATCAAGGTCATGGGCGGCGAAGACAGCGATCTTGCGGCCTGTGGCGGCAAAGGCTTGTAAGATGGCCGTATTGCCGCCGCCGATGGAATAAACGCAGCTAATGTCGGGGTGATCTTGCAGCGCTTGCCCGATCAATTCCCCCGTGGCACGGTTGACCCCGAAGCCTTCTGATACGGTGGTCATCGCCAAATGCGGGGCGTGTTGGGCCAAATACCCCGCAAAGCCCACACGCCGCGCCTCTTCGCCTTCAAAGGCCAGACTGGACAGGGTGATCAACACCCGCGCGGGCTGGGGCGGGGCCATGCGGCTAAGCAAATAGGCCGCCGTCGCCCCCGCGCGGGTGTTTTGCATGCCCACATAGGCCAGCCGCAGCGGAGCTGCGACATCGGTCACATAGGTGACAACCGGAATTTTGCGCGCTGCAAGATCGGCAAGGCAGGCCGCGATCCCCGCTGTGGCAGGCGCTTTTAGCACAATGCCCTGCGTGCCCCGCCTTGCAATAGAGCGCAGCAGGGCGACAATCTCGCGCTCTTCCATCACCTCGGCCAGATGGAAGCGGGCGCGAAAGGGGGCGGGGCGCATCAGGGGCAGTTCGGCTTCAAACGCCGCGCGCACGGCGGTCGAGAACCGCTCTGGCGCTTGCATCACAATATCCAGCGTCACACGCTTTTCACCCAACAGGCTGGCTGCGTGCTGGCGGTGCAACTCATCCTGCGCGGCTTGCACCCTTACACGGGTCAGCGCGCGCACATGGGCACGCTCATGCATAACGCGGTCAACCGTGGTCAAACTAAGCCCCGCCTGATGCGCGATTTCTTTGAGGGTGAATTTCAGCTCCATTTTCGCATTTGAGGTGTTTTTGAGGGGATTTGCAACTATCGCGCAGACCTTCCTTTCGGCAGTCATAACCAACCCCAAACCGGAGCCTGATATGACCCGCACCACCCCCAACCGCCCCCCCGTTTGGCTAAACGCTGACAGCGGCGATTTTGAAACTTTCCGCCAGATCGTTTCTCAAACCGCCGACCCCGCCGATACGCCCTTGGCAAGCGCGGTGGTGCGCAACATTCCAATCTATGACGGCGCACAGGTCGATGCGGCAGCCCTGCACCCCACCCGCCGCCAAGCCTTGATGGAGGAATGGGCCCATGTTTTCGCCCATGGCGCAGGGATTTTGGTGATCAAACAGGGAGTGGCCGATCACAGCGTGATTGACCGCGCCTCAACCGTGTTTGACCAGATCATCGCCGATGAAAAGCGCGCGGCCAAAGGCGGCGGCGATCACTTTGCCAAACCGGGGGCCAATGACCGCATCTGGAACTCGTTAGAAAAGCATTGTCTGGCAGACCCTGCCAATTTTGCCGCTTATTACAGCTCGCATAGCATAGCCCTTGCGTCAGAAGCGTGGCTTGGGCCAGCCTATCAAATGACAGCGCAGGTCAACCGTGTGAATCCGGGTGGCGCGGCGCAAACCCCGCACCGCGACTATCATCTGGGCTTTATGAGCGGCGCGCGTATGGCGCAGTTTCCCGCCCATATTCACGCCGTATCCCCCACGCTAACCTTGCAAGGGGCCGTGGCGCATTGCGATATGCCGGTTGAGACGGGGCCGACGATGCTGCTGCCCTTCTCGCAGCAATTCTTCGAAGGCTATCTGGCCTTCTCACGGCCAGAGTTTCAGGCCCATTTCGCCGCCCATTATGTGCAATTGCCGCTGCAAAAGGGCGATCTGGTGTTCTTTAACCCCGCTGTCATGCACGGGGCTGGCACCAACCACACCACCGACCGCTTTCGCATGGTGAACCTGCTGCAAGTCTCGTCCGCCTTTGGCCGCGCGATGGAGACGGTGAACCGCAGCCGCATGGTGCGCGCGCTGTATCCTGTGCTGCGCGCCACGTCAGGGCTGACCCTAGACAACGTCATTGCGTCTACGGCAGAGGGCTATCCTTTCCCCACCAACCTAGACAGCAACCCGCCGGTGGGTGGCATGGCCCCCAAAACCCAAGCCGATTACCTGCGCCAAGCCTTAAGCGCGGGGCAGCCAGAGGCAGAGTTTTTCCTGACCCTCGAAGCGCTTGATCAAAAGAACAAATCCTAAGGACGCCCAGATGAACCGCATTGATGGAAAAATCGCCGTAATCACCGGCGGCACGCAAGGCTTGGGCGCTGCTATAGCGCGGCTGTTTGCCAAGGCGGGGGCTGCGGGCATTGCCATTGTGGGCCGCGATCAGGCCAAGGGCGATGCCTTGGCGCGCCAGATCACCCAAGACAGCGGCGTGCCGGTGCAAATGATTGCCGCCGACTTGGGCGAGATCGGCGATGTGATGCGCGTGGTGTCAACCGCTTTTGCGCGCTTTGGCCAGATCGACATTTTGGTCAACGCCGCTGGCCTGACAGATCGGGGCAACCTGCTCAACACCTCGCCCGAGTTGTTTGACAAGATCTTTGCCGTGAACGTGCGCGCACCGTTTTTCCTGATGCAGGAAGCGGTCAAACATATGGCGCAGGGCAAAGGCGATGGGCGAATTGTGAACATCGGCTCGTCTTCCGCGCGCGCAGGCCAGCCGTTCTTGGCAGCCTATAGCGCGTCAAAAGGCGCGCTGGCTACCCTGACGCGCAACGCAGGCTTTGCCCTGATGCGCAACAAAGTGCGGGTCAACCAGCTTGATATCGGCTGGATGCTGTCAGACCATGAAAAGAAGATCCAACTGGCCGAATCCGGTGACCCTGATTGGCAGGCCAAGGCCGAAGCGGGCCTGCCCTTTGGCCGATTGCTTGACCCCGAAGAAGTCGCCCGCGCCGTTTTGTGGCTGGCGTCAGAGGACAGCGGCATGATGACGGGATCGGTGGTGCATTTCGACCAATCGGTCTGGGGCGGCTATGATGGCCAAGCGCCTTCCCCCGCCATGCGGTTGGAATAGGGGCGCGCATAACGCGCCCCCAAATCCTTACACACCCGCAGGGTTTTCCACATCGGCCCCAATCGCCGCCAAATCGGCATAACGGTCCCCAATGCGGTGATGCGGGCGCCCACCGGTAGAGGCCCCAAGGGCTACAACCAGTTCGTCATGCGCCGGCGCATCGGGGATTGAAAACTGCACGGTCAGATAGTGCGAGCGTCGACCGCCATCGTTCTTATCCATCAGCGGAATCTGGATCTGCGTGTTGGCCGGACCGCGCCCGTTGGTGAAGCCCAGATAGGTCTTGGCCCCCACTGCCTCGCGGTAGAAATTGCCAAACCGCAGGGTGTGGATCAAGGCTGATCCGTGTTCAAGCTCGGCATCGGTGCCCGCCATCGACGCTTTGCCATAAGCCTCAATCGCGTCGCCCGATCCGGCGAGGGCCACCAGCATATCAGTCAGCATCTTGCCCAAAACGGGGGCGATGCGGGTGATTTCAGGCGACAGGTCTTGCACAAAGCCGCGCCCGTGCCACGGGTTTTTCACCACAGCCGCCACGCCGATCATGCGCAGCGGCGGGTCAGCGGGGCGCTGGCCTTCGCGGTAGATGATTTCGTCATAGGTCACGACCTTGCGCAATTCGGGAAACATCATCTTCTCCTGTTCAGGCCCCGCTCAGGCGGCGCACTTTTCCTTCGGTTTCATTGCCCTGATAGATGCCAAACTCGCCACTTTGGGTTTCATCCGCGTAGCGTTGCAGCATGCTGCGTTCGGCTGGATTGCGCATGGCGGCCCAATCCAAGGTGGTCAGCGGGCAAAACGCCATGCCCTTGGGGGCGGGGCCTTGCACCTGACCGTGGTAATAGATGCCGTGGCTGGCTTTGGCGCGATCTTCAAAGACCGCATAAAGGAATTCGACATCGGCGTGCAAGCCTAGGGCGGTCAGGCGGCTGCGCAAACGGTCAATGCCGGGGTTGGGGTGGGGCGACAGGGGCAGGGTCAAACCGCCGTCGGCTGCCACCTCCATCAGAACCGCACCGTCCTGCAGCAGCACCGCGCCCACGCTGGCCCCCGCTGTCGATGCGACCGCCTGCACCAGTTGCGCATCCGCCTCGACCGAGAAGTAGCGGCCACGGTAATACCCCAAGGGCGCGCCTTCGCCTGTGACAAATTCGACCACACGGCCAATCAGCACCAGATGGTCGCCCGCATCAACCAAGCGGTCGGGCACGCAGACAAACTGCGCCAAAGACCCGTCCAGCAGCGGCACATGGCCCGCGCCTTCGTGCCAAGCGCAGCGCTGGAACTTGTCCACTTCGCGTGAGGCGAAGAGCGCCGACAGAGCCTGTTGATCTTGGCCCAGAATGTTCACCCCGAAATGATCGGCCTGCATGAAGGTTTCACACGAATGCGCCGTTTTGGCCAAGCAAACCAACAGCAATGGCGGGTCGAGTGAGACCGAGGTGAACGAATTCGCCGTAAACCCGCGCGGCGTGCCATCGGCTTGGCGGGCCGTTAGCACCGTCACCCCCGTGGCAAAACGCCCAAAGGCATCGCGCAACTGGCGCGGATCAATGGCGGGCTGCGGGGATAGGAAATCTTGCGCTGACTGTGCGCCCAAGCGGGCGGGGGTGGCGGGCGCAGGGCTGGGATTGGCCGAAAACCGCAGCGGCGTGGCCGCAACCCGCCAAGGCCGCAACCCCGCCTCGGCATGGGGTACAGTGGCGATCATGCCGCGCGCGGCGACATGGGGGTCGGCGAAAATGTCGGCGACCGAGTTGACAGGGCCAAAGGGCACCAAGCCGCCCAGCACCGCGCTTAATTCTGCCTTGGTCAGCGCGGCGGCCCATTCGGCCACCATCGCATTCAGCACCCCCGCATGAATGCGCCGCGCACCGCGTGTGGCAAAGCGCGGGTCGGTGGCCAAATCACCCTGCCCCATCGCCCGCGCCAAGGCGCGCCAAAAGGCGTCGTCCACAATGCCAATCGCTACATGGCCATCTTTGGCCGCAAAGATGCCAAAAGGGGCCAGCAGAGGGTGGGCGTTGCCTTCAGGGGCGGGAATGGAACCGTCAAAATCGTGCTGATAGATCAAGCGTTCACACAGGCTGATCATCGCGTCATACATGGCGATGTCCAAGAACTGCCCGCGCCCTGTTGCCTCGGCCTGCCGCAAGGCGGCCATAATGCCAAAAGCCATCAGCGCGCCGGCAAAGACATCGCCAATGCCGGGGCCAACCTTGGTCGGATGGGCAGCATCCGCCCCCGTCACCCCGATCAACCCGCCCATGGCTTGGGCCACCACATCGTAAGACGGCCAATCCGCATAGGGGCTTGCCCCCGAAGACGGATCACCAAAGCCCCTGATCGCCGCATGAACCAAACGAGGATTGGCGGCTGACAGTACGGCGTAAGACAGGCCCAGCCTGTCCATCACCCCGGGTCGGAAGTTTTCCACCAACACATCCGCGGTTTTGACCAAGGCCAACAGGTCAGCGCGCCCTGCTTCAGCCTTCAAATCCAGCACAATGCTTTTCTTCGACCGGTTCAGGCTGACAAAATACCCCGCCCAGTCGTGGTTCGGGTCATCATCGCGGAAAGGGCCGTTGGTGCGACTGCTGTCGCCCTCGGCCGGTTCGATCTTGATCACTTCCGCGCCCTGATCGGCCAGCATCATGGTGCAATAGGGGCCAGACAGCATCCGGCTAAGGTCAAGCACCCGCAGGCCCGACAGGATGCCTTTTGCGTCAGTCATGCGTCACCTTGGTCAAAAACGCCAAAAGCGGCGCGTTGGTAAGATCGGGCGCTTGCATCAAGGCCATATGCCGCAAGCCGGGCAAGATCAGCGTTTGCGCGCCTGCAATTTCGGCGGCGATGGCAAAGGTCATCTCTGGCCCGTTGCCATAGTCTTCATCGCCCGTCACCACCAGCGTGGGGCAGGCAATGGGCGGGTTGGGCGCGACAATCTCGTCAATGCCGGTGGCCAAGATGCGGTAATAATCGGGATAGGTCGCCGGATTGTTGCCCAGCACCCAGCCGCGCACTTTGTTCATCATCGCGGGGTTTTGGGCGCGGAACTCATCGGTGAACCAACGCAGCAAGGCGGCTTCGACCGTGGCAGACGGCCCTTGGCTATCTGCCTGCATCACCCGCGCCGCAATGGCCGCTTGCGCCGCATCAGAGCGGCGATGGGGCGAATGCAAAATGGCCAGCGCTTGGGTGCGGGCCGGATAATCCTGCGCAAAGCGGCGCGCGATCATGCCGCCCAGCGAAAAGCCCACAAGGGCGGCTTTGTCGCGGCCCAGATGATCCAGCAAAGCCGCCAGTTGCGCTGCCAAAGCCGCCAGATCGGGGTTGGGTTGCGAGGGCGTTTGCCCATGCCCAAGCATATCATAGGTCAGCACACAAAACTGCGGCGCAAGGGCGCGAACCATTTGGTCCCACACGTCATGCGTTAGACCCAAGCCGTGGATCAACACGACCAAAGGCGCATCCAAGCGCCCATGCAGCGCATAGGCTGTGCCGTCAGGGGCGCGCTTCATAGGCCACCCTTTACCAAGGGGCGCCAAGCGACCACCTCTACCTCGACCCGACAATCAACCAACAGGTCGCTGACGATAGCCGAACGTGCGGGGGGATCGTGGGGGAAATATTCGCCGTACACCGCATTAAAGCCGCCAAAATCGGCACGCTCGCGCAGCCAGATCATCGCCTTGACCACATCTGCGCGTTCACATCCCGCCAAGGCCAGCGTGGCGGTGATATCCTCCAGCACGGCGCGGGTTTGCTCTTCAATCGTGCCGGTCGTCATGGGCACGCCGTTTTGCATCGGGATTTGGCCGGTCAAATACACCGTATCGCCCGCCCGAATAGCGCGCGACAAAGACAGTTTGCGCCCACCGATGACCAAAGGCTCGCCAATCACTTGTTTTCGATGGGTCATTTCGTCCTCCGCGCTTGGGGGTAGCAGACACCGCCCCCTTCCCACCGCTTGCGCTTTTTTCGTCAAGCCACGGCGAAAATTCGCACATGTTGCAAGCGGTCTGTCGCAGAGTATGCTGGCAGGGAACCAGAGGGCAAGCAGATGAGCGCGATCAAAGATTACCAGATGCTGATAGACGGGGCATGGGTTGGGGCATCGGATGGCAAGATGTTTGACAGCGTCAACCCGACCACGGGGCAGGTTTGGGCGCGCATTCCGCAAGCCACGGCCCAAGATGTTGACCGCGCCGTGCAAGCCGCCCACCGCGCCTTTACCAGCGGGCCATGGGCCAGCATGACCCCCACGGCGCGCGGGCGCTGCTTGCGCAAGTTGGGCGATTTGTTGGCAGAAAAGTCGGAAAGCCTTGGGCGGACCGAAACCATCGACACCGGCAAGATGCTGAAAGAAACCCGCTGGCAGGCGAAGTATATCGCGGAATTCTTCCACTTTTACGCCGGTTGCGCTGATAAGATTTCGGGCGAAACCCTGCCCATCGACAAGCCTGACCTGTTCGTTTTCACCAGCCGTGAACCTTTGGGCGTGGTGGCGGCGATTGTGCCGTGGAACTCGCAATTGTTTTTGGTCGCCGTGAAGCTGGGCCCTGCCTTGGCGGCTGGCAATACGGTGGTGCTGAAAGCGTCAGAGCACGCCTCGGCCGCGATGCTGGAATTTGGCGAGCTGATCGAAGCGGCAGGGTTTCCCGCCGGTGTGGTCAACATCGTGTCGGGCTTTGGCGAACCGTGCGGGCGGGTGCTGACGTCGCATCCCTTGGTGGCGCGCATTTCCTTTACCGGCGGGCCGGGGGCGGCGCGGGCGGTGCTGACCAATTCGCGCGAGAATTTCGCCGAAGTCTCGCTAGAACTGGGCGGCAAATCGCCGTTCATCGTGTTTGACGATGCTGACATTGACAGCGCTGTAAACGGATCTATCGCGGGGATTTTTGGCGCTACAGGGCAAAGTTGTGTGGCAGGATCGCGGCTGTATCTGCACGAAGACATTGCGGACGAATTCTTGGCAAAGATCGTGACGCTGGCCAAACAAATCCGCATCGGCGACCCTTTGGCCGAAGACACCCAGATGGGCCCACTGTGCACCCAAGGCCAGTTGGCGAATATCCAGCGCGAGGTGGCCCATGCCCAAACCGAAGGCGCGACCATTTTGTGCGGTGGCAAGCAGCCTGATGGCATGGGCGGCACCTATTACGAGCCCACCATCGTTGACTGCCCGCGGCAAGACCTGCGGATTGTGGACACCGAACTGTTCGGCCCCGTCCTGTCAGTTCTGCGCTTTAAGACCGAGGCCGAGGTGATCGCCCTTGCCAACGATACCCAGCACGGCCTTGCCGCTGGCATCTTCACCCGTGACGGGGCGCGCCAAATGCGCATGGCCAAGGCGGTGCGTTCCGGCATCGTTTGGGTCAACACCTACCGCGCCGTTTCGCCCATCGCGGCGTTTGGCGGTGTGAAAGGGTCGGGTTATGGCCGCGAAAGCGGGTTTCAGGCGATGTATGATTACACGCGGGCGAAAACCGTGTGGATCAACACCTCGACCGAGCCTATGGCCAACCCCTTTGTGATGCGCTGACATTGGGGCGGGCCACCACGCCCGCCCTAAGCTTGACGAAAAACCTTACACCTTGTCGAAATATCGACACACCTTGCCACCGTTCGCTTCAATCATCAGCCAAACGGGGCCTTGCCGGAGGATAGCATGAAGTTCCAACTCGCCATCAATCTTGAACGGATGGATGACAGCCTTGATATGAAGGATGTCGCCCGCCACACGCTGGACATGGTCAAGATGGCCGATCAGGGCGGTTTCAACATCGTTTGGGCGGCGGAACATCACGCGCTGGAAATGACGATTGCGCCGAACCCGTTTTCGATCCTGACATGGTGGGCCGGTGAAACCGACCGCATCCGCCTTGGCACGGCCTGTGTGGCGGCGGCCTATTGGCACCCGATTAAAGTGGCGGGCGAAGCGGCGTTTGTTGACCTGATTTCCGGCGGGCGTTTGGAATTTGGCATTGGGTCGGGCGCTTATCAGCGCGAATTTGACCGGATGCACCCGGGCCTGAAGCAATCTGACGCGTGGCAATATATGCAAGAAATGCTGCCCGCCGTGCGCGCCCTGTGGCAAGGCGATTATGCGCATGAGGGACGGTTTTGGAACTTCCCCACCTCAACCGCGTGCCCCAAGCCTTTGCAAGCGGATGTGCCCGTGTGGATCGCCGCGCGTGCGCCCATCACCTATGATTATGCTGTGAAAAACGGCTGCAACATCATGTCATGGCCCCTGACCCGCGATATGTCAGAGGCGGAACTTTACATGGCGCGGATGGATGAAGCCATGGCCAACAACCCTGGTGCCAAGCGCCCCACCATGGCCATGATGCGCCACACGGCGGTGTCGGACCGTGCCTCAGACATCGTGCCGATCCGCGCCGCCCAGCGCCAGTTGTCGCAGTTTGAGAACCTGTTCAAGAACATGGGCGATGTGACCAACGGGTTCCCCAAGTCGATCCCGTTCGATCAATTGGGCAACCGCGCCGAATATGACCCCGAAATGCTGCAACGCAACTTGATGTTCGGCACACCGGATGAGGTGATTGCCAAGCTGAAACTGTATCAGGCTTTGGGCGTGGACGAGTTCATTTATTACGCAAGCCTAGGGCTGGGGCTGGCCGAACAAAAACGCTCGCTTGAGCTGTTTGTTAAAGAAGTGATGCCCGCTTTCGCCTAATCAGCTTTCGCCTGAAAGGAAATCTTGTGAGCCATGTCGAAGTCACCCGTCGCGGGCGGGTTCTGGAAGTCAAACTGAACAAGCCCAAGGTCAACGCCATTGACGTGGCGATGAGCCAAGACATGGGTCGCGCCTTTGCTTTGCTGCGCGACGATCCTGATCTGTGGGTGGGCATTCTAACCGCCGACGGCGACCGCATCTTTTCCGCGGGCTGGGATCTGAAAGCGCTGAACGCGGGTGAGATGTCGCTGGATAACTGGTGGGAAACCGCCGATTACGGCATTGGCGGCTTTGGCGGGCTGACGGAAAACTGGCAGATGAACAAGCCGGTGATCTGTGCGCTCAACGGCATGGCGATTGGCGGCGGGTTTGAGATTGCCATGTCGTGTGATCTGATCATTGCCGCTGACCATGTGCATTTCGCCTTGCCCGAAATGCCCCTAGGCATCGTGCCCGATGCAGGCGCTTTGCAGCGCCTGCCGCGCCTTATTCCGCGCAATATCGCCATGGAAATGCTGCTGCTGGGGCGCAAGATGACAGCGGTGGAAGCCGCCCATTACGGCCTTGTCAACAAGGTTGTGCCCAAAGAAGCGCTGATGGAAACCGCTCGCGCTTGGGCTGACCAAATCGCAGGATCAGCCCCCTTGGCGATGCAAACCGTCAAAGAGGTGGAACGCGCCATCCAAGCCCTGCCACTGGAAGCCGCGTTCAACCATATGCGCAAGGGCGATCTGCCCACCTACCGCGCCATGCTCAAATCCGAAGACTCGGCCGAAGGCATCGCGGCCTTTGTCGAGAAACGCAATCCCGTCTTTAAGGGGCGCTAAATGTATCCTGATCCCAAAACTGTCACCCGTGTCACCACCTTGGGCGCTGGCCCCATCGGCGGCGGGTGGGCCGCGCATTTTCTGGCGCGCGGCTATGATGTCACGGCCTATATCCATTCCGAAGCCGAAACGGCGGCGCTGATGTCGGTGATCAACACCGGTTGGATCAGCCTGCAAGCCTTGGGTCTGGCACCGGGTGCCTCATTGGATCGGTTGCGGATTACCACCGATCTGGCCGATGCGGTCAAAGACGCGCAGTTCATTCAGGAAAGCGCGCCAGAGCGGTTGGACATTAAGCAGGCGCTTTATAAGCGCTTGGGCGAACTGGCCCCGCGCGACTGTGTGATCGCCTCGTCAACCTCGGGGCTGATGATGACACAGATACAGGCCGATTGCCCCACACCCCAGCGCACCGTGATCGGCCACCCGTTCAACCCGCCCTATCTGCTGCCCTTGGTCGAAGTGGTGGGCGGCAAGGCGACCGAGCCTGAAGCAGTGGCTTGGGCGGTGGCGTTCTATGAAATTGCCGGCAAAGCGCCCTTGGCCATGAAGAAAGAAATCCCCGGTTTTGTCGCCACCCGCTTGCAAGAAGCCCTGTGGCGCGAGGCGCTGCACATGGTGGCGAACGGCGAGGCAACGCCCGCCGACATCGACAACGCCCTGATGAACGGCCCCGCCCCGCGCATGGCGGTTCAGGGCCAGTGCATGGCGTTCCATGTGGCTTGCGGTGAAGGTGGGATGGCCACCAACCTTGACCAATTCGGCCCCGCGCTGAAATGGCCGTGGACGCGCCTTGAGGCCCCCGAACTGACGCAAGAGCTGCGCGACCGTATGGTGGATGGCTGCAACGAAATCGCCGCTGGCCGCCATTTCGAAGCCATGGCCGCCACCCGCGACCGCGAGATTGTCGCCGTGCTCAACGCCATCCGCGACGCGCGGCGCTAAAGGCGGCTTTTGCTCAAGACTTGAATGGGTTTGGCGCTGCCCCTGTTCTGCAAGGCTTGCAAGAATTTCGAAAGCGTCCCCGGCCAAGAGGGGGCGCTGTCTTTTTCGGGCCAAGCTTGGCGGTATTCGCTGGGCCTACGGCCAAAGCATTTGCCAAAGGAAAAGGCAAAATGCGACAGGGTGTTGAACCCCGATGCGGTGGCGATATCGCGCACTGACAGCGTGGTAGAAATCAGCAAAACCCGCGCGTGTTGCAACCGCAGCAGCAAGCCAAACTGCACCACGGTGCAGCCAATGGCCGCTTTGAACTGACGCTCCATCTGGCGCTGTGACACGTTCAGGGTGTCGGCGATGTCGGGCACGCTTAAGGGTTCGGTGATGTTCTTTTCGATCAGCTCAATCGCCGCGCGCACCATAGGGGGCAGCGTGTCGGTGCTGCGCCCCATCGTGCGGCGCTGCGGGGATGTCGCGGGGCGGACGGGGTGGTGCATCAGTTGATCGGCAATCTCGCCCACCAAGCTTTCGCCCTGCGCCTCTCCGATCAATCGCAATACCAGATCAACCCCCGCCAACCCGCCGCCACAGGTCATAAGCCCCGCATCTTGGGTAAATATCTGCTCGACAAAGGAAATGTCGGGGAATTGTTCCTGAAAGCCCGGCCCATAAGACCAATGCGTTGTCGCCTTGCGCCCTGACAACAGGCCCGAACGGGCGACCAGATACGTGCCCAACTCTACCGCGCAAATCCGTGCGCCTTCGCGGGCTTGGCGGCGGATCCATGAAAACACCGTCTTGTTGGTGTAGCTTTCCGCCCCCCAACTGCCCATCACAAAGATCACCTCGCCGCGCCGATTACGTTCAACAGGCAAGTGCGCGGGCAGCGACAAACCGTTGCTGGCGGTGATTTCGCCCCCGTCAAACGACACAATATCCCACGCATAAATCGGCTGCGGCGACAGGTAATTCGCGATGCGCATCGGTTCAATCATCGTCACCAGCGTTGACATGTTAAAGCGCGGCACGATCAGGAAGGTCACCTGAAGCGGGGCGGAAATCTTCGGCTCGGCGGCTGCGAGATGATCTGGTTGCATGGTGCGATTTTTCGACATGGTTGCAGGATATGTGACGAATAAATGAAAGGAAACCGAAATCCAAAGCACAAGATACGTTAAAAGCAGGAGGCGATGATGAATTTTGATGTGGTGGTGACCTGTGCCGTAACTGGGGCTGGCGATACGACGGGCAAAAGCCCGCATGTCCCCGTCACCCCCGCCGAAATCGCGCGCGAAGCGATTGAGGCGGCTAAGGCGGGGGCATCGGTTGCGCATATCCATGTGCGTGATCCGGTGACGGGCAAAGGCTCTCGTGATCCCGCGCTGTTTCGCGAAGTGGTCGACCGTGTGCGCGCCAGCGGTACGGATATTGTCATCAACCTAACCGCCGGCATGGGCGGCGATTGGACGCCTGATCCCAACAACTGGGCCATGCCCGGCCCCGGCACTGATATGATCGGCCCTGACGAGCGTTTGGCCCATGTGAAAGATTGCCTCCCCGAAATTTGCAGCCTTGATTGCGGCACGCTGAATTTTGGCAATGACAACAGCATTTATATCTCGACCCCGCCGATCTTGCGGCGGATGGCGGCGCTGACCAAAGAGTGGGGGGTTAAGCCCGAACTTGAGGTGTTCGAACTGGGCCACATCCGCTTTGCTCGCGCCATGATGGACGAGGGGCTTTTGGCCGATCCGCCGATGTTCCAACTGTGCTTGGGCATTCCATGGGGAGCCGATCAAACGGTGGAAACCATGAAAGCCATGAAAGAACACCTGCCCCCCAACGCAAGCTGGGCCAGCTTTGGCATCAGCCGTATGCAAATGCCGATGGCCGCTGCGGCTGTGGCGCTGGGCGGCAACGTGCGCGTGGGGCTAGAGGATAACTTGTTTTTAGATCGCGGCGTTCTGGCGACCAACGCGCAACTGGTCGAACGGGTGATTGGCATCATCACCCGCATGGGCGCACGGGTTCTGACCCCGCAACAGGCGCGCAACAATCTGAAACTTCGCGGCGCGGACGCGTAAAGATGACAAACACCAGCGGCAGCCTGCATCTGAAGTCGCTGAGCAAACGCTACGGCGCTTTCACCGCTGTCGACAATATCGACCTGCACATCCAGAGGGGCGAGTTTCTCACCCTTCTGGGCCCGTCAGGGTCGGGCAAGACCACGTTGTTGATGATGATGGCGGGGTTTCAAGATATCACCTCGGGCGATATTTTGCTGGATGGCGCCTCGATCGCGCATACCCCTGCGGAAAAGCGCAATTTTGGCATGGTGTTTCAGGGCTATGCCCTGTTTCCCCATATGACGGTGCAAGACAACATCGCCTATCCCCTATCTGTCCGCCACCGCCCCAAGGCCGAGATTGACGCCCGCGTGGCCGAGATGTTGGACCTTGTGCGATTGACAGGCTTTGCCAAGCGCCTGCCCAAAGAGCTGTCAGGCGGCCAGCAGCAGCGCGTGGCCTTGGCGCGCGCCTTGTGCTTTGCGCCTCCGGTTTTGCTTTTGGATGAACCCTTGGGCGCTTTGGACAAAAAGCTGCGCATCGAAGTGCAGGCGCAGCTGAAAGACATCCACCAGCGCGTGGGCACCACCTTTGTCTATGTCACCCATGATCAAGAAGAAGCGCTGTCGATGTCTGACCGCATCGTGATCATGCAAAACGGGCGCATCGAACAGGTGGGCACGCCGTCTGATCTGTATCAAAACCCCAAAACCGCCTTTGCCGCCAGTTTCTTGGGCAAAAGCAACTTTTTGCACCGTGACGGCGCGGTTTTCGCGCTGCGCCCCGAAAAGATCGACCTTGCCCCCGAAGGCAAGGCAAGCGGTTCAAACAAGGTCACAGGCACGGTGCAATCGGTCACCTATTTTGGCGCGGTGCTGAAATATCAGGTCGATGTGCCCGGCCTAGACCTGATCGAGGTTGATGTTGACGCATGGCGCAGCGGGCAGGCTTTGCCCGCAGGCACGCGCGTGGATTTAACATGGGCCGATAGCGCGGCTGTGCGCCTGTCGGACCAAAGCCTTTGAAACAAGCCCAAACCGGGACCAACCCGGTGATGTCACAACAGGGCCCAAATGGCCCACAACAAGGAGGTTCGAAAATGCACGACAAAAACTTCATGCGTGAGACACTTCTGCAAGGCGCGCAGGCTTTTCAGGCCGGCAAAATGGAGCGCCGCAGCTTTTTGGCGCTGTGCGGCATGGCAGGCTTTGCCAGCGCATCAGTGCTGGCCGGTCGCGCCGAAGCGGCGGCGGCGGAAATCGTGATGTGGAACTGGGGCGGCCAGTCGGAAGAATGCCACCAAAGCGCCATTGGCGCGGCCTTTACCAAAGACACCGGCATTCCGCTGAAATTTGACACTTCAGGCCCGTTGCAGGGCAAGATCAAAGAGATGGTCGATTCCGGCCATGTCACCGCCGACGTCTGCGACGCCGATCTGTTTGACGCTGTGGCCTTGGGCAAAACCGGCCACCTTGAGGCGCTGGATTATTCGGTGATCGACAAGACCAAAACCGTCGACGGCTATGCACTAGAGTTTGGCATTTCGATCATCCTGTACGGCTATGCCTTTATGTATGACACCCAAGCCTATCCCGATGGCCCCCCGACATCTTGGGCTGATTTCTTTGACACCGCCAAGTTCCCCGGCACACGTTCGCTGTACAAATGGGCCAACGGGTCGCTGGAAGCGGCACTGATGGCCGACGGCGTGGAAAAGGATAAGCTTTACCCGCTAGATATCGACCGCGCGATCAAGAAGATCACGGCGATCAAAGCCGACACGATCTATTGGGGCTCGGGTTCCGAAGCGCATGACATGATCGTCAACGGCGAAGTGACGATGGGCATGGTTTGGCAAAACCGTGGCCGCAGCATCGAAACCGATACCAACGGGCGCTTCAAACTGGTGATGAACCAAGCCTTGGCCATGCCGGGGGCTTACATTGTGCCCAAGGGCAATCCGGGTGGGGCGGACGTGATGAAGTTCATCGCCACCGCCCAATCGGTTCCAGCCCAGCTTGACCTGTTCGCCTGCCTTGGCATGACGCCCACGAACCCCGAAGCGATTGCGCAGATGGCTGAAGTGGATCAGCCCTATTCGATCACTTCGGCGGCCAATATGCCCTTGGTGGCGCTGAACGATCCGACTTGGTGGGGCGAAAATACCGATGCGGCTGTGAACGCCTTCTTGGCGGCGATCAGCTAAACCCTGCTTGCACCGGCAGGCCCCCTGTCCTGCCGGTGCCTTTTTATAAGGTCTCCCAATGCGCTTGCCTGTAAACTCTGGCTGGCTTTTGGTGCTGCCGTTCCTGCTTTTGGTGGGGGGGCTGTTCCTTGGCCCCATTTTGAACGTGCTGTGGATCAGCGTGACCGACCCCGCTCTGGGGCTGGAAAATTACGCGCAACTTGGCAGTTCCGACACGCTGCGCCGCATCTTGTGGACGACCCTGCGCGTCTGCTTGATTTGCACGGCCTTCAGCGTGGTCTTGGGCTATTGGATCGCTTACGCCATGGTTCATGCCAAAGGCCCTGCGCAAAGCCGGATGCTGGGGTTGCTGCTGGTGTCGTTCTGGATATCAGTTCTTGTGCGGACCTTTTCGTGGCTGATGCTGCTGGGCCGCAACGGGGTGGTCAATTCTGGCCTTGAATCCTTGGGCATCATCAGCGCGCCCATCCCCTTTATGCGCAACGAGTTGGGCGTTTTGATCGGCATGGTGCATTACATGGTGCCCTATGCCGTGCTGCCCATTTTCGCCGCGATGCAAAGCATTGACGGGCGGGTGGTGCAGGCCTCGCGGTCTTTGGGCGGCAGTGGTGCGCAGACGTTTTGGCGCATCTACCTGCCCCTGACCAAACCCGGTCTCGTTGCGGCATCGCTGTTGGTCTTTATCATCAACCTTGGCTTTTACGTCATTCCGGCGGTGCTGGGGGGCGGTAAGGTCTTGATGGTGGCGGAATATATCTCGGTTCAGGTCTTGGTGACGCTGCAATGGGGCACAGCCGCCATGCTGGCCGCGATCTTGCTGTTTGGCGTCTTGGCGCTGATGTTCTTGATGTCGCGCTTTATGAAACTGTCGACCGTGTTCGGGGGCGCGCGCACATGAAGCCCAGCCTTCCCGCCAAACTGAACACCGGCTTTGCTTGGGTGCTGCTGGTGGTGCTGATTGCGCCAGCCTTGGTCGCCATTCCGGTATCGCTGACGCCCAAAACTTTCCTATCTTTCCCGACAGACGAGCTTTCGCTGCAATATTACCGCGAGCTATTTTCCAGCCCAGAATGGCTGTCAAGCTTTTGGCAATCGAGCGTGATCGGCCTTTTGTCGACCCTGCTTGCCACCTCTATCGGCACGCTGTGTGCCATTGGCCTGTGGCGCGTATCGTCGCGCGCGGCCGAGGTGGTGCGTTCCGTTCTGCTCTTGCCGCTCGTCATTCCGCCGATCATCGCCGCCATGGCCTTTTCGCGCCTGTATGTGCCCTTGGGCCTGATTGACAGCTATACTGGCCTGATCTTGGCCCATACCGTGCTGTCGGCCCCCTTGGTGCTGATCACGGTGTCAGCCTCGCTTGCGGGGTTTGACCCACGGTTGGAACAAGCCTCGCGCAATTTGGGGGCGTCAAACTGGGTCACCATGCGGCGGGTGATCATTCCGGGCATCAAACCGGGCATTCTGGCGGGTGCGGTATTTGCCTTTATCTCGTCTTGGGATGAAATTGTCGTCACGCTGTTTTTGTCGAAATTCAGCGTTTACACCCTGCCGCGCCGCATGTGGAACGGCATCCGCGAAAACACCGACCCAACCGTCGCCGCCGCAGCCGTTGTGCTGATGGCCGTCACCTTGGTGGCCTTTGCCATCTGGGCGCTGGCTTCGCGGCGGGCGAAATCTGCCGAATAGGGGCCCAAAGTGACCACAGATACCCACGAAACCGAACTGCTGCTGTCAACCGTGCGCGCCTTTATGGCGGCCGAGATTTTTCCCCATGAAGAGATGGTCGACCGCACGGGCAACGTGCCCCCCGACCTTGGCCGCCAGATCGAGGCGCGGGCGAAAGAGGCGGGGCTGTATTCGGCCAATATGCCTGAACGGGTGGGCGGCGGCGGCCTGTCGATGAAGGCGATGTCGTTGATTGAACGCGAATATGGCAAAACCAGCCATGCGCTGCATTCATGGATCGGGCGGCCCACCGAACTGCTATTGGCTTGTGAAGGCGACCAGATCGACCGCTACCTGATGCCCGCCGTGCGCGGCGAAAAGCGCGAGTTGTTCGCCCTAACAGAACCCGAAGCAGGGTCCGACGCGATGGGGATGAAATCGAACGCGCGACGTGATGGGGCGGATTGGATTCTGAACGGGTCCAAACATTTCATCTCGGGCCCCTGCATGCCCGACTTTGCCATCGTCTTCGCTTCTACCGGTGTGGATGAGACAAAGCGCGGTCCGCGCAAGCGGATCACGGCGTTTTTGGTCGATGTCGGTACCAAGGGCTTTGACATCCGCGAAGGCAACAAATCGGTCAGCTACCGCGGCTATAAAACCTTCCAGCTGGCCTTTAACGAGGTGCGCCTTGGCCCTGCCCAAGTTTTGGGAGAAGAGGGCAAGGGCTTTGAACTGGCTGGTCAATGGCTGGGCATGGGCCGTGTTTGGGTGGGGACGTGCTGCTGTGGCAAGGCCGAACGGATCATCGGGCTTGCCACCGAATGGGCCGCCAACCGCAAGCAATTCGGCCAGCCCATCGGGCAGTTTCAGGCGACGGGCTTTAAGCTGGCCGATATGGCGATTGGCCTGCGCGCTGGCGATTTGCTGGTGGCCGACGCCGTTACCCGTGCGGAAGAGGGGCGTTTGAGCGATGCCGATGTGTCAATGGTCAAGGTCTATTGTTCCGAAATGCTCAACCGTGTGGCCGATGACGCGGTGCAAATCTTTGGCGGCATGGGCTTGATGGAAGAAATGCCCATCCAGCGCCTGTGGCGTGACAGCCGGCTTGAACGGATTTGGGATGGCACTTCCGAAATCCAGCGGCATATCATCACGCGGTCAATCCTAAGGCCCTATGGCGCATGACTTCGGAACGAAACAAAAACCTTACCCGCCTGCTGTCGCCGCGCCACATCGCCTTTATCGGCGGGCGCGATGCGGAAGTGGCGATCAATGAGGCCAAGCGCATTGGCTTTACAGGCGCGATTTGGCCTGTGAACCCCAAGCGTGAAACCTTGGGCGGCTATCCTTGCTTTGCCAGCGTGGCCGACCTGCCCGAAGCCCCCGATGCCACATTTCTCGCCGTGCCAGCCCCCGCCGCCATTGCGACTACGGCGCAACTGGCCGCGCGGGGTGCGGGCGGAATTGTGTGCTATACGGCGGGCTTTCGCGAGGCGGGGGCGGCAGGGCAAGTGCTGGAAGCGGCGCTGATCCAAGCGGCGGGCGATCTGGCGCTGGTTGGCCCCAATTGCTACGGCGTGATCAACTACCTTGATCGCGCAGCCCTTTGGCCCTTTGCCCATGGCGGTGGGTCGCCGGGCTATGGGGCGGCGATCATCACGCAAAGCGGAATGCTGTCGTCTGACATCACGATGAGCCAGCGCTCTTTGCCGCTGACGCATATGATATCCTGCGGCAACCAGTCGGTTCTAAGCCTTGAAGATTTCGTCGACCACCTGATCGACCACCCCGCCGTGCGCGCCATTGGTATGCATATCGAAGGCCTGCGTGATGTACCCCGCTTTGCCGCCGCAGCCCTGCGCGCTGCTGAAAAGGGCGTGCCCTTGGTGGCGCTGAAAACCGGAAGCTCGCAGATTGGCGCCTCGCTGACGGTTAGTCATACTGGGTCATTATCGGGCACGGATGATCTGTATGACGCCTTGTTTGCGCGGGTCGGCGTGATCCGCGTCAAAAGCCCGTCTCAACTGCTGGAAACCCTGAAGTTCCTGTGCGTCTCTGGTGCGCCATCGGGCAACCGTGTGGCGGGGTTCACCTGTTCGGGCGGTGGGGCCACGATGCTTGCCGACCATGCCGAGGCGATTGGCCTTGGCTTTCCCGCCTTTGGGCCAGCCGAACGCGCAGCCCTTTTGCCGCTGCTGCCCGACATCGCCACCGTGTCCAACCCGTTGGATTACACCACGCCAATCTGGGGCGATGCCGCCAAGACGGGCCCTGTCTTTGCCGCAGCGATCAACGGCGTGCAGGCCGATAGTGCGGTGCTGGTGCAAGACTACCCCGCCGCAGGTCTTGACGAATCCAAGCCCTACTACCGCGCCGATGCGGGCGCATTCATCGCCGCCGCCAAAGCGCGCGGCATTCCTGCCGCCATCTGCGCCACCTTGCCCGAAAACCTTGATGCCGAAACCCGCGATTGGCTGGTGGCCCAAGGTGTTGCCCCCATGCAGGGCCTAACCGAAACGCTAGATGCCATGCGCGCCGCTGGCCTATGGGCCGAACGGCGCGCGCAGATTATGGCCGAGCGCCCCGCGCCCCTGCTGGCCCTGCCCGCCCTAGACAGGTTGCACACGATTGACGAAGCAGAGGGCAAAGCGCTTCTGTCGAGCCTTGGCCTGCCCATCCCTGCGGGAGAGGTGGTGGCAGGCGCACAGGTGGTGCAAGCCGCAAGCCGCATCGGCTATCCTGTGGTCTTGAAGATGATGGGCCCGAAACTGGCGCATAAATCTGAAGCGGGGGCTGTGGCTGTAGGGCTGGCAAACGCAGCCGATCTGACCGCCGCCCTGCAAAAGATGCGCGCCGATGTGACAGCCCATGATCCCTTGGCATTGACCGACCGCTTCTTGGTTGAAGCCATGGCCCCCCGCCCCTTGGCCGAACTTTTGGTCAACCTGCGGCGCGATGCGCAATTTGGGTTGGTGCTGACGGTGGGCGCGGGCGGGGTTCTGGTGGAACTGCTGGAAGATGCCGCGACGCTGCTGCTGCCCGCCTCTGCCGCGCAGATTGAAACGGCGCTGAACGGGTTGAAAATCGCCCGCATCCTGCGCGGCTATCGCGGCGCTAAGGGGGCTGATATGGCAGCACTGGCTGGCTTTATCTCCCAGCTTTGCCAGCTTTTCGAAACCCACTCGGCCACCTTGGCCGAGGTCGAGATCAATCCCCTTTTCGTCACCGCCACTGGCCCTTGGGTGGTGGATGTTTTGATCCAGAAAGCAGGCGCGCTTTGACCCTTCCCAGCCATCCAAACCCCGATCTCAGCGTTGGTGCGGATAACAAACAAGGCTGGAACCAGCCCCACCAACGCCGCCACGGCTTTCACAACGCGCACAGCATCTTTCGCCGCACGCTGATGGTGCGCGCAAGGCGTGTGTTAGACCTGACCGACCGGCCCGATGCCGCCCTTGCCGCCAAAGCGCGGGCTTTGGGGGTCACCCGTGATCCGGCCTTTTCAGCCTTAGTGATAGCGCAAGGGACGGATGTGTTGTTCCAAGCCGCCGCCCCCGATTTCGCCACCACCCGCCCGCATTCGCTGCAATCTATCAGCAAAATGCACATGCACCTGATTATGGCAGAGCTTTTCGCCGCCGGAACCCTGCGCCCAAACGATATGGTGGGCGACCTGCTGCCGGGGATAGGGTCGGCCTATGCCACGGCCAGTCTGGCAGATGTGCTGGATATGAATGTCGAGAATGACTTTTCCGAAGAGTATAACGACCCAGAGGCCGATTGCTTTCGCGAGGAAGAGGCTTTGGGCTGGCGTCTGCCCGCAGAGGAACGCCCCGAAGAAACCCTGCGCGCCTTTGTGACCAGCCTGAGTGGCAAGGGCACGCACAACCCCTCGCCCTATTGTCGGTACAAATCGGCCAATACCGATGTGCTGACGGTGATCGCATCGGCCCATGTTGACCTGTGCGCTAGGGTCGAGGCCATCTGTGACGCCGCAGGCTACGAGGGCGGCTTTCACATCAGCCTTAGCCCAGAACACCTGCCCGCCTTTTCGGGTGGCGGTTGCCTGTCAGCCCGCGACCTTGCGCGCTTTGGCCTGCTGTTCGCACGCCGTGGCCAAGCGGTTTACGGCGCCCCCGTGGGCGTGGCCGCCGCTTTTGACGAAGCCCTGACCCGCCAAGCCCCTATGGTCAGCCCCAAACGCGGCACAATGCGCTATTCCAACCACATCATGACGCGCAACGGCTGGGTCGGCCATGCGGGCTACGGCGGGCAGTTCTTGATGGTCAACATGGCCAGCGGACGGGTGGCCGCGTTCTTAAGCGTGCTGGAAAACGAGTCTGGCTATGATGAAGATTACATGCTGGATGTGATCACCAAGCTAGAAGCCCTGTGCATGGGGTAAGCCGTAGGGTGCGCGTTTATCGCGCACCCCTTTGTTATCCCCTCAAACCCTCGTAAACATCACCGGATCGGGCTGCCCGTCTGCCAAGATCACCGGTTTGAGGGTGCTGTCGTGCAGGGCGATGTAGGGTTCAAAGCAGATAAAGATGAACCCGCCAGAGCTTTCCATCAAATCCTCCATCTGGTTGAAGATGGCTTTGCGCTTAGACTCGTCTTGTTCGACCAAGCCTTTTTGATAGAGCGTCTCGAAGTCAGGGCTGTCGAAGAATGACCAGTTATTGACGCCGATCTGGTCGGGGCGGAACCAGACAAGGTTTTCGGTTGGGTCGATCCCGCCGGAAAAATTCATGAGGACCAGTTCCAATGACTTATAGCCATCTCCGGCCGTTTTATCGCCCAAAGACCAATAGGCGGCGTCCTCGGTCGGTTGGATTTCCACGGTAATCCCCGCCTCGGCAAGGCTGGCTTGGATGATTTGGGCGATGGCTTGGGTGGTGCTGTCGGTCAAGGCCACCAGTTGCAGGGTGAGATCGCTCACCCCCGCTTCGGCGAGCAGGGCCTTGGCTTTTTCCACATCGCGCGTGGCGATTAGGTTGGTGGCACGGGTGAAGGGGCTGGTTGGCGCCACGACGCCCGTACTGCGCGCGGCCAATCCGTCATAAGCGCCCAGCAGAACGGCATCGCTGTCATAGGCGTATTGGATGGCTTGGCGAACGCGCAGGTCTTTCAGGGGTTCGGCGTTTATGTTGATCGTCAGCCAAGCGTAGCGCGTCGATTGCGCTTGGATCAGGCTGGCCCCTTCGGGCATGGCAGCCGTGACCTGTTTGGTGGCGCTGACGGCCAGCCTTGTGAAATCAAAGGCATCGGCCTCATAGGCCAGTTGGGCGGCTTGGTCGTCGCCGACGATGTAGAACTCTACCGTCGAAAAGGCCGGTTTTAGGCCGGTCCAATCGGGGTTTGCGGTGAGGGTGACTTTCTGGTTCTGCTCCCAAGCGGCAAAGCGGTAGGGGCCGCATTCGGCGGGGGCTTGGGTGGTATAGCTGCCACCCGCCGCTTCCACGGCGGCTTTGCACACGATATTGCCGCCGTAATAGGGCAAGGCGATGATGATAAAGGGCGCGAAAGCCTCGGATAGGTGCAAGATGCCAGAGCGGGCATCAATCACCTCGACATGGTCGAGCTTTTCGAACTGATAGGCCCAAGCCGAGTCGCTGTGGGCGATGCGTTCGAACGAGTATTTGACATCTTCCGCCGTCACAGGCCCAAAGCCGTTTGACCACACCAGCCCCTCGCGCAGGGTGAAGGCGATTTTGGTCGGGTCGATCCAGTCAATCTTTTCCGCGCCCCAAGGCTGCCATGTGTTGCCATCGCGCATATCGCCCAAGCGCACCAGCGTCACTTGCGTGCAGCGCGGGATGATTTCGTCCAGCTCGCCGATGATGCCCTTGGGGTCGAGCACCTGAAAATCTGCCGTAACGCGCAGGCGCAGGGTCTCCCCCTCGGCCGCCCAAGCAAAGTTGGCGGGCAGGGTCAGGTTGGCTAGGGTTGCCCCTGCGGTTTGCAAGAAACCGCGACGGTCGGTGCGCCATTTGGTCATGTTAGTCCTCCTGTAAACGAGCGGGGTCGGCGAAGTGGCAGCGCACCAAGCGGTTCGGGCCAAGGGCGCGCAAAACGGGGGCATCGCTGCGGCATAGGGCTTGGGCCTGCGGGCAGCGGCTTTGAAAGACGCAGCCTTTGGGGCGGTGCAGCAGGCTGGGAATTTCGCCGGAAATGGCCAGATCAGCGCGGCGTTTGCGCGGGTCGGGCAAGGGTTCGGCGGCGATCAGGCTTTGGGCATAAGGGTGCAGCGGTTGGGCAAAGACGGCGCGGGTCGGGCCAATCTCTACCAGCCGCCCCAGATACATCACCGCGATGCGGTCTGATACGTGGCGGATCATGGCCAAGTTGTGGCTGATGATCAGATAGCTTAGGCCCAGACGGGTTTTCAGATCCCTCATCAGGTTCAAGATTTCCCCTTGAACCGACACATCCAAGCCCGCTGTCGGCTCATCGGCGATCACCAGTTTTGGGTTCAGCGCCAAGGCCCGCGCCACGCCCACACGGCGCGCTTGCCCGCCGGAAAGTTCGTGCGGGTAGCGGGCCGCGAAATCAGCGGTCAGGCCCACAAGGTGCAGCATATCGGCCACCTTGGCCGCAAGGTCGCGCGGGGCTTGGCCGTGGATGATCAACGGTTCGGCCAACAAGGCCCCCACCGTCATGCGCGGCGATAGGCTGGCTACGGCGTCTTGAAACATCATCGCCGAGGTGCGGCGCATTTGGGCGAAATCGGCTTGGGTGGCGCGCAGGCGGCCATCAAAGGTGATGCGGCCCGCTTGCGTCGGCGTCAGCCCCAAAAGCGCACGCGCCAAGGTGGTTTTGCCTGACCCAGATTCGCCCACCAGCCCAAGGGTTTCGCCCGCAGCCACGGCAAAAGATATGTCGCTGAAAATCTCTAGCCTGCGCGCAGTCTTTGGTTTGAAAGCACCGCTTAAGCCCAGCGACAGGGGCAAGCTTACAGCCAGATCTTGCACGTCAAGCAGGCTCATGCCCCCACCTCGTGGCACAAAACCCCGTGCGAGGGTGACACCTGCGCCCAAGGCGGGGCCACAGTGCAGCGGGCTGATCGCAGCGCGCAGCGGGGGGCAAAGCTGCACCCTTTGGGCGGGTCGCGCAGATCGGGCAACCGTCCGGGAATCGTGGGCAAAACCGGTGTCAGATTGGGGAAACTTGCGGGGTCGCAGGCCAACAAAGCGCGGGTATAGGGATGGCGGGCGGCGTGGAACAGATCGTCGACCATGGCCTGTTCCACCACTTGGCCCGCATACATCACATAAACCCGATCGCAAAGTTCAGCCACCACGCCCAAGTGGTGCGAGATCACCACGATCGTGCCCTGATAGGTCTGCCGCAAATTGCGCAGCAGGTGCAAAATCTGCGCCTCGGTTGTGACATCCAGCGCGGTCGTGGGTTCATCGGCCACCAGAACCTGCGGGTTCATCAGCAAGGCCGCCGCAATCGCCACCCTTTGGCGCATTCCGCCCGAAAGCTGGTGCGGATAGCGGCGTAAAATCACATCGGGGTCAGAAAGCCCCACCAGCGCCAACTGGTCCCGCGCGCGGGCCAGTTTGGCGCGATAGGGCGCGCGGCTTTGGTGCTGAAAGTCGACCAGATGGTCGCCAATCGTCAGCACAGGGTTAAAGGCCGTCATCGGGTCTTGAAAGATCATCGCCATCGCAGTGCCGCGCAGCGCTCTTTGCGCTTGTGGGGCCAAGGTCAGGATATCTTGCCCCAAAAAGCGCACCGCACCGCCCGTGACTTTGGCCGTGGCGGGCAACAGGTTCATCACCGCCGCCGCCAGCGTTGATTTGCCGCAGCCGCTTTCGCCCACAATGCCAATCACCTCACCCGCCCGCGCCACAAGGTTTGCGCCGCGCAGGGCCATGACGGGGCCGGTGTCGGTTTGATAGGCAACCGATAGGTCAGTGATCTCTAACAAGGGCGGCTTCATCGCGGCCTCGTGCTGGCAAGGCGGGGGTCAAGCGCGTCGCGCAATCCCTCGCCCAAAAAGGTAAAGCCCAATGTGGCCAGAACCAAAGGCGCACCGGCTGCAATCACCAAGGTGGGCGAGGTGCGGATGGAGGTATAGCCATCATACAGCACATTGCCCCAAGACGGCATGGGCGGTTTGACGCCAAGGTTCAGATAGCTCAACCCCGCTTCCAGCATGATCACCACAGGAATATCCATGCTCAGCACAATGACCAGCGGCCCTAGAACATTGGGCAGCAAATGGCGCAGCAGAATGCGCGGGGTGCTGGCCCCGATGGCGCGTTCGGCCAAGATGAACTCTGCGCGGCGCAGCGACAGGGTTTGGGCGCGGATCAGGCGGGCATAGCTGGGGATCGACACCAAAACCACGACCAAAATCAGGGTGAAGGTGCCCGGACCAATCACCGTGATGATGGCCAAGGCCAGCATCATCATGGGCAGGGCATTCACGCTGTCCAGCACCAGCACCAAAACCGCATCCAGCCAGCGCGGGCCGTATCCCGCAATCAGCCCCAGCAGCAGGCCGATGGCCCCCGCAATTCCCGTGGCGGTGACAGAGATGGAAAGCGCCGTGCGCGCGCCAAAGATCAGACGCGACAGCGTGTCGCGGCCCAACTGATCAGTGCCCAGCCAATGCGCCCAGCTTAGCCCTTGTAACTTGGCGCGCACATTCAGCGCCAAAGGGTCATAAGGGGCCAAGATCGGCGCGGCGAGGGCCATGATCACAAACAGGCTCACCAAAACCAGCCCCATCGCCCCCATCGGGTCGGCCAACAGTGCCTTTAGGGCGCGCGGGCTAGTCGGCCAAGGCATCGCGCACCCTTGGGTCTAGCTTGGCAATCAACAGATCGGCGGCGGTGATCACCAGCAGATAAAACGCGGTTGTCACCAAGACCGTGCCCATCACCACAGGATAGTTGCGCTTGAACACCGCGCCTGTGATCAGCGTGCCCAAACCGGGGCGCGAGAACACCGTTTCCACAAAAACCGCACTCGACAGAATGCTGCCCAAGCCCATGGCGATCACCGAAATCGTCGGCACAATCGCCAAGCGCAGCGCGTAGCGCAGCACCACGCGCCGTTCGGGCAGGCCAAAGGCGCGGGCGGTGCGCACATGGTTGGCCCCCATGATTTCCAGCATCGAGGCCCGCACCATCCGCGCCAGATACCCAACCCAGCCAATCCCCACCGCCAGCGATGGCAAGATCAACGCTTTGATCTGCGAGGTGACATCCCCCGGTTTTCCGGCCCCAATGGCGGGCAACCAATGCAGCCAGACGGCAAAGATCAACAGCAGGTAAATGGCCACCACGAAAGACGGCACCGATATGAAGCTGACCGACACAACCCCCAACACCCGATCAACCCAGCGCCCCTGATAGACGACCGAGATCACCCCAAGCGCTATGCCCAACACCAGCGCCCAGCCCAAAGCCACAATGCCAAGGATTAAAGTGTGGGGAAACGCCTCGGCTATTTGATCCAGCACGGGGCGTTTGGACCAAACATCAACCCCAAGATCACCCTGCAACGTATGGCTGAAAAAGCGCCATATCTGCACCAGAACGGGCTGATCCAGCCCCATGCGTTCGGTCAATAGCGCCTTTAACGCCGGTGTCGCCCTTGGCCCCAAGGCCACACTAGCCGGATCACCGGGCACCAGAAAGACCATTCCATACATAGCCAGCATGACCACAATCAAGATCACCAGCGCCAAGCCGACCCGTTGCAGCGCATAGCTTAGCATGGGTCACACCATGTCACGGGCGATCTCCTCATCCCAAGCGCGTTCAAACACCAAGGTGTCCCCTTGGTGCAACGCCACCTGCATTTGCACGCGAAAATGGGTGGCACTGCAAGACATTCGCCCTGTGGAGTGGTGGTGGATCGTGACATCGGGGAATTGCATCGTCACTTGGTAATCGGTGATCATCGCGGCACTGGTTGGGTCGCCGTCGATCACCTCATGCCGCACAAAGCCCTTCGAGGATTGGGTTTGCCCGATGTCGTGCATGGTTTTCGCATAGGTCCAGCGCGGGAAGTCGACGGTCATTTTGCCCGTCAGCATATCGTGCGCGACACGCCGAAGGGGGGCATCCTCGACGGTGTGATAAATATGCGGCGTCTGCGGCGCGCTTAGGGCGGGGCCAAAGGCGGGCAGATCGGCATCCGCCGCGCGGGGCGGGCGGATGGGCAGGATCAGCCCGCTGTGGCCCAGATGCACGGTGAGCGTGGCAAGTTCGGGAGAGGGCCAAGCGATGGGGAAATATGTGGTCGACACCGACACCGCGATGCGGTGGCCTTTTGGGAAAGAATGGGCGATATCGTCGAGTTCAACAACCGTGTCATAGACTTGCCCCGGAACCAGCGCGCTTGGGTGTTCGTGGCTGTCGCGGTGGGTCAGGTTCAGCATCCCCAAAGCGACTCGGGTTGATCGCCCATCAGGAGCCACATCGTTCAACCGCACCGCGACCAAAGCCTGCGGCTTGTCGCTGCAAAAGCGCAGGCGCAGTTGGGCCGCGCCAAGGATTTCGCAGGGTTCGGTCAAAGGATCGGTCTCAAACACCAACGACCCTGCATCGTCAAACCGTTGGTCAGTTGGCCAATCAGCCTCGTCGCCATAACGCCCAATCTCTCCGGCACTTAACCCCACCCACAGGGGCGAACAGACCTGCGCCTGCCCAAGGCCTGCGCCCAAATCCCCGCCCAAAGCCCCCGCTGGCCCAAGCGCCAGTTCCTTGGGCACAACGCGCGGCGAGGGCCAGATGTCTTCGGCCACCCAGCGACCGGGTCGCGCGGTGTAGCAGGTTTGCGGCGGCACCCAGTCTTGCATCCAAACGCGGTACATCGGCTGGTCCATCATGCCGGTGTCGATGCCCTTCATCCAATGATCGCACCAGCGCACCACCTCTTGCAGCCAACCGATGGCAGGCTGCACCGTGACATCTTGCGGATAGGAATGCGCCCAAGGCCCGATGAGGCCCAACCTTGGCCCCGACAAACCCGTCAGCAAACGTGGCACGGCTTCAGAATAATTGTCAGCCCACCCGCTGACGGCATAGACGGGAAGGGTGATGGCCGCGTAATCCTCGCAGACCGAGCCTTGCTGCCAATAGGCGTCGCGGCGCTGATGGTGCAGCCAATTCAGGATCCACGGCGTGTTGGCCTGCATCCTTTCAACCCACATATCCTTCCACCGCGCGCCCACCACCTGCGGATCGGGCGGCAGATCATTGCCGGCAAACATGGTCGAGGACCAGTCGAAGTTATCCTTCGACAGGCACCCGCCCACCCAGTGAATATCGGTGGCATAGCGGTCATCGGTCGACCCGACCGTGATCACGGTTTTTAAGGCTGGCGGCTGGCGGGCCGCGATTTGCAAGCCGTTAAACCCGCCCCAAGAAATCCCGATCATCGCCACTTGCCCGTCACACCACGGCTGATCGGCGGCCCAAGCGATGGCGGCAACGCCGTCAAGTTGCTCTTGCACGGTGTATTCGTCGGTGATGATCCCGTCAGACTCGCCCGTGCCGCGAATATCCAGCCGCAAGCAGGCATAGCCGTGGCCCGCCACAAACATGTGCAGCCCCTGATCACGGGTGCGCGTGCCGTCGCGCAAACGGTAGGGCAGATATTCCAGCAACACCGGCACGGGGGCCGCCCCGCCCAGCGCCGTTTGCGGCAGCCATAGCTTGCCGCAAAGGCGCGTTCCATCGGGCATCGGCACCCAGATGGGTTCAACAACCACAACAGCGTGGGCAAACGCGTCTTGAACCTGCGGCATGGGCACCTCTTGTTGAACCATCATGCAATAAGCTTTCCAAATTTAGCAACAAAAATCCAAAAGGAATTGCAGTGCCTACGGCCACAAACTGGCGCAAGGGCCTGTTGGCACGGGTTCACTGCGTACCGGTGGGCATTTTGGGATCGTTCATCGCAAGACGCTGCGCGCTTCAGGCAAGGCGCGCCTGCGTCAGCGATCACACCTCAAATGCAATCGCCCTAGTCCGCAAATGCCGCGCCCAATGCTTCAAACGCTGCGTCTTCCGAAGCGAATTTGAACAGGGGCAGCACTTTTTGGATGTCAAAGAAACCCATCCGTGAAATCGTTTCCAGATTATTCAGACGGGGTTTGAAATTCTGGCGGGGACCATACCAAGCCAGCGTTTGCGGATTGCCGGAACGGAAGATTGTTGCATAATTCAACGTCGGCAAGAAATCATGGATCGCAGGAATAATCTTGAACACATCGCCGTGCCAAGGGCGACCGGGCACTTTCAATTTATCCCGTTCGCGGAAAGATGCGGTCTGATCTGGCATCGCGGAAAAAACGTCAGATGGCAAAGTGTCGTCGATCAACCAAACCGTCTTGCGGTGCGCATATTGAAACGACGCCAGCAAATCGCGAAAGGTTTGCTCAAACGTGTGCAATCCGTCAATCATGATCACATCATAGCTGCGCGCTTGGCCCTGTGTCCAAAACGCATCGCTGGTTTGCGTAAAGAACCGCACCTTGTCACTTTCGACAGATTTTGTGTCAAAACGAAAGACCGGATCGACCCCATCTTTAAAAGCGATGTCAACGTCAAGAAAGGTTTGGCCGGTCCTCACCCCAATTTCAAGATAGGTCTGCGCGTTGTTTATCTTGGCGATTTTGTTGATGCGGCGGGCTGACCAGTTCATGCGTCTTCCTGTCTAAGGCTGTGCGCGCTTTTGTCGAACGGGCAGCTATCAGCGGCCCAATTTATCCTCAAGCGCTGCCAGCCGCGCTTCTAGCGCCATATTCTCTTCGCGGGCCTTTTGGGCCATGGCGCGCACGGCGTCAAATTCGTCGCGGGTGACGAAATCGCGGTCGGCCATCCAGCGGTCAAGGAACGACTTCATCGCCGTCTCCATCTCGGTCTTGGCCCCCTGTGCCACGCCCATCGCGTTGGTCATCAGCTTGCCGACATCGTCGAAGAATTTATTGCCCGGTTGCATTTTGGCCTGCCTTTCGTTGGTACCTATATGCCGTCAAGCCCCGCCCCCTTCAAGGGTGCAGGTGTTGACAACGCGCCAAGCGGGGCGGAAAACGCCCAGATCGAAGCAAAGGCGCGCCATGTCCTATATCCCCTTCCCGCCCATCACGCCCGAGATCTTCTCGGTTGAGGTGTTTGGCCTAACCTTGACCCTGCGCTGGTATGCGCTGGCCTATATTGCTGGGCTTATGGCGGGGTGGTGGGTGATCCGGCAGGCGCTACGGTCTGCCACGCTATGGGCCACGCCCCCGATGAGCGAAGAGCAATTGGAACGCCTGCTGACTTGGGTGATTGCGGGCGTGATCTTGGGCGGGCGTTTGGGCTATGTGATCTTCTATCAACCCGCCTTTTACCTATCGAACCCCGCACAAATCTTGCGCGTGTGGGAAGGTGGAATGTCTTTTCACGGCGGCTTTTTGGGGGTGACGCTGGCAGGTCTGGCCTTTTGCCGGCGCGAGAAAATCTCAGCCGTGGCGACCGGCGATTTGTTCGCCATGGTCGCCCCCATAGGGTTGTTTCTGGGCCGCGTTGCCAATTTCATCAACGCCGAACTGTGGGGCCGCCCGACCGATATGCCGTGGGGTGTGGCCTTTCCGGGTGATGCAGCACAATTCTGCCCCGACATCGTGGGGGTCTGTGCGCGCCATCCTAGCCAGCTTTACGAAGCCGCGTTAGAGGGCTTGATCCTTGGCGCAATCCTTCTGTGGGGCGCATGGCGCGGCGGGTGGCTGGCCTATCCGGGGCGCATCACGGGCCTGTTTATCGCCTTTTACGGCGCGGCCCGCTTTGCGGTTGAATTCGCGCGCCAACCCGACGCGCAGTTTATCACTGACGGCAACCCCTTGGGCCTTGCGTGGCAGATCCACGGCTGGGGCCTGACCCAAGGCCAAGCCTTGTCGCTGCCGATGATCGCTGTTGGCCTGTGGTTCTTATGGAAAGCCCGCCGCGCATGACGCCACTGGCGCAGGTTCTGGCGGCCCGCATCCGCGCCCATGGCCCGATGAGCTTGGCCGACTACATGGCCGACTGCCTGCTGCATCCGGCGCACGGCTATTACACCACGCAAAACCCCTTTGGGTCGGGCGGAGATTTCATCACCGCGCCCGAAATCTCGCAGATGTTTGGAGAGCTTTTGGGCCTGTCTTTGGCGCAGGCATGGATCGACCAAGGCGCGCCTGATCCTTTCACCTTGGCCGAACTTGGCCCCGGTCGCGGCACACTGATGGCTGATATCTTGCGCGCGACCAAAGCGCTGGCGGGCTTTCATGCGGCGATGCGGGTGGTGTTGGTGGAAGCCTCGCCGCGTTTGCGGGGCATTCAAGCGCAGGCTTTGCGCGACTATCAGCCTGCGTGGGCGGATAGCGTGCAAGACCTGCCGCGCCATCCTTTGTTCTTGGTTGCAAACGAATTCTTCGACGCCCTACCCATCCGCCAGTTTCAACGCGCAGGGCTTGGCTGGCGTGAGCGGTTGGTGGGGTTATCGGGCGAAGCGCTGGCCTTCGGGCTTGGTCCTGTGGTGCCGATTGAGGCCCTAACGGAACGGCTGGCCGACACCGTTGACGGCGATGTGGTCGAGCTTTGCCCGCAAGCCCCCGCCATCATGGCTGAAATTGCCGCACGAATGGCTGACAAGGGCGCTGCCTTGATCATCGACTATGGCGGCTGGCGCTCTTTGGGTGATACGTTTCAGGCGGTGCTAGCACATCAACCGGTTGACCCTTTTGCAGCCCCCGGTCAGGCCGACCTAACCGCCCATGTCGATTTTGCGGCCCTTGCGGCATCGGCCTACCCCGCAGCCCACGGCTACACAACGCAAGGCGCATTCCTTTCAGCACTTGGGATTGCGCAAAGATCGGCCCGTTTGGCGCAAAACCTGTCAGGCACAGCCTTGCAATCGCATCTGGCCGCCACGCAGCGCTTGACCGCGCCTGCGGAAATGGGAACCTTGTTCAAAGTGCTGGCGCTGCATCCGGCACACCATCCCGCCCCACCCGGAAGTGTTTGATGCTGGAAATTCTCACCTCTGACGCCATCCCCTTTCGCCACGGGTTTTTCACCCGCAAGGGTGGCGCTTCGTCGGGGATATTTGCGGGGCTGAACTGCGGGCCGGGCAGCAGTGACTTGTCAGGCGCGGTGCAAATCAACCGCGCACGGGTGGCCGAAGCCTTGGGGCTGCCCCCCACGGCGCTGGTCAGCCTGCATCAGGTGCATTCCGCCGATGTGGTGCATGTCACTGAAACACCCATCGCCCCCGTCAAAGCTGACGGCATGGTTACCGCCACCCCCGGTGTTGGCTTGGCCATCCTGACGGCCGATTGCCAGCCGGTGCTGTTCGCCGACCCCGTGGCGCAGGTGATTGGCGCGGCCCATGCAGGCTGGCGCGGCGCACAGGCTGGCGTGTTGGAGGCCACGGTTGATGCCATGGTCGCCCTTGGTGCCAAGCGGGCCAATATTGCCGCCACAATCGGCCCCACCATCAGCCAAAAAGCCTACGAAGTCGGGCCAGAGTTCTTTGAAACCTTCACCGATGGCGACCCCGCCACCCAGCGCTTTTTTGCCCAAGGCCAAGGCGACCGGATGCTGTTTGACCTGCCCGCTTACGGCCTGCACCGCCTGCGGGCTGCGGGGGTAGGTGAAGCACAATGGACGCGCCATTGCACCTACTCCGACCCTGAGCGCTTTTTTTCCTACCGCCGCACCACCCATGCGGGTGAGGCGGATTACGGGCGCTTGATCTCTGTCATCCGGCTATAGTCGCCCGACACGGCCCTTTCATTTGATCAAATTATCCGGCATAAACCGCGCACAGTGACAGGATAATCCATGACCAACCCCAGCCTTATTGCCGGCATTGATCCCGCCAAAGTCAGCGCCCTTGCTGGTCGTGAGGCGCGGCGCTTTAGCATGACCCGCCCCAAATCAGCCCGTGCTATGGCCAAGGCGGACGAGGTCTATCTTGACGGCGTGCCGCTGCATTGGATGAAAGATTGGCCAATGCCGCATTTGCCCTTGGTCGCAGATGCCAAAGGCGCGCTGATCACCGATATTGACGGCTACCAGATCAACGATTTTTGTCTGGGCGATACCGGTTCCATGTTTGGCCACTCGCCCAAACCCGTCGCCAAAGCG
>CAIQOV010000054.1 GCA_903873585.1 uncultured Rhodobacterales bacterium
GGCGCGGGCAATGACACGCTGATCGGCGGCGCTGGGAACGACACCTATGTGGTCGATAGCGCCAACGATGTGGTGACCGAACTGGACGGCGGCGGCACTGATACTGTGCAATCCTCTGCCAGCTTCACGCTAAGTGATTTTGTCGACAACCTGACGCTGACGGGGAATGGATCGCTCTCTGGCACCGGCAACGCGCTGAACAACGTGATCACGGGTAACAGTGGCAACAACGTTCTAGACGGCGGTGATGGCAATGACACGCTGAACGGCGGCGCGGGCAATGACACGCTGATCGGCGGGGCTGGGAATGACACCTATGTGGTCGATAGCGCCAACGATGTGGTGACTGAACAGGACGGCGGCGGCGCAGATACTGTGCAATCTTCGATCAGCTTCACGCTGGGTGATTTTGTCGACAACCTGACGCTGACGGGGACGAACGCGCTGTCTGGCACGGGCAACGCCCTGAACAACGTGATCACGGGCAACTCTGGCAACAATCTGCTTTCGGGCGGTGCGGGCGATGACACGCTGGCCGGCGGGGCAGGCAATGACACCTATGTGGTCGACAGCGTCAACGATGTGGTGACTGAGATTGATGGCGAAGGTACCGATATTGTCCAAGCCTCGGTCACCTATACGATCAGCGGTTTTGTCGACAATCTAAGACTTACTGGCACTGACGCCATCAACGGCACAGGCAATGCCCTGAACAACGTGATCACGGGCAACGCCGCCAACAACGCCCTGTCAGGGGCTGCGGGCAATGACACGATCTACGGCGGGGATGGAAACGACACCCTGACGGGCGGTAGCGACGATGACAAATTGGTGGGCGGTAGCGGCAACGACACCTATTATCTGGACACTGTAAAGGACGAGGTCACCGAACTTGTCAACCAAGGCCAAGACATCGTTATTGCATCCTTCAGCTATACGCTCGGCGCAAACGTCGAGAACTTGACCTTGTCAGACGGCACGCAAAACATCGACGGCACTGGCAACAGCGCCGCCAACACGCTGATCGGCAACAATGGCAACAACGTCTTGTCGGGTCTTGGCGGCAACGACTGGGTGCAAGGTCTTGACGGGAATGACGCGCTTTACGGCGGAGCGGGCAACGACACATTGGAAGCTGGCAGCGGCACTTCATCCCTTTATGGTGGGGCTGATGATGACGTTCTCACGACACTGGGCGGCAACTCTACGCTAGATGGCGGCACCGGCAACGATACCCTAAGCGGCGGCACCGCCAACGACCTGTTGTATGGCCGCGCGGGGAACGATGTTTTCAACGCCGCAGATGGCGCGGATGTTGCCTATGGCGGGGCGGATAATGACTCGATGTCCGGTGGCGCGGGCAATGATTCCCTGTTTGGCGATGCCGGCAACGACAGTCTTTATGGCGGTGACGGGGCAGACACATTGGATGGTGGCAGCGGCAATGATCTGATTTACGCAAACGACACCACCAGTTCACAAGCCGATGCAAACCAGCTTTACGGCGGCGCAGGCAATGACACGCTGTATGGCAGCGGGGGCAGCGACATCTTGGCGGGCGGCGTCGGGAATGATGATCTAACGGGCGGTGGCGGCGATGATAGCTTTGTGTTCAAAGCCAACGGCGGAATTGACCATATCACCGACTTCACCTCTGGCGAAGATTACATCAATATCGGTGCGTTCTTGGGCGGCACCGGACCTATGTCAGAGGCGGCGTTCTATGCGGCAAGTGGGGCTGTTTCGGGCCATGATCGGGATGACCGCTTCATCTATAACGAGACGACTGGCGCTTTGTATTATGACAAAGACGGCAGCGGTTCCAAAGCAGCGGTGCAAATTGCTGTGCTGGATAAGGTCGACGGACACCTGCCAACTTTGACCTACACCGATTTCATCTTAGGCTAAGCGCAGACAAGTCGCAGTTTCAGCGACGAACATCACGACCTATGGACGGCGGGCACGAAGCCCGCCGTCTTTTTTGCCTGGCGACAGGGTGCCAGCGCCGGCGCGGCGTTCCTGTGACTTCCAAAATCAACTTTAGTGTAACTTTTGGGGTGAATGAGAAAAAACTTTAGGTTAAGAATCAGTGAAGAAGTTATGCACCCCTTTTTCACAAGAGATCCCCATGACACAGACATTTGATCAAGACCTGATCGGCACCGATGGCGACGACACACAAACCGCCCCGCAGTCGGGAAATTACGCCATCTACGGATACGGCGGTAACGATGCGCAGACCGGTGGTGACGGCAATGACTTGCTGGATGGCGGCACGGGTGACGACCTGATGAGCGGCGGCGCTGGCGATGACACCTATGTGGTCGACAGCCTCGACGATGTCGTGGTGGAAGGTTACAGAATAGAAATCGTCGACATCGACGGTTATTATAATGAAAGCTACGTCCAAAACGGCATCGACACGATCGTCACCGCGCTAAACTACACGCTGGATGACAATGTCGAAAACCTGACGCTGACGGGGACGGACGCGCTGACTGGCACAGGCAACGCGCTGGACAACCTGATCACCGGCAACAGTGGCGACAACAGTCTATTTGGCGGTGATGGCAATGACACGCTGGACGGCGGCGCGGGCAATGACACGCTGACAGGCGGCGCTGGGAATGACACCTATGTGGTCGACAGCGAAGGCGATGTCGTTATCGAAGATTACCGCAGCGGCATAGATACCGTGCAATCTTCGGTCGATTATAGGCTGAGTGACACTGTCGAAAACCTGACTCTGACGGGGTCGGGCGCACTGTCTGGCACAGGCAACGACCGGGACAACGTGATCATCGGCAACAGTGGTGACAACAGTCTATATGGGGGGGGGGCCAAAGACACGCTGAACGGCGGCGCGGGCAATGACACGATGATGGGCGGGACTGGGGATGACACCTATCTCGTCGACAGTGAAGGCGATGTTATTGTCGAATATGACAGTCAAGGCGTCGATACTGTGGAAACCTCGCTCAATTACACGCTGGGTGAATTTGTAGACAATCTGACGCTGACGGGGACGGACGCACTGTTTGGCACAGGCAACGCGCTAGGCAACGTGATCACCGGCAACAGCGGCGACAACACGCTTGACGGTGCTGCTGGCAATGACACGATGATCGGCGGCGCGGGCGACGACACCTATATCGTCGACAGCGAAGGCGATGTTATTGTCGAAAATATGAGTTCAGACGTGGATACTGTGAAATCCTCGGCCAATTACACGCTGAGCGACGACATCGAAAATCTGACGCTGACGGGGTCTGACTCACTGTCTGGCACAGGCAACTGGTCGCACAACCTGATCATCGGCAACAGTGGCAACAACGCGCTTTACGGGGATGGTGGCAATGATACGCTGAACGGCGGGGCGGGGGAGGATACGCTGACAGGCGGGATGGGTGATGACACCTTTATGGTCGACAGCCTCAACGATGTCGTGGTGGAAGGTTACACAATAGAAACCCGCTACCGCAATGATCTTCCTTATGATTTATACGTCCAAAACGGCATCGACACCATCGTCACCGCGCTAAACAACTACACCTTGGCTGACAATGTCGAAAACCTGACGCTGACGGGGCGTGGCGACCTTACCGGCACAGGCAACGACCTGGACAATATGATGACGGGGACCGATGGCAAAAATGAACTGTTTGGTGGCGAGGGCCGGGACTCTTTGATCGGTGGGTTGGGCGCCGACACGCTGTACGGCGGCAATGGCGACGATTGGCTTTTTGGCGGTGCCGACGGAATTTACCACGTCTATGATCCGAATTGGACCGAACGGTCGTACCCGGTAGATACTTTGTATGGTGGCGAAGGCAACGATAGTTATTTTGTGAAACATGCCAAGGACGTTGTGATCGAAACAGGTGAAGGAAACGATACGGTCTATGCGTCGGGGTCCTATACGATAAAACAAAATGTTGAAAACCTATTTCTGCTTGGCCGCAAGGTTATTAACGGAACTGGCAATGAGTTGGACAACAGACTCAATGGTAATGAAAGTAAGAACATCCTGCGTGGCCTTGATGGTGCGGATTCTATGGATGGCAGCTACGGCAACGACATACTATATGGTGGCAACGGCGATGATACGTTGGACGGCGGTTATGAACTTGACGAATTATACGGGGGCGCGGGCAATGACACCTATTATGTCGATAGTATAGACGACAAAGTCTTCGAAAAGTCTGACGGCGGTCTTTCCGATACTGTTTTCGCAAGCATGTCTTTTATCCTGAGCAACTTTGTCGAGAATTTGACCCTGATCGATCCTAAATTTTCTTATGACACTCAAATGGACGGTACGGGTAACAAGTGGGACAATTATATAACCGGTAACGATTTACAAAACATCTTGTCCGGGAAGGATGGCAACGACACTATCATAGGTGGAATGGGGGCCGACACGCTTTATGGCGGCTACGGGGAAGACAGCCTCAAGAGCGATGGTGAAAATAGCAAATTGTATGGCCTCTATGGGCAAGACACTCTTGAGAGCCGTGGTACACTCAGCGAATTGTATGGCGGCGCGGATAATGACACGCTGATCACTACTGACAGTTGGAACGACACATTGGATGGCGGTGCGGGCGATGATGTGTTGTCGGCTGGCAGCGGCTATAACATTCTACGTGGCGGGGCCGATAATGACCTACTTCAGGCGCGTGATGGCTATAATGACCTCTACGGCGGCACTGGCAACGATACGCTGACGGCTGGCAGTGGCGGCAATAGGCTTTATGGCGGAATAGGGGATGATAAGCTGACCGCAGCATCTTCCAATGAGCTTTACGGCGGCTCCGGGAATGATACGCTAACAGCGGGCCTTGGGGGCGGCTATGCCTATGGCGGATCGGGGGAAGATAATCTCTTGGCCAAAGACGGCACTAAACTTTACGGCGGTTCGGAAAATGACATCTTAACAACCCACGCAGAATACAACGGCTACAACACGCTTTATGGCGGGGCTGGAGATGATCAGCTTTCGGCAGAGCGTCTTGGGAATAAGCTTTATGGCGATGCTGGCAATGACACATTAAATCTCGATGGCGGTAACAGCACCCTTTATGGCGGTACGGGCGATGATACTTTAGAAGCTGACTCAGCCGATACTGATAATCCAAACTTCCTCTATGGCGGGGATGATAACGATGTTCTGACGGCACATGGTGATGGCAATAAGCTATATGGTGACGCCGGAAATGATATGTTGAATGCAGACGGTTCCAACAACACCCTTTATGGCGGTTCCGGTAATGACACGATGAATTCCGGCGCAGACCAAGCCGGCCAAAATAACCTCTACGGCGCCGACGGAGACGATCTGATTACGGCATATGGTGATGGCAATATGATTTATGGCGGTTCCGGGAATGATACTCTGACGGGATCCGGTTCCGAAAACTATCTGTTCGGCGGGGCAGGGAGTGACATTCTTACCGCGACCGATGGCGATGGAAACCAGCTGGCTGGTGGCACGTGGAACGATACAATGACCGGCGGCAGCGGGGAAGATTATTTCATCTTCGATCTGCGCGGCGGGGTTGATCATATCACCAACTTCACCTCGGGTCTTGATCACATTGCACTTTCGTCAGCGATGGTGACTGAGCTTGGCGGTATTGCTGCCCTGAGTGAAGGCGCCTTCTATGTCGATGCCGTTGCGGTGGCGGGTCACGATGCCGACGACCGGCTGATCTTCAACTCTACAACCCACACATTGTACTACGACGCCGACGGCAATGGAGAGGCGAAGGCGGTGAAAATCGCGGTGCTTGATATGAACGGCGGTGTCACACCAACATTGGCCTACACCGATTTCATTTTCGGCTAAACGACCGTGCAAATCATTCCAGCGGGCCATGCTGCGGCCCGCTGGTTCTTGCGAAAAACGTCAGGTCTTCGCTTTGATCCGCGCAATATAGCCGCTTAAATCGTCAACCTCGCTGCGGGCGTCTTGCAGGCTTTCCAAGGTGGCGGTCAATTCGGCCTCGGTCTGGGCGATTTGGTCCATCAACTCGGCCTCGCGCTGTTCCAGATACAAAATCGCCTGATCGCGGGTTTCTTCGGCCTCGTGCAGGGCTTGGGCCAACAGGTCCATCTCGGCGATGTCGACACCTGCCACGCGGGTGAAGCGGTGCAGCAGCCAATAGGTGAACCAGCCCAAGGCAAAGGCCGCAAGCAAGACAATGGCGGTGGCGATGATCAGTTGCGTGCGGTTCATGGCGTTTGTGTGGTCTTTGCATCGAGGGGCGTCAAGGGGCTGGGCTTAGCCCTTGGGGCGCGCGGGGGGTTTGATGGTTGGCGTTTGGGGTGCAAGCGGCGTGCCATCGGGCGAGGTTTCCACCGCAGGCTTGGCGTTCGGGCCGGGCACTGCGCCACTTGCGGCTTTGATCAGGGTAAATTCAATGCGGCGGTTCGTCTCTCGCCCCGCCTCGGTGCCGTTATCGGCGATGGGCACGCTTTCGCCGTAGCCCACGGCGCGCATGCCTGACACATCAACCTCGTGGTTCAACAGGGCCATCAACACCGCCTCGGCCCGCGCTTGGCTTAGCGCCAGATTGCCTTGGGTTGACCCTTGGGCATCGGTGTGGCCGCCGATTTCCATCTTGATCGCGGTGCAGTTCTTCAATGCCTGCGCCAAAGCCCCCATCGCCAAAGACGAGGCTGCATCAAGTTCGGCAGAGCCGGGGTCGAAGCTGATCTCGTGCTGCGTTTGCACCGCTTGCAGGCGGTCAAGACATTCCTGCGGGGTGGGCAAGCCTTCCATCGGGTCAAGCGCCTTGTCATAGCGCACATTCACCTTGAACGGGCGGCCTTGCCCCAACCGGTCTGACAATATCTGCGACACTTTGTCAGACGCCGTCTTTTGCCCCGAAATGCCCGTCACTTCGACCGTCTCTTGCAAGACCTGCACCTTGCCAGAGTCTAGCACCGATAGCGCTTGCACGCCGGCCAAAACCCGTTCCGTCCAGCCATCGGGCAAGCTTGGGTCGGGCAGGGTGGCCACGACGACCTTGTCAGCACCAAAGCGCGCCTTGGCAAAACTGGTGACAACAGTTTGCATCAAGCTGTCGCCCAAGCGCCCGCGCAGTGTGGCGCGGTGGGTTTTGGCGTCAAGCGTGGCCGTAAACTCTGCCGTGGCGGGGGTGGTGGATACTTCGGCCTTTTCCGGCATTTTGGCATCTAGCGAAAAGACATCCGGCAAAGCGGCGCGCAGGCCCCCAACCGCGCTGTCAAAGCTGTCTTGGCTGACCGTCTCCGCCGCCAAAAGGGTGATGTCGGCATCCGAAAACGTCACCGTTCCCGCCCCCATCGCCGCAAGTGCGCCAATCGCATCAGACGTTGCCTGCGCCCATGACGGGCTGGGCACACCCATGCCCACGGTGCAGGTCAAGTCGCCCTGTGCCCCCGCCGCCACCGCCGCCGCCAGAATGCGGTCGCGCGCCGCTTCCGTATCGGCAGAGCAGGCATCAAACCGCGCGCCCTCTGCGTCAATCACAAAGCGCAGGGTAAAGGGAGTTAGAACCGGACGCGGGGCCGAAATGGCCGTGTTGATGACCAAGCCCTGCGGTGCGGCTCTGTCCAAGGCCGCCTCAAACTGGCGCTTTTCACTTTCAGAACTTGCGATGGCGATGATCGCCACCCCCTCAGCCGAGATAGAGATCTTGGCCCGTGGCAACAGGTTTAGGGCCGTCACACCAAAACTTAGCGCATCCTCCCACAGGGCAGGGCCGGGATAGGCTGCGGTTTCCAACATATCGGTGGGTTGTTCGGGTGCCGCGATTGCCGCCGCAGCCTCGGCCAGCTTGGCCTTATCGGGGCCTTCGGGCAAAAGGCCGATCAGTTGCACGCCGTCATCATTGCGCATCATTTCCACCGAAAAGCGCGGTGGGGCGACGACTTTGGCCGGTTCAACCGCGAAATCATCGTGCAAACGGCCCGAATCCACCAAGGTGCCCGCCAAGTTTACAGCCGCAAAGCGCTGCGCCTCGGTTGGGGCCGTGCCGGTAAGGGATACGATCAGCCCATCGGTGTTCACATAGGCCCAAGAATACCCCGCCGTCAGCATCTTTGTTCGGATGACTTCGGCGGTGCGGCTTTCCACTAGAACCGCCAGCCCCCAGCCCACCAGCAAGGCCAGACAACCCGCGAAGGCAAAGGCCGCGCAGGCCAGCACCCAAGCCCAAAGTGGCTTTCGCAGCGCTGGCATGTCAAAGACGGGCAGGGTGGCCAAGGGCAACATCTCCAAAAGGCAGCGCGCGGGCAGCCTTAGCCGCTTGGGCGCGGCGCTTCAATCAAACAGCCGCCGCCATGGCAAGAAACAGCGCAACCAACAGGCCCGCATCGCGGTTGGTGCGAAACGCGCGCAGGCACGATGCCGCATCGTCAATATCCAAACGCCGCATTTGGCGCGCCATATGCAGGCCAAAGGCGGCAATTCCCGCCAAGGCTGCGCCCAGCGCCCAACCCTGTGCCTGCGCCAGCACAACGGCCAGCGCCATCAGCGCCAAGGTGGCCGCTATAAAGCCCCAAAGCCAAGCCCTGCTGTTATCGCCAAACAGCCGCGCGGTGGATTTGACCCCGATCAGCGCATCGTCATCCTTGTCTTGATGCGCATAGATCGTGTCGTAATACAGCGTCCACGCTATGCCCGCCCCGTAAAGCGCCACTGAAGCGCCATCGACGCGCCCCTGATGGGCCGCAAAGACCAAAACCGCGCCCCAGTTAAAGGCCAGCCCTAAAAACACCTGCGGCCACCATGTGAACCGTTTGGCAAAGGGATAAATCGCCACCAATCCCAGCGAGGCGATGCCCAACCCCACTGCCAGCCAGTTATAGCTGAACAAGATCAAGGCGGCGATCAGCGCCTGCGCTACCATCCACACCACAGCCCCCCGCACCGTCACCGCCCCTGACGGCAGCGGACGGCTTTTGGTGCGCGCCACGGCGGCGTCAATGTGGCGGTCGGTGATGTCATTCCAAGTGCATCCCGCCCCGCGCATCAAAAAAGCGCCCAAGCCGCAAGACACAGCCAGCCAAAGATCCCACCAGACAAACCCGCTTTCCAGCGCAGCCAGCGTAATCCCCCACAGGCACGGGATCAGCAAAAGCCACGTACCAATCGGTCTGTCCGCCCGACTTAGGCGCAGATAGGGCCGCGCCACCGCTGGCGCATAAAGATCAACCCAATTGCCCTTGGGCGCATCGGCCACGGTCGGACCCTCTGGCATTTTGAACATCTGGGGCATAGGCTCTTTCTCATGATACAGGCGCGCATCAGGCTTTATGTAGATCAACCACTGGCTGCGGGGCAACCCGTGGCCGTTGGCGATGCACAGGCGAATTACCTGTTCAACGTGATGCGCCTATCTGTGGGGGCCACGGTCAAACTTTTCAACGGCCAAGATGGCGAGTGGCTTGCTTGCGTAGAGCATGCAGGCAAGCGCCAAGGCATCTTGCGCTGCACCGTGCAATCGGCCCCCCTTATGGCGCCGCCCGATCTGTGGCTGGTGTTCGCGCCGATCAAGAAAGCGCGCACCGATTTTATCGTGGAAAAGGCGGTTGAGATGGGCGCTGCGCGGATTTTACCCGTGCAAACCCGCTTCACCAATGAACGCATCCGCGAAGACAAACTGCGCGCCCATGTGGTAGAGGCGGCGGAACAATGCGAGGCCACCTATGTCCCGCCGGTCGACGACCTCATCCCGCTCGACAAGCTTTTGGCCACATGGAACCCCACCCGCCGCATCCTTTGGGCGGATGAGGGCTTGCAAGGCCGTGCTGCCCTGCTGCAAGCCGCCCCCGGCCCTTGGGCAATCTTGATAGGCCCCGAAGGCGGCTTTTCGCCCGAAGAACGCACCAAATTGCGCGCCCTGCCCTTTGTCACCCCCATCAGCCTAGGCCCCCGCATCCTGCGCGCCGATACGGCGGCAGTGGCGGCCTTGACGCTGTGGCAGACGACGTTGGGGGATTGGGTGTGATCCCCGCCACACAATCTGACTTGGCCGAGGTTGACGCCTTTCTGTCCGCCCATGTCACCTGCGCCATGTTCCCCCTGACCAACCTGCGCGAGTATGGGCTTTCGGGCGATCAGCCTTATGCCCAGCGCCTGTGGTTGGCCCGTCATGGCGCACAAGTGACAGATGTGCTGGCTTTGACTCATTCAGGATTAGTGCTGCCTGTGCTGCCCTCGGCCACATACGCTGCGGCATCCGATGTGTTGGCCGGACTTAGCGTGACGGGCGTCGTAGGTCGGCAAGACTGGGCGCGGGGGATGCAGAACGCCTGCGGGTTAACCGGCCCTTTCACCCTAAACCGCGACGAGCCGCATTTTGCGCTGCACCTGTCTGCGTTGCAAATGCCCCAAGGCGCAGGCCAAATCGTGCCCCTCGCCCAAGCGCCCGCAGATACGATCAAATCATGGATCCATGCCTATATGATCGAGGCGCTTGATACCCCCAAAGCCCAAGCCGATGTCGAGGTGTTCTCCCGCTACGACCGCTATGTCGCGTCCAACAGCCATGTCGTGCTGATGGACGGCACCCAGCCCCTTGCCATGTGCGGCTTTAACGCCCGTCTGCCGCAGATCGTGCAAGTTGGCGGGGTTTACACGCCCCCCGCCCTGCGCGGCCAAGGCCATGCGCGCCGCGCCCTAGGCCAGCATTTGGCGCAAGCCCGCGCGGCTGGGGTGCAACAGGCGGTGTTGTTTGCAGCATCGGATACGGCGGCGAACACCTACCGCGCCTTGGGCTTTGAACAGATCGGCCAGTGGACATTGTTGTTGCTGGCAGAACCACAGGTGATCCATGGCTGACCCGATCTGGCAAATCCGCCCCGAAATCACCACCGCCTTGGTGCGCTACCGCGAGGCTTTGGGCGCTGGAGTGATTATTCTGGCGGGCCTGTGGCTGATGGCCTTGGGCGGCTATGTCTTGGTGCCCTTGGGCGCAATCGTGGCCGCCATCGGGGCCATCCTGACCCTCACCGCGTTTCGCCGTGCGCGCTTTGCCCAAACCGTCGCAGCCCCCGGCGTGGTAGAGCTAGACGAGCGGCAGGTTAGCTATCTGGCCCCCGAACTTGGCGGGTTTATCTCGTTGGACGAACTGGTGGAAATTCGCCTTTTGGCAATGCGAGGCCGCCGGATGTGGCGGTTGAAACAAACCGACGGGCAGGCCCTGTTGATCCCCGTTGATGCCGAAGGGGCGCAAAAGCTGTTTGACGTTTTCGCCGCCCTGCCGGGGATGGACAGCGCAGCCCTTGTCTTGGCCCTGCAACCATCCGCCCCGCAACAGGCCAACCTGACGGTGGCAGCCGAAACCCGTGTCATATGGCGGAAACACTCTGGCCCCGGATTGGCGCGCTAAGATAGGCGCTTTAGCGTGTATTGGGGCGCGTGAAATGCACAACCTGCCACCGCCGCCCTTGACTTGGGCCACAGGGCGCGACACCTGTGTCGCTTCTGAATGTACCGTTTCGAAAGGGCCAGCCTGATGTCGATTCCCCAATCCGGTGGCGGGCCCATCGAAAACTTCGACCAGTTGGCCGAACTTCTGGCCTCGGGCAACAAACCCAAGGACGAATGGCGCATCGGGACCGAGCATGAAAAGTTCGGCTTCCTGAAAGACACCCACGCGCCCTTGCCCTATGCGGGCGAGCGGTCAATCTCTGCCCTGTTTGCCGGGCTACAGGATCGTTTTGGCTGGACGCCCCTGCGCGAGGGCGAAAACATCATCGGCATGACCCGCAACGGGGCCAACATCTCGTTGGAACCGGGCGGGCAGTTTGAACTGTCGGGTGCGATGGTCGCAAACATGACCGAAACCGCCGCCGAATTGCAGACCCATCTGGATGAAGTGCGCGCCCTTGCCGACCCGTTGGGCATTGGCTTTATGGGCATAGGTGCTGCCCCACAGTGGAGCGGGGCGGATATGCCCGTGATGCCCAAGGGTCGCTACCGTTTGATGACCGATTACATGGGCCGCGTGGGCACGCATGGCACGCAGATGATGTACCGCACCTGCACGGTGCAGGTGAACCTTGATTACGCCTCTGAAGCCGACATGGTCAAAAAGCTGCGCGTGGCCTTGGCGCTGCAACCGGTTGCCACGGCCCTTTTCGCATCGAGCCCGTTCTTTGACGGCAAGTTGAACGCGCATAAATCGTGGCGCTCGCGCATCTGGCGCGGCTTGGATGATACGCGCACGGGGATGCTGCCCTTTGCGTTTGAAGGTGACTTTGGCTTTCAGGCCTATGTCGATTGGGTGCTGGATGTGCCGATGTATTTCGTCTACCGCGATGGCAAATATATCAACGCTTTAGGCCAATCTTTCCGCGATTTTCTGGCCGGAAAACTGCCCGCTTTGCCGGGTGAAAAGCCCACCCTGTCAGATTGGGCCGATCATATGACCACCGTCTTCCCCGAAGCGCGGGTGAAGAAGTTCATCGAAATGCGCGGGGCGGATTGTGGCGATCAGGCCCATATCAACGCGCTGCCTGCCTTTTGGGTGGGGCTGATGTATGACCAGACGGCGCTGGATGCCGCGTGGGATCTGGTGAAGGGATTTGATACGCAAACCCGCGAAGGTTTGCGGGTTGCAGCATCGGTCAGTGCCCTGCAAGGGGAAGCGGAAGGGGTGAAACTGATCGACCTTGCCCGCGCCGCCGTGGGTCTAAGCCACGCCGGCCTCGCCGCGCGCGGCTTGGACGAGCAGCGCTTTTTGGCCCCGCTTGTGGCGAACCTTGAAACCGAAACCACCCAAGCCGACCGCTGGCTGGCCCAGTACAACGGCGCTTGGGGCAAAAGCCTGACGCCGATCTACGACGCCGCAAGCCTGTAGGTTGCGCTTTGCGCAAATAGACTTTTGCGGTGACCAATGCCGCAAAAGCCTATTTCTTCGCGCCAATCCTCGGTTCTGTCCGCGCCGCAATGCGCTGAATATTGGGCCAGTGCTTCCAATAGATCAGCACACTCAACGCCAAGCTTAGCCCCAGCATCGCGCTGTCATGCAGCACCACGACCCACAGGTTTGTCAAAGCCACAGCCACCAAAGCCGATAGCGACGAAATGCGTGTCACCCCCGCCGTCACCGCCCAAGTGGCACAAGCGGCTAGGCCCAAGCGCCAATCCAGCACCAGCAAAGTGCCCAGATATGTGGCAACCCCCTTGCCGCCCTTAAAGCCCAACCACACCGGAAACAAATGCCCCAGAAAACTGGCCAAAGCCGCCAGCAGTGCCGCATCCTGCCCGCCCATCATGCGCGCCAAAGCCACCGCAATCCCGCCTTTGCCCGCATCCAGCAGCAATGTGGCCAAAGCGGCCCCCTTATTGCCCGTGCGCAGCACATTGGTGGCCCCGATATTGCCCGACCCGATCTTGCGCAGATCGCCCAAGCCCAAGGCCCGCGTGATCACGATGCCAAAGGGCACCGATCCCAGCAGATAGGCCCCCACAGCCACCAGCGCCAAAACTGCGGCAGAAGTTTCCATCATTGGCATGGTTTAACCCTTATGCACCTGAACGCCCGCCACCCAAGTGGCAAGAACCTTACCCTCCATCCGCATCCCGTCAAAGGGTGTGTTTTTGGATTTTGACGCCAGTTTGAAACGGTCCAACACAAAGGGTGCGTCTGGGTCAAACAGCACCAGATCGGCAGGCGCGCCCTCGGCCATGCGGCCCTGTGGCAGGCCAAGGCGTTTGGCGGGGTTCAGCGACAAAGCGCGCCACAAGCTCGGCAGATCAAGGTCGCCCGAATGCACCAAGCGCAGCGCGGCGGGCAGCAGGGTTTGCAAGCCAACCGCGCCCGAGGCCGCCTCTTCAAACGGCAGGCGTTTGGATTCTTCATCCGCAGGCGTGTGGAAGGAGGCCACAACATCAATCACCCCTTCCGCCAGCGCTTGCACCATCGCCAAGCGGTCGTCTTCGCAGCGCAAAGGTGGGGTGAGCTTAAAGAACGTGCGGTAATCGCCCACATCAAAGTCGTTCAGCGTCAGGTGGTGAATAGACACCCCCGCCGTCACATCTAAGCCCCGCTCTTTGGCGCGTTGGATAGATGGCAGCGCCCCCGCCGTGGTGATCTGGTCGGCGTGATAGCGCACGCCGGTCATTTCCACCAAGCCAAGGTCACGGTCCAACCCCAGCCGCTCGGCCATCGGGTGCACGCCGGGCAAGCCGCGCAGGCTGGCGAATTTGGAATTGGTCGCGGCAGACCCTGCCGACAAGACGGGTTCCTGCGGATGGCCAACCACCAGCGCGCGCAAAGACCGCGCATAGGTAAAGGCGCGCGCAAGGGCCTTGGTGTTGGTGGAAACGTGGAAGACATCGCTAAAGGCCACAGCGCCCGCGTCGAGCAGAAAGCCAATCTCTGTCATCTCTTGCCCCGCGCGGCCCTTGGTCAGCGCGGCCATATGGCGAATGCGCACCACAGATTCCACGGCGCGGCGGGTGACAAATTCCAACGTCTCGGGCGTGTCAATCGCAGGCTGGGTATCGGGCCGCGCGATAATGGTCGTAACGCCACCCGCCGCCGCCGCTTGCCCCGCCGAGCGAAAGGATTCGCGGTGCCGTTCCCCTGGTTCGCCAATCTTGACGCCCCAGTCGATCATGCCGGGGGCCAAGCACAGGCCCGCACAATCAAGCGTTTCGGCCCCCTTGGGTGCGGCCCCATTGCGCGCGACGATCACTCCGTTCTTGACGGTTAGCGAGCCCAAAGTATCTGTCCCAGCCTCGGGGTCGATCAAACGCGCGTTGGTCAGGTGCAGGGGTGTGGTAGCGTTCTCTTGCGGCATCAATTCCCCCCCCAAATCATCCACGCCACCAGCGCGAACAGCACCACCAGCACCAAAGTGGCAACCATGCCGCCAATCCGCGCATCCGACATCGGGCGTTTCATAGCGTCACCGTAGGGTGCGTGCTTGCACGCACCACACCAACCGCCGCGAAGGTGCGTGCAAGCACACACCCTACAATTGCGCCGTTCATACCATCACCCCCACCGCCGCACGGCCGCGTTCGGCCCGCAGGTTGCGCGCCAAAAGGTCCATGCAGGCCATGCGCACGGCGACCCCCATTTCGACCTGTTCTTGAATAACCGATCGGTTGATGTCATCGGCAATCTCGCCGTCAATTTCCACGCCACGATTCATCGGGCCGGGGTGCATCACGATGGCGTCGGGCTTGGCATAAGACAGCTTTTCTGCGTCCAGCCCATAGCGGTGGTAATATTCCCGCTCGCTGGGGATGAAACCGCCGTCCATGCGTTCTTTCTGAAGGCGCAGCATCATCACCACATCCGCGCCTTCCAGCCCCTTTTTCATGTCGTCATACAACTCACAGCCAAAATCCTGCACACCAGGCGGCATCAGCGTGGGCGGAGCGATCAGCCGCAGACGGTTCTCCATCTTGCCCAGCAAGATCAGGTTCGAACGCGCCACCCGCGAATGGGCAATATCCCCACAAATCGCCACTGTCAGGCGCTGGATGCGCCCCTTGGCGCGGCGGATCGTCAGCGCGTCTAGCAACGCCTGAGTTGGGTGTTCGTGCCGCCCATCGCCCGCATTCAACACCGCACAGTTGACCTTCGATGCAAGTAGGTTCACCGCTCCCGAAGACGGATGCCGCACCACCAGCAAATCCGGCCGCATCGCGTTTAGGGTCAGCGCCGTGTCAATCAGCGTCTCGCCCTTTTTCACGCTTGATTGCGCGACCGACATATTCATCACATCGGCCCCCAAGCGCTTGCCAGCCAGCTCAAAACTGGCCTGCGTGCGGGTGGAGTTTTCAAAGAACATATTGATCTGCGTCAGCCCCGCCAAAACGTCTGACGATTTCACCGTCCGCCGGTTAAGATCAACGTAGCGGTCGGCCAGATCCAAGATTTCGGTGATTTCTGGGGGGGAAAGCTGCTCGATCCCAAGCAGATGGCGGGCGCGCAAGGTCATGGCTCTCTCCTAAGGTTCGGGGGCTTATGCCAAACAAGGGCGCAGGGGGCAAGGTTAGGCGGTAAAGGCCAAGGTTTGCCATGCGTTGCGGTTGGGCAAGCCAAGGCGGATTTGGCCTTGCGGGGTGTCGCCCAGCTCAAACAGCACCGAGCCGAAAGTTTGGCTGCGGCAGGTGCTGTCGGCCACCATGCACAGCGGTGTGGCAGGATCGGTCAGCATGGCCTTGATCCCGTCAGCCCCCTGCGGGCCAAGTGCGGCCATATGCGCCAAACGGTTGGTCGAATCCGCCACCCGCCCCCGTGCTATCAACATCTCCAACGCGCGGCTGTCGGTGTCGGTGCTCGCCAGCGGATGATTGGTGTGCAGCAAGCGGCCCTGCCCTTGAAAGACCACCGCAGCCCCAAGGGCCGAACATTCCAGCCCTGTCACCCCCGCCCGATCAGCCACAGCATAATGCTGCCCGCTGGCATGGGGCAATGCGCGCAGCACACCCAGCGCGCCTTGGGCCGAGCGTTCGGCCAAGGCGCGGCGCAGCATAAAGGCCACGGGCAAAGCGCGCGGTTGATGGCGCAGCATCAGCAAAGTGTTCACACAAATCGCCACCCCGTCACGGTTCATGCCCGTCAACCCGATCAACCCCGCCGCACTTAACAGCAAAGTCTCGGGCATATCCGGCTCGCCAAGGTGCAAGATAACCTGCGATCCGTCCATGAACTCTGGCAAGTCCATGTTCTGCGCGATCACAGTCTGGCCCGCGCCTTGCAGCGCCATCAAACTGCACCCCGGTTCCGCCGCCGAAGCCGTCTGGCCGCCGTCAAAATCATACCACCACTGCTCGTCCATCAGGTTATAGGCCACAACCACGGCTTCGGGCAGCCCCGCCCCTTGCGCAATACCGCGCACCTCGTCGGCCAAATCGGGGCACAGGCGCTGGGCGGTGTCCCACAAACCCGTGCTGGCTAAGAACCGCGCCGAATAATCCGCAATACTCGGCGCATCTGGCAAAGCGCCCAAGGTTGCTTCTTCCCACCGCGCAAGGGCCGCGCGCACTTTGCCGCGCGCGCCTTCGCCGTGCGCAATCCCCCGCTGAAAACCGGTTCCAAAACACGCAATCGTTGTCATTTCCGGTGTCCCTTTTAAATGCCCCAACCCTAGGCGTGGCACGATAGCGCCAAACTGCCAATCCGCAAAACCCCGCCCCTTTCAACTTGGCAAAAATACTTCTGGGGTGTGGGGGCTGGCCCTGCTTGCGCTAGGATTGGCCGCCCTTGGCGCGCAAGTGGTGCAAAAGATCAGAACTGGCAAAGCCGTCTGGCACAAGCCCCATCGCGGTTTGATAGGCGCGGATGGCGCTTTGGGTGCGCGGGCCTATCCGGCCATCCGCGCCGCCGGTGTCAAATCCGGCATCGGTCAGGCGGCGTTGCAAATCCATCCCCTCGGCCTGCGTTAGGGCGCGCAGATCGCGGGGCCATGGGGTTTGGATCGGGCCACCCCCCATAATCCGGTCGCCAAGGTGGCCCACCGCCAGAACATAGGCGTCAGCGCGGTTGTAGTGTTCGATAACATGAAAGTTCGGCCAGATCAAAAACGCCGCCCCCCGTGCACCGCCGGGCAACAGCACCCAAGCGGCGCCGTGGTCGGGCAAGTCGCCTCCGCCTGCCTTGGTTACTCCCAAAGCCTGCCATTCCGTCGACAACTTATGCACCTTGTCGCCCGACAGCCGATAGTCAAACCCCTGCGGTAAAACGATCTCTACCCCCCAAGGCTGTCCCTTACGCCACTCCCATCGCGCCAGATAAGCGGCGGTCGAGGCGAGCGCGTCTGACGGGTCATCCCCCCAAATATCGCGCCGTCCGTCGCCGTCAAAATCCACGGCCAGCGTCAGGTAGTTCGACGGCATGAATTGCGTGTGCCCCATGGCCCCCGCCCAACTGCCCTGCATGCCCGCCACCGTCACATCCCCCGCCTGCAAAATCCGCAGTGCGGCGATAAGCTCGCCTTCGAAATAGGCCCCGCGCCTATTGGTGGCGGCTAAGGTTGCCAAAGCTGCAACGGTGGGCACATCACCGCGCACCGCGCCGAAGTTGCTTTCAAGGCCCCAGATGGCCACCACAATCTGCCGGTCAACGCTGTAGCGCGCCTCGATCCTGTTCAACAGATCCGCGTGAGTCTGCAACGCGGCCACGCCTGCGGCAATCCGCGTGGGGGATACGGCGCGGTCCAGATAGTCCCAGATTGTGCGGGTGAACTCGGCCTGATTGCGTTCTTTTTTCAGCACATCTTCGCGCAGGGTCACGCCCGCCAGCGCCAAATCCAGCGTGCCAGCGCTGATCCCCGCAGCCAAAGCGCGGGGCCGAAAGGCGGCCAGCCAGTCTTGCACGATGTCTTGGGTCACAACACTCTCCTACCTAAGGGGCGGCGCAAGATACCCAAGCGCCGCCCAAGGCAAAAGGCAAGGTCACGCCGCGCGGCGCAGCGTGCTGCGATCATCTTGCAACAGCGCCAAAATTTCGGCGTTCTGGCGCTCTAGCCGGTGCAAGTGGTCTTGCAGCTCGGCAATCGTGCGGTTGCCGGTGTTTTGCAGCAAGAACACCATCAAAAAGGTGGAAATCGTTGTGCCGGTGTTGATCACCAACTGCCATGTGTCCGAATAACCGAATACCGGCCCGCTGATGGCCCAAAGCGCCACGATGGCGACCGCGGCCAAAAAGGCCAAAGGGCGGCCAAGCGCTGCGGAAATCCACTCTGCCAAAAGGTCAAAGCGGCTTTTGAGGAAAGCTTTCATTCTATCTCCTTGCGACCGGCCATCTTGGGCGGCCAGCAAGGCGTTCACCTTGTCAGCACAGCCGAGATGGCACGGTCAATCGACTGTGGGTTGGCATAAGGATCAGGTCCATGGGTGAAACGGAAAAAGCATCCGCAGCCCCGCGATACACGCGGGGGCGGATTGCGGCAAGACAAATTTTGGCAAGCTTAGCGCGGCTTGCGCGTGACTTTGCGCTTGATCGCATCGCGCTTGGCTTTGAACGCCGCAGGCTTGCGCGCCCCATAACGCCCGCCTTTCGACGAGGGCACGCGCAGCGTTTCGCCCTCAATCGACAGCAAATCCAGCGTCAAGCCGCCCGTCACTGGCGTGGCTTCGGCCAAACGCACCAGCACGCGCTGGCCAAGCCCGATGATCTGGCCGCTGTCAGACCCCGTCAGGGTTTGGCTGCTTTCGTCATAGCGGTAATACTCGCGCCCGACCGAGCGGATCGGCACCAACCCATCCGCGCCCGTTTCATCCAGCTTCACAAATAGGCCAAACTTCTGCACACCCGAAATCCGCCCCGTGAACTCTGCCCCCACCCTGTCGGACAGGTAAGCCGCCAGATAGCGATCAGTCGTGTCGCGCTCTGCCGCCATAGAACGGCGTTCGGTGTCTGAAATCAGCTTGCCGGTTTCGGCCATGTTTTCCATGTCCCACGGCGACAGCCCATCTTTGCCCCAACCATGGGCCGAGATTAGCGCGCGGTGAACGATCAGGTCGGAATAGCGCCGGATGGGCGAGGTGAAATGGGCATAGTTGCGCAAGGCCAGCCCGAAGTGGCCGAAATTGTCGGGGCTGTAATAGGCCTGCGTCATCGACCGCAGGGTCGAGATGTTCATCAGCTCGGCAAACTCGCTGCCCTCTGCCTGCGACAGCAGGCGGTTTAAGTGCGCGGTTTTCAGCACTTGGCCCTTGGCAAGGGTAAAGCCCGACGCTTCGGCCACTTCGCGGAGCGAATCCAGCTTTTGCGGGCTGGGTTCTTCGTGCACGCGAAACAGCAGCGGGCGTTTCAGGCGGATCAGTTCTTCAGCGGCGGCGACATTGGCCAGCACCATGAATTCTTCGATCAGTCGGTGCGCGTCAAACCGCTCGGCAAAGGAAACAGAGCTGACCTTGCCATCGTCACCCAGCACGATCTTGCGTTCGGGCAGGTCAAGTTCCAGCGGCTGGCGTGATGTGCGGGCACGTTTTAGCGCCTCATAGGCGCCGTAAAGTGCTTCGATCCCGCCCATCAAGGGGGCAGTCCTGTCATCGCCAAAGCCGTCTTGCGCCGCTTGCACCTGCGCATAAGAAAACGCGCCCTTCGAGCGCATCAGCCCCCGCGTGAAAGCGTGCCGCAGCTTTTGGCCCTGCGCATCAATCACCATACGCACGGCCAGACAGGCGCGGTCGACGTGTTCGTGCAGGCTGCACAGATCGCCTGACAGGATGTCGGGCAGCATCGGCACCACGCGGTCGGGGAAGTAACTGGAATTGCCGCGCTTGCGCGCTTCACGGTCAAGGGCAGAGTTCGGGGTAACGTAATGGGCCACATCGGCGATGGCGACCCACAGCACAAAGCCACCTGCGTTCGACGGGTCAGTATCAGGTTCGGCGCAAACAGCATCGTCGCGGTCGCGCGCATCGGGCGGGTCGATGGTAAGCAGGGGCAGATCGCGCAGGTCTTCGCGCACACCCATGGGGGCTGCAACGCAGCGGTCCGCCTCGGCCACCACGGCGTCGGGGAAGGCGTCGGGGATACCGTGTTGGTGAATGGCAATCAGCGACACGGCACGCGGGCCCGAAGGGTCGCCCAAGCGCGCGGTGATGCGGGCATGGGGCAGGCCCATCTGGCGCTTGCCGACCAGTTCAGCCTCGACCAACTCGCCGTCGCGGGCATCGGCCGTGGCATCGCGGGCCACGCGCCATTCTTTATCAGCACCCTTGTCGATCGGCACAATCCGCCCACCTTCGGCCCCAAGGCGGAAAATGCCCAGCACCTTGGCCGGATTGCCACCCAAGGCACGGATCAGGCGCGCTTCATAGCCGTGATCTTCGCCGTCAACCTTGGTCAGGCGGGCCAGAATGCGGTTGCCAGCGCCCAAGGCAGGGTCGCCCTTTTGCGGCATAACCAGAATGCGCGGCCCTTCGGTTGGAACGCCCGCTTCCAGCGGAATGGCGAACAGATCGCCGTTGGCATCGGGGGGCAGCACTTCCAGCACGGCCACGGGGGGCAGGGCATCGGCATCGTAATAATGCCGCGCGGTGCGGGTGACGGTGCCTTCGTCCTCAAGCTCTTTGAGCATGCGCTTCAGGTCAATGCGGGCATCGCCCTTGATCCCAAAGGCCCGCGCGATATCACGCTTGGCCAACAGGGTGGGGTTGTCGATGATCCATTGGCGGATCTGGTCTTTGGTGGGCATAGGGTTCATCCCTTGGCCCTATCACGGGCAGGCTTTGGCGAAAAGCCACAACAGCGGCGCGCTGCGCTGGTTGTCATTGTAGGCGGTTGGCGTCATATCAGGGTCAACCTTTGTTGAAAGGAAGACGATGAAAGCCTTGGTTCTTGAAGAGGTTCATAACCTGTCGCTGCGCGATTTCCCGATAGAGCGCGACGAGGTGATGGGCCCCCACGACGTGCGCATCAAGGTGCACACGGTGGGGATTTGCGGGTCTGATGTGCACTACTTCACCCATGGCCGCATCGCCGACTTTGTCGTGCGCGCCCCGATGATCCTTGGCCACGAAGCCTCGGGCACCGTGATCGAGGCGGGGGCGGAGGTGAGCACGCTTAAGGTGGGCGACCGCGTTTGTATGGAGCCGGGCATCCCTGACCCAAACAGCCGCACCACGCGACTGGGCCTGTATAACATCGACCCCGCTGTGCGGTTCTGGGCCACGCCGCCCGTTCATGGCATCTTGCGCCCAACGGTGGTGCATCCAGCCGCCTTTACCTTCAAACTGCCCGACAATGTATCCTTCGCCGAGGCGGCTATGGTAGAGCCCTTGGCCGTGGGCGTTCACGCCGCGACCAAAGCGCAGATCAAACCGGGCGATGTGGCGATGGTGTCGGGCGCTGGGCCGATTGGCTTGGTCACGGCCCTTGCCGCTTTGGCGGCTGGCTGCGCGCGGGTATTTGTCACGGATGTCGACGATACCAAACTCGCCATCGCCGCCAGCTTATCGTCAGCCATCACAACCTTGAACGTCACATCCGACCCTGTGGCGCAGATCTTGAAGGCCACTGATGGCTGGGGTGTCGAAGTGGTCTTTGAATGCTCGGGCAGCGCCCACGCGGCTTCTGGCGTGTTTGACGCGCTCGCGCCGGGGGGGCGCGTGGTTTACGTTGGCATTCCAAACGCACCCTTCCCCTACGACATGGGCAAGGCCATGGTGCGCGAAGCGCGGGTGGAGCATATCTTCCGCTACGCCCATGTCTTCCCGCGCTGCGTGGGCTTGCTGTCGTCGGGCGCGATCAACGTCAAACCCCTGATCACCCGCACCTTCAGCTTTGACGACAGCGTCGAGGCCTTTAAAATCGCCGCAACCGCGCCCAAGGGCGAAGTGAAGATGCAGATCGAACTGCCGCAATAAGCCCTTTTGGGCGGGGCGTCAGCTTAACTGGGCGGGCAGGGTGAAGCCGCGCAAAAGGTCTGTGGCGCTGGCGGGGCGTTTGCCTTCGCGCTGGGCCTGAGTGATCTCAACCGCGCCAGACCCGCAGGCGATGGTCAGACCGTGCAGAACCTGCCCTACTGCCCCATCGCCCTGCGCCAGACGGGCGCGCAGAAGTTTCAGGCGTTCGTCGCCTGCCATGGTCCACGCGCCCGGAAAGGGGGACAGGCCACGGATTTGGCGGTCAACTTGCGCGGCGGAAAGGGTCCAGTCTATCCGCGACTCGGCCTTGTCGATCTTGGCGGCATAGGTGACGCCCTCGGTGGGTTGTGGCTGTGGCGGCAAATCGGGCAGGTGGTCTAGGGCTTGCACGATCAGCTCTGCACCCATCACCGACAGCCGGTCGTGCAGATCAGCCGTGGTTTCTTCCGCGCCTATATCCGTCGCTTGGCGCAGCAGAACCGCGCCGGTATCAAGCCCTTCATCCATCTGCATGATGCAAATGCCTGTCTCAGCATCGCCTGCCAAAATCGCCCGATGGATCGGCGCAGCCCCCCGCCAGCGCGGCAGAAGGGATGCGTGGATGTTCAGGCAGCCAAACCTTGGGGCCTGCAAGATTGCGGGGGGCAAGATCAGCCCATAGGCCACCACCACCGCCACATCGCAGTTTAGCTGGGCAAAATCTTCCACCGCCGCTTCAGTGCGCAGCGATACGGGGTGGCGCACAGGCAGGCTAAGCGCTTGCGCGCACACCTGCACGGGGCTTTTACGTTCGGCCTTGCCGCGTCCTGCGGGGCGGGGGGGCTGGCTGTAGACGGCGACAATCTCATGGCGCGCAGCAAGCGCGGTAAGGATTGGCACCGAAAAATCAGGCGTGCCCATGAAGACTATTCTCATCCGCGCCTGCCCAACTTGTTCGCCTTGGCGATCAGCATCGACCGTTTCACCGCCGACAGATGGTCAAAATACATCTTCCCCGCCAAATGGTCGATCTGGTGTTGGGCTGATGTCGCCCAAAGCTCGACAAAATCGCGCTCTTCCAGCGCCCCTTGGGGGTTCAAGAACTGTACCGTCACGGCGCGGGGGCGTTCGATCGTGGCTGAAACGCCGGGCAGATTGGGGCTTGCCTCTTCATGCGGGCGCAGTTGGATCGAGGCGTGCAAGACCACGGGGTTTGCCATCAGCACCGCTTGGCCGCGACCGGTGGAACAATCCACCACTGCCAAGCGCAGCGGCACGCCGATTTGCACGGCGGCAAGGCCATAACCCGGCATCGCCTCCATCGTGTCGACCATATCGGCCCAGATGGTGCGGATTTCGGGAGTGATCTCGGCCACATCCGCGGCGGCGCGGCGCAAGGTTTGGTGCGGCCACGGCAGGCAAGGGCGGATCATGTCAGTCCCGCAATCGCGGCAGCGCGCGCGTCGGGCGACAGGTGATCGAGCGTCACGATGCCGTTCAAATGGTCAATCTCGTGCTGGGCGCAAATGGCGCGAAATCCTGTTAGCTTTTGCGCTTGGGTTGAGCCATCGGCCAACTGCCATTGCAAAACCACCTCGCTGTGGCGCTTTACATCGGCCACCACGTCGGGGATCGACAGGCACCCTTCCGCGCCCAAGGCCATCTGGGGCGAGCGCCACAGGATTTCGGGGTTAATGAACACCTCTGGCACAGGGTCGCCTGATTTCCACGCCGCATCCATCACGAACACCCGCGCCATCACGCCGATCTGGGGCGCTGCCAAGCCGCGCCCGCCCGCGTCATACATCGTTTCAAGCATATCAACCGCCAGCGCCAAGGTTTGCCCATCAACACAGGCGGGCTGCGCCACTTGGGTCAAACATTCATCAGGCCAGCGCAGAACGCGGCGGATCATCGCCCGCCCCGAGCCATCTCGCGCTTCAACTTCTCCATCTTGCGGGTGATCATCTGGCGCTTCATCAGGCCCAGATAGTCGATGAACAGCTTGCCGTTCAAATGGTCAATTTCATGCTGCACGCAGGTGGCCCATAGGCCGGTGAAGGTTTCTTCCTGATCGGCCCCCGTCTCGTCAACCCAACGCACGGTCACAGCCTCGGGGCGTTCGACATCGGCGTATTGCTCGGGGATCGACAGGCAGCCTTCCTCGTAGGTCGACACATCCTCTGACGACCACACCACTTGCGGGTTGAACAAGATCAACGGGCGCGCCGCGATAGGGGCCTTGTTGCAATCCATCACGATCAGGCGTTTGTTCACACCCACCTGCGGGGCGGCCAAGCCAATGCCCGGCGCGTCATACATCGTGTCCAGCATATCGCGGGCCAATTTCACCAAATCCTCTGTCACTTGCGCCACAGGGTCGCAAAGCTTCTTGAGGCGCGGGTCGGGGTGGATCAAGATAGGGCGGATCATGTCATGGATTTACGGTTTGGCAGGGTTTCGCGCAAGAGGCGCAGTGTCAGGGAATGAAGTTCTGGTTTAGCGGGTAGATCAGAACAATGTTCCAATAAGATCGACTAAAACAGGATGACTTCCCGATACCTCTGTAGTATTTGGAACAAAGACCCCAAGAAGGACTGCGATATGAGCTTTGATACCGTGATCAACCGCCTCGGCACCCATTCTGTCAAGTGGGATGGGATGGAGCCGATGTTCGGCGTGCCGGCCCAAGGTGGCTTGGCCATGTGGGTCGCCGACATGGATTTTCGCCCGCCGGCCTGCGTGCAAACCGCGCTGGAAAAGATGTTGGGCCACGGGATTTACGGCTATTTCGGCGATGATCAGGCCTATCTGGATGCGATCACATGGTGGATGCAAACCCGTCACGGGTGGCGCGTTGACCCAAAGCATATCTTCACCACCCACGGCTTGGTCAACGGCACGGCGCTGTGTATCGACGCCTTTACCCGCGCTGGTGACGGGGTGATCTTGACCACGCCAGTCTACCACGCCTTCGCCCGCGTGATCAAAGCGGCGGGCCGCAATGTGGTGGAATGCCCGCTGAAAACGGTCGATGGCCAATATGTCATGGATTTTGACGCTTGGGATGCCCAGATGACGGGGACCGAGAAAATGTTCATCCTCTGCTCGCCCCACAACCCCGGTGGGCGTGTTTGGACGATTGACGAGCTGCAAGGCGTTGCCGATTTCTGCAAGCGCCACGATCTGGTGCTGGTTTCGGATGAGATTCACAACGATCTGGTCATGCCCGGCCATAAGCATCACGTCATGGCCCATGTGGCGGGGGTGCAGGACCGTCTGGTGATGATGACGGCCTCGACCAAAACCTTCAACATTGCAGGCGCGCATATCGGCAACGTGATCATCGCCGACCCCGTGCTGCGTCAGCGCTTTTCTGACACGATGAACAAAATGGGCATTTCGCCCAATTCCTTTGGCATGCACATGGCCACCGCCGCCTATTCGCCCGAAGGGGCGGCGTGGGTTGATGCGCTGAACCTGTATCTGGACCGCAACCGCAAAACCTTTGACTCGGCGGTGAATGCCATTCCGGGGGTCAAGTCGATGCCCTTACAGGCGACCTATCTGTCATGGGTCGATTTCACCGGAACGGGGATGAGTGAGGCAGAGTTCACCGCCCGCGTCGCCAAGGCCGCGCGAATCGCTACCAACCAAGGAACAGCCTTTGGGGCTGGGGGCGAAACCTATCTGCGCTTCAACATCGCCATGCCGCATGCGCAGATTGTAGAAGCCGCAGCCCGCCTAACCGCAGCGTTCAAAGACCTTCAGTGACCCGTCACGCCTTGGGCAACAGGCCTACGGGCAGGGCAGGGTCCAGCCAAAAGTCTAAGGGCGCTTTGTCGGCCACATGGGTTAGGCGCTTGAATTCGCAGGTGATCTCGTCGCCGTCCACGGTGGCGGCGACGATCAGGCATTGAAACACGTGCCGGCTGCCATCGTACAAATCGACCAAGCCGCGCAGGTGCGGCGTTAGCGCGCCGTCTAGCACAAAGCCGTCGTGCCAAAAGCGCAACACCGGAAAGACCGCATCCCCCACCTGAACGCGCAGTTTCGACTTGCGCCGTTCTTTGGCTTTGCGCGCCAGTTCCAGCCCTTCGCGCACTTCTTTGGATAGAAAATTGAGCATCTGCGCCTCCATCTTGCCCAGTTTGGCGGCATTGGTTGGAAAAACAAGAAGACTGCGGCATGTGGCACATTTGCCTTTTGGGCGTGACTTTGTTGCAACACCCTTGGCATTTCCCAAAGGCCGAAACCTGCGCTATGCTTGGCTTGCGAAAGCACCAAAGGATCACACCTGATGCGTTGTTTTGCCCTTTTTGCCCTATGCGCGCTTGCCACCCCCGCTGCCGCTGCACCCTGCGGCGGTGACTTTCGTGCTTTCGTGCAAGCGATGGGGGCCGAGGCCGCAGCCCTTGGCCTGCCGCAAAGCGCTGTCCACGCCGTGCTAGACGGCGCGCAGATTGACCCTGCCGTGATCAAGGCCGACCACGCGCAGGGCATTTTCCGCAAGACCTTTATCGACTTTTCCACCGCGCTTATCTCGAAAAACCGTATTGAGAATGCGGCGGTTTATGCGCGCAAATATGACGCCGCTTTTTCGGCGGCAGAGCAGAAATTTGGCGTCTCACGCGGGGTTATTTTGGCCTTTTGGGCCTTTGAAACCGACTTCGGGCAGGTGCAGGGCGATTTTGACACCCGCAATGCCCTGCTGACCCTAGCGCATGATTGCCGCCGCCCCGAGGTGTTTCAGCCCCAAGTGATGGCGGCTATTGCCCTGACCGCGAAGGGCGATTTTGCCCCCGGCCAAACCAAAGGCGCTTGGGCGGGTGAGATTGGCATGGTGCAAATGCTGCCCCGCGATATCTTGGAGCGTGGCGAAGATGGTGACGGGGATGGCCAGATCACCCTCGCCACCTCTGCCCCCGATGCCATCGTATCCTTGGCGCATATGCTGCAGTTTTACGGCTGGCGCGCAGGCGAACCGTGGATGCAAGAGGTGGTTGTACCCCAAACGATGGATTGGGCGCAATCTGGCTTGGTAACCGAACTGCCCAGTGCCACTTGGCTGGCGATGGGCGTTGTGCCAAAGGCGGGCAAACTGGCCGACTTGCCCGCCTCGCTTATTCTGCCGCAGGGGCGCAAGGGGCCTGCGTTTTTGGTCTATCCCAATTTCAAGGTGTTGTTTGAATGGAACAAAAGCTTCACCTATGTCACGACAGCCGCCCATTTTGCCGCCCGTATCGAAGGCGCAGCCCCTTATCAGGCTGGCACGCCTGATGCTGGCCTAGACGGTGATCAGATGATCGCCTTGCAGCAAAAACTCGCCAAGCGCGGCTATGACATGGGCAAGGCCGATGGCGTGCTGGGTGCCGCCACCCGCGTCGCCGTGCAGGCAGAGCAACAGCGCCTAGGCCTGCCCGCCGATGGCTGGCCCACCCCTGAATTGTTGGAATTGCTATGACCGAAGTCACTTTGCCCGAATTGATGGCCGCCCTGCCGCATATCCTGTCGGCCCCCAAAGACGATGCGCCGATCCACAGCCTGTGCCTGCGCCCCGGCTACGGGTTGCGCAGCTTTCCCACCAGCATCACCATGACCCGCGCCTTTGGCATTCCGGGGGAACGCTGGGCAACCGCGCCTTGGCTGAAGCTGGCCGATGGCACGCCCGATCCGGGCATCCAAGTCTCGATCCTGCCGATCCGCGTGATGGATCTTGTTTGGCGCGACCGCGAAGCTTCACCGCATCCCGGTGATCCGATTGTTGCCGATCTGAACTGCTCACTCGCCAACCTGCCCGCAGGCACTCTGCTGCAAGCAGGCACAGCGGTGCTGAAAGTGTCCAACCATTTCAATGAGGCTTGCGCGAAGTGGAAGGTCCGCTACGGCGCGGATGCGCGCGCTTTCATCGACGCCCCCGGCCACCCCGAGTTGCGCCTGCGCGGCATTCTGTGTTCGGTGGAAGTCGACGGTGAAGTTACCCTCACAGACCGCCTAAAAGTGCTCAGCCGCCCTTAGCGCGTTGGCACGGGCACATCGCCGCGGTAATCGTAAAACCCACGCTGGGTTTTGCGGCCAAGCCACCCCGCTTCCACATATTTGGTCAGCAAGGGGCAGGGGCGGTATTTGGTATCGGCCAAGCCTTCGTGCAGCACGTTCATGATGGCAAGGCAGGTGTCCAGCCCGATGAAATCGGCCAGTTCCAGCGGCCCCATCGGATGGTTGGCCCCCAGCTTCAGGCTTTCGTCAATTGATTTGACCGAACCAACACCCTCATACAGCGTATAAACCGCTTCGTTGATCATCGGCATCAAGATGCGGTTGACGATGAAGGCGGGAAAATCCTCGGCACTCGCGGCGGTTTTGCCCAAGCGCGCGACGACTTCGTGCAAACTGTCCCATGTCGCCTGATCGGTGGCAATGCCGCGGATCAGTTCAACCAATTGCATCACGGGCACGGGGTTCATGAAGTGAAAGCCCATGAACTTTTCCGGCCGATCGGTCCGGCTGGCAAGCCGCGTGATGGAAATGGATGAGGTGTTTGATGTTAAGATCGTGTCCGCCCCCAAATGCGGCCCCAATGCCTTAAAGATCGCGTCCTTGACGCTTTCCTTTTCGGTCGCCGCCTCGATGATCAAATCGCACGGCCCCAGATCGGCGATGGTCAGCGATGTCTTGATCCGCGCCATCGCCTCGGCCTTCGCTTCAGCCGTCACCTTGCCGCGCGTCACTTGGCGTTCGATGTTGCGATCAATCGTGACCAAGGCTTTGCTGAGGCTTTCTTCGCTGACATCATTCATCAGCACATCATAGCCCGCCAAGGCAAAGACATGGGCGATCCCGTTGCCCATCTGCCCCGCGCCTACGATCCCGACTGTCTGAATGGCCATCTTGCGCCCCCTAAATCTTCCACTGCCACCCTAACCCCGCCGCCCTGTCGCAGCAAGGCCGCCGCCCCTTGCCTTTCATATTTGCCCAAATATCCCGGGGTGCGGGGCTGGCCCCGCTTCTGCCCTTCGCTTTTCAGATTGCGCGCACTATGTCTTGGCGCAACCAAAGGAACAAACCCCATGCTTCTGCACGATCCGCTCTTCCTGCTTGCCACCGCCGTTTGCCTTGTCGTTCTGGTCATCTTGCTGATCGGGATCGGCACATTTGGCAAAGGGGGTGAGTTTAACCGCAAATATGCCAACAAACTGATGCAACTGCGCATTGTCGCCCAAGGTCTGGCCGTCTTGGTGATCGTGCTGTTTGCTTGGGCTCGTTCCAAGGGGATGCCGTGATGGTTGTTCTGTCCAAAATCTACACCCGCACGGGCGATACGGGCCAAACGGCCCTTGGCAACGGCGACCGTGTGCCCAAGTTTGATCTGCGCGTGGCCGCTTACGGCACGGTTGATGAAACCAACGCCACCTTAGGGATGGCGCGGCTGCACTGCGGCGCGCTGGATGACAGTTTGGCGCGGGTATCCAACGACCTGTTCGATCTGGGCGCAGACTTGTGCACGCCAGATATCGAGAATGACGCCACCGCCCCCTATCCGCGCCTGCGCATCATCGCAGCCCAAGTTGATCGGCTAGAGGCCGAGATTGACGCGATGAACACCCACCTTACCCCCCTGCGCAGCTTCATCCTGCCCGGTGGGTCGCCCCTTGCCGCCCACTTGCACCTGTGCCGCACCACCTGTCGTCGGGCTGAACGGTTGACGGTGGAACTTGCCGCCCATGAAGCCGTGAACCCTGAAGCGATCAAATACCTCAACCGCCTGTCGGATTGGTTCTTCGTGGCTGGCCGCATCGCCAATGACAACGGTGCGCAAGATGTGCTTTGGGTTCCGGGCCTGACGCGGGGCTGAAAACTCAATGGGCGGCAAAGCCTAAGGCCGCGCCGCCCATGATTCTTTGCACGCATCGCCCCCATGGCGTCTGCGCGACAAGCCGTGTCGATTTTGGCCTTTTGCAGCGCGGCAAGACGGTTTAAAGCACGGGGCGAGAGCTTGCCCTGGCCACTTGGCCCCCTACTGGAGAGATACGCGATGAAGGTCCTTGTGCCTGTCAAACGTGTGATCGACTACAACGTGAAAGTTCGCGTCAAGGCGGACGGGTCCGGTGTCGATCTGGCGAACGTGAAGATGTCGATGAACCCCTTTGACGAAATTGCCGTCGAAGAGGCGATCCGCCTGAAAGAAAAAGGCATTGCGACCGAGGTGATCGTGGTGTCGATCGGTGTGAAGCAAGCGCAAGAAACCCTGCGCACCGCTTTGGCCATGGGCGCTGACCGTGCGATCTTGATTGAAGCCACCGCCGATGTGCAAACCGATATCGAACCGCTGGCCGTTGCCAAACTGCTGGCCGCTGTCGTCGCCGAAGAGGCCCCCGGCTTGGTGCTGTGCGGCAAGCAAGCCATTGACAATGACATGAACGCCACGGGCCAAATGCTGTCGGCCCTGCTGGGTTGGTCGCAAGGCACGTTCATTTCGGAACTGGCTGTTGCTGACGGCAAAGCCACTGTGACACGCGAAGTGGACGGCGGCTTGCAAAGCATCGCCGTGACCCTGCCTGCCGTTCTGACCGTTGACCTGCGCCTGAACGACCCGCGCTATGCCAGCTTGCCCAATATCATGAAAGCCAAGGCCAAGCCTTTGGCGCTTAAGACTCCGGCAGATTACGGCGTGGATGTCTCGCCACGTCTCAGCGTGCTGAAAACCGTAGAACCCGCTGGCCGTAAGGCTGGGGTCAAGGTTGGCTCGGTGGCCGAGTTGATCGCGAAACTTAAAGACGAAGCAGGGGTGATCTAAGATGGCCGTTCTTCTGATTGCAGACGTGAATGACGGCGCTTTGGCCACCGATCAGGTCGCCAAGGCTTTGGCCGCGCTGACCTCGTTGGGCGACGTGCATGTGCTGGTCGCAGGCACGGGTGGCGATGCCGCCGCGGCTGAGGCGGCCACGTTGGCTGGCGTGTCAAAGGTGCTGTTTGCCGATGACCACGCCTATTGCCACGGCATGGCCGAAGCCACCGCCGCTTTGGTGGTTGGGCTGGCGGGCGGCTATAGCCACATCTGTGGTGCAGCCACCGCTGCCAACAAGAACGTGCTGCCCCGTGTGGCGGCTTTGTTGGATGTGATGGTCCTGTCTGACGTGACCGCCGTGATCGACGCCGACACCTTTGAACGCCCGATCTATGCGGGCAACGCTGTGCAAACGGTCAAATCCTCGGACGGCAAGAAAGTCTTCTCGATCCGCACCGCAGGCTTTACGGCAGTGGGCAACGGTGGTTCTGCGGCTGTCGAGAAAATCGGCGGGCCGGGGGCGAATGGCCTTTCGGCTTGGGTTGAGGACCGTGTGGCAACCTCGGATCGCCCAGAACTGACATCGGCTGGCATTGTGGTGTCGGGCGGGCGCGGCGTTGGGTCGAAGGAAAGCTTTGATCTGATCGAAAAGCTGGCTGACAAGCTGAACGGCGCAGTTGGCGCATCGCGTGCCGCCGTGGATTCGGGCTATGCACCGAATGATTGGCAAGTGGGCCAAACGGGCAAAGTGGTTGCGCCGAACCTGTATGTCGCTGTCGGGATTTCGGGCGCTATCCAGCACCTTGCTGGCATGAAAGATTCCAAAATCATCGTCGCCATCAACAAGGATGAGGAAGCGCCGATCTTCCAAGTCGCTGACTATGGCTTGGTGTCTGACCTGTTCACCGCTGTGCCGGAACTGATCGAAAAGCTGTAAGGCGGGCAAATAGTCTGCACGCTGGCGAACAAGGGCGGCCCGAAAGGGCCGCCCTTTGCCTTAGCCCACCAGCCAGTCGAGCCCGCGGGTGGGCAGGATGCGCCGCGCAAGGGCTGCGATATGCGCGGGCAGGGTGACATAGTAGCGCGCTTTCGGGCGGGGGGATTCCACCGCGTGAATCAGGGCTTTGGTCACGGCAGAACAGGGCAACTCGAAGCGGTCTTTCTTGCCCGAGGTGTCGTAAAGCCTTGCGCGAAAGATGGCATAGTCAGCAGCGCGGGCTGAGTTTTGCCAATCAATCCAGCGTTCGAAATGGGCTTGGGCGTTGACCCTGATCTTGGTGCCAATCGGGCCCGGTTCGATCAAGATCACCTTCACCCCCGTTCCGCGCATTTCCAGCCGCAGCACATCGCTTAAGCCTTCCATGGCGAACTTGGTGGCCACATAGGCCCCGCGCCATTCGGCCCCCACAATCCCCAAAACCGATGAGCAGTTGACGATCCGCCCCGCGCCTTGCGCCCGCATCAGGGGCAGAACGCGGCGGGTTAGGTCGTGATAGCCGAACAAGTTCACCTCAAATATTGCGCGTAGGGCATCGCGGGGCAGGTCTTCGACCAAGCCGGGGCTGGCGAAAGCGCCGTTGTTGAACAGCGCATCCAGCCGCCCGCCACGCGCCATAATCTGATCCACCGCTGCCGCAATGGACGCTTCATCCGCATAATCCAAAACAAAGCTGTCCAACCCTTCGGCCTGCAACCGCGCGCAATCCGTAGCTTGGCGGCAGGTGGCCAAAACCCGCCAACCTCGTGCCGCCAACCCGTGTGCTGCATCATAGCCGATGCCCGACGAACAGCCCGTGATCAAAATGGTTTTCATGGCGCGATTTCCCTTGGTTTCGTCAAGGGTAGCAGAACCTCACGCCGCGCCAAGCCTTCGTGCCGCGCAAAACCCTCTGGACCCAAGGCCAAGGGCGCACTACACAACCCCCATGTCAGATACGCCCGACGATATCCCCGAGGCCGCAGACCTACCTGCCGAGCCTACCTTGCGCAGCGAGCCTTTGGCCCGCGCGATTGGGGAACGCTATCTGACCTATGCTTTGTCGACCATCATGCACCGCGCCTTGCCCGATGCCCGCGATGGCCTAAAGCCCGTTCACCGCCGCATCCTGTTTGCGATGCGCGAATTGCGCTTGGCTTCCACCGGCGGGTTTCGCAAATCGGCCAAGATTTCGGGCGACGTGATGGGCAACTATCACCCGCACGGCGATGCGGCGATTTACGATGCCATGGCACGCTTGGCGCAAGATTTTAACGTGCGTTACCCCTTGGTCGATGGCCAAGGTAACTTTGGCAACATCGACGGCGACAACCCCGCCGCCGCCCGCTACACCGAAGCCCGCCTGACGGCTGTGGCCGAGGCGCTGATGGAAGGCTTGGCCGAAAACGCGGTCGATTACCGCGCCAATTACGATGGCACGCTGGAAGAGCCTGTCGTGATGCCTGCGGCCTTTCCCAACCTGTTGGCCAACGGGTCTTCGGGCATTGCCGTGGGCATGGCGACCAACATCCCGCCGCACAACTTGGATGAACTGATCCAAGGCTGCCACGCGCTGTTGGCCAATCCTGACCTTGGCATCGACGCGCTGGTTGATCTTATTCCCGGCCCCGATTTTCCAACCGGCGGCGTGATCATCGAAGACAGTGCCACGATCTTGGAAAGCTACCGCACCGGACGCGGCAGTTTTCGCACCCGTGCGCGCTGGCAGATCGAAGATTTGGGCCGTGGGATGTGGCAAATCGTTGTCACCGAAATTCCCTATCAGGTTGCCAAATCCAAACTGATTGAACGCTTGGCCGAACTGGTGAACCTGAAAAAAGTGCCCCTTCTGGCCGACGTGCGCGACGAATCCGCTGATGATATTCGCATCGTGCTAGAACCGCGCTCGCGCACGGTGGAACCTGACCAGTTGATGGCCGCCCTGTTTCGCAATTCGGAACTGGAAAGCCGGTTCAGCTTGAACATGAACGTGCTGATCGACGGCAAAGTGCCCAAGGTGTGCAGCCTGAAAGAGGTGCTGCGCGCCTTTCTAGATCACCGCCGCGACGTGCTGAACCGCCGCAGCCAGCACCGTGTTGACAAGATCGACGCGCGGCTAGAGATTTTGGAAGGTTTCCTGATCACCTTCCTGCACCTTGACCGCGTCATTGACATTATTCGCTATGATGACGACCCAAAGCGCGCTTTGACAGCTGAAAACTGGACGAAAAAGCACAAACGGGCGGTTTCGGAAAAAGACTATACCTCGCCGCCCGAAGGGGTGGGCCAGTTGAACGAGGTGCAGGCTGAAGCCATCCTCAATATGCGCCTGCGGTCGCTGCGCCGTTTGGAAGAGATGGAACTTATCGCCGAACGTGATGCCTTGGTCGCAGAACGTGCGGGCCTTGCGGGGCTGTTGGCATCGGATGCCGCCCAATGGCAACGCATCGGGGTCGAGCTTGAGGATATTCGCAAAGCCTTTGGCAAAGGCACCAAACTGGGCGCGCGCCGCACAACCTTTGCCGACGCGGGCGAGACGATTGAGATCACGGCCGAAGCGATGATTGAACGTGAACCGATTACCGTGATCTGCTCGCAAATGGGCTGGATTCGCGCGTTGAAGGGCCATGTCGATCTGGGCCTAGAGCAAAAGTTCAAAGACGGCGACGCGGCGCGGTTTGCCTTTCATGCCGAAACGACAGACAAAATCCTGATCGTCGGGGCCAATGGGCGGTTTTACACCGTGATGGGGGCCAACCTGCCCGGTGGGCGCGGCATGGGCGAACCGGTGCGCCTGATGGTCGATTTGCCCAACGATACGGCGATTGTCGATCTGATGATCTTCCGCCCCGCTGAAAAGCTGTTGGTCTGCTCGACCGCAGGCGATGGTTTTGTGGTGGTATCTGACGAGGTGCTGGCCCAAACCAAAGCGGGCAAGCAGGTGCTGACCTTGGGCGACGGCGTCAAAACCGCCGTTTGCCGCCGCGTTCAGGGCGACCATGTGGCTGTGGTGGGTGAAAACCGCAAGGTTCTGGTCTTCGCCTTGGCCGACCTGCCCGAAATGGCGCGGGGCAAAGGGGTACGGTTGCAAAAGTACAAAGATGGCGGGCTAAGCGATGCCACCACCTTTGTGCTGGCCAAGGGCCTGTCGTGGAAAGACCCCGCAGGGCGCACGCGCACCGAAACCGACTTGGCCGAATGGCAAGCCGCGCGCGGCACGGTTGGCCGCATGGCGCCACGCGGCTTCCCGCGCGACAATCGGTTTGATTAAGGCCGCCTAGGTCTCCACCCACATCCGCAGCAAGTTGGACCGTGTTTTAGAAAGCCGGTCGAACTGGGCTGATTTGCCTTCGGCTGCAAAACAGGCGTCAACGGCTTGGTCGAGATCGAACAAAATCTCGCGCTGGGCGGGGTCGCGGATCAGGCTTTGCACCCAGCCCACCACCGCCAGCCTTGTGCCGCGTGTGACGGGTTCGACGCGGTGCAATGTGGTGGCAGGGTATAAGATCACCTCGCCTGCCGATAGTTTGATGGCGCGGGCCTCGAAATGGTCTTCGATCACCAGCGCGCCGCCGTCATAGCTTTCGGGGTCTGACAGGAACAGCGTAAAGGATAAATCCGTCCGCAGCCCCTGCATCAGCGCATTGTCAACGTGCAAGCCGTAAGTCTGCCCGATGTTGTAACGCGACACGATCAACCGCGTCAGCGCCTTGGGCCGTGCCGCTGATTGAAACAGCGGGTGGGCGCGCAGGGCGGCTTCCAGCTTGGCCAACACAGCCTCCAGTTCGGCCCCCGGCTGCGCCTGATCGTTCGCCTTCACCCCGTGCGCATGAAGCCCCGCCGTGACGCGGCCATCACCAAAGGGCAACGCCGCAGCCGCTTCTTGCACAGCGGCAAGGTCGGCGGGAGGTAGCAGAGGGCCAATGACCAGCATCGCTTAGCGCACCGAAGAGGCGATCAGTTCCAGCTTTGCCGCCACCCCCAGCAAAATCTGCGCATCGCCCGCAAGCGGCGCGGCGGCCATCGGGTCGCCGAAGGCGGGGTTCACATCTTCCAATGCTTTCAACGCCTTGGGCGCTGCTTTGGCTGCCAGCGGCTGACCCGCCAAGTCTTGCAACTGCGCGCGGGCGATGTCGATGAACGACCACGCCTCGTGCCAGCCCATGATGTCTTCCACTTTGCCGTCAGTGATGGCGTCTTGATATTCCCCCGCCGCAGCTTTCACCAACAGCACCACCGCATCAAAGCGCGCGCGCACTTCGGTGTCTTTGACCGACGCCGCCGCCGCGAAGGCTTGGGCGACCTGCGAGAGGGCCAAGTCGACATCCGCTTGCGGTGCACCTTTGGCCATCGTCTCCGTCAGGGCGGCGATTTCATCGGCCACATCTTGCGCTTGGTATTTGGCAATCTGCGCTTGCAAGGCTGCCAAAGTGCCCTCTTCCTGCGGGTGCTTGGACAATTCAACCGCCTTGTCCTTTTCCCCCATCGCGTACAAATCGCGCGCGGCCTGCATATGGCCCTGAATGATCATCAGCTCCGCCAGATAGGCCGAATCTTCAGGCGCTTCGGCGGTGATCCCCGCCTCTCCGGCCTCGCCACCCTCTGCCTGTGCCAGCCATATTCGCGCTTGCGGCATGGCGAGTGTGACGGGCGCAGGGCGCAAATCTGCCACAGCCGGAGAGGCTGCCAGCGTCACCGTCGCCAAGGCAAGGCTGGTCCAGACGCGGGGCTGCGTGGGGCGGGGGGCTTTGGTCATGATGCGTCCTATAGCTGAGTATTATTGTCATCTTTAGGCCGCCTTGCGTCGCCCGTCAAGATTGCCCAAGTGTTTTAGTCAGAATTAGGCGGGGTCAACCTTAAGCCATACCCCGCCTTCGGGCCGCAGGGTCAAGATCATCACCGGTTTGGGCGCTTTGCCGGCGATCTGGGAAAAGCGAAAGCGCGCCAGCAGGGTCGCCAGAATGATCACCGCCTCTTGCAACGCAAAAGACGCGCCGATGCAGATGCGCGGGCCGTCGCCAAAGGGCAAATAGGCAAAGCGCGGAATGGCTTTGGGGTCGGCAAAGCGATCAGGGTTAAAGGCGTCAGGGTTTTGCCATTGGGTGTGGTGGCGGTGCAGGGCATAGATTGGCAAGATCACCGTGTCACCGGGCCGAACTTCACGCCCGCACAGCGTGTCAGCTTTGCGGGCGGTGCGGGCAAGGAAGGCGGCGGGCGGGTAAAGGCGCAAAGCTTCGTCGACGATGCGGCGGATCAGGGGCAGGGCGGGCAGATCGGCGGCGGTCGCGGCGCGCTCGCCTAGGGCGGCTTGCGCCTCGGTGCGGGCCGCATCTTGCACCTTGGGATCAAAGGCGCACAGGTATAGCGACCAAGCCAAGGTTAGGGCTGTGGTTTCATGGCCCGCGACGATGAAGGTCAACAGGTTGTCGCGCAACTCATCAGGGTTCATCTTGCGGCCGGAATTTGGGTCTTCGCCTGCCAACAGAAGGTCTAACAGGTCAGGGATGCCGGTTTTCGGGCGGTGGCGGGCCTGATCAATCGCCCCGTTGGCCATCTGCTTCATCTGGCGCAGGGCGGGGCCGGAAAACATCCGCCCCGGTCGCGGCACCCAACCCGGTGCGCCCAAGATATCCAGCACCGACAGTTTGGCGGTTTGGCTGATGTAGGTTTCAATCGCACGGTGCACGCCTGCGCGGTCAAACCCCTCGCCACCCGAAAAGGTCACGTCCGAGATCACTTCAAATGTCGCGGCCACCATTTCGTCAAAGGCGTCAATCGCGCGGCCAGAGGCGGCCGCAAAGCGGGCAGAGGCGCGGTCTGCGGCGGCGGTCATCACGGGCGCAAGGGCTGCGATGTTGCGGTGGGTGAACACGGGGGCGGCGGTGCGGCGCTGCCAGTGCCAATCGGCGCCTTCGGCGACAAACATCGAATTGCCGATGGCGGGTTCAAGGATCAGCTTGGTCACTAAAGACTTAGGATAATCCTCGACCCCGTCGCGCAGGATGTGGCGCAGGGCGTCTGGGTCCATCACCATATGCCAGCGCTTGCCGGTGGTGCCAGACAAGATCGGCTGGCGGGTGGCGATTTCGGGGATCAGTTCCAAGACATTGCGCCGTCCGGCCTGCAACGAGCCCCAAATGCCCAAGGGCACGGTGGCCAGTGGCACGCGCACGGGGAAATCTGTCGTGACCTTGTTCATCTTGTCCCGCATCCCTTTGCCTGATGGGGCAGATATAGGGCCTTGGGCCGTCAAAGCCACCCTTGGCCCCGTTGCCAAGCCCCCCAAGCCCCGCTATCCAAAAGATGCCCCAATTCGGGGACCAAAAGGCTGTGCCCATGTCCCTATCCCGTCTGATTCGCGCCCTGCCTGCCTTGGCGCTGCTGGTCGTATTGGCCGCCTGTGATGCCAAAGATATGGGCGAGCCGCCGCGCCCGATGGGCAACTTTGCCATGGGGTTGAACATCGTTGTGCCCGAAACCGCCCAGACCATCGCCATCTCGCGCAAGGCCGAGCCGGAAGAGTGGAAGGCCGTGATGACCGCAGCGATGCAAGAGCGGTTTGGCAGCTATAAAGGCGACAAACTGTTCGACTTTGGCATTGCGATTGACGGCTATATGCTTGCTCCGCCCGGCGTGCCCTTGGTCGCCAGCCCGCGTTCGGCGCTGATAATCACGGTGAACGTGTGGGATGATGCGAAAAAAGAGCTGCTCGTAAAGGGCGGCAAGCGGATTACGGTTATGGAAGGCGTTTCGGGCGAAAGCTTCGTTGGCTCGGGTTGGACGCAAAACAAAGACGCCCAGATGAAGAAACTGGCCCGCAATGCGGCCAAAGCTGTGCAAGATTATATGCTGGCGCATCCCGAATGGCTGGGCCTGCCGCCGGTGCAAACCCCAAGCCCCGCGCATACCAACGCAACATCCAAGTCGAACTGATTGCCTGGGCGGCGGCTGATGGGGCAAAGTCGCCCCTTTCTGCCAATCCCGCTTGATTTTCCCGCGCGTCCGGCTTAAGCCGCCGCGCGTGGAAATCTGGGTCCCTCATGACCCCCTGAACCGAGAGCGACTCAAATGGCTAAGGCAAAGTTTGAACGGAACAAACCGCACGTCAACATCGGCACGATTGGCCACGTTGACCACGGCAAAACCACGCTGACCGCGGCGATCACGAAGTATTTCGGCGAATTCCGCGCCTATGACCAAATCGACGGCGCGCCGGAAGAGCGGGCGCGTGGTATCACGATCTCGACC
>CAIQOV010000055.1 GCA_903873585.1 uncultured Rhodobacterales bacterium
ATTGAAGACGAGCATGACGAAGAAGAAGACATCCTGTGGAAAGAGGAAAAGCCCGGTGCCTATCTGGCACAGGCCACCGCCCCCTTGGATGAATTCGAACCCGTTCTGGGTGTTGCGTTGCGCATGACCGAAGAAGACCAAGAGATCGACACTTTGGGCGGCTTGGTGATGATCCGCACAGGCCGTCTACCCGCGCGCGGCGAGATTGTACCCCATGAAAGCGGGGTGGAATTCGAGGTGGTCGATGCCGACGCCCGCCGCATCAAGCGCATTCGCGTCCGCCTGCCCGGTGCCGTGGTGGCCGCCGCGGCAGAGGCTTTGGCCGATGCCGCCAAAGCAGGCGCGGCCCCCAAACCCGCCCCCAAAACGCCATGAAACGTCAACGCCCTTTGGGCTGGCTTTGGGCGATGGCTATGGTGGGCCTTGGGGCCGTGATGGCCTTGGGGCTGGAACCCTTTGGCCTGTGGCCGTTGTCGCTGCTGGCCTTTGCGCTGGTGATCGCCAAAGCGGTGCGCGGCCATGCGGGGCGGGTCGGTTGGCTGGCAGGCGTGGGCTATTTCGGCGCGGGCCTCAGCTGGATCGTGGAACCCTTTCTGATTGACGCCGCCCGCTACGGCTGGATGGCCCCCTTTGCGTTGCTGTTCATGGCCTGCGGATTGGCGCTGTTTTGGGCGGCGGGATTTTGGCTGGGGGCAAAGGTGCCAAACCGCCATCTGGGGCTGGTCGCGGGCCTGACTTTGGCAGAGTTCGCGCGCGGCTACGCGTTGACGGGCTTTCCTTGGGCCTTGGTCAGCCATATCTGGGTGCAAACGCCCATAGCGCAGGTCGATGCGCTGGTTGGGCCTTTTGGGCTGGCGTTGCTGACAGCCTTGGTGGCGGCTTGTGCAGCTCGGCTTGATCTGCGCGGCCTTGGCACTGCGGGCGCGCTTTTGGCGGCAGGCTGGGTCTATGGGCTTTACGCCCTTTCGCTGCCTGATCCCGCAGCCCCGCAGGTCACGCTGCGCCTTGTGCAACCCGATGCGGCACAAGACGCCAAATGGGATCCGGTGCACGCGCAGACCTTCTATGACAGCCTGATGACAGCCACCGCTGCCCCCGCTGGCCCCTTGGGCAAGGTTGATCTGGTGATCTGGCCGGAAACCGCCCTGCCCTATTCGGTCGAAGAATTTCCCGACCTTCCCGCGCAAATAGCCGCCCAAGCCCAAGGGGCTGCGGTGGCGGTCGGGCTACAACGCATCGCGCAGTCGGCTGAAGGCACGCGCGCGTGGAACAGCCTGAAAGTCTACGGCGCGCAAGGGCAAGAGCTGGCCGCCTATGACAAACACCATCTTGTGCCTTTTGGCGAATATATCCCCTTGGGTGATCTGGCCTATGAATGGTTCGGCCTGCGCGCCTTTGCCGCCCAAACGGGGGCGGCCTATACCGCAGGGCCGGGGCCAAAGGTGCTAGACCTTGGCGCAAAGCTGGGCAAAGTCCTACCGCTGATCTGCTATGAGGCGGTCTTTCCACAAGACCTGCGCACGCCAGAACGGGCAAGCTGGATATTGCAGATCACCAATGACGCGTGGTTTGGCACTGTCTCTGGCCCCTTCCAGCACGCAGCCCAAGCGCGGTTGCGCGCAATTGAACAGGGCCTGCCCTTGGTGCGGGTGGCCAACACAGGTGTCACCGAAGTGATCGACGCGCGTGGCCGCATCACCGCAAGCCTGCCCTTTGGCACCAGCGGCTATTTAGACGCAGCCCTGCCCGCAGCCCTATCCGCCCCGCCCTATGCACGCTGGGGCGAAATCCCTGCGCTTATCCTGCTGGCGGGCTGCTTCCTTTGGGCCCTGCGCAAAGCCAAATCCCGCAAGGCTTGACGCCCCGCCCCATTAGGTCTAGCCCTGCCAAACAAACTGCCACAACGGCTTCCTGGCGTGGCAAGTATACCCAACCGGAGCACTTCCCCATGGCGCGTAAATCTTATGTCTTCACCTCTGAATCCGTTTCAGAGGGGCATCCCGATAAATTGTGTGACCGCGTCTCTGACGCGGTTTTGGACGCTTTTCTGAGCGTGGAAGAAAATGCCCGCGTGGCCTGCGAAACCTTTGCCACCACGGGGCGGGTGGTTGTGGGCGGCGAAGTTGGCCTTTCGAAAGAGGAAGACACCAAGGCCATGATGGACCGGATTGACGCCATCGTGCGCGATTGCGTCAAAGACATCGGCTATGAGCAAGACAAGTTCCACTGGAACACATTGCAAGTGCAAAACTACCTGCACGGCCAGTCAGCCCATATCGCCCAAGGCGTGAACCGCGACGGCGCGGGCGACCAAGGCATCATGTTCGGCTATGCCTGCCGCGAAACGCCCGAGCTGATGCCCGCCCCGATCCAATACGCCCACGCCATCCTGCGCCGTCTGGCCGAAGTGCGCAAATCGGGCAAAGAGCCGACCCTTGGGCCGGATGCCAAAAGCCAGCTCAGCCTGCGCTATGAAGACGGGGTTCCGGTTGAAGTCACCTCGATCGTGCTGTCGCACCAGCACGCGCTGGAAAGCCAAACGTCAGATGATATCCGCGCCATTGTCGAACCCTATATCCGCGAAGTTCTGCCCTCGGGGTGGATCACCGAAAAGACCGAATGGTGGGTGAACCCGACCGGAACCTTCGTGATCGGCGGGCCGGATGGCGACGCGGGCCTGACGGGCCGCAAGATCATCGTTGACACCTACGGCGGCGCTGCCCCCCACGGGGGCGGCGCGTTTTCGGGCAAGGATCCGACCAAGGTTGACCGTTCCGCCGCCTATGCCGCGCGCTATCTGGCAAAGAATGTGGTCGCCGCAGGCTTGGCCGACCGCTGCACCTTGCAGGTCAGCTATGCCATCGGCGTGGCCAAACCGCTGTCGATTTATGTCGACACCCACGGCACAGGCCGTGTGGAGGAAGCCCGCATTGAACACGCGGTGGCCCATTGCATGGACCTGACACCCCTTGGGATCCGCAATAAGCTAGAGTTGAACAAACCCATCTACGCCCGCACCTCGGCCTACGGCCACTTCGGCCGCGCACCCGAAGCGGATGGCGGGTTTTCGTGGGAAAAAACCGACCTGATCGAGGCGCTGAAGAAAGCCGTCTGACGCATAGGGCTGGGCCAAGGGGAAACCCTCGGCCCAGCCCCCATTCGCTCAAATCCAAAGCACTTGCCCCCCGCGAGCCTCTTGACCCCAGCGCGCAGGTCCACTATCCCCATAAGCCTTACGCGGGCGTTGTGTAATGGTAAGACCTTAGCCTTCCAAGCTAAAGACACGGGTTCGATTCCCGTCGCCCGCTCCAAGAACTTGGAAAATGCGTTTCTTCTCAATGGTTTAACCGAATGAGAAGCGAACAAAATGCACACATCAGCCACACCACAGCATACAGTGACTCGGGCTGGACTGCTCTATTACAACCGTCGTGTTCCTTCACACGCTAAGGAAATCTTCGGTGACTTCATCCGAATGAGGATCGACTCGCCACAAGCAGCCGAAGCCATGACCAAGCGACTCGATGCGATATGGCAGGCAGAAACTGTTACGCAAGCAGTTAGCCTCAACTCGCTAAAGGATGCCACAAACACAAAGACTGCAAAGCTGTCACACGTGGTGAAAGAATATGTCGAGGTGAAAGGCATCCAGCATACAATAGCCTGTTGAAGCGGTCCGATTGATCGCATCGACGCCTGCCCATTTAAATCGGACAGTCTCATCCAACAACTTGAATATAGAGACCCACCGTACTGGCATCATCTTTTGGTTGGAAGGCATATCGGCATCCATCGCCCAGACGGTAGGCACTGCAACTGGACCGCAAGATTGCTGACCAAGGATCGACGCTACGTTCAGAAATGCCTTGGTCCAGCCCTGCGGATTGGGGCGTCCGCAATTACTTATGCTGAAGCCATCGATGCTGCGTTCAAATGGTTTGCTGACTGGGACGCGAGGGGAGAAGCGGCAGAACGGGCGCCTAGGGGAAGGACTGACGGACTCAACTTCTGCCCACTGGGTGATGATTACAGCGTGGGTCATGCTCTTCATGACTATCTGAAGTGGTCAAAGATCGCACGTTCCGTAACGCCGTGGCTCGTCAGTCTTCAATTTACATAATGAATACTTGGTTAGAGGGGGTAGGGCCAGCCCAAGGAAAGATCAATTTCTTGGCCCGAATACTGGGCTGGATTTCTTTGCGCCTGCCCCCCTTTAGGCACTCCAAGGGAGGTTAGTGTAAAAGTTTGCTTAACCGCAGCGTGAAACACGCTGTTCCAAGGCAATCACTTTGCCTTTCGACGTGCCAATCTCTCCAGCAACATCGCCACCAGTCAACTTCGAAACAGGGATCAGAACCAAGAAGACCCCAATCGCATCGCCTGTCGCAGCAGCATTTTGACGCTTTTCTAGGCCAGCCAATGTCGCCCGTTCAGTATCAAGTTGGTTTCGCGCGCTGGTACAAGACAACTGATCATAAGCGCCCGTCATTGACACTGGTGCAATGCTGTCGGGTCGCGGAGTACATGCCGCAGTGGAAATCAAAAGGCTCGCCACAACAAAAAATCTGACAGTCATCTTTCATACATCCCTTTTTGATAACTGTTCACAAGAATTTGAAAACTAGCTTCAATTATGATCGATGCGCCCAAAGTTGAGGCTATGCAATGAAAATGCACTTTCGGGGAAGCCCTACGGCAGTGGCTACTGGCCCCGTCCGCGCAGGTCAGGGTGTAGCGGGTCTTCTAACTGAACAAGATTTTTACTCAAAATGGCTACTTCAGCCGAATATGCGTCCAGAGTTTAGTCGGACAATTTGCCCAAATCTCTGTCACACATCTTGTCACACAAAGGCTTTCTAGCTATTGGTTTGCGTGAGAAGTAACGCGGGCGTTTGGGCGCTTTGCCAGAAGCGACAAGGGAAGAAGCTGTTGTTCTGAAAGAACAATCTGCTTCGACTGCTAATGGTAAGACCTTAGCCTTCCAAGCTAAAGACACGGGTTCGATTCCCGTCGCCCGCTCCAAATTCCTCAAAACTCCCCGCCGCCCCATTCCGGCAGGCCCATAAGGCCCGCCGGACGTGCAGCCTAAATCACCCGCACTTCGAATGCCCGCAATCGTTGCAGGTCATGCAGCCTTCTTTCATCTGCACCGCAAAGCTGCCGCAGCTTGGGCAGGCGGCTCCTTTGGGGGTTGCACCCACCATTTGCTCGGCGTGCGGGTCGCTTTTCAGGCCCAGCCCCTCGCCTTCGATGAAGCCGATGGCGATCAGGTGGCGTTCGATCACGCCGCCAATCGCGGCCAAGATCGAGGGCACGTAGCGCCCTTCCATCCATGCCCCACCGCGCGGGTCAAACACGGCTTTCAGCTCTTCCACCACGAACGAGATATCCCCGCCGCGCCGGAACACCGCGCTGATCATCCGCGTCAGCGCCACGGTCCAAGCGAAATGCTCCATGTTCTTGGAGTTGATGAACACTTCAAACGGGCGGCGGTGGCCTGAAATGATGATGTCGTTGACCGTGATATACAGCGCATGTTCGCTGCCCGGCCATTTGACCTTATAGGTGTTGCCTTCCAGCGCTGCGGGGCGGCTAAGCGGTTCGGCCAAATACACCACTTCGGCGTCCTGATCGGCGACAGGGGTTTGGGCGGCGGGTGCGGGGGCCGCTTCGCTAACGGTCAGAACCGACCCTGTCACAGCATTCGGGCGATAGGTGGTGCAGCCTTTGCAACCCTGATCCCACGCCGCCATATAGACCTCTTGGAAAGCGTCAAAGCTGATGTCTTCGGGGCAGTTGATGGTTTTTGAAATCGAGGAATCGATCCACTTCTGTGCTGCCGCTTGCATGCGCACATGGTCAAGCGGGGGCAGGGTTTGGGCGTTGACGAAATAGTCGGGCAAGGGCGCATCGCCGTGGGTTTCACGCCACAGCCGCACGGCATAGTCGACCACCTCTTCTTGCGTGCGCGACCCGTCTTTTTGCAGCACCTTGCGGGTGTAAGCATAGGCAAAGACCGGCTCGATCCCCGACGACACGTTGCCCGCATACAGGCTGATCGTGCCAGTGGGGGCAACCGATGTGAGCAGCGCGTTGCGAATGCCGTGTTTTGCGATCAAAGCGCGCACATCGGCGTCCATGCCCGCCATCGTGCCCGATGCCAGATAGGCGTCAGCGTCAAACAGCGGGAATGCCCCCTTTTCGCGCGCCAGATCAACCGAAGCCAGATAGGCCGCGCGCGCAATCGCGTGCATCCAAGCCTCGGTCTGCGCCGCAGCTTCAACCGAGCCGTAGCGCAGCCCCACCATCAGCAACGCATCGGCAAGCCCCGTCACGCCCAGCCCGATCCGGCGCTTGGCGCGCGCCTCGGCCTCTTGCTGGGGCAAGGGGAAGCGGCTGGCGTCAACGGTGTTGTCCATCATCCGCACGGCCATGCGCACAAGGTCGTCAAGCGCTGCTACATCCAGCTTAGCCCCTGTCTGAAACGCGCCCGATACCAGCGTGGGCAGGTTGATAGACCCCAACAGGCACGCGCCATAGGGCGGCAGGGGCTGCTCGCCACAGGGGTTGGTGGCGGCGATTTGTTCGACATAGCCCAGATTGTTCGCCGCATTGATCCGGTCGATAAAGATCACGCCGGGTTCGGCAAAATCATAGGTGTTGCGCATGATCCGGTTCCACAGATCGCGCGCGGGCAGGGTTTTGTAAACGCGCCCGCCAAAGACCAGCGCCCACGGGCCATCGGCTTTCACAGCGGCCATAAACGGGTCGGTGATCAACACCGAAAGGTTGAACATCCGCAAACGCGCGGCGTCTTTCTTGGCTTCGATAAAGGCTTCAATATCAGGATGATCGCAGCGCATCGTGGCCATCATGGCCCCACGCCTGCTGCCCGCCGACATGATCGTGCGGCACATCGCATCCCAGACATCCATAAAGCTTAGCGGGCCAGAGGCATCTGCCGCAACACCCTTCACCTCTGCCCCGCGCGGGCGGATGGTGGAAAAGTCATAACCGATCCCGCCGCCCTGCTGCATGGTCAGCGCGGCTTCTTTCAGCGCTTCAAAGATGCCTGCCATGGTGTCGGGAATTGTGCCCATGACAAAGCAGTTGAACAGCGTAACCGCCCGCCCCGTGCCGGCACCTGCCGTGATGCGGCCTGCGGGCAGAAACTTGAACCCTTCAAGGGCGGCGTAGAATCGCTCTTCCCACAAGGCGGGTTCGGCTTCAACCACCGCCAAAGCCCGCGCAATGCGCCGCCATGTATCTTCAACCGAGGTGTCAATCGGCGTGCCATCCGCCTCTTTCAGGCGATATTTCATGTCCCAAATCTGTTCGGCAATGGGCGCGTGGAAACGGGACATGGGCAGACCTTTATCAATTTGTGGGGGATTTTCACAACGAACCCACAAGATACGCGATGGGGCGGGCGCAGGCAAGCACCCACAAGCCGCTTTCTTTCATCCACCAACCCTTGAGGATGCAGCCATCCCCGCTATGATAGGTCCATGGCACTGAATATCCTTAAACTTTGCGTGGGCGCGGACAGCGTCGAAGATCTGCTTCAATGGCAGGCCCAACATCGCGGCCATTGGCCTGCGGGCACGGCGGAGCATATCACCCGCATGTGGCCCAAGCGCGCGGCCGAGGTGCTGGATGGCGGCTCGCTTTATTGGGTGATCAAGGGCCAAGTTTTGGCCCGCCAGCGCATCTTGGGGCTGGAACCGCGCCAAGGCGCTGACGGTATCTCGCGTTGCGCTTTGGTGCTGGATGTCGAGGTGATCCGCACCGAAGCCGCCGCGCGCCGCCCCTTTCAAGGCTGGCGCTATCTTGAGCCGTCTGAAAGCCCGCGCGATCTGCCCAAAGGCCGCGCCTTGGAAACCGCGCTGCCGGCAAGCTTGGCGCAGGCCTTGGCCGAAATCGGCCTGCATTGACTTGCCCTAAGCTTCCAGCGCTGCCAAACAGGGCCGCATGAAACGCCCCCTTTGGCTGATGGCCGCCCCTGTGATCTTCTTGCTCTTATGGTCCGCCGGCTTCGGTGTGGCCAAACTGGGCCTGCAACACGCTCAACCCTTAACACTTTTGGCGCTGCGCTATATCGCGGTGCTGGTGGTGCTGATCCCTATCGCCCTAGTGCTGCGGCCACCCCTGCCCAAAACGTGGCGGGCAGCAGGAGATATCGCGCTGGTGGGGTTCCTTATTCAGGTCGCCTATTTTGGCCTGTGCTATGTCGCCTTCAAATCCGGCGTCTCAGCGGGGGCAGTGTCAATCATCGTGTGTTTGCAACCCATCCTCGTTGCCCTTGCCGCCCCCGCACTGGTCGGCGAAAAGGTCAGCCGCCTTGGTTGGGCTGGCCTTGCCCTTGGCCTCGCAGGGGCGGCTGTGGTGATCTTGGCCCGCGCCGAGGTGGCTGCCGAAAATCCCTTTGGGCTTTTGTGCACCTTCGCTGCCCTGTTCGGCATCACTGGCGGCACGCTTTATGAAAAGAAATTCGGCGTCTCACACCACCCTGTCACGTCTAACTTGATCCAATACGCCGTCGGCGCGGCCTTCACCCTGCCCTTGGCCTTGGCGAGCGAAAGCCTAAAGGTTGAATGGAACGGTCAGTTCGTCTGGATCCTTGCCTATCTGGTGCTGGGCAACTCCATCCTAGCCATGACCCTTCTTTTGGCCATGATCCGCGCCGGCGCTGTCAGCCGCGTCTCGGCGCTGTTTTACCTTGTCCCACCCCTTGCAGCCCTTTTCGCGTGGCCCCTGCTTGGCGAAGTTATGCCGCCCTTAGGCTGGCTCGGCATGGCCCTCGCAGCCACGGGCGTGGCCCTCGCCAGCCGCAAAACCTAACCCCTTTCATATGTGCTCAAATATCCTCGGGGGTCCGGGGGCAGACGGCCCCCGGCTTTAGGGCCGCAGCCCGATCTTCGCCAGCAAAGCGCCAACGTCAGGGCCAGTTGCCAAAGCCGATTGATACAACATCGCCTGCGAGCGCAAAATCACCGCATCGCTCAACACCTTCAAATGGTTCGCCCGAAGGGTTTCCCCGCTAGAGGTGATGTCAGCAATCGCCTCGGCGGTCAGGTTTTTCACCGTGCCTTCGGTCGCCCCTTGGCTGTCGACCAGTTGATAATCCGCCACCCCCTGCGCTGTCAGATAGTCGCGCACAAGGCGGTGGTATTTGGTCGCAATCCGCAAGCGAAATCCGTGGCGTATTCGAAAGGCGGCGGCGACGGCGTCGAGATCGTCAAGCGTGTCGACATCAATCCACGCGGCGGGAACGGCGATGATCAGATCGGCTTGGCCAAAGCCCAAAGCCGCCACTTCGCGCACCTGACGGTCCCAATCGGCCAGCTTGTCACGCACCAGATCGGTGCCCGTGACGCCCAGATCAATCCGCCCCGCTGCCAGTTCTCGCGGCACTTCGGATGCCGAAAGCATCACCAGTTCCACCCCTGCCACGCCTTCCACCACACCAGCATATTCGCGGTCAGACCCGGTTTTCGCCATGCGCAGCCCGCGCGCGCCGAACCATTCAAAGGTCTTTTCCATCAGCCGCCCCTTTGACGGCACCCCGATCTTGACCATCACGCAGCCCCCCGCAGCGCTGCCACCAGATGCGGGCGGATGATCCCCCCAACCGCCGGAATCGAACGCCCCTGCCCAAGAACCGCCGTCAAAGCATCGTACCTGCCGCCCGAGGCGACAACGTCTTCACCGCTTACAAAACTAAACACAAAGCCATCATAATATTCCATCGCCGTGCGGCCATGGCTTGCTTCAAAGGCCAGCGTGTCCACGTCCACCCCTTGCGCGCGCAACGCCTCAAGCCGGGCCGCAAAGCGATCAACCGCAGGCAAGATAGCGGGCAAATGCAGCGCTATGCCGCGCAAATGGGTCAGGGCAGCGGGGGCTGGGGCCTGCAATTGCAGCAAGTCATACAGCATCGCCGCTTCCAGCGCCGAAATCGGCGCGGCCTTGGCATCTTCCAGCAGGGTTTGCGCCCGCGCCGCGATTTCGTCCACCTCGCGCAGGCCGATCAGCGGGCCAGAGGCCGCGATCAGATCGGCAGGTTGCCCCGCAGCCAATCGCGCCAGCAAAGCGGCCCGCGCAGCAGGCATGGGCGCGCGGCCCGAAAACCGGTCGAGCAAAGCGCGAAACCGCTGGGGCCGCCAGATATGCCGCAGCAGCGCCGCCTTGCGCTTGTCTGACGCAGATATACCGCGCACAGCCGCCATCAAAATGCCAATGTCGCCCGTAACAGCGCGCAGATTCAAACCCGCCAGCAGGCCGCCAAACAGCGCAAACACCTCGGCATCGGCGCGCTCGGGGGCTTGGCGGTCAAACACCTCGAACCCCACTTGCAGGCTTTCACGCGCCTGCGCCCCCAGATGGTCTTGCGCGCGAAACACCTCGCCCCTGTAGCAATAGCGCGCAGGGTCTGCGCCGTGGGCCATGTGGGCTTGCACGACGGGCACGGTAAAGTCGGGGCGCAGCATCATCTCGCCCTGCACGGGGTCGGTGGTGACATAGGCCTTGGCGCGAATGTCTTCGCCGTACAGGTCAAGCAGAGTTTCAGCGGGCAGCAAAATGTCGGCATCGACAGGCACGGCCCCGGCCGCCTGAAAGGCGGCAAACAAGCGGTCGGCTTCTGCCCGAATGGCCGCCTTTGGCGTCATTGCGCCAGCATCCGGCGCACCGCCGCCACCAGATCAGCGCGGGGCACTTCGACCTGCGCGGGGAGGTCTTTCCATTCTTCCAAGGTAGCACTTTGGGCAATCTTTGCGCCAAGGATGAGGTCTTTAAGGATCACAACCCCCGCCTCCGCCTCGTTCCCGCCTTGGATCACGGCTATGGGAGAGGCCCGTTTGTCAGCGTATTTCAACTGGTTGCCAAAGTTCTTGGGGTTGCCCAAATAGACCTCGGCCCGAATGCCCGCTGCGCGCAACTCGCCCACCATGGCCATGTAATCAGCCATCCGGTCACGGTCCATCACGGTCACAACCACAGGGCCTGCGGTGTCGACAGCCCCCCGCCCCTTGGCGCGCAGGGCGGCAAGAAGGCGGTCAACGCCGATAGAAACGCCCGTGGCTGGCACGGCTTGGCCGGTGAAGCGCTTGACCAAGTCGTCATAACGCCCGCCCCCCGCGACCGAGCCAAACTGCCGCTTGCGGCCCTTTTCGTCCAAGATTTCAAAGGTCAACTCGGCCTCATAGACCGGGCCAGTGTAATAGCCCAAACCCCGCACCACGCCGGGGTCGAGCACGATGCGGTCAGATCCGTAACCTTGGCTGTCCAGCAGATCGGCCATCATCTCAAGCTCGGCCACACCCTCGCGCCCGATGACTGAAGGGCCGACCAATTCCGCCAACCGTGCAACCGTCTCCATCCCCGTCGCCCGCTTGGCCGAAGTAAAGCCCATCACAACTTCGACCTGTTCGGCCGATAGGCCAGCGCCCTTGGTGAAATCGCCGCTGTCATCGCGCCGACCCGCACCCAGCAAAGCGCGCACACCCTCGTCGCCTAGGCGGTCCATCTTGTCGATGGCGCGCAAAACGATGCCGCGTTCGGCTTCAAAGCGGGTGGGATCGGATGGGTCAAGCACCCCCGCCACCTCCATCACGCCGTTCAGCACTTTGCGGTTGTTAACTTTCACAACATAATCGCCGCGCGGGATGCCCACGGTTTCCAAAGCATCCGACAGCATGGCGCAAATCTCGGCATCCGCCGCAACCGAGGGCGCGCCCACCGTGTCGGCGTCGCATTGGTAGAACTGGCGAAACCGCCCCGGTCCGGGCTTTTCATTGCGCCACACGGGGCCCATCGCATAGCGGCGATAGGGTGAGGGCAGATCGTTGCGAAACTGCGCCGCCACCCGCGCCAAAGGGGCGGTTAAGTCATAGCGCAGCGCCAGCCAATCGGCATCTTCGTCTTGCCAGCCAAAGACACCCTCATTCGGGCGGTCGACATCGGGCAGGAACTTGCCCAGCGCCTCGACCGTCTCAACCGCGCTGGTTTCCAGCGGGTCAAAGCCGTAAAGATGATAAACCGCTGCCACCTTATCCAGCATCTGCTTGCGTTCGGTGACTTCCGCGCCGAAATAGTCGCGAAAGCCCTTGGGCGTTTCGGCGCGCGGGCGGCGGGCGGGTTTGTCCTGTGCCATGATAGCCCCTTGGTTGGTTGGCCGATCCATAGCCGAGGCGGGGGGGCGCTTCAAGGACTGCAGGCGCGCTTGGGGCAGGCCCCCGGAGGGTTTCACACGCTCCGGACCTCCCGTGGGATATTTGGGCACGTATGAAAGGGTAAAGGGATGACTATTGAAGCGCTGGAAGAGAAAATCGCCCATCTGACACGGATGGGCGAGGATCTGTCGGACATGGTCGCAAAGCAAGGCCGCGAGATCGACCGCTTGACCCGCATCGTGGGCCTTTTGGCCGAACGCGAGGCGGCGCGCGAGAGCGAGGGGGGCAATTCGATCCCCCTGGCCGACCAGAAACCGCCGCATTGGTAGGGGCTTTTTACGCTTTCATATGTGCCCAAATATCCTCGGGGGTCCGGGGGCAGAAGGCCCCCGGGGGCACAGGGCGGGGTGCATTGGGGCTTAAGCGGGTCGGCTCAAACCTCCTCCACCAACACCACGCCACTCATCGCCTTGATCGCCCCACGGATTTGCCGCGTCAGCGGGTAGGGGTCGGGCAAGGTCAGGTCAATCTCGCGGCCCTGATCGTCGGGCACGCACAGGGTGATCTGCGCCTTGGTGCGGCCTTCGACCTTGGCCAGCAGGGCTGCGAGCGAGGGGATCGCCTCGACCCTGTTCAGATGCACGCGGATCGCTGCCGCGCCGGCATCCGCCGCCACTTGGTCAATCGGTTGCGCGGCACGTGCCAGCAGTTTGAGCGTATCGCCTTCCAGATTGGCTTCCACCGTCAAAACCACGTTTTTGCCCGGTTCCAGCAGATCGCGCGCCGCTTCCAGCGTGTCGGAAAACACCGTGACTTCATACAGGCCCGTCGGGTCTGACAGGCTGACAAAGGCGAACCGGTTGCCCTTGGCCGATTTGCGCTCCTGCTTGGCCGAGACGGATCCGGCAATCTTGGCCACCAGCGGGCCGCGTTCGGCCAAAACGGTGATCTCGGTCAGGGTTTTGACATCTTTGCGTTTCAGCGCTGACATATAATCATCCAGCGGATGGCCTGACAGATAAAAGCCGATCGCTTGGTGCTCTTGGGTCAGCCGTTCCACAGGCAGCCAATCGTCGCGGAAGGGCAGGCGCGGTTCGGGCAAATCGCCACCGCTGTCACCAAAGAGCGAGACTTGGGTTGACGCTTTCGCTTCGTGCACAGCCGCCGAATAGGCCACCAGCGCATCCAGCGCTTCGAACACGCGCGCACGGTTGGGGTCAAGCACGTCAAACGCCCCCGCGCGCGCCAGCATTTCCAAGGGGCGCTTGCCGACCCGTTTCATATCCACACGCCGCGCAAAATCGAACAGCGTGGCAAAGACTTTGTCGCCCCGCGCATCCACGATCAGGGCCATCGCCTCGACGCCCACGCCCTTTAGCGCGCCCAGCGCATAGACCACGCGCCCCTCGCGCACGGTGAATTTGGCCAGCGAGTCGTTGACCGAAGGGGCCACGGTCACAATCCCCAGCTTGTCGACCTCGCGCTTATAAACCGCCAGCTTGTCGGTCAGATGCAAATCGCAGTTCATCACGGCGGCCATGAATTCGACGGGGTAATTCGCTTTCAGATAGGCCGTTTGATACGACACCACCGCATAGGCCGCCGCGTGCGATTTGTTGAAGCCGTAGTTGGCGAACTTCTCCAGCAGGTCAAAGACCTCGCCCGCTTTTTCCTTGGCCACGTTATGGGTGGCCAAAGCGCCTTCGATGAACTTGGGGCGTTCCTTGGCCATTTCTTCTGCAATCTTCTTACCCATGGCACGGCGCAACAGGTCGGCCCCGCCCAGCGAATAGCCTGCCATAACTTGAGCAATCTGCATCACCTGTTCTTGATAAACGATGATGCCTTGGGTTTCTTTCAGGATATGGTCGATCGTCGGATGGATCGATTCCAAATCGCGCAGGCCGTTCTTGACCTCGCAATAGGTCGGGATGTTTTCCATCGGGCCGGGGCGATATAGTGCCACCAGCGCCACAATATCCTCGATGCAGGTGGGCTTCATGCGCCGCAGCGCATCCATCATGCCGCTGCTTTCCACCTGAAACACCGCAACCGTTTTGGCGCTGGCGTACAGGTCGTAAGATGGCTTGTCGTCGAGCGGGATCAGGTTGATGTCGAACGACACGCCCCGCAGCGCCAGCAGTTCCATGCAGTTTTGAATGACGGTCAGGGTCTTTAGCCCCAGAAAGTCAAACTTCACCAACCCTGCCGCTTCGACCCATTTCATGTTGAACTGGGTTGCGGGCATATCGGACCTAGGGTCTTGGTACAAAGGCACCAGCTCGTCCAAGGGCCTGTCGCCAATCACCACACCAGCGGCATGGGTGGAGGCGTTGCGATACAGCCCCTCAATCTGCTGGGCAAAGCCCAAAAGGCGGCCCACGACCTCTTCTTTGGCGGCTTCGCGCAAACGGGGTTCGTCGGCCAAAGCCTTGGTGATGCTGACGGGTTTCACCCCTTCCAAGGGAATCATCTTCGACAGGCGGTCGACCTGTCCATAAGGCAGTTGCAGCACCCGCCCCACATCGCGCACCGCAGCTTTAGACAGCAACGCGCCGAAGGTGATGATCTGGGCCACTTTCTCGCGCCCGTACTTCTCTTGCACATAGCGGATCACCTCTTCGCGGCGGTCCATGCAAAAGTCGATGTCGAAGTCGGGCATCGAAACCCGTTCCGGGTTCAAGAACCGCTCGAACAGCAGCGCATAACGCAACGGGTCAAGGTCCGTGATAGTCAGCGCATAGGCCACAAGTGAGCCCGCCCCCGATCCACGGCCCGGACCGACTGGAATGCCCTGATCCTTGGCCCATTTGATGAAATCGGCCACGATCAGGAAGTAGCCGGGGAACCCCATCTTTTCGATGACGTCCAATTCGAAATCCAGCCGCGCCTGATACTCGGCGGGGGTAACAGAATGCGGAATAATCGCCAGCCGCGCTTTCAGCCCCGCATTGGCCTGACGGCGCAGTTCTTGCACCTCGTCATCGGCGAACTTGGGCAGGATGGGCTTGCGCTTATAGGCGGCAAAGGCGCAGCGGCGGGCGATTTCGACCGTGTTGTCCAAGGCTTCGGGCAGGTCGGCAAACAGGGTGGCCATCTCGGCCTCGGTCTTGAAATAATGCTGGGCGGTCAGGCGACGGCGCGGTTGGCTTTGGTCAACATAGGCGCCCTCGGCGATGCAGATCATGGCGTCATGGGCCAGATACATCTCGGCTTTGGGGAAATAGACATCGTTGGTGGCGACCAAGGGCAGGCCCAGATCATAGGCCAGATCCACCATGGCGGCTTCGGTCGCAGCCTCGCCTTCAGGCAGCGCCCCGCCTTCACCGGGGTGGCGTTGCAGTTCGACATACAAACGGTCAGGATAGGCCGCCGCCAACCGCTGCACCAAAGCCCGCGCTTTGGGCAAGTGCCCCGCCAAGATCATGCGCCCCAAGGGCCCGTCAGATCCGCCCGTCAGGCAGATCACGCCCGCGCTAAACCGCTCGACCTCTTCCAGCGTCACCTGCGGCAAAGCGCCGCCCTTGTCGATGTATAGGCAAGAGTTCAGCTTCATCAGGTTCAAATACCCCGCCTCGTTTTGCGCCAGCAAAACAAGGGGGGCGGCGGGCTTTGCCTTTTCACCGGGGCCGGGCACGTCGTAAGCGACTGACACCTGACAGCCCACAATCGGCTGCACCCCGTCGCCCAAGGCCGTTACGGAAAATTCCAACGCGGCAAACATATTGTTGGTGTCGGTCACAGCCACAGCAGGCATTTCGGCCGCCTTGGCCAGTTTGATGAGGCTTTTGACCGGAACCGCCCCTTCCAGCAGGGAATGTTCGGTGTGCACGCGCAAATGGATGAATCGGGCTTGGGTCATGCAGGGCAGCCTAGCCCAAGGCGCGGCAAAGGGAAACGGGCCGCTTCAGCCCAATTTCGCGCCATTCTTGCCCATATAGCGAAAGAGCTTTCGCCCAAATCCCAAAGGAAGGGCTGGACATGCGCGCCCTTGTCCCGTTCAATTCGATCTAGCTTGCCCCTTTCCGCCGCATCGGGGGGCAAAGCTTGGTCAAAAGACCGCGGCAGGACCGATCATGACGCAGGTGACGTTTTTACTGAACGGAGCCCCCGTTTGCGTTACGCCCGCAAACCCCAGCCAAACCCTGCTCGATTACCTGCGCGAAACCGCAGGGCTTAAGGGCACAAAAGAGGGCTGCAACGAAGGCGATTGCGGCGCTTGCACCGTGATGGTGACAGATGCGCAAGGCGCGCGCGCTCTCAATGCCTGCATCCTGTTCCTGCCGCAATTGCAAGGCAAAGCCATTCGCACGGTCGAAGGGCTTACCGGCCCGAACGGCGAAGCCCACCCCGTGCAAACCGCGATGATAGCCCACCACGGCAGCCAATGCGGCTTTTGCACACCGGGTTTTGTGATGTCGATGGCCACAGCGCAGCTGAACGGTGACGCCGACCACGACACCACGCTTGCTGGCAACCTGTGCCGCTGCACCGGCTATGCCCCCATCATCCGCGCCGCCCAAGCCGCACAAACGCAACCTGTGCCCGACTGGCTGAACGATGCGTCTTTCATACGGGCTCAAATATCCTCGGGGGATCCCAAGGGGGCAGAAAGCCCCCTTGGCGCGGGGGGGTTCGGGGGGGCGAGCAGCCCCCCCGTGTTCCGGCCTGCCAGCAGCGATGCGCTTGCAGACTGGTATCTGGCCAACCCACTCGCGACCCTGATCGCAGGCGCTACCGATGTCGGCCTTTGGGTCACCAAACAGTTGCGCGATCTTGGCCCCGTGGCATTTTTGAACGGTGTAACCGATCTGCAACAGATCGAACGCCAAGGCGCTTTGGTCCACATCGGTGCCGGTGTGACGGTCGAAGCCCTGCGCAAAGCCCTGCTGCCTTTGCACCCCTCTTTCGCCGCCATGCTGCAACGCTACGGCTCCACCCAAGTGCGCAACGCCGCCACCATCGGCGGCAATATCGCCAATGGCTCGCCCATAGGCGATGGCCCGCCCGCGCTGATCGCTTTGGGGGCCACGCTGCACCTGCGGCGCGGGGGTGATATGCGCTCGATCCCACTGGAATCGTTCTTTCTAGATTACCGCAAGCAAGACCGCCGCGCGGGCGAGTTCGTGGCAGGCATTTCCATCCCAGCCCAAGCCCCTGCCCTGCGCTGCTACAAAATCTCCAAACGTTTCGATCAAGACATCTCGGCCCTGTGCGGCTGTTTCAACGTGACGGTTGACGCAGGCCAAGTCACCGCCGCCCGCATCGCCTTTGGCGGCATGGCGGGCATTTCCAAGCGCGCGGCCCATGTGGAAGCGGCACTGGTAGGACAGCCGTGGTCCCTACAAACCCTAAAGGCCGCAACTGCTGCCTTTGCCCAAGATTTCCAACCCCTCAGCGATATGCGCGCCTCGGCCGACTACCGGCTTCTCACCGCGCAAAACCTGCTGACGCGGTATTTCCATGACCTGTCGGGTCAACCCGTATCCGTCCAACAGGTGCACGCATGACCATTGGAGCCTCTCTTCCCCACGACAGCGCGCCCCTGCACGTCACCGGCCAAGCCCGCTATGTCGATGATGTGCCCTTGCCCGAAGGGGCCTTGCATCTGGCCTTTGGCCTATCCACCGAAGCGCATGCCGACATCACAGCGCTTGATTTAACCCAAGTGCGCGCGGCCCCCGGTGTAGTCGCAGTGTTTTCGGCCCAAAACCTGCCCGATATGCCCGATGTCTCGCCCACGGTGCATGACGAACCCCTGCTGGCGGTGGGCAAAGTGCACTACGCGGGCCAACCGGTGTTTTTGATTGTGGCGCAAAGCCACCTTCAGGCCCGCAAAGCTGCCCGTTTGGCCAAGATCACCTACGCCCCCCTGCCCGCGCTTTTGACAGTGGAACAGGCGCTTGCCGCCAATTCCCGCTTTGAACAAGGCCCGATCATTTGGAGCCGTGGCGATGTGGCCGACATGGCCAAGGCCGCGGTGGTGGTTGAGGGCGAGTTTGAAGTGGGCGGCCAAGAGCATTTCTACCTAGAAGGCCAAATTGCCGCCGCCATCCCGCAAGAAGACGGCATGCACATCATCGCCTCGACCCAGCATCCCACCGAAATTCAGCACAAAGTGGCCCATGCCCTGCATCTGCCCATGTCGGCGGTGCGGGTAGAGATGCGGCGCATGGGTGGGGGCTTTGGCGGCAAGGAAAGCCAAGGCAACGCTTTGGCCGTGGCCTGCGCGGTTGCGGCCCATGCCACGGGCAAGCCGTGCAAAATGCGCTACGACCGCGACGATGATATGGTGATCACCGGCAAGCGCCACGATCTGAAAATCCGCTACAAGGCGGGGGCTGATGCCGAAGGCCGGTTGATCGCGGTCGATTTCACCCATCTTGTGCGCTGCGGCTATAGCCAAGACTTATCACTTGCCGTGGCCGACCGCGCCATGCTGCACGCCGACAATTGCTATTGGATCCCCAATATCCGCATCGAAAGCCACCGGTTGAAAACCAACACCCAATCGGCCACCGCCTACCGTGGCTTTGGCGGGCCGCAGGGGATTGTGGGGATCGAACGGGTGATCGACCATCTGGCGCACCACTTGCACCTTGATCCTGTCACCGTCATGCAGCGCAACCTTTACGCCCCTATGGGCAGCGCCCCGCAAACCACGCCTTACGGGATGGAGGTGGACGATTCCATCACCGACCAAATCCTTGATCGCCTAATGGCAACCTCTGACTACCAAGCGCGCCGCAAAGCGGTTGCGGCGTTTAACGCCACAAGCCCGATCCTGAAAAAGGGCATCGCGCTGACGCCGGTGAAGTTTGGCATTTCGTTTACGCTGACCTTCCTGAACCAAGCCGGTGCTTTGGTGCATGTGTATCAAGACGGCTCTGTCATCGTGAACCACGGCGGCACCGAAATGGGCCAAGGGCTGAACCAAAAGGTCGCCCAAGTGACAGCGCAAGTCTTTGGGCTGACATCCGTGCAGGTCAAGATCACCGCTGCTGATACGGGCAAAGTGCCCAACACCTCGGCCACGGCGGCTTCATCCGGGTCAGACTTGAACGGCAAGGCGGCCGAGAATGCGGCCCTTGCGATCCGCGACAGGCTTTCGGCCTTTATCGCCGACAAGCATGGGGTCGAACCACAAACGGTGCGGTTCAAAGACGGGCAAGTGCGCGTCGGGGGTGAGGTTTACGACTTCGCCCGTGTCATCGCTTGGGCCTATCAAGCGCGGGTGTCGCTGTCGTCAACCGGCTTTTACGCCACCCCCAAGATCAACTGGGACAGGGTCAAGGGCCAAGGCCGCCCGTTCCTATATTTCGCCTACGGCGCATCGGTGACAGAGGTGGTGATTGATACGCTCACCGGCGAAAACCGAATCTTGCGCTGTGATATTCTGCATGACACGGGCACTTCGCTCAACCCCGTGCTCGATATTGGCCAAGTCGAAGGGGCCTATGTGCAAGGCGCTGGCTGGCTGACCACGGAAGAGCTGGTGTGGAACGCCAAGGGCCACCTAACCACCCATGCCCCCAGCACCTACAAAATCCCCGCCGTGTCCGACCGCCCGCCAATCTTCAACGTCGATCTGTGGACAGTGCCCAACGCCGAAGACACCGTGGGCAAATCGAAAGCCGTGGGCGAGCCGCCGTTTAACCTTGGGATTTCGGCCTTTATGGCGATCTCACACGCGATTTCGGCCTGTGGGCCAGCCTATCCGGCGCTAAACGCGCCTGCCACGGCAGAGCGGGTCTTGATGGCCGTGCAGCGGGTGCAAGATGTTTGACCTGCCCGCTTTGACTGCGGCAGTTCACCAACACGGGCGCGTGGCGCGGGTGGTGATCGCGGCGCATGACGGGTCATCGCCACGCGAAACGGGCGCTTCGATGCTGGTTTGGGCAAGTGGCCAATCTGGCACAATCGGCGGCGGGGCGTTGGAGTACCAAGCCACCCTCGCCGCGCGCGCCCAGACCCAAGCCTGCACTTTGGCCCGCATTCCTCTTGGCCCCGCCTTGGGCCAATGCTGCGGCGGGGCTGTGACCTTGGTGACCGAGGTTTTCACTAAAAGCACCCTGCCACAAGGCCCCATCGTTGCGCGCAGTGTCGACGGGTCGCCCATGCCTTTGGCAGTGCAGCGCCTGCTGACCCAAGCGCGCGGCCAAGGCGCGCAACCTGTCACGCAAGTGCTGCAAGGTTGGCTGATCGAGCCCGTCTTAACCCCCAAACGCCAGCTTTGGCTGTGGGGTGCTGGCCATGTGGGGCGGGCTATTGCCGCCGTGATGGCCCCTTTGCCCGACCTGTCGATCACTTGGATTGATGTCGCCCTTGACCGCTTCCCCGATGCCATCCCCTTGGGCCTCACCGCCCTGCCAGCACCTGACCTAGCACAAGCCATGGCCCTTGCGCCGCGCGATGCAGAGCATCTTATCTTGACCTTTTCGCACCTTTTAGACCTTGATATCTGCCACCGCGCCCTTCATCATGGCTTTTTACGATGCGGCCTGATTGGCAGCGCCACCAAATGGGTACGGTTTCAAAAGCGGCTGGCAGAACTGGGTCATAGCCCGATTGAGATTGCCAAGATCACCTGCCCCATCGGCCAACCCGCCTTGGGCAAACACCCCCAAGCCATTGCCCTTGGCGTTGCCACCGACTTCCTGCTTCAAGCCCAAAGCCCCGTACAGGCGGCAAACCCCAAAGAGGCCCCATGTTCGATCTGATCCTGCGCCAAGCCAACCTGCCCGATGGGCGCAAGGGCCATGACATTGCCATTCAGGGCGGCAAAATCGCCGAAGTGGCCCCGCATATCGCCGCCGAGGCACGTGAAGAGATCGACGCCATAGGCCGCCTTGTCACGCCGCCCTTTATCGACCCGCATTTCCACATGGACGCGACCCTGTCGCTGGGCCTGCCACGGATGAACCGGTCGGGCACTTTGCTGGAAGGCATTGCCCTATGGGGCGAATTGCGCCCTACCCTGACAGTTGACGCGCTGGTGGACCGCGCGCTGCGCTACTGCGATCTGGCCGTGACCCAAGGGCTTTTGGCCGTGCGCACCCATGTCGATACCTCCGACCCGCGCCTTGTGACCGTGGAAGCCATGCTAGAGGTCAAGCGCCGTGTTGCGCCCTATCTTGATCTGCAAGTCGTGGCCTTTCCGCAAGACGGTTACTACCGCGCTAAGGACGGTGTCGCCTCGTTGACGCGGGCCTTGGATATGGGGGCCGATATTGTCGGCGGCATCCCGCATTTTGAACGCACGATGGAGGAGGGGCGCGCCTCGGTTGAGGCTTTGTGCCGCTTGGCCGCTGACCGTGGCCTGCCCGTCGATATGCACTGCGATGAAAGCGATGACCCCCTGTCGCGCCATGTCGAAACCCTAGCCGCGCAGACGGTGCGCTTTGGCTTGCAAGGGCGGGTGGCTGGGTCGCACCTGACCTCGATGCATTCGATGGACAATTACTTTGTGTCTAAGCTTATTCCGCTGATGGTCGAAGCGCAGATGAATGTTATTCCCAACCCGTTGATTAACATCATGCTGCAAGGCCGCCATGACACCTATCCCAAACGCCGTGGCATGACGCGGGTGCGCGAATTGATGGCGGCGGGGTTAAATGTGTCGTTCGGCCATGACTGTGTGATGGACCCTTGGTATGCGATGGGGTCTGGCGATATGCTGGAAGTGGGGCATATGGCCATTCACGTCGCACAAATGGGCAGTTTAGAGGAAAAGTCAGCGATATTTCAGGCGCTGACGACCAATTCCGCCCGCACGATGGGTCTGCAAGGGTACGGCTTGGACAAAGGCTGCAACGCCGATTTGGTCGTGCTGCAAGCCCGCGATCCGGCCGAGGCTTTGCGGCTAAAAGCCGTGAAGCTGGCCGTTATTCGGCGCGGGCGGGTGATTGCCCGCACACCAGCGCGTGTTGGCGAATTGCTGATTGACGGGCGGCGGGGGTTGGTTGATGCGTCAATAGGGTTTGCGCCGGATTATTAAAGGCCGCACAGGTATTCGCGCCCATCACGGGCTTGTCAGAATCGGGGCACTGGGGCAGATTTGCGTTTGACCGTTTAACGGGACAGGCGATATCTTTGTCCTATCCCAGTCCCTTCACACTGAATTCTTTTAAGGAACGCCCATGAAATCGAACGTTACCCGACGCAGCGGAATTTTGCTGCACCCCACCTCCTTTCCCGGAGATTGGGGCATTGGCGACCTTGGCGCTGCCGCGCGGGCCTTTTTAGACTTTCTAGGCCAAACCCATCAACAAATCTGGCAAGTGCTTCCCCTAGGCCCCACAGCGGAAGACGGCTCACCTTATGCGTCATTTTCAGCCAATGCGGGCAATCCTTTGCTGATCAGCATTGAAGATTTGATCGCTGACGGTGTGGATATGGTGGCCAATCCGCCCGGCAAAACGGTGTCGATTGCCAAAGATTTGCAAGCGGTGAAAGAGGTTAAGTTTGCAGCCCTTGCCCAAGCGGCCAAGGCTTTTCGCAGCAATGCCAAACTATCCGCAGCCTATGAAACCTTTTGCGCCGAGCAGGCAGACTGGCTGGAAGATTACGCCCTGTTTATGGCGCTAAAAGACAGCCACCCGAAGAAACCATGGAACCAATGGCCGCCCACTTTGGCCAAGCGTGACCCTTCCGCGATAGATCACGCCCGTGCGAAGATGGGCGAGGCGGTTGATTTCTACAAGTTCGTGCAATTCGCCTTCTTCCGCCAATGGGGCGCTTTGCGTGACTATGCCCACCAGCGCGGCATCCGCATCGTGGGCGATATTCCGTTTTATGTAGCTTTCGACAGCGTTGATGTCTGGGCCAATCCGTCGAACTTTGAACTGATTCCCGAAACGCTGGAACCCAAACTGATGGCCGGCGTGCCGCCCGATTACTTTAGCGCCACGGGCCAACTTTGGGGCAATCCAGTTTACAATTGGAAACACCTAGAAAGCACGGGCTTTGACTGGTGGATCAAGCGCTTCAAACGGTTGACCCAGCATGTCGATGTCATACGCATCGACCATTTCCGTGGCTTTGAAGCCTATTGGCAAGTGCCGCACGGCGAGAAAACCGCCATAAACGGCACTTGGGCCAAATGCCCCGGCGATGCGTTTTTTCATACGCTGGAACATGAACTGGGCCATTTGCCGGTTTGGGCCGAAGATTTGGGCCTTGTGACGGCGCAAGTGGCGCAATTGCGCGATACGTTCGATTTTCCCGGCATGAAGGTGTTGCAATTCGCCTTTGATGATAAAGGGGCCGAAAACCCCTATCTGCCCTTTAACTTTGAACCCAACTTCGTTTGCTACACCGGCACGCATGACAATGACACGGTGGTGGGCTGGTGGAATGGGTTGACGCAAAAGCAACAGCAACAGGTGCTGGATTATACCGGCCCCGTGCTTGAACAAGACATCCACTGGGCCATGATCCGCCTTGCCATGGGGTCAATCGCCGACACCGTTGTGGTGCCGCTGCAAGACCTTTTGGGCCTTGGCACCGATGCGCGCACCAATGTGCCGGGGCGCGCCAAGGGGAACTGGTCTTGGCGCTATGAACTTGGGGCGATCACCAAAGACGTAGCCCAAAAGCTGAAAGCCACGACAACAACCTTTGGCCGTGGCCGCAGGCATCGGCCAAAGAAGGTTTAAACCCTCAAGGGGCGGCGAATGCGCGCCCCTTTCTTACCCCCAAGCCCCTTCGTGCACTGCTGCCGCTTCGGCCTCTAGCATCGGGCCGATCACTTCGACTTGACGCTGGCCTGCGGCAAAGACGATGTGGCAGGGCAAATCCAGCGTGGGGTTTTCGGGGTGATCGCCGGTGATGGCTTTCAAATCCTTTTCCGTCAGCCCAAACACCACGCGCTTCAGCCCCGTCCAGTAAATCGCCCCCGCGCACATCGCACAGGGTTCGGCCGAGGTGTAGATGGTGCAGTCTTTCAGCAGCTCTTTGGGCAGCGTGGTGGAAGCGCGGGTCATCAGCACCCGCTCGGCGTGGCCGGTCATGTCGTGATCGGGCATATAGGCGTTGTGCTGGGTCATCAGCACGGTGCCATCAGGGCCAACAAGAATGCAAGCGAAGGGATGGTTGCCCGCCTCGCGCGCTTTGCGGGATTCGTCGATGGCGCGGCGCAGCAGGGCTTCGTGGTTCAGGGGCATCACAGTCCTCGGGTAAAATTTTGTTCTAGCATGGCACGAAAGCAGTGGCTGGCAAGAGCCCAGAGTTTGGCAGATACGCCCAAAGTGCAGGCAAAAGACGCAGAATTGGGCAAAGCCGCTGCCTAAGTGCGCAAATCCCTTGTGACGGGGGGGCAAGTCGGGCTAGCGTTGCTTAAGAAATCATCCGCGCAGACGGGTGAACTTGGGGGATGGTTTGGCAGTTTTTTCGGTTTTATGTCAGAAATGCGAAGCTGCTTCAAATTGCGGCGGCATATACAAACCCCAAGCCAATCCGCATCACTCATCCTGCCTGCCCTGAAGAAAGTAGCCCGAATGGCCAGCCCAGCCCGCCTTGAACTGACCGGCATCACCAAGCGGTTCCCCGGCGTTTTGGCCAATGACAATGTGGGCTTTTCGGTCAAGCCCGGTGAAATTCACGCGTTGCTGGGTGAAAATGGCGCGGGCAAATCAACGCTGGTCAAGATGATTTACGGCATCATGCAGCCCGATGCGGGCGAGATTCGCTGGGATGGCCAGCGCATCAATGTGGCAAACCCCAAAGCGGCGCGCAAATTGGGCATCGGGATGGTGTTTCAGCACTTCTCCCTGTTCGAGGCGATGACGGTTTTAGAAAACATCGCCCTTGGCATGGATGCCAAAATCCCCGCCCGTGATCTTGAAAGCCGCATTCTGGCGGTGATGGGCCAATACGGGCTGAAACTGGAACCGCACCGGATTGTGTCTACCCTGTCTGTCGGCGAACGCCAGCGGATCGAGATTGTTCGCGCGTTGCTGCTGAACCCCAAGTTGTTGATTATGGATGAACCGACATCCGTTCTGACCCCGCAAGAGGTAGAGCAGTTGTTCACCGTTCTGCGCAAATTGGCGCAAGAGGGGTGCTCGATCCTGTATATCAGCCACAAACTGCATGAGATTAAAGCGCTGTGCGACACGGCCACGATCCTGCGCGGGGGCAAGTTGGTGGATACCTGCGATCCGGCGGTGGAAACCAGCCGCTCGATGGCCGAAAAGATGATCGGCAGCAGTTTGAAAGACATATCGCGGGTGGCGGGGCGGGCGTTTGGGGCGACCAAACTGGCCGTTCAGGCGCTGTCGCTGGCGGCGGATGGCCCCTTTGGCACGGCGCTCAGCGACATCAGTTTCAACGTGCGCGCGGGTGAGCTTTTTGGTGTGGCGGGGGTGGCGGGCAACGGCCAAAACGCCCTGCTGTTGGCCCTATCGGGAGAGGCAACCAATGCTGACCCTGCCAGTGTCACGGTTGACGGTGTGGCGGTAGGCCATATGCAGGCCCGCGCACGGCGGGGGCACGGCGTGGCTTCGGTTCCCGAGGAACGCAACGGCCATGCGGCAGTGCCGATCTTTACGCTTGCCGACAATGCGGTGCTGACGGCGCGCGACCGTCTGGGCATGGTGCGCGCTGGTCTGATCGACGCCAAGGCTGCACGCACCTATGCGGGCGAGGTGATTGAGGCGTTTGCTGTCAAGGCCACCGGCCCAAGTGCTATGGCCGAAAGCCTTTCTGGCGGGAATTTGCAGAAATACATCATGGGCCGTGAAATCCTGCAAAAGCCGCAGGTTCTGGTTGTAAGCCAGCCCACATGGGGCGTGGATGCAGGGGCTGCGGCGGCGATTCATCAGGCTTTGGTTGATCTGGCAGCGACGGGGTCGGCGATTGTGGTGATCAGCCAAGATCTGGATGAACTTCTGTCGCTGTGTGACACAATGGCCGTGATCAACGGCGGGCGTCTGTCGCGCCCCATGGCCGTGGCCGAGGCGAAGATTGACGAGATTGGCCTGTTGATGGGCGGCATTCACGGAGAAGCGGCCCATGCGCATTAAGCTGGAAAAACGGCGCGAACCAAGCCTTGCGATGCTGGTGGCAACGCCCATCGCCTCGGTTTTGTTGACCATGCTGATTGGCATCGTGGTGTTTGATCTGATCGGGATCAAAGGCTTTAAGGCCGTGGTCGATATTTTCCTGTCACCGCTGCTTGCCAGCTATAAATGGCAAGATGTGGCGCTGAAAGCCGCGCCCTTGGTGATCATCGCCTTGGGCCTGTCGATGGGCAACCGCGCGCAGGTGTGGAACATCGGGGCGGAAGGGCAATATGTCATCGGCGCTTTGTGCAGCGCAGGGGTTGGCATTGCCTTTGGCCAAACGGGCGGTTTTTTCGTGGTGCTGCTGATGATCGCCGCAGGTGTTGCAGGCGGTGGGCTTTGGGCGGCGGTGCCGGCTTGGTTGCGCACAAGATTTAACGTGAACGAGATTCTGTCCAGCCTGATGCTGACCTATATCTCGTTCCAAGTGCTGGGCTATTTGGTGGGCGGGCCGTGGAAAGACCCCAACGGGCGCAACTTTCCCGCAACTGCCCCTTTGGCGGATAGCCAAACCCTGCCCGTCTGGCCCGATTCAACGGTGCACTTGGGCGTGTTGATTGCGCTGATCTTGCCCTTTGTTTTTTGGGTGATCATGGCGCGGTCGGAGTTTGGCTATCAGGTGCGGGTGGTTGGTTCCTCTGCCACAGCGGCACGGCATGGCGGGTTTGATTCCAAGCGCACCATTTGGGCCACGCTGATCATCGGCGGGGCCATGGCAGGGCTGGCGGGCGCTTTTGAGTTTACAGGCGTTCTGCACAAGATCGACCTAGGCTTTGCATCAGGCTATGGCTTCACCGCCATCATCGTGGCCTTCTTGGGGCGGTTGAACCCCTTTGGCTGCTTGATTGCGGGGATTGTTTTAGCCGTGACCTATGTGGGCGGGCAAATGGCGCAAACCTCGGTACATATTCCCAATTCGACCGCTGGGATCTTTCAGGCGATGATGCTGTTCTTCATTCTGGCAAGTGACATTCTGGTGCGCTACCGCATCCGTGTGATCCCTACGGCCAAAGCGGCGGGGGTGTAAGATGGGCATTGATTTCATCATTGCGGCAATCATCACGGTGGTGGGCCTAACCACGCCCATTCTTCTGGCAGGCTTGGGCGAATTGGTGGTGGAAAAGTCGGGCGTGCTGAACCTTGGCGTCGAAGGCATGATGCTGATGGGCGCGATTTCGGGCTTTGCTGTCACGGTCTTCACCTTCAACCCGTGGTTTGGCGTTTTGGGCGCTGCGGCGGGCGGGGCCTTGGCGAGTTTGCTGTTTGCCGTGCTGGTCTTGCAGTTGAACTCCAACCAAGTGGCGACCGGATTGGCGCTGACGATTTTTGGCACGGGCCTGTCTTCGCTGATGGGATTGTCTTTCACGGGGCGCATCGTGGTGCCCTTTCTAAGCGTGTTCCCCGATTCCTTGGCCAAGCATGAATATCTGCAACTGATCTTTGGCTATTCGCCCATCGTGTACTTTGCGCTGATCATGGTGCCTTTGACGACGTGGTTCTTAAAATCCACCCGCGCGGGGCTGATTTTGCGTGCTGTGGGCGAAAATGATCTGTCGGCCCATTCCATCGGCTATTCGGTGATCAAGGTGCGCTACGCCGCCATCGCCTTTGGCGGGGCCATGGCGGGCATTGGCGGGTGCTATTTCAGCATGGTGATCACCCCCATGTGGGCCGAGAAGATGACCGCCGGTCGCGGCTGGATCGCCCTAGCTTTGGTGGTCTTTGCCGGATGGCGCACCGGACGGCTTTTGGCCGGTGCCTATTTTTTCGGCATTTTGATGGCGCTAGAGCTTTATGCGAAAGCCAGCGGGTTCTCGTTCTTGCCCAGCCAGTTCTGGGCGGCTATGCCCTATGCCATGACAGTGGTTGCCTTATCTTTCATCTCTTCGCGTGGCACGGCGGGCGCAAATGCACCCGCTTGCCTTGGCAAACCCTTCCTTCCTTCAACCTGAACACCAACCCAACAGGAGTGTCTGATGACCATGATTTCCCGCCGCACGCTGTTTAAAGGCGCAGGGGCTGCAACGCTTGCAACCCTCGCCTCGCCCGCTTTGGCAGAAGACAAAGTCAAAGTCGGCTTTATCTTCCTTGGCCCGATTGGCGACTATGGCTGGACTTGGGCCCATAACTAAGGCCGTGAAGCGATTGACGCCGAACTGGGCGACAAGGTCGAAACGATCTATGTCGAGAACGTGGCCGAAGACGCCAGCGCCATTCCGGTTCTGCGCGATCTGGCCCAGCAGGGCTGCAAGCTGATCTTCACAACCTCTTATGGGTACATGGACCAGACCCTGCAAGTCGCAGGCGAGTTCCCCGATGTGAAGTTTGAACACTGCACCGGCTTCAAGCGGGCTGACAACGTGTCGACCTACAACTCAAAATTCCACGAAGGCCGCGCCGTTTTGGGCACCATCGCGGGCAAAATGTCGACCTCGGGCGTTCTGGGCTACCTTGGCTCGTACAAAGTGCCGGAAGTTGTCTTGGGCGTGAACGCTTTCGCGCTGGCAGCGCAAAAGCAAAATCCGGCGGCGACCGTGAAACTGGTGCTGATCGACAGCTGGTTTGACCCGCCAAAAGAAGCTGCTGCGACCGAAACGCTGATCAACTTGGGCTGTGACATTGTCACCACCCACACCGACAGCCCCGGACCGCTGCAAATTCTGGAACAAAAGGGCCTGCACGGCTTTGGCCAAGGCGCTGACATGTCGGCCTTTGCCCCCAACGCGCACCTGACCGCCATCGAAGACATCTGGGGCCCCTATTATGTGGAACGCACCAAGGCGCTTTTGGACGGGTCTTGGGCTTCGACCGACACTTGGGATGGCTTCAAAGAAGGCACCGTCGTGATTGCCCCCTACTCCAAGGACGTGCCCGCTGATGTGGCCGCTTTGGCTGACGGCGTGCAAGCCGGCTACAAAGACGGCTCTTATGACATCTTCACCGGCCCGATCTATGATCAAGACGGCAATCTGAAGGTGAAAGAGGGCGAAGTGATGGCTTTGGGTGACTTGGCCGTTATGGATTGGTTCGTCAAAGGCGTTGAAAGCGCGTCGTGATCTGACCCTTTCGTTTGGAAAAGGCCCGCAGCACTGCGGGCCTTTTTCGGTTTCAGGCCCACCGTCTGCCCACCGTCTGCCCTGCGCCTTGGCCTTGTGCCTTAAGGCAATCCGTGGAAAACCTGTGCCAAAATGGAGGCTTTGATGGACGCGGATTTCCTGATCATTGGCGGTGGAATTGCAGGGGTTTCGGCCTCAGCCCGCTTGGCACCGCATGGCAAGGTCGTGCTGGTAGAGGCGGAAAAGGCGCTGGCGCATCATGCCTCGGGCCGATCAGCGGCGCTTTACGAACCGCGCTATGGATTGCCGCCGGTGGTTGGCCTGTCGATGGCATCAGGCGCGTACTTTCGCGCGACAGATGGCATCTTAAGCCCGCGCGGCTTGATGGTTCTGGCGCGGGCCGATCAGGCCGACCAGTTTGCCCATGAGGCGGGTGATTTGGGGGTGGAACAGATTTCCTTTGCCCAAGCGCAGGCCATCGTGCCGATCTTGAACCCCGAAAAAGTGGCGCTGGCCGCTTGGGCCGAACACGCGTGGGATATTGACACCGACCTTTTGCTGCAAGGCTTTGCCAAAACCGCGCGGGCCCATGGCGCGGTTTATCACTTGGGCGCGCAGGTCACCGCGATTGCCAAAATCTCCGGTGGTTGGCGGGTCACGGCAGGCGGCCAAGACATCACCGCCCGCCTGCTGATCAACGCCGCAGGCGCTTGGGTGGATGAGGTGGCCAAGTTGGCAGGCGTGGCACCTTTGGGCTTTCAGCCCAACCGCCGGTCGATGGCGCGTATTCCGGCACCGGGGGGGCATGATGTGTCAAAATGGCCGATGATCTTTGGCTGTGGTGAAACGTGGTATGCCAAACCCGATGCGGGGGCGCTGATTGTGTCGCCCGCCGAAGAACACCCGATGCCGCCGCATGATGCTTGGGCTGATGACATGGTGCTGGCCGAAGGGTTGGCGCGGTATGAAGAGATGGTGACAGAACCTGTCACACGGCTGATCACCTCATGGGCGGGCTTGCGCACCTTTTCACCCGACCGCTCTTTGGTGATCGGGCGGGATGTGGGTGCGCCTGATTTTGTCTGGCTGGCGGGGCAAGGCGGGTATGGGTTCCAAACCTCGCCCGCAGCCAGCCAGTTGGTGACGGACTTGATCACGGGGGCCGCACCCACGTTGGACGCAAGCTTGGTCGCCGACCTTTCGCCGCGCAGGTTTGCCCCTTAAGCGCCCTAGGCCCACGGGGGTTTCACACCCCCGTTAAGGAGGTGTGCCTTCGGTGAATCGGTTTGGATTTTTCAATGTTTTTCGGTCGCAATCGCTTTGCGTTACCGCTAGCTTAAGGCCGAAGCGGGGCATTTCGGGGGGACACGATGCATCTGTCGCAACTAAGCGTGGCCAAGGGCGTGCAGGTCGTCGCGCGCGAGGGCGCTGTGGCGCGCGCGGTTTTGGGGGCTGGGTCGGTTTACGATCTGGCTTTGGCCGCCGTGGTGGCTGGGCGCAGCTTGGCGCAAGAAGTGGCGCTGCGCGGTTTGGGCGATGTGGTAGATTTGGCGGCAGCGGCGCGTGAAGGCCGATTGCTGCTGCCCGTGACCCATCCCGATCCGGCCCATTTGCATATGACAGGCACGGGGCTGACACATCTTGGATCAGCCTCGGCCCGCGATGCGATGCATGCCAAGTTGGGGCAAGCCGAAACGCTGACCGACTCTATGAGGATGTTTCGCATGGGGCTAGAAGGCGGGCGACCCGCAGCGGGCGCGGTAGGCGCGCAGCCGGAATGGTTTTACAAAGGCAACGGCCACGCCGCTGTTGCCCCGGGCGCAGCCCTTCTGGCCCCCGGCTTTGCCGAAGATGGCGGCGAAGAGCCTGAGGTGGCTGGCGTTTACATTGCAGGCCCTGACGGGCGCGTACACCGCATCGGTTGGGCCTTGGGCAATGAGTTTTCCGATCATGTGACCGAGCGGGTCAATTACCTGTGGCTGGCCCATTCCAAGCTGCGCGTGGCCTCTTACGGCCCAGAAATCCTTGTGGGCGACCTGCCCGCCGACATTCGCGGCACCAGCCGCATCCGCCGCGATGGTGCTGTGATCTGGGAGAAGCCCTTCCTGTCGGGCGAAGCGAATATGTCGCACACCATCGCCAATCTGGAACACCATCATTTCAAATACGACATCTTCCGCCAATCCGGCGATCTGCACGTGCATTTCTTTGGCACCGCGACCCTTTCGGTGGCAGATGGCATCAAAACCCAAGCAGGCGATGTGTTCGAGATTGACTCGCCCACCTTCGGCCTGCCCCTGATCAACCCCCTCGCCTTTGCGCCAGCGCAAGACGGGGCCCAAACCGTGACAGCTTTGTGAGGATAGCATGACCTTTAAACCCGCCGCATGGCCCCGCAAACTGCGCTCGCAAACTTGGTTTGGCGGCACGTCGAAAGACAATATCTACCACCGCGGCTGGATGAAGAACCAAGGCTTCCCGCCTGATCTGTTCGATGGCCGCCCCGTGATTGGCATCTTGAACACGTGGTCAGAACTGACGCCGTGCAACGCGCATCTGAACGACCTCGCCCAGCGCGTGAAGCACGGCATTTACGAGGCGGGCGGCTTTCCTGTCGAAGTGCCAGTCTTTTCCACCAGCGAAAGCGCGTTTCGCCCCACGGCGATGATGTTTCGCAACCTTGCCTCTATGGCGGTGGAAGAGCAGATGCGCGGCCAGCCGATGGATGGCTGCGTGCTGCTTGTGGGCTGTGATAAGACCACTCCCTCGCTGCTGATGGCTGCGGCCTCGACCGACTTGCCGTCGATCATCGTGACAGGCGGGCCGATGCTGAACGGCTATTATAAGAACGAACGGGTCGGGTCGGGAACCCACCTTTGGAAATTCTCGGAAGCGGTCAAGGCCGGCACCATGACCAAGGAAGAGTTTGTTGAAGCTGAAGCCTCGATGAGCCGCTCGCCCGGATCGTGCAACACGATGGGCACGGCATCTACCATGGCATCCATGGCGGAAGCTTTGGGCATGGCGCTGTCAGGCAATGCGGCAATTCCCGCAGTGGACAGCCGCCGCAGGGTGATGGCGCAGCTCACAGGGCGGCGGATTGTGCAGATGGTGAAGGATGACCTGAAGCCGTCTGACATCTTGAAGAAAGAGGCGTTTGAAAACGCCATCCGCACCAATGCCGCCATTGGCGGGTCAACCAATGCCGTGATCCACTTGCTGGCCATCGCCGGCCGCGCGGGCATTGACCTGACGCTGGAAGATTGGGACCGTTGCGGCCGCGATGTGCCCACGATTGTGAACCTGATGCCTTCGGGCAAATACCTGATGGAAGAGTTCTTCTATGCCGGCGGCTTGCCCGTGGTGATCCAACGGCTTGGCGAGGCGGGGTTGTTGCACAAAGATGCGCTGACCGTATCGGGCGAAACGATGTGGGATCAGGTCAAAGACGTGGTCAACCACAACGCCGATGTGATCCTGCCCGCTGACAAAGCGCTGACGCAATCGGGCGGCGTGGTGGTGGTAAAGGGCAATCTGGCCCCCAAGGGCGCTGTGCTCAAACCCTCTGCCGCAACCCCCGCCCTGATGACACACCGTGGCCGCGCCGTGGTGTTCGAAGACATTGACGATTACAAAGCCAAGATCAACGACGAGGCGCTGGATATCGACGAGACCTGCGTCATGGTGCTGAAAAACTGCGGCCCCAAGGGTTATCCCGGCATGGCCGAGGTCGGCAATATGGGCCTGCCGCCCAAGGTGCTGCGCAAAGGGATCACCGATATGGTGCGCATTTCCGATGCGCGCATGTCGGGCACGGCTTTTGGTACGGTGGTGCTGCACACCTCGCCAGAGGCGGCTGCAGGCGGGCCGCTGGCTGTGGTGCAAAACGGCGACATGATCACGCTGGACGTGCCCAACCGCAGCTTGCATCTGGAAGTGTCGGATGAGGAACTGGCCGCCCGCTTGGCCAAATGGCAAAGCCGGATCGTGCCGCCACCTTCGGGCTATGCACTGCTGCACCATCTGCACGTGCAAGGGGCCGATACGGGAGCAGACCTTGATTTCCTGAATGGTGGCCGGGGCAATCCGGTGGGCAAAGACTCGCACTAAGGGGCACATTTCATGAAAATCGCCTTGGTGGGCATTGGCAAAATCGCCCTAGATCAGCACGTGCCCGCCATCGCGGCCTCGCCCGAGTGGGAACTGGCCGCCACCGTCAGCCGCAGCGGGCGGGTTGAGGGGGTGCCAGCCTTTACCGACTTTGACACCTTTCTGGCCGAGCGCCCCGATGTGACTGTCGTCTCGCTGTGTATGCCCCCCGTGCCGCGCTATGCCTATGCGGCGGCAGCCTTGCAGGCGGGGCGGCACGTGATGCTGGAAAAGCCGCCGGGCGCCACCTTGGCCGAGGTGTATGATCTGCAAGCCATGGCCGCAGCAACAGGCTTAACGCTTTACACCACATGGCACAGCCGCATGGCCCATGGCGTGGCTGCGGCCAAGGCGTGGCTGGCCGATACCACCGTCACAAGCGCCCACATCACATGGCGTGAAGATGTGCGCAAATGGCATCCGGGGCAGGATTGGGTCTTTGAACCGGGCGGCATGGGGGTCTTTGATCCGGGCAGCAACGCCCTGTCGATCCTTACCCATGTCTTGCCAAAGCCCGTCCACCTTACGGCAGCAACGCTCGACTTTCCCGCTAACCGCCAAACCCCCATCGCGGCCCAGATGACCTTTTCCGGCGGTGTCACTGCCGATTTTGACTGGCGCCAAACCGGCCCACAAACTTGGGACATCACCTTTGAAACCCCCAAAGGCGCACTCGCCCTGCGCATGGGTGGCAATGTGCTGGAGATCGGTGGCAAGCCTGCGGGCGGGCAAAACACCATCATGGGCGAATACCCCGCCCTTTACGCCCGCATGGCCGATCTTGTGCGCCTCAAACACTCCGAGGTCGACCTTGCCCCGATGATCCATGTGGCCGACGCCCTCACCCTCGGCGCGCGGCGCGAGGTAGACGCCTTCCACTTCTAACCCCTTTCATACTTGCCCAAATATCCCACGGGGGTGCGGGGGTGTGAAACCCCCGCGGCAACGCCAGCCCCAAGGCCCAACGCTGACAGGAGACGACAGATGCTGACCGGACACCACCTTATTGCAGGCCATTGGGTTGCAGGCGACACCACCTTCGCGTCCTCTCCGGCCACGGGCCCTGCCCTCGCCTACGCCGTGGGCACTCCGGCGCATATCCATACCGCCGTGCAAGCGGCCGAGGCGGCTTATCCCAGCTTCTCCGCCCTGCCCCGCGCCACCCGCGCGGCGTTTTTAGACCGCATCGCGGATGAGATCGAAGCGCGCGGGGCCGAGATCACCGCGATTGGCACCGCCGAAACCGGCCTGCCCACAGCGCGCCTTGAAGGCGAGCGTGGCCGCACCACCGGCCAGTTGCGCTTGTTTGCCAGCCATATTCGCGCGGGCGACTATCTCGATCGCCGCCATGATGCCTCCCAACCCGACCGTAAGCCTGCACCCCGCCCCGATATCAAAATGGTGCAACGCCCCATCGGCCCCGTGGCGGTGTTTGGCGCGTCAAACTTCCCCTTGGCCTTTTCCACGGCGGGGGGGGACACCGCCTCGGCCCTAGCTGCGGGCTGTCCTGTGGTGGTCAAGGGCCACTCTGCCCATCCCGGCACAGCCGAAATTGTGGCCCAAGCGATCCATGCCGCGATCACGGCGATGGGGCTGCATCCGGGGGTGTTTTCCTTGGTGCAGGGCGGCAAGCGCGATGTGGGCGAAAGCTTGGTGCAACACCCGCTGATCAAGGCCGTGGGCTTCACAGGTTCGCTTGGCGGCGGGCGGGCCTTGTTTGACCTATGCGCGCAAAGGCCCGAACCCATCCCCTTCTTTGGCGAACTTGGGTCGGTCAACCCGATGTTCCTGCTGCCCGCAGCCCTTGACGCGCGCGGTGACGCCATCGCCAAAGGCTGGGCCGCGTCGCTGACGATGGGCGCAGGCCAGTTCTGCACCAACCCCGGCATCGCCGTGGTGATCGACGGGTCAGCCGCGCAAGCATTCATCACCGCCGCCCACGACGCTTTGGCGCAAACCGCCAGCCAAACCATGCTGACCGACGGCATCGCCGCCGCTTACCGCGCGGGCCGCGACCGCGTTGCCGCACAAACCGGCGTGCGCGCAGTGCTGACCTCGGTCTGCGATATGCGTCAGGCGACACCCTATCTGTTCGAAGTGTCGGGCGACGATTGGCTGGGCAACCACGCCTTGTCCGAGGAAGTCTTCGGCCCCCTTGGCCTGATCGTGCGCGTGCGCGATGTGGCCCAAATGCTGGCGGTGGCGCAAAGCCTTGAGGGCCAGTTGACCTGCACCCTGCACCTTGACGATGCTGACACAGACCTTGGTCAAACCCTGCTGCCGATCTTGGAACGCAAAGCTGGCCGCATTCTGGCAAACGGCTTTCCCACCGGCGTCGAAGTGGTCGATGCCCAAGTGCACGGCGGCCCCTATCCGGCCAGCACCAACTTTGGCGCAACCTCGGTCGGCACGCTGTCGATCCGCCGCTGGCTGCGCCCGGTCGCCTACCAAAACCTGCCCGACGCCCTGCTGCCCGCCGACCTGCGGGGATAAAATGTAAAAAGGAAACGCCAGATATCTGCCAGCCCACTTGATACCGCTCTTGCCGCTGCAAGGGCGATCCTCTGAGAGGCAGGCTTGGCGTTTCCATCCTATAAAGGCGTTAAAACCTTTTCCTCAAGCTGTCTATTTCCCAAGAACGGGCTGTGGTTTGTAGCGTCGGTGAATTCCGGCACGCCCTAGCCAGTTTTTACCGACCAAGTCCCTGTCACGCAGTTCGAGCGCCACGAACGCCCAAACACTGCGTTTCGCATTTACGAATGCGCGTTATAAAACGGGCCAATGTGGTCTTCCAGCAGCCCTATCGCCAAGGTTTTTTCCTCGGCGTAATCTGGGCGCCCTGAATAGCACCAACGCAGCCAAAGACCGTCGAGCAATGCGAAGAACAGTTTTGCCACCTCGGCGGGAAGAGCAGTCTTGCCGCGCAGGGTGCAAATTATACCAAGAACGCTCTCCATTTCGCGGACATCTTCTTCGTCGCGCTGCATGACGCCGGTGCGCATTTCTACATCTTGAATTGCAAGTTCAAAAATCGGCAGCCAAACCAGCAGATTATCGCGGCTATAATAACTGGGGTGAAAATTTCGGTCCACAATATTGCAAAGGGCAACAAGGGCGGTTTCCAGCGTTTCGGGCACCTCTGTCTGGGTGCCTTTTTTTGCAGCGACAACGCTATGCAGTAAAGCTTTGATCAGCCCGTCGATGCCGCCGAAATGGTGGCCAATAAGCCCAATAGCCACGCCAGCTTCTTTAGCCACAACAGCAAGACCAAACCCGCGCAATCCCCCTTTGACCAAGGCAGCCCGTGCGGAAGCAATAATCCGCTCTCGACGTTCAGGAACTGGAAGCCTTCTCTTTGTGTCTTCTGCGCCGGTCATCTGATATCAATCTTAGGGGGTAAGGGCAGGCTATACCCCAGACGCAAAGCAATTCAACCTTTACCGATCATTTTATAACCGACATTTGCGACGTGCTGCGGATCGTTTCAAGGCGTGGATTGCGGATGCACTCGGCGGAATCGACCCTTCTTGGCAAAAACCCCAACGTTTTTTACTGGCAAAGGGGGGAAAGCGCCGCGCTATGGGCGGCGACCACGGGAAAGCACGAGTGTAGCCCTTCGTCCAGCGCAGACCCCACAAGATACGGCAAAGCGGGCCTTGGCTTTCACCACCGCCGCAGTGTGGAATTTGACTTCTAAGCAACCCAAGCGGCAAAGATGCCAACGCCTTGGCCATCGCCAATCGCCGATCCTGCCAAAGGATCGGTGCTTGGCGATGACAGTCGCTTGTGGCATGTCTTGCACAGGGCCGCGACCTGCGTCGCTTCCTTCTTGCATTTGATCTGGGCCCATTCAAAGAATGCGCCACCAACCGGAGTGTTCTTTTGACCCGCACAGATGCCGCGCAACTGATTGATCGCATTGGCGAAGTGCGCCTTTTCGCCCACGCCTATTCGTGGCACCTGAATTTTCGGTTTGGCGATGCCACGCCCGCTGATTTCCTGCGATTTGCCGATTTTCATCAGATGGCAGGCGTCAAGATTCATGTCGAAGACGGCGAAGAGCGGTCGTTGCTGCACGCGCCACAAAGCCGCGCTGCCTTTGGCTTGCTGGCAGACGTTCTTGATCTTGACGTGCATATCGAGACATCGGCCACCGACGAAGCCACGTTGCGCGCGGCTATACAGGTCGCGCATGATACCGGTGCCACCTCGGTGCGCTGCTATCCGCGCTATGCGGGGCCTGTGTCGCAGATCATTGCGCAGACGATTCATGATCTGCGCTTGCTGCCCCAGCTTGATCCCGATGGGCGGTTGGATTTTCTGTTAGAGCAACACGAAGATCTAAAGTCGGATGAACTGGTGCAAATCGTGCAGGCCGTGCAGAACCCCCGCCTGACATTGCTGTTCGATTTTGCCAATATGATCAACGCCTTCGAGACGCCAGAAGCGGCCTTGGCCAAAATGGCGCCCTATGTGACCGATGTTCACATCAAAGATGCCAAGATCGTGCCGGATCGCGGCGGTTTTGCCCATATGGCCTGCCGTTCGGGTGAAGGTGATATTGATTTCAAGGGCCTTTTGACCACGCTTTTGCTGCTTGGCGATGAACCCCAAGTGCGCGCTTTCGGCTGCGAGGAAGAAAACGAGATGTTTGCGCCTGCTTACCGCTTTCCCACCGATCCCGCCGACCCGATCATTCCGATGCGCGACGCTTCAACTACTCCACTCACCGCTGGTGAAGATCTACCCGCCCGACTTGACCGCGAAAAGGCTGAAGCTGCAGCCCAGATCGCCTATATTCGCGCAATCCTTTCTGACATCAGCACCCAAGCGTTTGAGGCTCTTTGATGACATATTGGCCCGCCTCTTCTTCAACCACGCCGCGCTATGCTGGCCCTGTCAGCTTCTTTCGCCTGCCCACGCTGTCAAATCCGGCGGATGCAGATATTGCGCTGATCGGTCTGCCCTATGACGGCGGAACGACGAACCGATCCGGCACCCGCCACGGCCCGCGCGAGATGCGCGCGATGAGCATGTTCATCCGCCCGTTTCATCACGTCACCAAAACCTCGCCCTACACGACGCATCGGGTTGCCGATTTCGGCGACTGCCCGATGAACCCGATCGACATCAGCGAAAGCCTGTCGATGATCACGGGGTTTTATGAAACCTTCCGCTCTGCCGGGACAAAACCGCTGACAGCGGGTGGCGATCATCTGATCACGCTGCCGATCCTGCGCGCCTTGGCCAAGGATGGGCCGGTTGGGTTGATTCAGTTTGATGCGCATTCAGACACCAACGATTCCTACTTTGGCGGTCACAAATACACCCACGGCACCCATGTGCGGCGCGCAATTGAAGAAGGCTTGGTCGATCCGCACCGCTGCGTGCAAATCGGCATTCGGGGCACCCGTTACGCCCCTGATGGCAATGATTTTGCCGAAAACGCCGGTGTGACGACTTTGTATATCGAGGACGTCTATCGTCTGGGCATCGCAGGCGTGATTGCAAAGGCGCGTGACATCGTTGGCGACCAACCAACCTATCTGACCTTCGATATCGACGGCATTGATCCAGCCTATACTCCCGGAACCGGCACACCCGAAGCGGGCGGCTACACCGTGTTTGAGGCGCAGCAGATGGTGCGCGGCTTGAAGGGGCTGAACCTGATCGGCGCGGATGTTGTGGAAGTGTCGCCTCCGTTCGATCCAAGCGGCAACACGGCTTTGGTCGCGGCCACCATGATGTTCGAAATTCTTTGCAATCTGGCGACTTGACGGGTGTACACCGTCACGTCTTTTACGTCTGGCAAGGTTTGACGGCTTGGCCTGCAAGCCACCACCCAACCTATGCGTCCTTGCGGTAAATCTTGCGGCTGACTTGCCCGATTGATTAAGATTTATCGGTTAGATACGAAAAGGCAGCGCAAGCGCGGTTATCTTGGGATCTATCCCCTTTCTCATAGCGCAAAGACCCTGTAAGCAAGCCAATCTTTGCAGATTTGGGACAAAAACATGGCGCAAAATGCCACCATTTACAAAGTCGAGCTTTCTGTCAGCGACATGGACCGAAACTATTATGAAACCCACAAGCTGACCGTTGCCAAGCATCCGTCAGAAACAGATGAACGCATGATGGTGCGCCTTCTTGCCTTTGCGCTGAATGCGCATGAAAGCTTGGAAATGACCAAGGGCCTTTCCACCGATGACGAGCCCGACATTTGGCAAAAAAGCCTGAGCGGCGAGTTGGATGTTTGGGTGGCCCTTGGATTGCCAAGCGAAAAGGTTATGCGCCAATCCTGTGGCAAAGCCCGCAAAGTGGTGGTCTATCCCTATGGTGGCAAACCGGCCGAGATTTGGTGGGACAAGATCAAAAACAGCGTGGCGCGTTTTGAAAATCTGCAAGTGGTGAATTTGTCCGAAACCGACACCGCAGCGCTGGCAAAACTGGCAAGCCGCGCGATGAAGTTGCAGGTCAATATTCAAGAAGGCGACGTCATGGTCAGCCTTGGCGAAACCATCGTTTACGTCACGCCGATGACATGGAAGGCTGCGGCGTAACACGCTTGAGGCGGGCGCAAAGCCGCGCCCCTAAGCCACGACCAATGCGGCGCGCTGCAAGACAACCGCAAAGAACCCGTCGGTTTCATGGCGCGCGGGGGTGAGGGCAAGGTGGTCGCCCTTGGGTTCAATCGGCAGGTGCAAAGCCGCTTCGCGCAACGGCACGCTGTGAAAACTTGGATGCGCGGCCAGAAAAGCCGCCACCTGCTCTTCATTCTCTTCGCAAAGGACCGAGCAGGTTGCATAAACCAGCCGCCCGCCAGGCTTTACAAGGCGCGCCGCACTCGCAAGAATACGCGCCTGCAAAGCCACTAGGGCGGGCAGGCCCAATTCGGGCGCACGCCAGCGCGCATCGGGATTGCGCCGCCAAGTGCCGGTGCCGCTGCACGGCGCATCCACCAGAACGCGGTCAAAACCACCCTTGTGGCGCTTGACCCACTGGTCGGTTTCGCTGGAAAGCACCCGCGTTTCCACATTGTGCAACCCCGCGCGGCGCACCCGTTCGGCACAGCGCTTCAGGCGGGCTTGGTTGATATCGCAGGCGATGACATGGCCCTTGTTCTGCATCTGGGCGGCGATGGCCAAGGTTTTGCCACCCGCCCCGGCGCAGAAATCGACAACCCGATCGCCGGGCTTGGTATCCAGCAAATGGGCGACAAGTTGCGAACCTTCGTCCTGAATCTCGATCTCGCCGGTTTTCAGCCCCGCCAACCGTACCAGCGAAAGGCGTTCGCGCAGGCGGATGCCATGTGGCGCAAGCTTGGTTGCCTCGGCGCGCAAACCCATCGCTTTCAAACCGCGCAGCACGCTGTCGCGCGTTGATTTGACCGGATTAACGCGCAGGTCAAGCGGCGGCGGCACCAAAGTCGCCGCCATCTCGACGCCAAAATCAGGCCCAAAACGCCGCTGCAAGGGGGCAACTGCCCACGGCGGACATTCAAGGCGCACCTCTTCGGGCATATCGGCATGGGTCAGCGTGCCACCGCGCAATTCGACAAGCAGCGCATATTCGGGGCCCGTGATCGCCGCTGGCGCGCGTTTTGCCCCGTCAAACAGGCGCTTGATCTGGTCAGGGGTCTTGCCTTGCCCAAGCGCCAGCCACGCCAGAAGGCGGTTGCGCGGGGTATCGGTCTTTCCAAGCCGCGCCAGCCACCACCCAAGCCGCGCGCGATGGCGCAGCAAGGTATACAGCAGGTCTAAGATCGCCCCTCGGTCGCTGTCGGAAAAATGCCGACGGGCGCGAAACCAGCCAGACGTGACCGCATCCGCCGGACGCGGATCGCTTTCGGCGGCACACAAAAGATCAAGGGCGGCTTGAAGATTAGGGATCACGATCAGACAGTCAGGTTGAAGCAATATACAGCGCAGCGACAGGGGCCATTGGGCGCACCCATAGGCCCGCCAACAGCAGCCTTGCGCCACTGGTGGGGTGTTTATCGGCAACGCTTGGGTCTTGCAAACCGGCATTCATGACATTCGCGGCAAATCTTAAGCCGTGACGCAAATGCCCACAGCAACCAGCCGAACCCTTCGTTCTTGCGATAACAAGGGGCGCCCCTTAGATAACGGGATGTCCAAAACCAAGGATTTTTCCCGCCCATGCCCCAGTCGCATCTCACGATTCTTAATCGCTACAGCTTAAAGGGAACGTCTGCACAGTTTCGCGCTGCGATTGCAGTTCTGGCCGACCGCGTTCGGGCAGAGGGGCATCGCGGTATTCTATCCTACCAATTCTACGTGAACAGCGACGAACTATCTGCCCGCGCCGTGATCGACTATGAAAATGCGCAGGCTTGGATCGGTCATCATGACAGTGCGATGGCTTGGCCAGAAATGCGTGGCCTTCATGCTGTGGCAGCGCTGGTTGAGGTGACTTTTCTGGGGCAAATGACGCCTGACATTCAACACTGGATCGACCGCTCGACCCTGACCGCAAGGCTGAACATCGGGAATGAATTTGCGGCCGGTTTCCGGCGGTAGGTTGGTTGAACTTTCCGTCACCTCGCAACGGGGTCGCTCAAACCGCCCTCCCCCGCCGCCTGAAATGTTGTTCTGGCCTGAGCTTGGGGTTATAGACAGCGCTTAAAAGGAGTTGTCAGATGAAAATCACCGTCGAAAGCGTTGTCCACGCCCCCCTCGCCAAGGTTTGGAAAGCGTATACAACGCCCGAAGACATCATCCATTGGAACGCCGCATCCGATGATTGGCACACAACCAAAGCCACGGTCGATTTGCGCGCAGGCGGTGAATTCTCATCGCGGATGGAAGCCAAAGATGGCAGCTTCGGCTTTGATTTTGCCGGTGTTTACACCAAAATCATTCCGCAAGCTTTGATTGAATACGCGTTTGGCGACCGCACCTGCACCGTCGAATTCATGTCTGTGTCAAATGCCGTGACAGTGCGCGTCACCTTTGACCCAGAGACGCAACACCCTGTCGAACGTCAGCGTGAGGGATGGCTGGCTATCTTGACCAACTTCGCAAAATACGTCGAAAATTTGCGCTAAGGTTGGTTAAAGCTGAAGTCATTTGCGTGGCGATGGTCCCTGAATAGGGTCGTGTCAGCCGCAGATTGACCCAACAGCCATCTGCGATGCAGGCGCGGGGTGAAGCGCCACCTTTTGCGCAAAAAGGCGCATCGACCTTGGCTCTTGCGCCAAAGTGGGCAAACGCTGCAGGCCCAGCGCACCCACCAGTTCGCCCATGATCGGCTGCATCTGCGGCCGGAACCAAGAAGGGCCAAGGTCAAAACCGTCTTCGGCCAGCGCGCCCTTTGCATCGACCGTCAGGATACGCCCACCCGCGCGGTCACGCGCTTCAAACAGGTGAAAATCCACGCCAGCGTTGTGCAACAGGCGGGCTGCGTTCAAACCGGCAAGACCTGCCCCGATGATGGCAAAGGTGGTGTCGGTAAAGTCTTGGCCCCTTTGTGTAAGGCGGCATCTGTTGGCTTTGGCTGTCTTGCAAGGCTGACAGCTTGAAGCAGACCGGTTGTGATCTGTCGCGTCAAAATGTCATCCCGCAAAACCCTGAAAACCCGCGCCTGCGGCCTTGTGGTCGGGCGCGTTGTGCCCAAAGTTTGTCAGCGTTCGCTTGGATAGATCAAGCCGATCTGGCGGCGCACTTCATCAAGGGTTGCCATAATCGCAACCGTTTGTGACGGCGGCAGTATGTCGCCTGCCGTCAGGCCGTTTGCGATAAGGCGCTCGGCCTCGATCGCTTGAAACTGCATCCCACGCCCCTGAACAGCGTGGTCAAAGGTTTCAATCACGGTGTTGTCGTTGTCATAGACGCGAAAGCTGGTTGGGGCGTACCACACACGGTCAATCTCTATCCGGCCCTTGGTGCCGACAACGACAGCACGGTTTGGCCCCGCGCTGTCGCTAGACGACAGCGTGGTGGCAATCGCGCCGCTAGCGTAGTGAAAGATCGTCGCCACTTGGGCATCTGCGCCGGTTTGGCGAAAGGTGGCGACGGCTTGGATGGACTGTGGCTTGCCCAAAATGTCCCATGTGAACGAAATCGGGTAGATGCCAAGATCTAGCAAGGCACCACCCCCCAATTCCAACGCATTCAGCCGATGTTTGGGGTCATCGGGCAGTTTTTGGCGATGATCGGCAGAGATAGAGCGCACGTCACCAATGGTGCCCGCGTCAATAATCGCATGAATACGGCGCATGTGGGGTAAAAAGCGGGTCCACATCGCTTCCAATGCGACAAGACCCTTGGCTTGGGCAAGGTGAACGATCTGGGCCGCTTCGGCGGCGTTAAGGGTGAAGGCTTTTTCCACCAGAATATGCTTGCCAGCGTTCAGCGCCAACTTGGCTGCGTCAACATGTTGGGGATGCGGGGTGGCGATGTAGATGATGTCAACATGCGGGTCAGCCACCAGTGCGGCGTAGCTGCCATGTGCGGTGGCGATGCCGTGTGTCTGGGCAAAACGGTCGGCACTTGTCTGGCTGCGCGAGCCGACTGCGACCACCTCATGCCCGCTCAACAGCAGGTCCTTGACGAACAGATCAGCGATCCAGCCGGTTGCAAGGATGCCCCAGCGAATTTTCTGTGCCATCTGACTTGTCCTTACATCGTCTTGCCCGACAGCGGGCGTTTTATATCACTGAATTCGATTGGATGTTTGGGGCAAGCTTACCCCAGCGGATAGGTGACATAGGCAAACTGGCGGCTGTCGGGCGACCAACTGTTCACGTTGATCGTGCCCTGCCCGCCAAACAGATGCGCAACACAGGTGGCCCCCGCCCAATCACCGCCCCGCACCAGTTTCAGGTCAACCCAAAGATCCGCCGGATGACCCTGCGTGCCGGGCGGATAGGCTAGATGCACAGCAAGCTGGCCGTCGGGGGATATGTGGGGGAACCAGTCTACGGTCGGTTCATCGGTTAAGCGGGTCATTTCAGACCCATCGGGGCGCATGCGCGCAATCTGGGCATGGCCGCAAAACGCTTCGGTGTTGAAATACAGCCAGTGCCCATCGGGGCTGTATTCCGGCCCATCGGACAATGCGCCGCCAGAGGTGATCTGCGCAAACCCGTGTCCGTCAGCACCGATGGTGCAAATCTCGGCCGTTATAAAGCGAAAACTGGTCGCGGTGATCTCGGCCTGCACACCGACAAAGGCCAACTGCTGCCCGTCTGGCGAAACGCCGTGCAGAAAGTGCAACATTCCGGCAGGCCCCTCTTTGCCCGAAATCTGAACAGCGTCCCCGCCTGCCAAAGGGGCCTTGTAAAGCTGCCAGTCATCATAGGACGACACAAAGATATGGGCCCCGTCGGGATCAAGCACATGGTCATTGTTCAGGGGCGGCACACCGTTGATCACAATCGGATGCAAGTGCGCCGCCCCCAGCGCAAGACGCCAAAGCGTGCCGTTGCCGTTCAAGATCAGCGCATCGCCCTGAAGCGCCCAATTGGGGGCTTCTAGCAACAGATCAGAGGTTTCAAAAATCATCCGGTTCTCGCCGCGCTCTACGTCATGAAGCCAGACTTGGCAGCGTTATTTTTCGCCAATGTGCGCGGTGGGACTTTCATCGCAATCTGTTTCCTTGGATCTTGCTCAGACATAAACCAAAGGCTGCATCCCGCGAACTGTCAAGCCATCGGCGTGCAGCGATTGCTGGCCACACTGGCACGCAAGACCTGCGGCCATCCTAGCCCTTGGCCGCGGGTGTGCTTGGTTGAGCAGCCTAACAGATGTCTTGCGAAACCCGCCCCGTTTGGCCACGCGGTTCTTGTGCCCAAGGCCGGTTTGATGCGGCAAGCGAGGGAAAGATCATGGCAAGCGCTGCTTCCAACATCGCCAAGGTTGGTTCTTGGGCGCAAGCGATGGGCGTGACAGTACAGCCGGTGTCGCGCAAAGCATCAACAAGCCAAGCGGCGCGCATTGGGGTTGCGCCGTGCACCACAACGCCCTGATCGCCAAAAGCGCGGATCAAGGCCACGGCCTTGGCGGCCTCACCACGCCCAAACAGAATGCGCGGCGGGACTTGCAAAGCGAAAGGGGTCATACCGACAGCGTTGCAGCCACGGCCCTGCCCCATCGCGCGTATTTTGCGGCGCGGATATCGGCCGCCATAGCCGGAGCAAAGCGGCGTTCGCGCACCCAAGTTTCGGCAAAGCGCGCCGGTTCAGGGCACAGGCCGCTTTGCAATCCCGCCAGATAGGCAGCCCCCAAAGCGGTGGTTTCTGTCACCACGGGCCGGTCAACCGGTGCGCCCAGAATATCGGCCAGAAACTGCATGGCCCAATCGCTGGCGACCATGCCGCCATCGACCCGCAAGACCCCCTCGGCCATTTTGCCCCAATCGGCGCGCATGGCTTCCAGCAGGTCGCGGGTTTGGTACCCCACACTTTCCAGCGCCGCCTTGGCCAGTTCCGGCGCGCCCGTGCTGCGCGTGACACCATAGATCGCCCCGCGACACTCTGGCCGCCAATAGGGTGCGCCAAAGCCGGTGAAGGCGGGCACCAAAACCACGTCTTGGCCGCTGTCGGCCTGATCGGCCAAGCCTTGGGTTTGCGCCGCGGTGGCGATGATCTTCAGCCCATCGCGCAGCCATTGCACGGCAGCGCCTGCGACAAAGATCGACCCTTCCAAGGCATAGGTGGGTGTACCGTTGAGTTGATAGGCGATGGTTGTCAGCAAGCGGTTCTTTGACAAGACCATATCAGAGCCGGTGTTGAGCAGCGCAAAACACCCCGTTCCATAGGTCGATTTCATCATGCCGGGTTGAAAACAAGCTTGGCCTACGGTCGCAGCCTGCTGATCGCCCGCCACGCCGCGAATGGGAATGGCGCGGCCAAAGATTGCGGGATCGGTTGACCCAAACTCGGCAGCGCTGTCTTTGACCTGCGGCAACAAAGACATGGGAATGCCCAGCAAAGCGCAAATCTCGGGGTCCCAAGCGCCGGTTTTGATGTTGTAAATCAGCGTGCGCGCGGCGTTGGTGGCGTCGGTTGCGTGAACACGCCCGCCTGTCAGGTGCCAGATCAGGTAAGTGTCGACCGTGCCAAAGGCCAGTTTGCCCGCCTCTGCCTTAGCGCGGGCATCGGGGATCGTGTCGAGCAGCCATTTGATCTTGGTGCCGCTGAAATAGGGGTCAAGCAGCAAGCCCGTGCGGGCGTTTACCATAGGCTCGTGGCCCGCCTGTTTTAGGGCGGCGCAGATGTCGGCACTGCGGCGGTCTTGCCAGACGATGGCATTCGCGATGGGCGCGCCAGTTTCACGGTCCCACAGCAGGGTGGTTTCGCGCTGGTTGGTGATGCCAATGGCCGCGACCTTGGCAAGGTCGGTGCGCGCCAGAACCGCGCGGGCGGTGGATAATGTGGTGCGCCACAGATCGGCGGGATCATGCTCGACCCAACCGGAATTTGGAAAATGCTGCGCAAACTCTTCTTGGGCCTGCGTGATGGGCCGCAGATCCTGCGAAAACAGGATAGAACGGGTCGAGGTGGTGCCCTGATCAATGGCAAGAATTTGGGTCATCATGGGGCCTACTTTAGAAAACATCGACGCAAATAGCAAAGGGGCGAGGGCCAAAGCCCCCGCCCCCCTGTTGGTCAGATCTTACTTCTGCCAGGACTTGATCAGCTCGTCATAGGCAATCGTCTCACCCTGCGGCTTTTCGTTGTCCAGCTTGGCGACCGGCGAACCGGGTTCATCCAGCCAGAACTGCGGATCTTTCTCTTCGTTCATGACCGGGCCCAGATCGCCCTGAGCGCCAGATTTCTCTAGACGGATCATGACTTTCTCTTGCTCGGCGCACAGGCTGTCCAAAGCCTCTTGCGGGGTTTTTGCACCCGACATGGCGTCGCCGATGTTCTGCCACCACAGTTGTGCCAGCTTGGGATAGTCAGGCACGTTGGTGCCAGTGGGCGACCACTGAACGCGCGCGGGCGAACGGTAGAATTCGATCAGGCCGCCCAGTTTGGGCGCACGATCGGTGAAGTGTTGGCTGTCGATGGTGGATTGACGGATAAAGGTCAGGCCAACGTCAGACTTCTTCACGTCCACAGTTTTGGACACAACGAACTGCGCATAAAGCCAAGCGGCTTGGGCGCGGTCAACGGGGGTGGATTGCATCAAGGTCCACGAACCGGCGTCTTGGTAGCCGATCTTGGTGCCTTCAGACCAGTAAGCACCGTGGGGCGAGGGGGCCATGCGCCACTTGGGCGTGCCGTCTTCGTTCATCACGGGTGTGCCCGGGGCAACCGAAGCTGCTGTAAAGGCGGTGTACCAGAACATCTGCTGAGCCACGGCACCTTGTGCGGGAACCGGGCCTGCTTCGCCAAAGGTCATGCCCGCGGCTTCCGGCGGCGAGTACTTTTGCAGCCATTCGATGGCCTTGGTCACAGCGTAGACAGCGGCTGCGTCGTTGGTGGCACCGCCACGCGCAACGCACGAACCAACCGGCTGCGACTTTTCGTTGACGCGGATGCCCCATTCGTCGACCGGCAGGCCGTTGGGTTCACCCTTGTCGCCCATACCGGCCATCGACATCCACGCGTCGGTGTAACGCCAGCCCAAGGACGGGTCTTTCTTACCATAGTCCATGTTGCCAAAGACCGAGGTCGGCCCGCCCATATAGGACATATCGCGACCGGTGAAGAATTCAGCGATGTCTTCATAGGCCGACCAGTTGACCGGAACGCCCAGATCATAGCCATATTTGGCTTTGAAATCGTCTTTGGTTTTCTGGTCGTTGAACCAGTCGTAGCGGAACCAGTACAGGTTCGCGAACTGCTGGTCGGGCAGTTGGTACAGTTTGCCATCCGGACCGGTGGTGAAGGACGTGCCGATAAAGTCGGCAATATCAAGACCGGGGTTGGTGACCGATGCGCCTTCGCCTGCCATCCAGTCGGTCAGGTTGCGGGCCTGCTGATAGCGCCAGTGGGTGCCGATCAGGTCAGAGTCGTTGATATAGGCGTCATAGATGTTTTCGCCCGACTGCATTTGCGTTTGCAGCTTTTCAACAACGTCGCCTTCACCGATCAGATCGTGGGTGATCTTGATGCCGGTGATGGCGGTGAAGGCCGGAGCCAGCACTTTGGATTCGTATTCATGCGTGCCGATGGTTTCCGAGACGACCTTGATTTCCATGCCTGCATAGGGCTTGGCGGCATCGACGAACCATTGCATTTCGGCTTCTTGATCCGCGCGGCTGAGCGTGGACAGGTCGCCGATTTCGGTATCCAAGAACGCCTTGGCTGCATCCATGTCGGCGAAAGCCGGCATGCCGCAGGCGATCAGCGCAAGCGCCATCGCGGTTGTGGTGTGTCTTAGTCTCACTTTTTTCCTCCCAGAAGTTGATGAGTCTTGGTCTTGCCGTCTTGCCTTGGGGTAGGCATTGCCCACCCGTCCGGCGTCGTTCGTCCTGTTTTACACCCAGCGAAACACCGCTGTGGCATAAAGCAGGCTTAGGATCAGCGGCCATGTCAGCGGCGCACCGAAGAAAAAGAGCCAGACCAGATTGATATAGGCCGAGCCCAAGAGCGTGATGAACAACCGGTCGCCGCGCGTGGTTTCAATGCGCAAGATGCCGCGACGGGGTGTTTCGGGAAAGCGAATGGCCAGCAGGGTGAAGATGATCAGCAAGCTGGCGATAAGATAGAAGAACAAGGCCACCGGAAAGGTCCAAGCCATCCAGCCGCCGGGGATCATCGGGTCATACCACAACATCCCGCTGTCATCGCGCGGCACAGACCACACAAGAAACGCAAGGATCGCGGCCATCAAGACCCCAAGGCCAAGGTATAGGCTGTTCCAGCGGGCAGCGGTCATCACACCCTCCCCAGGGCAAAGCCCTTGGCTATGTAGTTGCGCACAAAGTAGATCACCAAAGCGCCGGGGATAATCGTCAACACCCCTGCCGCCGCCAGAACCCCCCAATCCATCCCGCTGGCCGAAACCGTGCGTGTCATGGTTGACGCGATGGATTTGGCATAGACCGAGGTCAGCGTGCGCGACAAAAGCAGTTCCACCCACGAGAACATGAAGCAAAAGAACGCCGCCACCCCGATGCCGCTGGCGATCAGCGGCATGAAGATGCGGATGAAGAAGCGGCCGAACCCGTAGCCGTCGATATAGGCCGTCTCGTCAATCTCTTTGGGCACGCCGCGCATGAAACCTTCCAAGATCCACACCGCCAAGGGCACGTTGAACAGGCAATGCGCCAAGGCCACGGCGATATGCGTGTCAAACAGGCCCACGCTGGAATAAAGCTGGAAGAAGGGCAGCGCAAAGACGGCTGGCGGTGACATGCGGTTGGTCAACAGCCAAAAGAACAGGTGCTTGTCGCCCATAAAGCTGTAGCGCGAAAAGGCATAGGCCGCAGGCAGCGCCACGGTGATCGAGATCAGCGTGTTCAGCACGACATAAATCAGCGAGTTGACATAGCCCATATACCACGACGGGTCGGTCAGGATCGTGACATAATTGGCAAAAGTCAGGGTCGCGGGAATAAGGGTGAAGGTGGATGTGATCTCGGTGTTGGTCTTTAAGCTCATGTTGATCAGCCAATAGATCGGGATCAGCAAGAACAGCAGATACAAGGTCATGACGATGGCAGAAGAGCGAACGCGCATCATTTCGTCTCCGCGTTATCAAGGGTGGTCATGACGGTGTAAAACACCCAAGACACCAGCAAGATCACCAAGAAATACATGATCGAGAAGGCCGCCGCAGGCCCAAGGTCAAACTGCCCCACCGCCATCTTCACCAGATCAATCGACAAGAAGGTGGTCGAATTGCCCGGCCCGCCGCCCGTCACAACAAAAGGCTCGGTGTAGATCATGAAGCTGTCCATAAAGCGCAACAGCACCGCGATCAGCAAGACCCCCGACATCTTGGGCAGCTCGATAAAGCGAAACACACTCCACCGGCTGGCTTGGTCGATCCGTGCGGCTTGGTAATAGGCCTGCGGGATAGATTGCAAACCGGCATAGCACAGCAAGGCCACAAGCGAGGTCCAGTGCCACACATCCATCACGATGATCGTGATCCAAGCATCCAGCGCATCACTGGTGTAGTTGTAATCAACCCCCAAGCTGGCCAAACCGTGGCCCAAAAGGCCAATGTCGACACGGCCAAAAATCTGCCAGATCGTGCCAACCACGTTGAACGGGATCAGCAAGGGCAGCGCCATCAGCACCAAACAGAAACTGGCCCAAAAGCCTTTCTTGGGCATGTTCAGCGCGATGAAGATGCCCAAGGGCACCTCTATCGCCAAGATAATCGCCGAAAACAGCACCTGCCGCCCCAAGGCGCTGTGCATCCGGTCAGAGGCGATCATGTCTTCAAACCAGCCAAGACCGTTCCAGAAAAACTCGTTCTCGCCAAAGGTGTCGTTGACCGAATAGTTGACCACGGTCATCAGCGGTATCACGGCGGAAAAGGCCACGATCACCAAGACCGGCAACACCAAGAACCACGCTTTGTTGTTTTGGGTCTTATCCATCACACGGCCCCTTGGGCTGCAACGCGCCAGTCATCGGCAAAGACGTTGATCTTGTCAGGCGCAAAGACGACGCGCGTCATATCGGCGTCAATCGCCATGCCCTCGGGCGCGATCAGGTTGAAGGCTTGGCCGAACAGCTCAGCGCGGATGATGCGGTGGCGGCCCACGTCTTCGACACGGCGCAGCGTAACGGGCAGGCCCGCGCCGCTGGTCAGGCTGCAATATTCGGGACGAATGCCGATTTGGCTGCGCCCAGAAGGCGGCGCATAGCTGGCACCTAGCGCCACTTCGCAGCCATGCAGATGGGCGCGGTTGCCGGTGACAGTCGCCTCTAGCAGGTTCATACCCGGAGAGCCGATGAAATAGCCCACAAAGGTATGGGCGGGGGTTTCAAACAGCTCTTCTGGCGTGCCCATTTGCACCACACGGCCGTCATACATGACAACCACTTTGTCGGCGAAGGTCAGCGCCTCGGTCTGGTCATGCGTCACATAAATCATGGTATGGCCAAGCTGGCGGTGCAGTTGCTTAAGCTGGGTGCGCAACTCCCATTTCATATGCGGGTCGATCACGGTGAGGGGTTCGTCAAACAAAATGGCGTTGACGTCTTCGCGCACCATGCCGCGCCCAAGGCTGATCTTTTGCTTGGCATCTGCCGTAAGCCCGCGCGCCTTGCGGTTAAGGCGATCTTCCATGCCGATCATCTGCGCAATATGGCCCACCCGCGCCGCGATATAGGCCGCGTCCATGCCACGGTTGCGCAAGGGGAAGGCAAGATTTTCGCGCACGGTCATCGTGTCATAGACCACGGGAAATTGGAAAACTTGCGCGATGTTACGCGCAGCGGTTTCTTGGTCGGTCACATCGCGGTCGCCAAACAGCACGCGGCCATGGCTGGGCCGCACTATGCCCGAGATGATGTTGAGCAAGGTCGTCTTGCCACAGCCCGACGACCCAAGCAGGGCATAGGCCCCGCCGTCTTGCCAGACATGGTCCATTTCCTTCAGGGCAAAGTCCGCTTCACCCTTGGGGTTGGGCAGGTAGCTGTGGGCAAGGTTTTTCAGCGTAATCTGTGCCATCGTTCAGCCCCCCACCGCATAGGCCGCAGGGGCAGCAAGGCGGCCCGCAGGATCAAAGAAATAGACATGGGTCGGGTCTAGCCACAGTTCGACACTTTGCCCCGTTGCCAGCGCATGCACGCCGTGCACCAGCCCGACCCAGCGGTTGTCGCCGTGGCTGGCGTGCAAGAAAGTTTCCGAACCGGTGATTTCTGTTGCCGTAACGTCGCAGGCGAAAGACACCGAATGGCCGGAATGCGCGTTCAAATGGAGATGATTGGCGCGAAAACCGGCGGTATAGGCGCCATCGGGCAGGCCCGCCAAATGCCCATCGGCGGGGGCGTGGGTATCAGCCCCGAAATGGATCTGGTGGCCCGCCTTTACACAAGCCACAAAGTTCATCGGCGGTTCGCTGAACAGGCGCGCGGTGATGGCGTCGGCGGGTTGGCGGTAGACCTGCGGGGTCGGGCCGAATTGCGTGATCCGCCCTTCCCACATCGTGGCGGTGTTGCCGCCCAGCAAAAGGGCTTCTTCGGGTTCGGTGGTGGCATAGACAAAAATCGCACCAGACTCTTCGAAAATGCGCGGGATTTCGGCGCGCAACTCCTCGCGCAGTTTGTAGTCAAGGTTGGCCAAAGGTTCATCAAGCAAGACCAGCCCAGCGCCTTTCACCAAAGCCCGCGCCAAGGCGCAGCGCTGTTGCTGGCCGCCTGACAATTCCAAAGGTTTGCGCTGCAACAGGGGGGTCAGTTTCAGCATTTCGGCGGTGGATCTGACGGCCCTGTCAACCTCGGCCGCAGATTTGCCCATCAACCGCATCGGTGAGGCGATGTTATCATAAACCGACATGGCGGGGTAATTGATGAACTGCTGATAGACCATCGCCACTTTGCGATCTTGCACGCGCTGGCCAGTGACATCTGCCCCGTGCCAGTAAATGCTGCCCGAGCTGGGCACATCCAGCCCCGCCATCAGCCGCATGAGCGAGGTTTTGCCCGACAAGGTTGGCCCCAAAAGCACATTCATCGTGCCTTTTTCCAGCACCAGATCGGTGGGCTGGATATAGACCTGCCCTTTGACAATCCGGCTTGCAGCTTTCAACTCAAGCGCCATGCGATACCCTCTTTTCAGAGCGCGGTGCACCCGCTTGGGGGCTTAGGTCTTGCGCCATGAAGTCCTCTAACTGTGCAATTTGCGCGGGCGTCATGCGAAGCCCCAATTTTGTGCGCCGCCAAACCACATCGGCGGCAGCGCGGGCGAATTCATGGGTCATCAGCCAGCGCACTTCGGCTTGTGTCAAGGTTGCGCCAAAATCACGGCCCAAATCGGCAGCGCTGCGCGCCCCTTGCAGCATCACGGCCGCTTCGACCCCGTACGCGCGAATAAGGCGGGCGGCCCAGTAGTCGGTCAAGAACGGGTAGCTTTGGCGCAATTCAGCCGTCAAACGCCCCACATCGCCCACAGCAAAATTGCCGCCCGGTAGCGGCACGCGCGCCGTCCACGCGGCTTTGGCCTTGGGGAAATAGGGGGCGAGTTTGGCAAGCGCGCCTTCGGCCAAGCGGCGATAGGTGGTGATCTTGCCACCGAACACGTTCAGCAAGGGCGCACCGTTTTCATCAAGGCTCAGCACATAATCGCGCGTGGCCGCCGTGGCCGATTTGGCCCCGTCATTATACAGCGGGCGCACTCCAGAATAGGTCCAGACCACATCGGCGGCGGTGACGGGCTTGGCGAAATACTGGCTGGCAAAGGCGCACAGGTAATCACGCTCTTCATCGGTGCAATGCGGATCGCCGGGGGGGCCTTGGTGGTCTTTGTCGGTCGTGCCGATCAGGGTGAAATCCTGTTCATAAGGAATGGCAAAGATGATGCGGCCATCTTCGCCTTGGAAGAAATAGCAACGGTCATGGTCATACAGCTTTTTGGTGACGATGTGCGACCCGCGCACCAAGCGCACCCCTTCGGTCGAATTGATCCGCGCCACATTGCGGATGATGTCTTCAACCCAAGGCCCGCCCACATTGACCAAGGCCCGCGCGTGGTGGGTTTGCGGGCCATCCACACCCTGCGTCACAATCTGCCACAGATCGCCGTGCCGTTCAGCGCTGACCACACGGGTGCGCGTCAGGATAACCGCGCCCTTTTCTGCCGCATCGCGGGCGTTGAGCGACACAAGCTTTGAATCTTCGATCCAGCAATCGGAATATTCGTAAGCCCGCGCAAAGCGCGTTTTCAGCGGCTTTCCGGCCGGATCGGCACGCAGATCAAGCGTGCGGGTGGCGGGCAATATTTTGCGGCCCCCCATCGTGTCATACATAAACAACCCAAGGCGGATTAACCAAGCCGGCCTGCGCCCCTTCATCCAAGGCATAAAGGCGGCAATCAATCGGCCCGTGGGGGTATCGCCTTCAAAGCGCATATCGGCATGATAGGGCAGAACAAAGCGCATTGGCCAAGAGATGTGGGGCATGGCCGCAAGCAAGGTTTCGCGCTCTTCCAGCGCTTCGCGCACCAAGCGAAACTCAAAATACTCAAGATAGCGCAAGCCGCCGTGAAACAGTTTGGTCGAAGCCGAAGAGGTTGCCTGCGCCAGATCGCCCTGCTCGGCCAGAACGACAGACAGACCGCGGCCCACCGCATCGCGTGCGATTCCGCAGCCGTTGATGCCGCCGCCGATAATGAAAAGATCAGCCACATTGGGCTGGTCTGGACTGGCCATGCAAAGTCCTCCCGAACCTGCACCAAAAGTCCTTACTCCTGCGTCCCTGTCAACTATTTTCTTCGCATTTTTGCCAATATGCGCAAAGCGAACATTTATGCGCATTTGCAGCATTTTCAGCCTAGTGATGGCATGTTGTTGCGAAGGCGGGCAAAAACCGCGCTGCGGCGCAGAAATATCCAGAAATAGGGCGATTTTCGGCCCGCACAGCAAAAGGGCTTGATCAATTCAGCAAGCTGATGGAACATCGTCCAGGCGCTGTAAACGCAAAAAGGAACATGAAATGGCGCTAAGTTTTCGGCAAAGCGAAATTTTGGATATCGCCAAAACCGAAGGCCGTGTGGTGGTTGAAGACCTTGCACAGCGCTTTGATGTCACCTTGCAAACCATCCGCCGCGACCTGACCGAACTGGCCGACACGGGTTATCTGGACAGGGTGCACGGCGGCGCTGTGCCGCGCACGGGTGTGGCCAATCTGGGCTATGACGAGCGCCGCCGCCTGAACGAGGGGGCTAAGGCAGCGATTGCGCGCGCCTGCGCGGCGGCGATTCCCGACAATTGTTCGATCATCATTAACCTTGGCACCTCGACCGAAGCTGTGGCGCGCGAGTTGCTGCACCACCGCAATCTAACGGTCATCACGAACAACATGAACGTGGCCAATATTCTCGCCGCCAACCCCGGCTGCGATGTTATGGTGGCAGGCGGGGCGCTGCGCCGGTCGGATGGCGGCTTGGTGGGCGAGTTGACCACGCATTTCTTTGAACAATTCAAGGTTGATGTTGCCATCATCGGCGCATCGGCCTTGGATGCCGAGGGGGAGCTGTTAGATTATGACTTGGCAGAGGTGCGCGTGGCGAAAGCCATCATCCGCCAAGCGCGGCGCACCTTTCTGGTTTGCGATCACTCTAAACTGGCGCGTTCAGCTCCGGTGCGCTTGGCCTCGCTGCGCGAGATTTCAGAGGTGTTTACCGACCTGCCCCTGCCCGACGATTTAACCCAGCGCTGCCGCGAATGGCAAACCAAGATCAACCTGCCATGAGCGCTGTGCCGCAGCCTTTCAAATCGACAGGTTTGGCATGAAACCGCATAACAATGCCGCTTGGGCGCTGTTGCTGCCTGCCGCATGCGTGATGATCTTTGTCGCCGTTTTGCCACTGTTGGCTGTGCTGAACTATTCGTTTCATGACATTTTCAGTTTGAACAAGGTGTTTTGGGTTGGAACGGATTGGTACGCCATGATCGTATCAACCCCGCGCTTTTGGTTCAGCCTTGGGCGTAGCGCGTTATTTTCAACGTTGGCGCTTACCATTCAACTGCCTTTGGGCATCGCCATTGCCTTGATGCTGCGCAAAATTGGGCCGCGTGGGGCAAGCCTGATGCTGATGTGCTTGGCTATTCCTTTGGTGGTGCCCACCAATATGATTGCCGGTCTTTGGCTGGCCTTAATCCGCCCCGAGGGGTTGGGCGGCCAAGCCCTAAGCGCCTTTCATTTGACGCTGGATTACAAATTCAACCCGCTGCACACTTGGGCGCTGATCTTGCTGGTGGATACATGGCATTGGCTTGGACTGGTGGTGGTTTTGGCCTATGCGGGCTTGTCATCCATTCAACCGGCCTATTATCAGGCGGCGGCGGTCGATAGCGCCTCACGGTGGGGGGTGTTTCGCTGGATCGAATTGCCGCAAATATCGGGTGCATTGTGGATCGTATTGCTGCTGCGGCTGGTCGACAGTTTCATGATCTACACCGAGGTGATGACGATCAACGCCGGTGGCCCGAATGATGCGACAACCTTTCTTTCGCTAGAATTGGGTGAAGACATAAAGGCTTACAGCTACGGCACCGCCGCCGCCCGCGCGATGGTGGATTTTGTGTTTGTGCTGACGCTGGTGTGGGTCTTTGTCAAACTTCGGCAAACGGGTGATCCGGAAGGGGCGCAACCGCAATGAACCATGCCGGCGTCCTGCGCCTTGTTGCCTGCATTGTCTTGGCGAGTTTTGTACTTTTGCCTTTGGGCCAAGCCATCGTTTTAAGCTTTACCGCAACACTTGAAGCCGACGGCGTGCCGATGGGATCGGTCGGTTTTCATAATTACCTTAACATCCTGCGCACACCAGAATTGCGGGCATCCGTAGGTAATTCTGTAACTTATGTGCTGTTAAACGTGGCCTTTTGCTTGATTGCGGGCCTACCCGCTGCTTATGGCTTGGCACGGTATAGTTTTATCGGCGACAGGCATTTCTTGATGTTCCTTCTCGCCTTTCGCGTAACGCCGCCGGTCGTGCTTTCACTGCCAATTTTTATTTTGTTCGCCCGCGCTGGGCTGGTCAATTCACCCATCGGCATCGCGCTTGTGCACTGCGTTTTCAACCTGCCGATTGCGATCTGGATTTTGGAAAGCTTCATCGCAGCCATACCAAGATCATTCGACGAGATGGCCTTCTTAGACGGGCACAGTCGCACTGGTTTTTTCGTGCGCTTTCTGATACCCGCCATTGCACCCGGCATCGCGGTAGCGGCTTTTTTCTGTTTTATATTCTCTTGGGTTGAGGTGGTTTTCGCCCGCATCTTGACGGTAACAGCCGGAAAACCGATCACCCAAGCCATCACCGCCTTATTCACGTTTCGCACCGATTGGGGCCTTGTCATGGCTATGACGGTGTTTTCATTGATACCGGGCGTTTTGATGATTTTCTTAGTTCGCAACCAAATCGCGCGGGGATTTGTGATAAGAACTTAGGTGGGGGTACCCCCCCCGACAGTAAGGGGCTGCATAAGTAGAATTTTCTCGGCAAGATGCATGAGGAGATTTCGCATGAAGACAAGCAGATACACTGAGGCGCAGATCATCGCGATCTTGCGACAAGCTGAAGGCGGCGTGCCGGTGGCTGAGCTTTGCCGAGAACATGGCATGAGCAGCGCCTCTTTTTACAAGTGGCGATCGAAGTATGGCGGCATGGATGCATCCTTGATCAGCCAGATGAAAGCGATGAAAGTTTGAGCCGGATCAGAAAACGATCTGGGAGATCGTTTTTCCGGCGAATGGAACCGTCGCCTGAAGCGGATGTATGCTGACCTGAGCATGCAGGCCGATTTGCTAAGGGAGGCGCTTGGAAAAAGGTGCTGGGCCATCTCAACGCAGCGAGATAGGCGCCCACGCCTACACGACATTGCTCCTGAAACAGATCCAAGAAACAGCTAAGAATTTCACGATCTGGATGGCCCTTCACGTTGCGCAAATGTAGAAAACACAGGCCAAACCCCCAAGTTTTGCGGGCATCCGTCAGGCCTGTCAGAAGATCGCCAATCTGCTCATTCGGCGCCCGTAACTTTGGGCCACAGCGATAGCACGTCTCGCTGACCCCAAAGGCCCGGCAAGCCAGCGCAATGCGGACACCTCGTTGTTGCACCGCGACTGCGGCTATCTGCGCCCCCTGAAACGTAAACCTACGCCGAGGGCCGTCTGGACTTAACGGTTTTTCTCGTCGGCCATTATGCGTTGGATGAGGTCGGGGTCACACTCTTCGTCGCGCAGGAACTGGATGATGCCGCCAGG